>JAFYZR010000124.1 GCA_017557345.1 Paludibacteraceae bacterium | reverse complement strand
TACAATATTTTATTATACATATATCACATCTTATATCATGTAATTGTGCAATGTGCAATTTCAATTTCGATACTTTTAACTTTTAACCTTTTTTCTTAAAATGTTCAATTTTACGGTTCTTCGAGGTTTCGTCGGTATTATGTCGAGGTTTTGTCCTAATTTTTTCACTCCAAAATGTTCAATTTTTCCTTAATTTGGAATTCCCGATGAACTAAATATATGCAAGCATAATTCTTAGCCATAGGGTACGATTAAACGTATTTCTTCATTTTTTTTACCAATTATTTGGTAATTCAAAATTTTTTTACTACTTTTGTACCCGATTTTGGATAAATGTGTAAAAATCATACGTTATGAAAAAGAAATGGTTACATGGAATCAATGTGATACTTGGTGCGATGAGCTTCGGATTGCTTGGCACCAGTTGTGATTCCCATGAGTGTCTTTACGGTCCGGCACCCATCGAAAAATATGGTTGTCCTGAGCCGGAAGAAATGGTTATGCTTAAATATGGTTCACCAGCCGTTCTGGATGGCCAAATAGAGCAAGTCGGTGATTTTGCAGATCCCATGCCTGAAGAAACAAAAAAATAAACGATGAATATATCTTATAAGTGGTTGAAACGCTACATTAATCTGCCGGATGATGCAGAGACAGTAGCTAAAATCCTTACCTCCATTGGTCTCGAAGTAGGGACAGTAGAAGAAAAAGAGACCATCCGTGGTGGGCTGAAAGGCCTGGTAGTAGGCGAAGTGCTGACGTGTGCACCCCACCCTAATTCTGACCATTTGCATGTAACGACCGTCAATATTGGTGAAAGCGAACCTTTGCCAATCGTTTGTGGCGCGCCTAATGTGGCAGCCGGACAGAAAGTGATTGTTGCTACTATCGGAACCGTTCTTTATAGCGGAGACGAGAGCTTTACGATCAAGAAAGGCAAACTGCGTGGCGAAGAATCGTGGGGAATGATTTGCGCGGAAGATGAGATAGGCGTTGGAACAGACCATGCCGGTATCATCGTCCTTCCGGCTGATACGCCTGTTGGCATGACGGCTGCGGAGTATTATCACATAGAAAACGATACGATCATCGAAGTGGATATAACGCCTAACCGTTCGGATGCTTGCAGCCATTTTGGTGTTGCGCGGGATCTGTATGCCTATTATAAAGCGCACGGACAGGATGTTCGTCTCCAGAAGCCCGATGTGGAGCAATTTACAATTAACAATAACCAATTACCAATCCACGTAGTGGTTGATGCTCCGGAGGCTTGTCCGCGTTATTCGGGCGTGAGCATCAAAGGCGTGGAAGTGAAAGAATCGCCGGAGTGGCTGAAGAACAGCTTGCTTACTATCGGTCTTCGACCGATAAATAACATCGTCGATGTGACGAACTTCGTTCTCCATGAGTGCGGACAAGCGTTACATGCTTTCGATGCAGACAAGATAAAAGGCAACGAGATTCATGTGCGTTTGGCCAAACAAGGCGAGAAATTTGTCACGCTTGATGGCATAGAACGCGAGATGAATGAGCGTGACCTGATGATTGCCAACAGCTCCGAGGCAATGTGTATTGCAGGCGTTTTCGGCGGATTGGAAAGCGGTGTGACGGAAAACACGAAGAATGTGTTCCTGGAGTCCGCATATTTTGACCCGGTCTTCATCCGTAAGACCAGCCGCCGTCATCAGTTACAGACGGACGCTTCGTTCCGCTATGAGCGTGGCTGCGATCCGAATAACACCATCTATGTGCTCAAGCGTGCAGCACTTCTTATTCAAGAAGTGGCAGGCGGGCAGGTGGCTATGGAAGTAACGGATACTGTAAATGGCGATTTCAAGCCATGGGACGTAACGATTCAGATAAGCCGTGTGAACAATCTTATCGGCAAAGCGATTGGCGAAGATACTATCGAGACCATTTTACGCGCGCTGGAGATTGAGATTGTCAAGAAAGATGGCGATATTTGGCAATTGGCTGTTCCCCGTTACCGTGTGGATGTTCAACGAGAGTGCGATGTGGTAGAAGATATACTTCGTATATACGGCTACGATAATGTGGAATTCCCGGAGAAACTGAATACCAGTCTGGCTTATAGCCCGAAACCGAATCCGGAGCAATTGCGTCGTCGCATAGCGGAACAGCTGACCGCTCAAGGATTTAACGAGATTCTCAATAACTCGCTCACCAAAGTGGCTTATTACGAGCCGCTGGAGCAACTGCCGTTGGCTAATTGTGTGAAGATAATGAATCCGTTGAGCCAGGATCTTGGCGTTATGCGTCAAACCCTACTCTTTGGCGGATTGGAATCTATTGCACGAAACGCAAACCGAAAGAATAACGACCTCAAATTCTATGAATTTGGCAGTTGTTATCATTATCATGCTAATCCGGCAGCGCGTGAACATAATCCCGAGAATTCACTCGTTGAATATTCCGAAGAACCGCATTTGGGCTTGTGGCTGACAGGTAATAAATCTGCGCAGAGTTGGGTTCGTAAAGACGAGAAGACTTCATTCTATCAGCTCCGTGCCTATGTCGATAATATTCTCGTGCGTTTGGGCATCGATATAACGAAAATAAGCGTAGAACGCCTTGAGAATGAATTGTTTAGCGATGGATTGGTGCTTAAGGCCGTTAATGGCAAGGCATTAGGATTTATCGGTATTGTGACTCGTAAGCAGCTGAAGATCTTCGATATCGACCAGGAAGTATTCTATGCAGACCTGGATTGGAATCAACTGCTCAAGCAAAACAAGCAATACAAGGCTGTTATCAACGATTTGCCAAAATATCCGGAAGTGAAGCGTGACTTCGCTTTGCTGGTGGATAAGAACATCGAGTTCGCCGATTTGGCACGTGCCGCCTTCTCTGTAGAGAAGAAACTGCTGAAAAACGTATTCCTCTTTGATGTATACGAGGGAAAGAACCTCGAGACCGGCAAGAAATCGTATGCCCTTTCATTCATCTTGCAAGATGCGGAGAATACGCTCAAAGATACACAGATTGAGAACGTTATGAATCGTCTGAAGGCAAAATTCGAACAAGAATTCCATGCTACCCTCCGCTGATCAACAAGAAATACTGCGTCGTCGCACATTTGCCATCATCTCTCACCCGGATGCCGGTAAAACTACACTTACAGAGAAACTTCTGTTATATGGCGGAGCTATTCACGTAGCCGGGGCGGTCAAGTCAAATAAGATTCGAAAGACAGCCACTTCTGACTGGATGGAGATCGAAAAGCAGCGTGGTATATCCGTTGCTACTTCCGTGATGGGTTTCGATTACGACGGCTATCATATCAATATTCTTGATACACCCGGTCACCAGGACTTTGCAGAAGACACTTTCCGTACGTTGACAGCCGTTGATAGTGCGATAGTGGTCATCGATTCAGCTAAAGGTGTTGAGACGCAGACTCGCCGCTTGATGGAAGTATGCCGAATGCGCAAAACACCTGTCATGATTTTCATGAACAAGATGGACCGTGAAGGCAAAGATCCGTTTGATTTGATGGATGAAGCAGAACGCGAGTTGGGTATTCATTGTACGCCTGTAACATGGGCGAACGGACAGGGACTTAAATTTGAGTCCGTCTTCGCGCTCAACAATCGCCCGAAAGAGCTAAGCGAGAAACTGCAGGCTGATATGGAATTGATCGACGGAGTGTATCCGGAATTTGACAAAGAAGCATACCTGCGTGGCGACTTGGCTCCGGTGTTCTTTGGCTCTGCCTATAAGACTGTCGGAGTGCAAGAACTACTCGATTTCTTTGTTCTTAATGCGCCATCTCCGCGTCCTGTAACAGCCGAAGAACGAGCCGTGGAACCGATGGAGGACAAATTTACGGCCTTCTGCTTCAAGATTCATGCTAATATGGACCCGAATCATAGGTCCTGTATCGCCTTCTTCAAGATTTGTAGCGGTAAGTTCCTGCGGAATACCTATTATTACCATGTACGCAAAGAGCAGCAAATGCGATTTGCAGCACCTACATGCTTCATGGCGCAAAAGAAAGAGACCGTGGATGAAGCGTATGCAGGCGATATAGTTGGTTTGCCTGACACGGGAAACTTCAAAATAGGCGACACACTTACCTCGGGCGAGAAACTGCATTTCAAAGGATTGCCTTCCTTCTCTCCGGAGATGTTCAAATATATTGATAATGCCGATCCGATGAAGCAGAAACAATTGGAAAAAGGCGTTAATCAGCTTATGGATGAAGGTGTGGCACAGCTCTTTATAAGCCAGTTGAACGGACGAAAAATCATCGGTACCGTAGGACAATTGCAGTTTGAAGTCATTCAGTATCGCTTGGAGCATGAATATCAAGCAAAATGCAAATGGCAACCCTTGCAGATGTACAAAGCTTGCTGGATTGAATCGGATGACGATGCTGAATTGGATACCTTCAAGAAGCGCAAAGCGCAGTATATGGCTTACGACAAAGAAGGACGGGATGTGTTTATGGCGGATAGTGCCTACGTTTTGAGCATGGCGCAACAAGACTATAAGCATATTAAATTCCACTTTACAAGTGAGTTTTAATTGGATAGTTATATTTGAAATTAGATAGTATTATGAAAAACAGATCTCTTCAGATTCGCCTCATTGTGATGAACTTCATGGAGTTCGCGGTATGGGGTGCGTATTTAACATCAATGGGCCGCTATCTTGGCGCTCACGGTTTTGGTTCACAAATCGGATGGTTCTATTCCATTCAAGGTATCGTCAGCCTTTTCATGCCGGCCTTGATGGGTATTGTAGCTGACCGCTGGTTACCCGCTCAGAAAGCTTTGAGTCTATGTCATGCTTTAGCTGGTCTTTTCATGGGTGCAGCAGGTATTTATGCCTTTACGGCAGGTGCAGACGTGGCTTTTGCCCCACTCTTCTCGCTTTACACCATTTCCGTAGCATTCTTCATGCCGACGATTGCTTTGACTAATTCCGTGGCATTTAACGCGCTTGTAAAGGCCGGAATGGACACCGTCAAGGACTTCCCGCCTATCCGTGTTTTCGGAACAGTTGGTTTTATCGCTACAATGTGGATTGTCGACCTTGTAGGTGCAATGGATACACCCGCTCAGTTTGTTATAAGTGGAGGTCTAAGCCTTATTCTGGCGGCTTACTCGCTGACGTTACCGAACTGTGAGGTTAGTAAGACGGAAGGCAAAGTGGACTTGGTGGAAGCACTTGGTCTCAAAGCCTTTGCGCTCTTCAAGCAAAAGAAAATGGCGCTGTTCTTCATCTTCTGTATGTTTTTGGGTGTAAGTCTGCAAATCACCAATGGCTTTGCAAATCCGTTCCTGGCAAGCTTTAGCGCCAATCCTGCTTTTGCAGAGACCTTTGCTGTACAACACTCCGGTATTTTGATTTCCATCAGCCAGATCTGCGAAGCGCTGTGTATTCTGGCTATTCCGTTCTTCCTTAAGAAATTCGGTATAAAGAATGTAATGCTGATGGCGATGTTCGCGTGGGTATTCCGTTTCGCTTTCTTTGGTGCAGGCAATCCGGGCTTCCCGGGTGTATTGCTCTTCGTGCTCAGCTGCATTGTTTACGGTTTTGCATTTGACTTCTTTAATATCTCTGGAGCGCTTTATGTAGATCAAGAGACTGACCCATCGATGCGCTCAA
Organism: Paludibacteraceae bacterium; assembly: GCA_017557345.1. Lineage (GTDB taxonomy): Bacteria > Bacteroidota > Bacteroidia > Bacteroidales > Paludibacteraceae > Colicola. The sequence continues at coordinate 57,572 of JAFYZR010000124.1, read as the reverse complement.
GCGCACAAGGCTTATTCATGGTAATGACCAATGGCGTCGGAGCTACTATCGGTACACTCTCGGCACAGGCCGTTGTGAATAAGTTTGTATATCATCTGCCTGAGACTGCTGATTTCATGGCTATTTGGGACGGATGGAAGATGTCATGGTATTCCTTTGCCGCTTATGCTTTGGTAGTGGCCATCCTCTTCTGGATCTTCTTCCCCAAAACACCGGTTAAGAAATAGTGTATCGTAAAGAGCTCTCATATTATTTCTCTACGCCGATTGCATATATTGTTATCGGATTATACCAATTGGCAATAAGTCTTTTCCTTTGGGTCATTCCGGGCCAATGGAACATCATTGACTCCGGTTATTCCCAAGTGGACGGGCTTTTCCAATTGAGTCCGTGGCTCTTTATGTTACTATGCCCTGCCCTTACGATGCGTTTGTTTTCGGAAGAAAGACAATCGGGCATATGGGATTTAATCCGCACGAAACCCATCTCGCTGACACGTATTATATTGGGTAAGTATTTTGCAGCCTGGACGCTCGTCTTAATTGGCTTATTGCCCTGTTTTGTACATTATTTCGTAGTGGCTTATATGGCGGAACCGATGGGAAACCTGGATAGTGGTGCTTTTCTCGGATCGTTCATTGGTCTCATTCTGCTAAGTGGCTCTTTTATGGCACTCGGCTTGCTTTGCGCCACCGTCAGCAAGAGTCAGATAGTATGTTTCATCTCCGGGGCTCTCATGTGTTTTGTTTTGTACTGGCTTTTGATGCAAGACCATTACTCATCTCTTTCCCGTGGTGTGCTGGATTTGCGTGACCTGCTTTTCTTCATTACGGTTGCCGTTATTGCCATTATTGCGTCAATCTTCACCATTGATAAACTGACACACAAATGACTCGAATAGGCGTATTAAGCGACACGCACGGATTGCTGGACAAACGCGTCTTGGAACATTTCAAAGACGTAGATGAGATTTGGCATGCGGGTGACATAGGCAGCGAGGATGTGCTACGCCGTTTGCGTGAGTCCAAGCCTACCCGTGCGGTTTATGGGAATATGGATAGCGGTGATGTGCGCTATACGCTAAGTGAGTTTTACCGTTTTCGAGTGGAAGATGTTAACGTGCTCATGACGCATATAGGTGGCTATCCGGGGCATTATAATCCTTGGCTCTTACCCATTTTTCGCAAGGCGCTTGAGCAACATGAAGACCCGAATCAACGAATTGATCTCTTTGTCTGCGGGCATAGCCATATTTTGAAGGTACAGTATGATTCGCAATTCAAATTTCTAACTATGAACCCGGGTGCAGCAGGAAAACAAGGATGGCAACCATGCCAGACGCTGTTGAGATTCACTATCGACGGAACAAAAATTGACAATTTGGAAGTAATTGAACTTGAAAAACTCTGATTAAATGTTCAAAATCGCCAATAATCGATAAAAATCAAAAAAAGTTGCATAAATATGTTAAAAAACATATAAAAAAATTTGCGCATATAAAAAAAATGTAGTACCTTTGCACCGGATTTAAGAAAAATGCTAAGTGTAGTTGACAATTTAAATCCATTTTTGATAAGACCAATCTTTTTTGTACCTTAAATAAACAGACTAATACCTTAGAAAAACAGACGTCGAGACGACGGCTGTTTTCGCTTTCTAAAAAGCGTGGTATTAAACCGGACTTAACTAAGAGTACTTACTTTTAATAAAAACTCCCGCTCGAATGAGCAGGAGTTTTCTGTATCTTTGCGTATAGCCTTTATTTCTTGATTCCGTCACGCTCCAGCAGGGCATCAATCGATGGATCTCCTCCACGGAAACGACGGTAAAGAACCATTGGTTCCTCCGTACCGCCACGCTCGAGAATATTGGTGCGGAAGGAATTAGCCGATTTCTTATCAAAGATTGAGCCACGCTTTGCCTGGGCTTTCTTGAATACCGAGAATGCATCTGCGTCAAGCAATTCTGACCATTTATAGCTGTAATAGCCTGCTGCATAGCCTCCGGAGAAGATATGCGTAAAGGATGGAGCCATTTGTGTGCCTTCTATGTTCGGCATTACTCTAACCTGCTCCATGGCTTCGTTACTAAAGTTAAGAACCGCTTCTTTTGCTGTCTGTCCTTCCGGAACAACGAATGGCTCATGAAGTCTATGCCATGCCATGTCGAGATAACCGAAGGACAACTGGCGTACACAGCCATAAGCAGCATGGTAGTTATTAGCGGCCTTGATTTTCTCAATCAGTTCTTCCGGCATAGGTTCGCCAGTCTCGTAATGTTTGGCAAAAGTATCCAGGAATTCTTTCTCATCAAGGAAGTTCTCATTAAACTGGCTTGGCAATTCCACGAAGTCACGCGGTACCGATGTGCCACTCTGGGAACTATAACGGCAACGGGTTAACATACCATGAAGCGCATGTCCAAACTCGTGCAGGAAAGTCTCAACCTCGTCATGTGTTAACAAGGCCGGCTTTGTCTCGGTTGCGCGCGTAAAGTTCATTACGTTGACAATATGTGGGCGATGATCCTTACGGCCATATTTGTATTGCGGCTGAAAATCATTCATCCATGCACCACCCCGTTTGCCGTCACGCGGATGGAAATCGCTATAATATACCGCTAGGAATTTGCCATGCCTGTCGAATACATCGTATGCAGATACTTCCGGATGATAAACCTGAATATCCTTGTTCTCCACAAATGTCAAGCCATATAAGCGTTTAGCCAAGCCAAACACGCCTTGTTTAACGGACTCCAATTCAAAGTATGGGCGAAGGATGTCATCCGAAATGCTATACTTGGCATCCTGCAGCTTTTTGCTGTAGAAACTCCAATCCCATGGCTGAAGTTCACCTTCAAAGCCTAACGAAACTGCGTAATCTTGCAATTCTTTTACGTCCTCCTTAGCTGCCGGCATATATGCGTCACGCAGCTGGTCAAGGAAATTCATTACATTTTCTTCTGTCTCGGCACATGTCTTATGGAGTGATTTCTGTGCGTAATCTTCTTTGCCGAACAACTGGGCAATTTCCAGACGTGTGTTGGCAATGTTGATTATATTTTGCGTGTTATCGAATTCTCCACCGATACAACGCGTAGAAGATGCCATGTAAATCTCTTGGCGAAGTGCACGGTTAGCGCAATCCTGCAGCACCGGTCTGAGGGTCGTTGGCTTGAGGTCAAGCAACCATCCTTTTTGTCCCTTACTCTCCGCTTTGGCCTTAAGCATGCCTTTAGTATCGTCATTCAAGCCCTCTAATTGCTTCTCGTCGGTAATGAGTTTGGTCCATGCATTGGTTGCTTTGAGTACGTTCTGACCGAACTTTAGCGTAAGCATAGACAGGCGGGCCGTCAGTTCACGGTATTTGGCTTTTCCTTCCTCATCCAGGTTGGCACCATTATCGGCAAACGACTCGTAGGTATCCTCTAACAATTTACGCTGGTCAACATCCAGGCGCAACTGGTCACGTTTGTCATAAACGGCCTTGACACGCTGGAAAAGACTGTCATTGAGGATGATGGACGTGCTATATTCCGACATTTTCGGACTCAACTCTACCTCAATCGCTTGAATGGAGTCATTCGTTTCAGCATGCGAGAGGTTGTAGAAACAGCCGGCTACCACAGACAAGGTATGACCGGATTTCTCCAAGGCCTCAATCGTATTAGCAAACGTAGGTTCCTCCGGATTACGGACAATGGCATCTATCTCAGCTCTACCCTGCCGGAAAGCCTCGTCAAACGCAGGCATATAATGCTCCGCATATATCTCATTGAAGGGATACGTCCCGTGCGGGGTGGTCCAATTGGCGTAATTTAACAACGGGTTGGCATTTTCTTCAACTACTGCCTGTTTTTCCGTACATGCGGCCATCATTACCGTGGTAAGAGCCATAAGCATCATTTTTTTCATACAATAAATTATTAGTATCGTTTTTTACTTTCTTCCGCGCAAGAGGTTTATGTCTCCGGACATCTGATAAACACCGATTACGGACTCGTCTGCTTTCAGTTTCTTCTTTGTATAAACCGCTTTCATGGAGTATGAAGCGTTTTTATCCGCATCTGTACCGAGTGCTCTAATCACATAGAAATAAGCTCCCTCAGCAGCCGGACGGCCATTTATCGTTCCGTCCCATCCCTTTGCCGGATCGGTCCATTCGTAAACCAGCTTTCCCCAGCGGTTATATACCCAACAATGGAATTCACGCAAGGATCTATACGCCACGCGGAACTCATCGTTCTTACCGTCTCCGTTTGGTGTGAATACGTTCGGCACAGCCAGATACGACTCACTTATTTGAACTGACATTTCCGTGGAGTCAGAAGTACAATGCGAGTTATTGACTGCACATACAATACGGTAGGCTCCGGGTTCAGAGAAGGTATAACGGATGTCCTGGTCATTGCGCGTTACGAGCAGTTCGGTGGATTTATAAATCGCCCAGCGGTAATACATAGCTGCCGGTGTCGGGTTGCTATAAAAAGCAACCTCCAGCGGTCCGCTGTACTCTGAACTGGCGATTAAGGTCTGACTGGTCGGGCGGTTACGCTCGTTGCTCTTCTCGTTTTCATTGCCGCGAACCGTGGCCAGACTGGTCAACTCATGCTTCACAGCCTGTACCTCGTCCGCTTTCAATTCGTTCTCCACGCATGCTGAGTCCAGGTCTAATTTCTCACGAATCTCCTCGTCGTAGCACAGCTTGATCGGTGTAGCACCATAAAGGGCAGGTAGCACAATGGTCTTTGTCAGTTTGCCGTCCGCGGTTGCCGCCGAGTCCACCCACTCTTCCGTATTCCATGCAAGCGCATTATATGATAAGGAATACGTGTGTGCGCGCGAAGAGATGTCACCCGTCACATGGAGCAGCGTGTTTTCGCAAGTAGCCTCGATGGTAAAGTCCAAATCGTCAATGCCCTTATAGGTCTGTACGCAGAAATGAATATTATTCACCCGGTAACAGCCATCTTCCGGAAAGATCTCCTCCATTCCTGAGGCATACAATGTTCCATCAGACGTGTACCAGTCCACAGCACCGATGTTTGAGCGTAGCGCAGGCTCATCCCTAAAGATGAACGTAGTATCATTGCCCTCCACCACCTGCGTGGCTTTTCCTACGCACTCGATGTCAGCGGCCAGACAAAAGACCGCTCCGCTCAAAGAGAAAAGAACAAAGACGAATATACGCTGTAACCGACGGCTCATTGCAGGGAATTTTTATTTATTCACTTGGAATCTTGTGTTACCGTTCACGAAGAAGTCCACGATCTGTTTAGCGGCAGCAATTCCGGCATTGATATTTGCCTCGGCTGTCTGTGCGCCCATCTTCTTTGGCGTTGCGAAGTACCTTCCTTCGAATAATGTACGGAACTTCGTATCGGCTGCGGGCATAATATCCGTCATATACTTCAAGTCCGGACGTTCCTGCATTAAGCTAATCAGACCCTCCTCGTCAATCACTTCCTTGCGGGCTGTATTGACTAAGATGCCACCTTTCGGCATGAGGTTCACCAGGTCATGGTTAATACTGTTCTTCGTCTCGTCGGTAGCCGGGATATGAAGGCTAACAATGTTGCAGTTTTTATATAGATCCGCTGCGCTGTGTACCGGCGTTACTGCTGCTGCAATCATAGCCTCGTCGGGGCAGTAAGCATCGTATGCAAACACTTCCATGCCAAAGCCCTGAGCAATACGTGCCACATTACGGCCAACATTTCCGAACGCATGGATGCCCAGTTTCTTGCCTTTCAGTTCGGTTCCGCTGGTGCCGTTATACAGGTTACGAACGGCATATACCATCAGACCGAGAGCCAGCTCTGCAACCGCATTACTGTTCTGGCCGGGGGTATTCATGGCTACTACGTTGTGCTTTGTAGCCGCATTGAGATCGATGTTATCATAGCCGGCACCGGCACGCACAACAATCTTCAACTGCTTGGCTGCGTTCAAGACGGTCTCGTCGATAATGTCGGAACGAATAATGATTGCATCTGCATCGGCTACTGCATTCAGCAGTTGCTGTTTATCTGTGTATTTCTCGAGCAGCGCCAGTTCATAACCTGCTGCTTCTACCACTTCGCGTATGCCGTCCACGGCCACTTTGGCAAAGGGTTTCTCTGTTGCAACTAAAACTTTCATTTTATGTACAAGTGTTGTGAAGAACTCGGCTGGCACCGTTTTCTTCCTGGTTGGTTCTGAATGATGAAATGAGAAGTACGGCATATTAATGCAGTTTCTCGTACTCTTTAATGCAATCCACTAAAGCTTGCACGCCTTCGAGGTCCATCGCGTTGTAGCATGAAGCACGGAAACCGCCAACGAGACGGTGACCCTTGATACCTACCATGCCGCGCTCGGTAGCAAACTTGAAGAAGTCATCTTGCAGCTCGGCGTACTCCGGCTTGAAGACGAAACAGATATTCATGCGGCTACGGTCCTCTTTCTTAGAGATGGTCGGCATGAACAGTTTGGAGTTATCCAGACATCCGTACAGCAGGTCGGCTTTGGCTTTGTTACGAGCCTCAATCCATTTCACACCACCGTTTGCCTTGAGCCAGCGGAGCGTCAGCAGAGCGGTATAAACGGGCAGAACAGGAGGTGTATTGAACATCGAACCGCCGTCAATATGGGTCTGGTAGTTGAGCATTGTCGGGATATAACGGCTTACGCGACCAAGACAGCTCTCTTTGATTATGACGAAGGTCACACCGGCCGGAGCCAGGTTCTTCTGTGCACCGCCGTAGATAATATCATACTGGCTGACGTCAATAGGACGGCTCAAGATATCCGAACTCATGTCGGCAATCAAAGGTACATTGCCTTTCTTGCGGTAAATCTCAGCGAGTTTGTCGTCGTTGATTTCCGTACCGAAGATAGTATTGTTCGTCGTGATATGGAAATAATCGGAGTCCTGCGGGATCTCAAAGTCCATCGGGATGGAATCCGTGCTGGCTGCTACTTCCACTGCTTCGCCGAAGCCTTTGGCTTCCTTCAGCGCTTTCTTGCTCCATACGCCGGTATTCAGGTATGCAGCTTTTTTCTCAAGCATGTTAAACGGAACCATGCAGAACTGCAGGCTGGCACCACCGCCCAGGAAGAGCACGCGGTAACCCTCTGGCACGTTCAGCAACTCTTTCATCAGCGCTTCCGCCTCGTCCATGACGGGCTGGAAATACTTGGCACGGTGAGAGATCTCCAATACGGAAAGACCTTCACCTTGGAAATCGAGTACGGCTTCAGCCGTTTGTTTGATCACTTCCTGCGGGAGGATACTCGGTCCCGCATTAAAATTGTACTTTTTCATAATTTAAATTAAATTATGGAGTTTCGGCGTCGTCGAGCTGCGTAAGCAAGCTTACACTCGACTAGCACGAACCTTCATTTTTATTTCAAAGTAAAATGTTTATGATTCCATGCTGTAGGACGGATGGTCGGCAATGCAATAATACCCTCTTTGGGTTTCTTGCCAGCCAAATAAAGGGCATATGCCACGGCTGCCAGATCGTTGTTAGCGGCATTCTGTGCAGCAGGAGCGGCTTTTGGAATCTCCACTTTCGCGCCCCTCTTCTGTGCCAATTCCTTGTTGAACTGCTCTTTGGCCAGACCGGACTTATACTCGCGGTACTGCTTGTCGTGCATGGCGAACTCGAAAAGCTCTTCGTCGTCTTGTCCGCGATCCCAACCCAGTTCTTTCATCTCCTTGATGTATTGCGGCAGCACGTCCGGATAAAGGGCCTGCGGGTCGTCGGTATAGAACTCCATACCCTTCTCTTTCGCCAGTTCGATGATCTCCGGAGCCAGTGTGCCGGGCAGTTTGCCGGACTTGCCGAGTATCATGCCCCACATAGCCGGATCCATACGCGTGAACGGTTTCTCGCCCATCGAACGGCTGAAGATATTCATCAGCGCGGCATTCTTAACGTATTGCGAGAACGGCGTTACCAGACACGGGGTACCGAGCATCGGCCATACGCGCTGCACTTCCTGGAACAGTTCCACAAGCAGCTCATCTTCGCTTAACGTATGCTCTCCGCGTTTAGCCAGGTTGGCGTTGATAGCCGCATGCAGACCTTTGAGGTCAGCCATCAGCGAGCCCATCATACCGCCCGGCAGACCGCAACCAACGAGCAAAGACGTCATCTTGCTGTTACGCGGGTCGATCCAGTAGCCGAGGAAGTCATCGATAAACTCTTGCGTCAGTTTGCGTGCTTCCATGTAGGCTTTCATGTTGATATCTTTCACCAGGAAGCCTGCCTCGCGGAACATCGCTTGGATGGTGATCACATCCGGGTGCACCATACCCCAGCTGAGCGGTTCGATAGCCACATCGAACACGTCACCACCGGCTTTGGCAATCTCGAGCATCGAGGCTACGGAGAAACCGGGGCCTGTATGACCGTGGTATTGGATGATGATATCCGGATGTTTGGCTTTGATGGCTGCCACGATGGCACCGAGCATTGTCGGACGGCCGATACCTGCCATATCCTTCAAGCATATCTCCTGTGCGCCGTTGGCAATCAGCTCCTCGGCAAGGTTTACGTAGTATTCAACGGTATGTACCGGCGAATAGGTCATACACATCGTCGCCTGGGCCGTCATGCCTGCCTCTTTCGCCCATTTGATGGACGGAATGATGTTACGCGGGTCATTCAGACCGCAGAAGATACGTGTGATGTCCACGCCTTGCGCATGTTTTACCTTATACATCAGCTTACGCACATCCGCGGGAACGGGGTTCATACGTAACGCGTTCAGACCGCGGTCCAACATATGGGTCTTGATGCCTGCCTCGTTAAAAGGCTTGGTAAACGTACGTACTGCCTGATTGGGGTTTTCACCGTACAACAGGTTTACTTGCTCACTTGCGCCGCCATTCGTCTCCACGCGGTCGAAACACCCCATGTCAATGATGACCGGCGCCACGCGCGCCAACTGATCTTTGCGGGGGACATACTTACCGCTACTCTGCCACATGTCGCGGTAAACCAACGAAAATTGAATCTCTTTTTTACTCATATAATGTGTTATTTTTAAGCTCACAATTAACCGGTGCGCTGTGACACACACCTTTGCGGGTGCAAAGGTACAAAAAAATTTTGACATGTGCAAATTTAATTGCATAAATCTGATTTTTTCTGTCTGCATATTCATAAAATGTTCAATTTTTCCCATCGGGATCTCATCGGTATTATGTCGAGGTTATTACCTATGCAACACCTATATAAAAATGTTCTATTTTTCTCTCCGAATTTGCAAAAAAATGCTTTATAATTTGCATAAGTCAATTTTTTTTAGTAATTTTGCAGCGCAAAATTGAAATGAATATGACAGAATTAGTCAAACGGACCCTTAGCGGGGCAGTATTTGTAGCCACGATGGTAGGCGCTATCCTATGGAATCCCTACTCTTTTATAGGCATTTTCCTAATCATTTGTCTTCTGGCGGAGGATGAATTCCACCGTTTAGTCAAATCTCCCCGTGCGCTACGGATCTATTCCTGTCTTGCCACCATCCTGTTATGTCTCATGGCGGATAGCCTGGCATGGCGCGTGGAGGGCTCGGCACAGAACTATCGGGCCTTCGGAATCATTCTGGCTATAGCCTATCTGCCGGTGGTTATTTTTGCCTTGCTGGACGAGATCTGGAATCATTCCGAGCGTCCGTTGCAGAACTGGGGCAATCTGTTTATTTCGCAGATGATGATTGTGGCCCCTTTGGCATCGCTGGCGTTCCTTTATTTCCTGGACAAATGGCTTGTCTTAGCGCTCTTTGTGCTGATCTGGGTGAATGACACCGGTGCCTATTGCGTGGGCAGTCTGACGGCCAAACGCAAGAAAGGCAATCATAAGATGATTCCTCATGTGAGCCCGAAGAAGAGCTGGGAAGGCCTTATCGGCGGTTTTGTCTTTGCCCTTGGCGGTGCGTTCCTGCTTTGGTATTTCGGTTGGTTCGATGCCATCATTGTGGAAGGTCGCGGAGCGCTTACAACGGCTATCTTTGCATTCCTGGTAAGCGGTTTCGGTACGTTTGGCGACTTGATGGAGAGCGTCATGAAGCGTTCCCTCGGAGTTAAAGACTCCGGTCGTTTTCTGCCCGGGCATGGAGGTGTGCTTGACCGCTTTGACAGCGTACTGCTGGCAGCACCTATTATCACTTCGTTCTGTTGGTTATGCTATTATATTGTACCACTCTTTTAAGCCGTTTGCCGGTTGCCGTACATTACTGGATCTCGGATTGGTTGCTCTTTCCGCTGGTTTATCATGTAGCGCGTTATCGGCGAAAGATAGTGGCCAAGAACCTGCGCAACTCCTTTCCGGAGAAGAGCGAGGCGGAGCGACAACAGATAGCACGCGCTTTCTATCACCAGTTCTGCGACCTGATCGTGGAGATCATCTATTGCTACGGCCGCTCCAATGAAGAGATGACACAACGCATGGAGATCCGCAATCTGGACGAGGCGCAGCGTTATATACACACTTCCGGAGGCGTGATAAGCATGTTCACGCACATGGGCAACTGGGAATGGCTGGCGGCTGTCGGCGACTTGGTAGATCCCGCTGTGAGGGTGGCCAAAGTATACCGCAAACTGAAGAACAAACGGGTGGACGACCTAATGATGAGCCTGCGCGCCAAATGGAAAGGCATTTACGTGGAGAAACAACGGGTACTGCGGGAAATGGTACGACTCAAGAATGAGAAGAAACCCGTGCTATGGGGCTTGAACAGCGACCAGAAGCCACGGCCGGAAGTGACACGCACATGGCTCACTTTTCTGAACCAAGAGACCGGCTTTGTGGATGGTGGAGAAGTGCTGGCCGCTAAATTCAACTACCCTGTCTTTTACGGCAAGGTGCTGCGTGTCAAACGGGGCTATTATACGGTGGAACTGAAACTGCTGGCGGCCAATCCGCAAGAGCTGCCGCTAGGCGAGATAACCCGCCGCTATGCACAAGAACTCGAAGCAAATATTAAAGAACAACCTTATTTATGGCTATGGAGTCACAACAGATGGAAGTGGAAAAGACCTGCTCAGTAATCATATTAAACTGGAACGGCGCAGAGATGCTACGCCGGTACCTGCCGTCGGTGGTTGAGAGTCTTCAGAATTCAGATGTCATCATTCAGACGGAACTCATCGTGGCGGACAATGGCAGTACAGACACTAGTCTGGATGTGTTAGCCAAGGAGTTCCCGACGGTTAAGATGATCGTCCTGGACAAGAACTACGGCTTTGCAGAGGGCTACAACCGCGCCATTGAGCAAGTGGACAGCGAGTTCGTCGTGCTTCTCAATTCGGACGTAGAGACACCGAAAGGATGGTTAGAGCCCCTACTCGATTATCTTGAAACGCATCCGGACGTAGCGGCTGTGCAGCCGAAGATACGCAGTTGGAAGAACAAGTCGTTCTTTGAGCACGCGGGTGCTGCAGGAGGCTTCGTAAATGCCTTGGGTTACCCTTATTGCCGCGGACGGGTGTTGTGGCACGTGGAAGAAGACAAAGGCCAGTACGACTCGGTTATCGATGTGGATTGGACTTCGGGCGCTTGCATGTGCGTGCGCACAAAAGTGTATAAGGAGTTAGGCGGCCTGGATGCTTCGTTCTTTGCGCATATGGAGGAGATTGACCTTTGCTGGCGCATGAGAAATGCCGGTTGGCGACTTGTGTGTGTGCCACAAAGCACGGTATTCCACCTCGGAGGAGGGTCGCTGCATTACGATAACCCACGCAAGAACTATCTCAATCATCGCAATAACCTGCTGATGATATACAAAAATAAAAAGCACCCGTTTGGAGTGCTCTTTATACGTTTCTTCTTAGACTACGCCGCGGCTTTCTTCTATCTGCTGCAAGGCCGTCCGAAGAGTTTTAAAGCCGTCTTTGAGGCTCGCAGGGACTTCCATAAGATGCGCGTCAATTATTGCCGCTAATCCTCTTAGAAGCCGAAACTTAGCCCACAAGTGAAGGTTATATTACTGCCCTGGAAATAAGCAGGGCTGTATTTATTCAGATAATAGCGTTCTAGCGCTTCACCGGACAACTCCATGGACGTGCCGTCCTTATTCCAGCCCCGGTCCTCTCCCTCTATGCGTTCCGATGTAGGTAGGAAAGAACGCGTGTCATTATAACAGATGTCCACGTGCGCGTAGCAGTTGTTGAACACTTCGTAAAGGGCACGGAATTTAAACTCATGGCTACGCCAGATTTTCTCGCTAAACGGCTTCTGCGCAATAATCGGATTCGGTACCCTTGTGCCCGCAATGTTATGACGGATATATTCGTATGCACGGTATTTCGTGTCATGCGTATAATCCAACGTCAGCCGCAGACTGCGTACCAGACGATAGGTCAGCTGTACCCAAATACTCTGCGCGTTATCGCCCATATAATGGCCCATATAATAGCTATTGGACGTATAGGCCAGCACATCTATCGAGTGCGTGTAGCAAGCGATGTAAGAGCGCATGAACTCTCCGCGGAGACTGAATCCGTGGGGCGGCCAACCGGACCAATTGAAACCAACGAGATAAGAAACAGGGTTCTTTTCCGGATTCGATTTCTTTAGACGGGCGAACTTAAACTCATCCAGGAAGAATGAGCCGTACAAGCGCAGGTGATCAGTCGGACGAATAGAAATCGTAGCAAAGGCCTGTGAGTTCTGGTTCTCCACGCCCAAGCCCTTCGTTAACAGGTGGTCAAGCGACTTATAGAAAGCAAACGGAATGAAGTACGCCGCTTGCACATTACGCTCTGCGTAAACGATGGAGTTACCGAACGAGAACTGAACGTATTTAATCGGCATGAACGTGAACATATTCGCCGCCATAAACTTGTTGGCAGGCCTGTATTCGCGCTGTAACACGCCCTCGCGGTCTTTCTCTATATAGTAATTCGTGGAATCGATAACATTGCTCACCAGCCATGCATGGAAATAATCGAACTGGAACCATTTGCAAGGCGTAAGTTGAAGGGTAACCATCGGCACAGCAGGGTTATGTCCGGACAGGATATTCGAGCAATGCTGCGCGTCACCCCACTGGATCCTCTCTCGCTGAATACCGATACTGCCCCACCATGCATAAAGCGACACACCACCTCGCGAATCCGAGAAATCGCCGCCGTAGCTCGCCTCTTTGTATTGCACGCCTGGCAGGTTGTTCAGGTAAGTTGGTTTGGTGACACGGGAACCGTCAATGCCTTGCCCGCTCCAACTGTTATCACGCAGCGAGCCCCAGATAGACAGGTGCTTCGCGATGTCCATTTGGATATCTGCGCCATACCAACGGTGCATTAGCAACCCGTGCCTATTATAGGTCAGATCCATCCCCAATATAGGCCGAACACGCATTTTAAAGACTCTGTCTTTAGTCAGTATGTGCAACGACGGATCAGCCAGCGATAGATTAGATACTTCGGTAATCCATTGCGTTATGTGCCGATGACCGTAACTGCTGTAAACGGGCAACGTGTCGAGCTCCAAAGCATAGTCCTGCATGTAGAACTGCAAGTCATCGCGCTGACGACGAGTCAACAGCGAATCTTTGCTCTGCGCCTCCTTTAGCATCCCCGCGATATAGTCACGCGTGTACGGCTTAATGGCTTCGTTGGCACAAACGATCCCATCGTTCGTCAGTTCCTCAATGAAGTCGTAAATCTCCGTATACTCCAATGCCTGCGGAATACGCTGCGCCTCTACGGGCACAAAGAGGAAGGAACAAAGAAGAAAGACTAATATGTACCGTAACCTATAACCCATAATTTATAACCGCTCGTTATTTGGTATAGCGTGCGTTCAAAGCTTCAATCACATCTTCCGTAATGTCATAACCGGCCACTTTATTCATCAGCACAGCATCATTAAGAATAAGATGAACATGACCGTCAGCATTGAATTCACGCAAGTATTGCTGAACTGAATCTTGCAGTTGTTGCGTCAACTCAGCCTGCTGGTTCATAAAGTCGTTGCTCAGCTTCTGACGGAGGTTCTCCAAGTCTTGCTGTTTAGCCATCAGTTGTTGCTCTTTCTTTTGCAGTTTGGCTTGCTCGCTCTCTGCGCGCTCACGGCTAAGGAAAGCGTTGGCCTCCAATTTCTTTTGGAAATTGAGAACGTCTTGCTGGAAGGTCTCATACTCCTTCTGGAATGCTTTGGCTTTCGTATCCAACTTAACCATCGACTCCTCATACTGAGCCATCAACTTGTCTTGCGACTCAACGGCCAAAGTATAATGTTTGAGGATAGAATCCGTGTTCACTACAGCTATCGGCATTAACTCACCTGCTGCTTCTACTTCAGGTGCTGCAGGTTTGCGTGAACCGGGTTTTACGGTAAAGAAGATAATAAACAAGGCAATAACTGCCGTTACCAAAACGGAATTAATAATGTTTTGTACCAATTGTACCTTTTCAGGACTTAAAATCTTTTTCATAAATATGTTTATTTAACTTTTTATCTTTTTAGCGGCGCTTTTACGCGCTATCTTGTCCTCGGCAATGGCGCAATGGATGTTATCGCGTTTCATGCGTTCATTTTCATGAATATGCTGTGAGCGAAACGTATGGTCTTTGCGGAAGATAACCCCTACGCACAGCAAAATAATTGCCAGGCCAATTGCTAATATCGCCAACAGAATTTTCATCCTTTGCGCCAATTTGGCTGCAAAGGTACGACTTTTTTTTCATATACGCAAATTTTGCAACCATTTTCGTACACTTTAACATTATTAATCGGTATCTTATCGGTATTATGTCGGTATTATGTCGGGGTTTTGGACTTGCAAATTACACAAAAAAAATGCCTTTGGACACTTTTTTCTTGCATATGTCATTTTTTTTTACTACCTTTGCACCCGCAAAGGTTTGCAATAAAATGAGAACAATTATGAAAAACAGATTTGTCTCTCTCTTTTTGAGTTTGGTTTTGGCGTGCACACTATGCGCTAAAAAGAACATGAAAATCTTCACACCGAATATTTTCGGCGGTGAGTATCAGTACCTTCGTCTGGACTCTATGAAGCAGTCCGCCACCTTCCTGCCCTCTGTGCTCTATGCTTTGCAGAAAGACGGCAAACATGTGGGATTCGCCATCTATGTTATCGGTTATACAGATTATAGCGCATATACCGCCAACACAACGTATATCAACCAGGAATCCGGCAATGGCGCCGTCTATTTCTTAGGCAGCACGAAAGAAGGAGCCATTGCTACCCTGCGCTCCCTGGAAGAAATAACGCAGACAAAAAAAGCCGGCAACTCCCTCAATGGAAATGCATTTAAGATGATCAGCAAAAATGGCAAAATATTCTACGAGGAGCATTATTCCAAACTTGTCGATCATGAAGAGACACTCTTTCGTATCCGTTACGGTACGGTAGGTGGTTTAGGTGCCGTAAAAGGTGTTTTTATCTCCTCTACAGAATTAGAACCCGCCTTCCTCTCGCTCAAGCAGATACGGCATTTCATCCAAGATATCGAAGCATTCCCGGAACCGAATGAGATGGCTTCCTGGGAGAATGAACAAGGCAATGGCGAAGTGCGTTTCTCCTCTCCGATATATGCAGTTTATCTGGGTTCGTGTGCATGGGTTGGTTTCGGCGGCTCGGAGATGTATCTCTTCCGCCGCGAATACATCCCTGAAGAGAAAGATGCTGATATTTTCCCCGCCGACTTGGATGGTTTCCGGCCGCATTGGAAATATACCATAGAAGATCCATCCACAATGCAAGGTGCCTTGCTACAGCTCGGCAGCAATATTGACCAGGCTATTCAGACGGTGGATGAGATGATAGCCGGAATGGCAAATTTGCAGAAATTTTTCAAAGAAAACAAGATTTGGATGCTCTGGCGAAGCAACATGCCCGAGGGATATATCTATTTTGATGATATACCCAGAGAGCACGCGCTCGATAATACCATATATATCAAGATGGAATCCTCTAGACCGGAACTGATGTGGACATACAATTTAGACGCCGACACCAAGGGGCTGAATACCAGTACCACCGTTCTCAAAAACATCCGCAAAATGCTTGTTAAGGAAAAAGCAAGTAAATAAAACATGGATAAGATTCGGAATTTTTGTATCATTGCACATATAGACCACGGGAAAAGCACCTTGGCGGATAGAATGTTGGAGTTGACCGGAACGGTTGACGTACGTAGCATGGAAGCACAAGTGCTTGACGACATGGAGTTGGAGAAAGAGCGTGGCATCACGATAAAGAGCCATGCCATACAAATGGACCATAAGGGTTACACCCTTAATCTGATTGACACTCCGGGGCACGTGGATTTTTCATACGAAGTAAGCCGTAGTATTGCCGCCTGTGAAGGAGCGGTGCTCGTGGTCGATGCCACGCAAGGCGTGCAGGCACAGACAATTAGCAATCTATACATGGCCATTGAGCACGACTTGGAGATTATTCCTGTGCTCAACAAATGCGACATGGAGAATGCCATGCCGGAACGCGTGGAAGATGAGATAGTGGATCTGCTGGGCTGTAAACGCGAGGAGATCCTACGTTGTTCCGCCAAGACTGGTGAAGGAGTTCCGGAGATCTTAGATGCCATCATTGAGCGTATCCCTGCGCCTGTGGGTGATCCAAGCGCGCCATTGCAATGCCTTGTGTTTGACTCGGTTTTCAATTCCTTCCGTGGCATCATTGCCTATTTCAAAGTGGTGAACGGCACCATGCATACAGGCGACCGCGTGCGTTTCGTGAATACAGGTAAGGAGTACGACGCGGATGAGATTGGCATTCTCAAACTCGACATGAGCCCGCGCAAAGAGATAAGCGCCGGCAACGTAGGTTATATCATTTCGGGCATAAAAACGAGTACGGAAGTAAAAGTGGGTGATACAATTACACACGTAGCTCGTCCGTGCGACAAGGCAATAGCCGGCTTCGAAGAAGCCAAACCGATGGTCTTTGCGGGTGTTTATCCTATTGAATCGGAAGATTATGAGGACCTACGAGCTTCGCTCGAGAAACTGCAACTGAACGATGCCAGCCTTACTTTCCAGCCGGAAAGTTCGATGGCGCTTGGTTTCGGTTTCCGTTGCGGATTCCTAGGATTGCTGCACATGGAGATTATCCAGGAGCGCTTAGACCGCGAATTCGACATGGATGTGATTACCACCGTTCCGAACGTAAGTTATAATGTCTATACCAAAGACGGAGGAATGGTAGAGGTGCATAATCCTGCCGGCATGCCGGATTTGACGGAGATTGACCGCATCGAAGAGCCGTACATCCGTGCGTCGATCATCACCACTGCCGATTATATAGGTCCGATCATGACGCTTTGTCTGGGTAAACGCGGAGAACTGGTCAAACAGGAATACATTTCAGGCAACCGCATGGAATTGCTGTTCGATATGCCATTGGGCGAGATAGTCATTGACTTCTACGACAAGTTGAAATCTATTTCCAAAGGCTACGCGTCATTTGATTGGCACATGAACGGATTCCGTCCGTCTAACCTTGTAAAATTGGACATCTTGCTGAACGGAGAACAAGTAGATGCGCTTTCTACCCTCACCCATCGCGATAATGCCGTTGATTTCGGTCGTCGTATGTGCGAGAAGCTCAAAGAGCTTCTTCCTCGTCAGCAATTCGATATTGCGATACAAGCGGCAATTGGTGCGAAGATAATTGCACGCGAAACGGTCAAGCAGGTTCGCAAGGATGTGTTGGCAAAATGTTACGGCGGCGACGTAAGTCGTAAACGTAAACTGCTTGAGAAACAGAAACGAGGGAAGAAGCGCATGAAACAAATAGGTAACGTCGAAGTACCACAGAAAGCGTTCCTTGCTGTATTGAAATTAGACTAAAACAAAATACTATGTTAGAACATTTGATTCCTGCGTGGATGTTGATTCCATTTGTGGTAATGCTGCTATGCATAGCGGTGTTGCCGCTAATCCCGCATGTAGGTGAATGGTGGGAAAACAACTTGCACAAATTGTATGTCTCATTGATCCTCGGCGTGCCGGTTGGTTTTTGGCTGTGCGTGAACGGAATGAGCCATGAACTGATTCATCAGATGATTTATGACTACGTGCCGTTTATCTTGCTGCTTATGGCGCTTTTCGTTACGACCGGAGGTATCTGTATCCGCGGAGACTTGAAAGCCACGCCACAGACAAACACCATTATTTTAGCCATCGGTTGGGTGCTGGCTTCGTTTATGGGAACGACAGGCGCAGCAATGTTACTGATTCGCCTTTTGCTGGCTACTATTCAGCAACGCAAATACCGCGTACATACCGTGCTTTTCTTCATCGCCATTGTGGCGAACTGCGGCGGTTTGTTATCTCCTTTAGGAGATCCTCCTTTGTTCCTGCTCTTCCAAAAAGGTACGCCTTTCATGTGGTGGATGCAAAATATGCTGCCCGAATGGGCCGTAACAGGCGCGTTGTTGCTGCTTATCTATTTCCTGATTGACGTTTATTTCTATAAGAAAGAGCCGACAGAGAACCTCATGGCGGATGTGCGAGAGGCTGGGAAACTGCAAGTCAGTGGCTTGATTAATATCGTTTGGCTGCTATGCGTTATCGCTTCAACGATGTTCATCAACTCCACCTATATTCCTGCGATGGGTGCGCACGATGCTCCATGGTATGTGAAACTGCTGCGTGAATGGGCATTTATTGCCATTATCGGCATTTCCTGGCTAACTACGAAACGCGAGATACGCGTGAAGAATAACTACTCATGGACACCTATTCTGGAGGTAGCCTGCGTATTCCTGGGTATTTTTGCCACGATGACACCGGCATTAATGTTCTTGCAGCAAAATCCGCTTCCTGTTCACGCTCCTTGGCAATTTGTTTACTGCACCGGAGCTTTAAGTGCGTTCCTGGATAATGCACCTACGGCAATGGTATTCCATGCAACGGCAACTACCTTACCAGTTGATGCAGCAACTGCTGTCGCTGGCATAGCACCTGAGTTCATGAAAGCCATTTCTATGGGTGCTGTCTTCTTTGGCGCTTTGACTTATATTGGCAACGGGCCTAACTTTATGGTGAAGTCCATCGCAGAGCAGGAAGGTATCGATATGCCGTCATTCTTCGGATATATGATTAAATTTAGTTTAATCATCCTGTTGCCGGTTTATATCATCGTTCAATTGATTTTTATTTAAATGAGTTTAGTAGATAATATTATCGCGTGGTATTCGGCGCATATGAATTATGCGTCGATAACTGCGTTGATGGCTGTTGAGTCGTCGTTTATACCCTTCCCCAGCGAAGTAGTCATTCCGCCTGCAGCCTTCGTAGCCGGCCAACCGGAGAGTGTATTGTGCGCAACAGGAAATTATCCCATTGATGTGCTGCTGATTGTTCTTTTCGGCACACTGGGCGCTATGATTGGTGCCATCATCAACTATGGTCTTTCCGTTTGGCTCGGACGGCTTATTATCTATAAATTTGCAGATAGCAAACTCGGTCATTTATGCCTGCTATCCAGCGAGAAACTGGAGCGTGCAGAAGAATATTTCCGTGAAAAAGGAAATGTCTCTACCTTTGTCGGCCGATTCATTCCGGGTATTCGCCAATTGATTTCTATCCCTGCCGGTTTAAGCCGCATGAACTTCGGTTCTTTCCTATGGTGGACATTCCTTGGCGCATTTATTTGGAATTGTGTACTGGCAGCGGTAGGTTATGTGGCAGCAGGTCAGATGGACTTGATAAAAAAATATAGCCACGAACTAAGCGTGGCCATATTAATTCTGCTTGGAGCAGTTATTCTTTATTACTTGGTACGTTGGCTTATTAAACGTTCCAAACGCGCTTAAAGGTTATTTCTTCAACCAAGCGATAATCTCTTTGCGCTGGTCAATAATCTCAGCTAACAAGCAAGCGAATCCCCAACTTAACAAGAAGAATATTGCAAGGCATTTCTTGCGTCCCATAACGGGTTTCGGATCGACAGCAAGATGGTTCTCCAATACTACCGGAGCCGTTGCCATTTGCAAACGATGATCTATGCGTTGCATATGATCATGTTGCTGGTAGATCTGATTGAGGAATAGTCTTACTTTGCGATCTCCTACAAACGCTACGCTATTCTCTGCCGGCACACTGGGAATGGTTGCTGATGCCACATTATAATAGTAGCAACTCGTCAAACTATCGAGTTTATAGAACTGACGATGGTTAAATGCCACTTCTTCACGAAGATTCACAAGATAAGACTCATATGCCTGCTGCAAAACCGGATTAGCATTCAGAGTAGCCAACAACGCATCCTCTATATACGGAATACCCGTCATATCACGTACTTTGATGCGGAATTGAATACAAAGACGGTCTTGCATCTGAACATTCGTCGTGTCCGTTGGCTTGCTCTTACGCTTGAAATCAATATAATCCGCTGTCTCATCATGTCTGGAGTCAATCACGCGGAAGGTTTCAAAATGATGCACACATCCTCCATACAAATACGGCGCAATAGGCGCATCTTCCGGCAAAAGCTGCTGCGAACGTAACGGAGCATAAGCATCTTCAAACTGCTGGATGGTTGGTCCGTTAAGCAATGCTACGCCATTGATACGGAAGGTGGTGTTATCATAACGACTGTAGAAATATCCGCCCACAAGAGCAAGGATTACAATCGGCACCACTAGCCACCAGAAACGGTATGTCAGGCGAATCATTCGTCTTAACACATGCCAACAAGCGATGCCAAGGCGACCTATAGCACGACCGATGGTCACGCATAAGTCCCAGAAATTCATTTCTTTACCCACGGAGGGCTCGATTTTTTGTTTTTCCATATGTTTTTAGAAATCAGTTATTTTCTTCTAATCCATCCAAACGGACGATGTTCCGCTTTATCGCCTTCATCCGCTTTGGTCTCATCTTCAATGGTGATTACTACATCCTCTGCAGATGTAGAAGCAGCATGCTCACGCGGCTGACGAGGCTTATCCTCTAACGGGAAGAGTGTACCGCTAAGATCAATCGTCTGAATCGGCTCGTCTTCCATTGGATTATTGATTTGCGGAGGATAATTCTCCTCGATGGCTTCGGAAATGGTCTTCTTGCCTTCCTCTTCGTTCTCCGAAGGCAGACCATCTACCTTATATCCCGTAGCGATGACCGTTACACGTACATCCTCGCCGAGTGTCTCGTCAATCGAAGCGCCCCATTGTACTTCGATATCGTCGCCTACTTCCTGAACAAACTCATTGATCTGGTCGATTTCTTCCATCACAATCGCATGCTCGGTCGAGCAGTAGAATTGCAATAGAATACGCTCAGCACCATGCACATCATTCGTGTTTACTAACGGAGAGTTAAGTGCATCGTTAATAGCATTGGTAATACGCTTCTCACCCGATGCACGGCCTATATTCATAATGGCCACACCACCTTTACGCAAAGTATTGCGTACATCTGCAAAGTCGGTATTGATATATCCGGGAACAGTAATAATTTCGGCTATTGAACGAGCCGCGTTAGCTACTACGTCATCCGATTTAGAGAAGGCATTGAGCAAGTTCAATTCCGGATAAATCTGTTTCAGTTTCTCATTATTTATAATGAGAAGCGCATCTACATGCTTTGCCAGACGAGCCACACCCGTCATGGCTTTCTCGATTTTCTTCTTGCCCTCAAAAGCAAAAGGAATAGTTACGATTCCGACCGTCAGAATACCCATTTCCTGTGCTACTTCTGCCACTACAGACGAAGCTCCCGTACCTGTTCCACCACCCATTCCGGCAGTAATGAACAACATTTGTGTGCCGTCATTAAGCGCTTCGCGGATATGATCTCTACTCTCTTCCGCATACTGACGAGCGGTCTCAGGATCACCACCGGCACCTAAACCGGGACCTAATTGCAACTTACTGGGTACAGATGATTTAATAAGAACCTGGCGATCCGTATTGCATACAAGGAACGAAACATCCTTCAGTCCCTGACGATGCATGTAGTTAACTGCATTACAACCGCCACCACCAACGCCAATCACCTTGATGATGCTATCTTCCGTCAAACCTTCCAACGGCAAAGTAATTAAATTGTCTTCCATATGTTTTGTGTTATTTTATTCGCTTTCAATAAACATGTCTAATGTGCTTTCCTTCACACGGTCAAAGAATCCCGGTTTGCGTACCAATTGATTCTTATGGCTGTCGCGATAATCCTGACCGAGCAATATTGTGCCTACCAGCGAGGTATATTGCGGGGAAAGGTATTTCTCGTCCGTATCGCGATGCAGCAGCAAGTTATGCGCGCCATATTGCACGCGAATGGGTGTCAAGCTTTGAATATACTCTGCAATCCCGGCTAACATACTGCCACCGCCGGTTATATAGAGTGTTGAGATGCGACTTTCCACTTTCTTCAGTTCTTCCAATAGTGGCGCCAAAATCTCTTGCAGTTTCAGTTCAATAGCTTCTGCTAATTCCTGAGATGCGATAACCATATCTCCGCCTATCTCAGGGCTGGCAGGAACGCGTAGACGAACATTTTTCGTGATATAAGTCGGAGCGGCACAGCCATAGTTTTTCTTCAGCACCTCGGCTGTATTGAAACTCATACCCTGTTGTTCCAACATACGCGTGATATGGTAACCACCTTTCGGCACTACTTTATTCAACAGATACTGACCGCCCTTATAGACGGTAAGGCTTGTGGTTTGCGCCCCAAGGTCCAGTACAGCACAACCATTCATCAGCACATGGTTTCCATCGCAGGTTGCAAAAGCAGACAACAAACACTCCGGACGAACAAACGCGTGCTCTATACTACGTCCGGCTTGTGAGAACGCTTTCTGTAGCTGTGTGTCAATTGTCTTACGGCCATAGAAAGCGATATAATGTGCTTCCACCAATGCTGCTCGTTGCTCAGGCGTAGGCAGTTCATCCTGCTCCACACCATCTAACTTGAAATAACTCGGGACAAGGCCTAAAACAGCCACGTCCGGGTTGCGGAGTTCTATCTTCTCTTTGCATTCCTGTTCCATCTCGTCAAGCAAAGCTTGACTGATCTCCTTGCGTCTTGCCTGGTCGCGTTTTGAGTGTACCGCCACTATCTGCATCGATTGTCCGCCAACCGAAAGAAATGCAGTAGGAAGTTCGTCCTCTCCAATACGGTTTGCCAGCAGTTTGAGCACTTCTGCAATCACATAACCCGCATTACTTGACTGCGTGATGATACCTTGCTCCACGCATACATTTCCCATTTTTTGCGGCCGTTCCTCCACTCCAAGGATCTGGAACAGATCTGGCGCAATACGTCGTGCTGCCATGGCACGTACGCTATCGCTACCCATGTCTATCGCCACGAGAGGGAGCGAATCCGCTGTTTTTGTTTGTCTTCTTGCCATTTGTTTGTGTAAGGTTTAGTGTTTAATATCTCCCGATAACTTGGCCCCTAAAACGGACGTCCAGTTCGGTATAATGTTTATCTTTCGTTGCCTCTGCGCCATTCTCGAAGAATATACGAAGTTTAGCCAGTTTTCGCTTATAATCCCTCATCGGTCCTAATACTACACGCGGCTGGTCACCTTTCAGGTAAAGATACACCATCTGCGGGTTTTGCACATACACATGATGGATTTTTTCCTGCCAGTACGGTTCTTTTTGCAGCCATGCTGCGAAGTCAGCCAACTGATGGGATGCACTCTGCACGCCTACCGTTCCGGTCACAATTAGTACGCTGTCTCGTACTATTGCACGTGCCTGCATCACTTTTCTGTCCGTATCGATAAAATACGTGTTATCCGGCACTTGCACGCGCAACAAAGGAACACGTTGGGTCAACCGCACCTTCACTTCGTTACGCGGAGTCATATAACACTCCGCTGTGCGCACCATTGGATGACGAGCTATCGCTTTCTCTATCTTATGCAGCTGTATCTGCTCTGTTGAGCAATCCACAGGTTCTATCTTTTCCTCTCTCAACACTTGCTGCAACTCGGATTCTGTCACATACAACCGTTCCGATTTATCTTCGATGATGTATTCCATCGACATGCATACCTCATTCGTTGGACGCATCTTGTAGCCCCACACAGCTGCAGTAATCAGCAGACCTGCCGTGATAGCCAAACCGATACTAACCCATATGATATGCGCCGTTCTGCTCATTTCAAAGTTTCCGTAATGGTCGGAACCAATCGGTCTATATCGCCTGCGCCTACGGTCAAGATAACCAGAGGTTGCGTACTCTCCTCTACCCGTTTCTTCAATTCCTCCACCAGATCACTTTTCTCTACCACTTTGCCGCCAAGCATTTCACTCGTCACACCCGGAATAGGCAGTTCGCGAGCAGGATAAATCGGCAGTAAGATGCACTCGTCAAGCGTTCCTAACACACGTCTGAAACCATCTGCAAAATCACGCGTACGGGTATATAAATGCGGTTGGAACACACCTATCAAACGGCGGTCAGGATATAATTTACGAATCGAATCAATGGCTGTAGCGATTTCTTCCGGATGGTGTGCGTAATCATCGATATAAGCCACTTTCGGTGTATTGACATGGATATTGAATCGTCTTTGAACGCCTTTAAACGATGCCAGCCGCTCACGTAACTGCTCAGCAGGAACACCATTCAGCCATGCCACACTCATGGCCGCCACCGCATTCTCGATATTCACCCAAACAGGCACACCAAGCTGCATGTTTGCAATCGTTTCTTTGGGCGTGTGGAAATCAAAGAAGATCTGTCCTTCCGTCACGCGGATATTATCTGCAAAGAAATCCGGTCGGGCGTCTCGACATGCATTTATCCCATTCTCCATTACGCCATAGGTGTATTGTTTCACACCATCCTTCAAGCGAGGCTGCAAAGCGATGCCATGTTTCATCACTAGCGTGTTGGAAATAAGGCTTGTGAAGTGCGCAAAAGAATCTCTGTAAGCCTCCGGTGTACCGTATATATCCAGATGGTCCGGATCCACGGCTGTCACGACGGCCATATAAGGCGTCAGATGATGGAAGGAACGGTCATATTCATCAGCTTCGACCACTACAAACGGACTCTTGCTATCCATCAGCAGATTCGTGCCATAGTTCATGCTGATACCACCAAGGAAAGCATTCACAGGATTCAGGAAATGCGCCAGCATCGTGCTGGTGGTTGTTTTTCCATGTGTTCCTGCCACACACAAGGCCTTGAGTTGACGCGTTACCATGCCCAACACCTCTGCACGCTTGCGGATGTCATAACCCCGTTCACGCAGGCATGTATAGGTGATATTCTCTTCCGGTACGGCAGGAGTACGGACAACCAATGTATCCAAAGGACGTAAGCCCAGCGTATCAATCGTTTCTGCACGATCCTGATATGTGACGGGAATACCTTCTTCCTCTAGTTCTTTCGTCAGCGGAGAGGGCGTACGGTCATAACCGGAAACAGGGTAACCGCGATGGTAAAAATAGCGTGCCAGGGCACTCATTCCTATGCCGCCAATCCCCAAGAAAAAGAAGTTTCGTATGTCTCGAGATTCAATCATCTACGTTAATTCACAAATTTCCGTGCAAAATTACAAAAAAATTTTGATATATCCAAAAAAAATCGTACCTTTGCAGCGGAAAATGAGAAAAATCTGCGTTTTTATAGTATTATTCGCCTGTTTACAGGCGTTCGGATTGCCTCATTATGAGTTGAATTACCGTTTAGGTGGTTCTGCAGCGATGATGATGCGTGACGACAAAGTGGACCAATGGATTCAGCGTCCCACCTTTGGTGGGCAGTTTGCCGTAGAGTTCCTTCCTACCGGCCGCTGGAAAAGTCTGCAGCAATGGAATAATGCGTCTATCGGAGTTGGAGCCAGTTATCTCAATCTGGGTAATGACCATTATCTCGGTTCTGCTTTTGCAGCATACGGATATATCAATCAGCCGTTTTATAACGGCTCACATTTCCGCATTGGTGTTCGTCCAACCGTAGGTTTGGCGGCTGTGAACAAGACCTATCGGAACACCCTACCCGATGACGTTGCTCCTTATTCTACCGCTAAGCAAGACGGCAAGCTGATTGCAAACTGGTCCATCGGTTCGATTCTCAATGCCTATCTGGCGATGGAGCTGTATATGGATTTCCCTATCAAAGACGGTTGGGCGATCAGGCTCTCTGGAGGTTGGCAGCACATTAGTAACGGCAGTTTCATGCAGCCCAACAGCGGATATAACCTCTTTGGCGGCGAATTAGGAATCAGTTATGCGCCCCATGATATATTGAGCGACAAATCCGCCTGTCCGGAACCGAATGTGCCGAAGAAATTATATGATGATGTAGATAAGCCATGGGCGGTTGAGATAAGTGTTACAGGTGGCGCGAAGCAAAATTACTATCGCGATAACATCAATGGCCAGCAGTTCTTTGGCATAGCCACGATGAAAGCATCCGCCTACTGGGTGCCCGTGTCTATTTTCCGTTTAGGCGCAGGATTTGATGCGTTCTATGACGGTTATTACCGCTCTGTGAATGATGAGTTTGCTGCTGAAAATCCGGAAGGGACACCGATTACGTATTTCGGCAAGACTTATCTGCGTGAGAGCAAGGTAAAGAACTGTTTCCGTATGGGTGTCAGTATCCAGCCGGAGTTCATGATAGGCCATCTGACGGCCGGTCTGCATGTCGGGTTCTATCTCTTTGACCCGATTAAGAACTTAGAGCCGTATGAGGCTGTGAAGGCCAATGGTGGCGAACCGTTGCACAGAGGCTTGTTCTATGCTTATGATTTCTCGAAGGCCAGCAATTATGAGGATGGCTGGTGCTATATGCAATTCGTGCTCAAGTATCATGTACTTGACCATCTCTTTGTTCAGTTGGGTCTAAAGACCCATGGTGTAAGGGCTGAGTTTATCGATGCCGGAATAGGCGTCTCTCTCTAACTCGCTAATCGCTAATCACTAATCACTAATCGCTCATCCTTGAAACAGCTGATCTTCGATCAGATAGACCTGCTCCAAGGGAACGCCATGATCCACTAAGTTTCCCCTATCCGGACGGAAAAGATTGTAAAAATCCTTTACGTTTTTGCACATGTTACGTGCCTGGCGGTAGTTCTCATAGGCCATCATCCGATCGCCTCTGAAGAGCAAGCAATGGGCATAATTGATATAATCCTGCGGGGTTTTAGTGCCTTTCTTGCGCAGTTTCTCACGAAATACCTGTTCTGCTACCGTCGGATGTTCCCATAGTGACTCGCGATAACCGTTTTTCAGCAGCTCTTGGGTGATGATCAGTTCAACGGACGGGTTATCGGCCGTCAGCACATCATATACCCATGTATCCGGCAGAATACGCATCAAGCCCGCGAGATAATCCATTTCCGAGGAAGGGAACCATTGGACAAGTGCGTTCTTATCCTTGCCTACTCCAGCCTCGCGGAAGAGCTGCTGCAAGACATCCGGCAGTTCTGAAATCGACTCCACCTCTCGGGCATAATCCGCGTCGGTACGCTTGGTGGTGGATGCTATTAACGTGCAAAGCACGTTTATTACCGTGTTATCTTCGTCGTCCATCGACCGTACGGTTTCTACGAATGATTCCTGCACTTGATGGAAGAAGTCTATCCGGACATCATATTGAATGAGTAGCAGCAGTACGCTGGCGATACATTGTGCCGCCACGATGCTGTTCTCGGCTGTCATGCCGTCGATGAGTGCCTTAATGCCGTCGATGGAGAAGCACTCCCGCAAGTTATGAGCGAGAGATGAAGTAGCCATCAGCGCAGCCACGACACGGTTGTCATCGTTGACCGCTTTATGCAGCCATTCGATATCTTCGGGACGCAGACGGACGCAGTTTAGGAAATAATTCATCACCGATTGGGGTGAGTCCTGGTTAAAGCCGTGCATGTCAGGCGAAAGGCCGCGAGCCAGACGCAAATCGGCATACACAGCATCCACTAATTGGAATGCTTCGCCTGTCAGTTTATTCAACTGCACATCTATCTGCTCGTCTCCGGAAGTTAGCCAAAGGCTAAACAACTCGTTATATCGTTTGCGAATGGCGGTATGGGCATCCTCGTACGGGTTGTTCTCGCCCAATTCGTTGAGCCAGGAACGTACAATAACCAGCGCACTCTCAATCATGCGCTCGCCCAATGCCCGTTCAACGGTCATCAATTGTGCATCCAGTTCCTGAGCCACCCTTGCCGCCTTTCTTGTTAGAGTTCCTCCTTGATGAGGTAGTCATTACGACTCGGGCTGTTGCGAATAATCAGTTCTGCCAGGAAGCCGGCGAGGAACAGCATGCAACCCAGAATCATCATCAGGATGGCGATGTGGAAATACGGATTCACGCCCACTAACATAGCCGGTACATGGTTCGAGAGCGCATACAGCTTCATGCCGCCTACTACTACCACAGCGATAAAACCGATGAAGAACATCAGGCTGCCGGCTAGGCCGAAGAAATGCATGGGCTGTTTGCCGAATTTATTGAGGAACCATAGCGTCATCAGGTCCAGATAACCGTTTACAAAACGGTTGATGCCGAACTTACTGGTACCGAACTCCCGTTTGCGGTGCTGCACCACTTTCTCCCCTATCTTTGTAAAACCGGCATTCTTGGCCAGGTACGGGATATAACGGTGCATCTCGCTGAATACCTCGATATTCTTCACCTCCTCCTTGCGATAGGCCTTCAGTCCGCAGTTCATGTCATGCAGCTGAATGCCTGTCACGCGACGGGCGGTAGCGTTGAATAGTTTCGACGGGATGTTCTTCGTCAACTTATTGTCGAAGCGTTTCTGTTTCCAGCCGCTGACAAGGTCAAAGCCATCCTCTTTGATCATGCGGAAGAGTTCCGGAATCTCGTCGGGCGAATCCTGCAAATCGGCATCCATCGTGATGACTACATCACCCTGAGCGGCCTTGAATCCGCAATACAAAGCGGCACTCTTTCCGTAGTTTCTACGGAAACGGATTCCGTGGACAGCGCCCTCTTTCAACTTTCCACTTTCCTCTTTCAACTGACTGATTACGTCCCACGATGTGTCGGTCGAGCCGTCATCTACAAAAATAACCTCGTAGGAGAATTTGTTCTCCTTCATCACGCGCGCTATCCATTCGTATAAATGTGGTAGCGACTCCGCCTCATTAAACAGCGGTACTATAATTGATAGATCCATAATTTCGATTAACGATTTTCGAGTTAGCGAGTTAGCGAGTTAGGGAATTAGATCATTCTGAGAATGATGGGAACAGGAATCGTGCCATCAGTCGTTGTGATAATATCGCCTGAATAGAACGATTTGCCTTTGTACACATACTGCCCGTCCCAGGTATAAAGGATATCGCCCGAGTAGTTCGAACGGCCTTTATAGACATACTTGCCGTCCCAAGAGTACAGGATATCTCCCGAATAGTTCGAACGGCCTTTATAGACATACTTACCGTCCCAAGTATAAAGAATATCGCCTGAGTAGTTCGAACGTCCTTTGTAGAGGTACTTACCGTCCCACGAATAAAGGATGTCACCTGAATAGGTGGAATTGCCCTTATAGACGTATTTCCCGTCCCAGGTGTAGAGGATGTCACCCGAATAGTTCGAGCGGCCCTGATAGCATTTTATCTGTGCCATAAGCGGTGATATTAGCAGCAAAAACAGTATGGTTAATTTCGTTCTCATTAGTGGTGTTTTCAATTTTGCGTGCAAAATTACAAAAAAAATCTGATATATGCAAATTTAATCGCATAAATCTGATTTTTTCTATTTGCCTTTTGTGAAAATGTTCAATTTTCCGGGTTATCGAGGTTTCATCGGTATTATGTCGAGGTTTTGTCCTAATTTTTCCACCCCAAAATGTTCTATTTTTCTTTGATTTCTGATTCCGACGACAAAGATACTACAAATCCGTGACATATGCAATACTTTGTCCCGGTAGTTATAGTGATTGTCTCGGTACTTATGAATTAGAGAGTATATTAATAAGTTAAAAGTTAAAAGTTAAAAGTTATCGAAATTGAAATTGCACATTGCACAATTACATGATATAATATGTGATTTATATTATAAAATATTGTATATCAATTAATTAGATTTAATTATACTTTAAAATACTTTAAGACAAGTAACATGCAAAAATAAAATTCGATCAATGTAACTTTTAACCTTTTTTGTCTTATAGCTTGTATTTATTTTGCGTGTTTTTTAAAAAGATACAGGCTAAACCAGCAAAAAAGATACAGGCAAAAAAAAAGAAAAGCGCCTGACGAAGCAGACGCTAATTCCCTAATTCCCTAATTCACTAATTCTTAACCCTAAAGGGTACGATTATTGCGTTAATCTTCCATCAACGGTATATTTGTGTTGTAGTTTAGAAGGAATTAATTATTACTTACATATAGTTTACAAATAACCTACTAATAACCTACTAATAACCTACTAATCACCTACTTAAATAGTTATTTATTCCCCTTGGCTCTATTGTGGGTTTGGCAGAGCATCTGGCAGTTGGAGATATCCGTTGCACCGCCTTTCGACCAAGCCGTTACATGGTCAGCGTCCATTTCAGCGAGTTTCCAAATCTTGGATTTGTTAGCACCGTTCTCCAAGACACAATGCGGACAATTGGAGATTCCTTTCTTCTCCGCTTCGGCGGTCTGACGCGCATAAACGCTTTTCTTGGTAGGTTCGTCAAAACAACGCACCTCTAATAATTTGGAGTCTTTGCAACCGCCTATAATATACTCGTAAATGCCGCGCTTGTTCTTTACGTAGTAATCCTCATACAATTCGCGTTGTTTAGCAGCAACTTCAGTCGGGTTGTAAGGTTGTTTGTGATATTTCTCGTAGAGTTCGCCCCACTGCAGACCGCACATTTCTTTCTCGATATTTTGGAACACGCCGCTTGCCCAGTCTATGACGCTATCGAAATAGGTCTGCATTTCACGGATATTATCGTCATAACGATGGAGTGACATATATCCACTCACATTGCCTTTGCTCACCCACTCGAGAGCCGTGTGCAGGTAGGCTTGTCGCTTCACATTGCCGCGTAAGAACGCAGCCCATTTATTGACGTTTGCATTCTGGGAGTTAGAGAACACCTCTTTAGCGAGATTAACGAACGAACCGCAATAAACAGCATTGAGGATCTCTTGTTCTTCAAGCGGCAAGCCTACAATGTTTATGGTCTTGAACCATTCTTTTATTTCGCTCTCTGTGCCCTCGCATTCATAGACCAGCAGTTCGGTTTTTAATATTTTCTCTTTTAAGTCATCCGCCATGAAATCGAAATACTGCTCCATGCCGTTAATGACTACCGCAAACTTTCGCGTAATAAAACGTCCGAGCGAAGTAATACGTTGCTGACCATCCAATACTTCCAAATGCTCGTCATCCACTTTGTTGAAATATAACAAACCGATAGGATACCCTTTGAGTACGGACTCAATGACAGCTATCTCGCGTGCGCCATTCTGCTCAGCATAAAGATAATTGCGCTGGTATTCCGGCTGAATAGTTAGATGTCCGGACAGACCAAACAGACCTTTGCCCTCGGCTTCGTTATAGGTAAAACCTTTGCAGATTTCCTCTACTGTGTACGTTCTTTTTATTGCTTTCATGGCTTATTGTTTTTTGCGAATTAGTATGCGTTTAAATATACCTTTTCCTTGAATTGTGGGTGCAAACAAATCATACTGATTGTCCTTCCCATGGTTCGCACAACCAACTATTTCAAATTGTTCAGGGCAATATTGCTCTAAGAATGAAATAGGGACGCCCATTATACCATCATAGTCGCTCGGTATATAACTCCTCTTTGATACTTCAATGACATCATAGTTGTCATAATATGGGTATTCGGTTTTATTAAATCGAATATTATCTTGCATAGTCATGAGTTGCAAGGGTTTATATCGGCGACCATGTTCTATATTGGTAAACCAACAAGAATTCCCAAGACGAGTGTAGTTGCCTATATAGCCAAGGCGGGCAGCCTTTGCCCTATCACTCTCAGCCACTTTTGCTCCTTCTGGTACTCCAAACACCATGTCGGTTCCATTACCAGTTGCTCCAATCCAAACCTTATTCTCTTTAATCAAAGGGAATACTTCCTTATATGTAATAGAATTGGAATTGCCAATTATTGCAAATTGCTTCTTGCCTTCCATTATCCACGCTAAAAACTCCCTAAACAGCGAGAACGGTGGATTGGTAATGATAATATCCGCTTCGTCGCGGAGGGCAGTTACTTCAGCAGAACGGAAATCGCCATCTCCTTCGAGATAGTTCCATTGCAAGTCATCGATATCGATGCGGCCATTGGCATTTGTATCATGGTCAAGTGTAAAGATTTTACCTTTTACGCGCGTCTTATCCACATTATATAATGGATTCTCTGTCTCGAAAAGTGTTGGTTGCCAATCAGTTTTGTATTTCTTGCTTTCGATGGCATAACTGGTCGAAATGAGTTTCTTCAAACCGAAGAACTCAAAGTTCTGTGCAAAGAATTTGGTAAAGTTGCTCCATTCGGGATCATCGCAAGGCAACAGAATAGTTTTGCCCCGAAAAACATCAGGGTTATATTCTATGTACGCATTTACTTCTTTTTGGATGTCCGCATACTGGGTGTAGAACTCATCGTTTTTGGCAGCCTTCGCCTGCCCGAGATTGCTATTCTTTGCCATAACTGAGGTGAAAGCGCCTCGTCATGGCAAATAAAAAAGCGGGACATCTTGTTTCTATCCCGCAGTTCCGGCTCCGCTAAAAGCCGCTGTAGTAGGATAGCAACTAGAAGCCCGCCGTGTATAGATATAGTAAGCCCAATGAGGCCTATGTATATACATACACAAGCAGACATTCATTGTTGCAATGCCTTGACTACAGTTATTGAATTTAGCGGATTCGAACTGCCAAGAACAAAGCGCAATAAACGCTGTTAATATATCAATATGTCCTTCTGTTTTACGTCTGTAAGCGACGGTATAGGTCGCAAAAACCTTTGCGAGTGCAAAGGTACAACTTTTTTTTCAAATATGCAAATTTTTTTACGATTTTTTAGAACTGCATGGCAAGACCTATGCCATTAGACGACGATTGAATAGAGAAAGTCAAGGGTGCTTGGTCGGCACATTTGTCATTATACAATCCTTGGGAAGCCTTTCGGCGTACATGTCCCACGCATATACATGGCACAGAAGCAATAACGGCTCCACATCCGACACCAAGAATAGCAAAACCACTTTTCTCTAATGCATAAGGATCAGGTCCGGGTGCGGGAGGAAAGACATTCGGAACAATACAAAGCATGCCGAAAGTGAACATGCCCATTCCTGCGCCAAAGAGTCCCCAACCGGTTTTCCACATCACATCCGCATTATGATAATAGGAATTGATTTGTTCGCAAGAGAGATATGATGCACAATTCCATTCTTCATAGTTTTTTATTGCAGCTTTACGGCGCACCTGTCCCACGGCAAGGCAAGGAATAGAGGCAAGAAAAGCAGCAGAACCTAACGTAGCAACCGTTAAAGTAGAAGCGGTGGCGGCAGTTTTTCTGTTTTTTTGTTCTTGTGGCGCGTCTGGAGGAAGAGCCGTAGAAAAAATGGGAAAGAGCGTCCACCCCAGCGCACCTGCAATCATTCCTCCTCCGAAAAGTCCCCATCCGGTATTCCATAACACATCGCCTTTATGGTATTTTGCCCATGCTTCAGCACACGCTTCATTGGGATTTGCAGGCTGCATAACCACTTGCGCTTGAACGATGTGAAGAGTTATTCCGGAAAATATTATCAAAACTAAAAATCGTGCTTTCATGCCGGTTGAAATTTTAAATTCGATGCAAAATTACGAAAATTATTTGAATTATGCAAATTTTATAGTTGGGAAAAACTTGGGAAAATGAAAAAAACGAAACAACACTTAAAATGATGTTAGTATGGCATGAAATTTGTAGGAGATGGTTAAATGAACTAAAAAGAAAGGGAAAAAGTTATGAAAAAGGCTGTTTGGATGGTATTGTTTGCATTGGTAACAGTAGGCATGATGGCGCAACCGCCACATGGACAGAGAGGACGTGATAATCGTGGTCCCGGAGATAGACCAGGACATGGCCGTGAGAAGATAGAATGTGCGACCAACGAGCAACTGCACATGTCGCTGCAAGTGCTTGAAAATCAGACATTTGACGAAAGGAGATTAGAAGTAGCGCAACTCTGTGTGACGCTCGGCAGATTCTGCACCAACGACTTGGAGAGAATGGCTCGTAAGTTCTCTTTCGATGACAACAGGAAGAAGTTTCTGACATACGCTTATCGCTACTGCAGCGACCCGTGGAACTACTATTCCTTGCGCGACGTATTTGAGTTCAGGAGCAATTTCGACGAGATGATGGATAGTGTGTATCGATAGGTTCCGACATGTCGTGTTTATAGGTATACATACCTCATGAACAGTCTGAAAAATAGCAAAAAGGGCACCAAAAGGTGCTCTTTTTTTCGAATTTTCTTGCATATGTCAAAAAAAAGCAGTACTTTTGCGCTCTAAATTGGCGTATTATGCGCTCCTTTGTTCGTGTACATATGGTAATGATGCTTCTCCTGCTTGGATGTGCGGGAGTCATCAATGCGCTTCCACCCTTGGAGAGACAGGGCGGGAATGATTCTCGCATCAGCGATTCACGAATTAAGGAATTAGGAAGTAGCGAATCAGAGGACAGGTCGCCGGCCATAGGAGAGAGTCAGGATTCTCATCCAACAGGGGGAACGATTACTCCAGAAGACAGAAATCGGGAGACTGGAGACAGCATTCTGGCGGAGAAACCCAAGCCGAAGACAAAAAATGACTTGAAATCCCCTGTACACTACCAGTCGAACGACTCGATGGTCATGACAGGCAACGGAACGGCTTATCTGCACGGCAAGGGTGTGCTGACCTACGAGAAGATGGAACTGAACTCGGAATACATCCGAATGAACATCGACAGCAGCCAGATATACGCCTGTGGTGTCTATGACACCATCAACGAGGAATGGGTCGGCAGACCGATCTTCAAAGACGGGCAGGACGAATATCAGACCAACGAGATAACGTATAACATCAAGACTCAGAAAGGCTATATCCGTCATGTGGTCAGCCAGCAGGGCGAGGGATATATCATAGCTGACCGCACGAAGAAACTGCCGGGAGACGAGATGACGATTGCCGGTGGCCAGTACACGACCTGCGATGATCATGAGCACCCGCATTTCTACCTGAAGATGACCAAAGCCAAAGTGAAACCGGGCGAGTATATCGCCTGCGGTCCGGCATACATGGTGGTAGGCGATGTGCCGTTGCCGCTTGCCGTACCGTTTGGCTTCTTCCCATTCACGAACACCTACACCAGCGGTATCATCATGCCGAGTTTCGGAGATGACTACACCCGCGGTCTGTATCTCAATAACGGCGGTTATTACTTCGCCATATGCGACTATCTCGACCTACAGGTAACGGGCGATATATATACGCGCGGGACATGGGCTGTGCGGGCACAATCGAAATACGTATGGCGGTACCGGTTCTCGGGAAACCTCAACATCAGTTACCGTAACGATGTGACGAGCGAGAAAGGCATGCCGGACTATTCGGTGGCAAAGAACTTCAGCGTACAATGGAACCACACGCAAGACGCTAAATTCAACCCCTATAGCACATTCTCGGCCTCTGTCAACTTCGCTACCAGCGGTTACAACCGAAGTAACATCAATAGCTATTACAACCCCGACTTGTATTCAGAGAATACAAAGCAAAGTACGATTAACTTCACCCAGCGTTTCCCGGACAGCCCGTGGAGCCTGAGTATGTCTGCCAGCCTGACCCAACGAACCAAAGACTCGACCATCTCGCTAACCGCACCTGAACTGGCCTTGACCATGTCCAGCGTCTATCCGTTCAAGCAGTTACGGCAGGCTGTTCTGAAGAAAAACGGCAAGCCGGCAGGCAAAGAACGATGGTACGAGAAAATCAAAATGAGCTACACCATGAACGGCAAGATAGGCGTGAACAGTATCAAAGAGAAAGACTTCCTCACGTCCGATTTCTTGCGCGACTGGCAGACAGGTATACGGCATACCTTGCCTATCAACGCCAGCTTCACCGTGTTCAAATATCTGAATATCACACCGAACATCAGCCTGCGTGACCGTATGTATTTCCAACGCGTGGATCAGCGATGGGACGAGGAACAGCAAGCGCTGGCACGAGATACCGCAAACGGGTTCTTTAACGTCTTTGACTTTGACGTAGGCCTGAGCATGAGTACCAAGCTGTACGGATTCTACACCCCGATAAAGAAACTGTTCCCGCACAGCAAAGTGGAGAAATTCCGCCATGTGCTTACACCATCGCTCAGTATCAGTTACCACCCGGATTTCGAGCGGTCGTTCTGGGGCTATTACGGCAGTTATGACCAGCCTATCTATGATGGTGTGGATAGTGTTTCCGGACGTAAGATACAGAAAGTGGACGAGGAGGGCAACCCGATGTACCAGCATCAAGTCTATTCTCGCTTTCAGGGAGGCATGTACGGTAGTGCACCGCGAGGTACATCCGCTACCCTATCCTTTGGCGTGGCCAATAACTTAGAGATGAAAGTGGTCAACAAAGCTGATACTACCGGTAAGAACCCGTATAAAGTAATCAGTTTGATTGATAACTTCAGCGTGGACGGAGGCTATAACTTCGCAGCCGACTCTATGAACTGGAATAATTTTAACGTCAACCTGCGTCTGAAATTCCCGAAACTGAACAACTACAGCCTAAACCTCAACACGCAACTTGACCCATATATGTACGAGTTAAACGCCCTCGGTACGCCTGTTCGAACCAACAAGCAATACTGGCACCACGGCCGTATGCCACATTGGAACGGACTACGATGGAGCTTCAGCTATACCCTCTCCGACCAGACCATCAAGAAATGGAAAGAGAAGATTCAGGCACGGCAAGAAGGACGTATAGCCAAAGAAGAAAGTACCGATGGGGAGGCGGAGATAAAACCTGTAGAGAAGAACGAGGATGGAACCGATAAACATGGCAAACTTGACAGCAAGAAAGAAACAGCCATCGATGACGGATATGTGAAGACGGAGTTCCCGTGGAGCTTGAGTATCAACTACTCCCTTACCTATGGTAACGGTAGCGAGTTCGACTACGATAAGATGTATTACAAGATGGTCTTCTCGCACTATCTCAGCCTGAGCGGAAACATCGGACTCGGACAAGGATGGAAAGTGAGCGCCAACATGACGTATAACTTCGATATGAAGAAAGTGACAGCCTGTACGTTCAATATCAGCCGTGACCTGCATTGCTGGAACATGACGGCCAGTATCAACCCTATCGGGCCATTCAAGAGCTATACCTTCCATATCGGTGTGAACGCGTCCATCCTGAGTGACCTCAAATACGACAAGACCAGCAACCAATCGACCAACGGTCGTGTGGATTGGTGGTAACGAGATAACGAGTTAACGAGTTAGCGATTAGGGAATTTAAATTTGTGAATTTATGATAGAGAAATTAAAAGTAGTGAAAGCCACGTACGAGTTGTATATCAACGGCGAAGGTGGCAAAGAAGAATTGATGGAACAAGCTACCGAGCAAGCTCCATTGGTATGGTGCCAAGGCGAAGGAATGATGCTGCCGGCTTTCGAAGCAGCCATGGAAGGCAAGGAAGTGGGCGATGCGTTCGATTTCGTGCTCAAAGCCAATGACGCCTACGGCGAGTATATCCAGGAAGGCCTGATGGAACTGCCCAAGAAGATGTTCTTCAATGGCGATGGTGAGTTTGACGAGGAACGAGTATACGTCGGTGCCATCGTGCCGATGAACACCACAGACGGACAGATTGTCAAGGCACAGGTTTGCGAGATAACGGACGAAACTGTGACTATCGACCTCAACCATCCCTATGCCGGCGAGGACCTGCATTTCAAAGGCAAGATTCTCGACATCCGCGATGTGACAGAAGGCGAACTGAAGGCCATCCGTAATCCACATGGATGCGGCAAATGTCATGGCAAATGTGATGACTGCGAGAGCGACTGCGGCAGCCATTGCGGGCAAGACGCTTGTAGCAAAGAATAAGTTAAAAGTTTAGAATTTAAAGTTTAGAGATACTATGGCAAATATTGTAGCGATAGTGGGTCGTCCCAATGTAGGGAAATCGACTCTGTTTAACCGCTTGACAGGAACTCGTCGAGCGATAGTGATGAATACAGCCGGCACAACTCGTGACCGCCAATACGGCAAAGCCGAGTGGTGCGGACGAGAGTTCTCCGTCATCGATACAGGCGGATGGGTAGTTAACTCAGACGATACATTCGAGAGCGAAATCAACCGTCAAGTGGACTTAGCCATCCGCGAAGCGGATGTAGTGCTGCTCGTAGTGGATGTCAACCAAGGTGTGACGGAATTTGATACCGAAGTGGCTCACCTGCTCCGCCAGGCTAAGAAACCAACCATCCTGGCGGTCAATAAAGTGGATACCTTTGAGAATCAGTACGGTGCAGCAGAATTCTATAAATTAGGATTAGGTGAGCCGTTCATCGTCTCAGCAGAGAATGGTTTGGGAACAGGCGACCTTTTGGATGAGGTGGTAAGCCGTTTCCGCAAAGAAGATAACAGCGATGATGAACTGGAAGAATTACCGCGTTTTGC
Source organism: Paludibacteraceae bacterium (assembly GCA_017557345.1). Classification (GTDB taxonomy): domain Bacteria; phylum Bacteroidota; class Bacteroidia; order Bacteroidales; family Paludibacteraceae; genus Colicola. The sequence goes on along the minus strand of JAFYZR010000124.1, from coordinate 18,944 downwards.
CATCGTAGGTCGTCCTAATGCCGGCAAATCAAGTATCCTGAACGCTTTTATAGGCGAGGAGCGTACCATCGTAACCGATATTCCCGGCACAACGCGCGATTCCATATATACGCGCTATAACAAGTTCGGCAAGGATTTTTATCTCGTGGACACAGCCGGTATCCGTAAGAAAGCCAAAGTCACAGAAGATCAGGAGTACTACTCTGTAGTACGCTCCATCCGTGCCATCGAGAACTCTGACGTATGTATATTGATGATTGATGCCACCCGTGGTATAGAGGCGCAAGACCTGAATATATACTCGCTTATCCAGAAAAACAAGAAGGGTTTGGTGGTATGTATCAATAAGTGGGATTTGATAGAAAACAAAACGAACGCGGACATTAAGGCATACGAAAGCGCCATTCGCGAACGAATCGCCCCGTTTACAGACTTTCCGATTATCTTCACGAGTGCGCTTACCAAACAGCGTATATTCAAGGTGGTGGAGACTGCTATTCATGTGTACGAGAATAAAAACAAGAAAGTGCCTACCGCACAACTGAACGATAAGTTCCTGCCTCTGATTGAGAACTATCCCCCACCCGCATGGAAAGGCAAGTACATCAAAATCAAATATTGTACGCAATTACCGAACACGCAGATACCGACATTTGTGTTCTTTGCTAACCTGCCGCAATACGTTAAAGAACCATACAGACGCTTCCTGGAGAACAAGCTGCGCGAGTGGTGGGACTTCACCGGAACGCCCGTACAACTGTTCATCCGAGCTAAGTAACATTTTTTAAGAAAAAGTTGTACTTTTTACTTAAATGTTTGCGTATATAAAAAAAAAGTAGTAATTTTGCGCGCTTTTTGTTGGAAAAATGAAGATCATCGGCTTTGTATATCATGAGGGCCAAGCGGAAATGGTGCTCAAAGGTGATAGCTGTCTGCTGAACGGTCGCAAACCGATGTTCGTTCCTGACTGGACAAAAGAGCTTTGTGTGACAGATTGCATTATTCTGCGCGTAAGCCGTTTGGGCAAAGAGATTGATACTAAGTTTGCAGACCGATATTACGACGCAGTTGCTCCCGGAGCGGACTTTTTTGCGATGGATATACTCCGCGAAGCACAAGCAGCAGGACGGCCTTGGACAAGAGCATTGGACTTTGACTACTCCCTCGCCATTGGAGAATGGATAGATAAAGAGGAAAGAACAAAGCTGAATATTGAGAATTTGCTTCTTTCTCCTGAAGAGGCCATTACTGCAGCAAGTAAAGTGATGACGATTCGGCAAGGGGATTTGATATACATCCAGCGCGCACAGGCACCTACGCCTGTAAAAAAGGAAGAGGTTCTCCGCGTGGAAATAGACGGAGAAGATAAATTATACTGCAAGATTAAATGAGAAAACTGATTACGATAGTACTGTTAGCGCTCTGCCTGCCAATTATGGCGGGTATTCACACCTATACCGATCAGTCAAAACTGGCTGACGGTAAGTGGGTGAAGATTCGTGTGAGCGAATCAGGTGTCTGTCGTATGAGTTTTAGTGAGATAGAAAGTGCCGGACTTAACCCGCAACAATTGCGTGTATTCGGATACGGCGGTGCTCTTTTAGAGCAGAATTTCCAGAAAGAGAAAATAGATGACCTACCTCAAGTGCCCGTCTATGTAGGGTCAGATTATGTACTTTTCTACGTACAAGGTACAATCAGTTGGACCTATAACGGCTCTCGTTTCGCGCATACGCGCAATACTTATACGGACCATGGCTATTACTTCTTGACCGATAATGTAGGTTCGCTCTTGGCTCCTGTGGAAAGTGCAGAAATAGAAGGCACACCAACGGATGTAACTACCTATTTGAACAATCAAGTGCACGATTTGGATTCGATTAACCTTATCGACCGTACCGGTGTCTCCGGTGGAGGTCGTACATTCTATGGAGAGCAATTCCTGGCTAATCAATCCCGTACGTTCACTTTCAACACCCCCAACGCCATCGCGGGAGAACAGAACACGGTTCGTATCGAAATGGCTGCATACTCCAGTAATGCCTCGTATTTCTCAGCGAGCATCAACGGTAGTGAGAATGAGAGTGTTTATATCCGCCCCTACCCTGATTTTTACACCATGGGCTGTACGGGCACTATCTCCACAAAGAAAGAAGTAAAGGCCGATAAACAGACTATTCGCTTGACATTACAAAATAGTGCGGCAAGTGCACTCGGCTGGCTCAATTATATTGAGATTACTACGCCGACAACATTGAAAATGGTAGGAAATCAAATGCCCATCCGCACTAATGTCAATTATCAGACAGATGTCCCTGTTAAGTTCCATCTGAGCGGAGCCACAGAGAATACACAGATCTGGGATGTAACCAAACTCGGTGCCATACGCCGTATGAAAACAAATTATGCCGGCGGAGAAATGACATGGATAGGCACACAGAAAGATGGTATTCATGAATATGTGGCTGTCAATCCGCAAGGCTCTGAATGGGTAAAAGCCGAAGTGGTAGGCAATGTAGCAAATCAAAACCTCCACGCGCTAAAGAATATTGACTATGTCATTATTTGCCCGGAAGGCTATGAAGATGTATCAACAGACTTAGCCAAAGCGCATGAGGAAAAAGAGGCAATTACCTGGGCCGTTGTGACCGATCAACAAGTGTATAATGAGTTCTCTTCCGGCACGCCTGATGCAACCGCTTATCGCTGGCTGATGAAAATGCTCTACGATCGTGCAGACGGAAACGGAATTGCCAAGCCACGCTGGCTGTTGCTCATGGGACACGGTTCATTCGATAACCGCAAACTGCTACGGAACTCCGGTACTGCCTTGTTGCTGACCTATCAGGCCAAGAACTCGGAGAATGAGGTGAATGCGTATGCTACCGATGATTATTTCGGCTTCTTGGACGATAACGAAGGAGAAACAGATACGCAAGGACGTATGGATATAGGCGTTGGCCGTCTTCCTGTAGAAAGCGTAGGTGAAGCCCGCACAACCGTAGATAAGCTGATTGCTTATATTCATAATGAGCAGACAGGCAAATGGAAGAACCAATTGATTTTCCTTGCAGATGACGGTGAGCATGGCACACATACTGAAACAGCCGAAGGAAGTGCTGAGCGTGTACGCCTGAAGAATCCTGATTTTGTTGTCAATAAGATTTATCTCGATGCCTATCCACAAGAAGTGAACGCAAGTGGTGAGAGTTATCCTCTGGCAAAAAATAGACTTACTAATTTGCTTAAAAGCGGTGCCTTGTTCTTCGGCTATTCCGGTCATGGCGGCTATAACGCTATTACCAATGAGTCGATTCTGAACATTAAGGATATCGAAGCCATGACGAATAAAAACCAGGCATTCTGGTTGTTCGCTACTTGTAATTTCGCGCAGTTTGATGCCGGCAAGCGTAGTTCTGCCGAATCGGCTGTTCTTAATCCAAACGGCGGTGCAATCGGTATTCTTGCCGCTACCCGTACCGTTTATGCCACTCCGAATACTGAACTATACCGTAGCGTCACAGACACACTCTTCGGACATAAAGATGTATTCCATTATGAAATGACACTTGGCGAGGCTGTAGCTATCGGAAAGAACCGCCTTGGGTCGGATATGAATAAGATGGCATATGTTCTGATTGGTGACCCGGCTTTGCGCCTTAATTTCCCGACAGACTATTACGTGGAGACAACCACTAAGATGGACACTTTAAATGCCCTATCTGTGCAACATGTAGAAGGACGAATCATCGATGAAGACAAGAATACCGTATCTGATTTCAACGGTCAAGTAGATATAACCATATACGATAAACTGCAGGTTATCAAGACCCGCGACAATGATGAGAAAGGTGACGACGTAAAGGAAATCAGTTATAACGACTATCCAAACACGATCTTCACCGGTTCTACTGCTGTCAAAGAGGGTTTGTTCGATTATACATTCATGGTACCGAAAGATATTCGCTATAATTATGGTAATGGCCGTATTGTATACTATGCTGTTACGACAGATGAAGGTGAAAAATCAGAAGCTGTTGGACATTTCGAAGAGTTCATCGTTGGCGGTACAGGTCAAAGCTTATTGGTAGATACCGTAGGCCCTGAAATGTATATCTATCTTAATTCCAAGTCCTTTAAAGATGGCGATGAGACCTATGCTACGCCACGTTTCTTTGCTGACCTTTACGACGAGCATGGCATCAATACTGCCGGTGCAGGTATAGGACATGACCTGATGCTCATTATTGATGATGATCCAAAACAAATATACACGCTCAACGAGTATTTTACTGCTTCGAACAGCAGTTATCAAGGGGGGCAGGTTAGCTATTTGATGGATAAATTGCCCGAAGGGCAACATAGTTTGACGTTCCGCGCATGGGATTTGCTCAATAACAGTACTTCTCAAAGCCTCAATTTTATTGTTGATGCCAGTCTTGATCCTTCCATTGCCGGTGTAACCACCTACCCTAATCCTGTTGGAGAACAAGGAATTGTCAACGTAGTAGTAGATTATAACCAACCGGATGAACTGCTGCAAACAGAAATGTATCTATACAATATGAGCGGTCAAATGGTTTGGAATCACAAACAGAATAATCCGGATGCCGTATCCATTAATCTATCATCCATCGGATTGCAGGCCGGCATATATATATACACAGTAAAAATCAAATCCGCATCCAGCCGTTATAGCTCGATGTCGGGCAAAATTATAGTAACAAAATAAGCCTATGAAACAAATCGCTTGATAAATTAAAAATCGAAAATACTAACAACAATTATTAATATGAAAAAAATTCTTATTTCTCTCACCGCACTCGTATGTGCTGTAACGTTGAGTGCACAAGATGCGCGTGATCCGAATCCCGTAATCACGGCAATGCCGTCACTTTCCATCGCCCCGGATGCCCGTGCAGCCGGTATGGCTGATGTCGGTGTTGCCACAGAAGCTGATTTTAACTCGCAGTATTGGAATCCTGCCAAATACGCGTATCTGTACTCAAAAGGTGGAATTGTAGCCAACTACACACCATGGCTACGTAAATTAGTAGGAGATATCGACTTGGCTTACCTTGCCGGTTTCTATAACTTCGGTGACTTAGCCGGTGGTTTAGGTGCCAGTTTCACCTATTTCTCAATGGGTGATGTGTCATTAACTGACATGAGTGGTACTATCCTCCAGGATGTTCGTCCTAACGAATGGGCTTTAGATATCAGTTATTTCCGTAAACTGCATGAGTATGTCTCAATGTCGGTAGCTGTTCGTTTCCTCTACTCCGACCTGAATAACGGCTATAATGCCAGCACAACAGGCGGCACAGAGATGCATCCGGCATGGACTATGGCTGCAGATATCGGTGTTTACTATCGTCAACCATTTGAGTTACCAATGGGTACCAGTTATTTAGCAGCCGGCTTCACTTTGAAGAATTTAGGCGGTAAAATGACTTACGCAGATGATGGTAGCAGTAACTTTATCCCTACCAGCGGAAACTTAGGTGTTAGTTACGAGTTGCCGTGCGACAAGTATAATTTCCTCACCTTCAACCTGGAAACCAATAAATTACTTGTTCCTACGCGCTATTCAAAATTAGCTCCGGATCAAACGACCGGTAGATATACCCAAGAAGAATATTCTCAGATAAACCCGGCTAAGGGTTGGTTCCAGTCCTTGCATGATGCTCCTCTTGGTGCAAAAGAAGAGTTTGAGGAAGTTCGCTGGGGTGCAGGTGTTGAATATTCGTACAATAAGCAGTTCTTCGCTCGTATGGGTTACAGCTATGAGAATTATTACAAAGGTAACCGTAATGTCATCACCTTTGGTGCCGGTTTCCACCTCTCAATCGTAACCCTCGATGTATCATACTGTGTAGGTTTGGCAGCCTCTAACCCACTCGATCAAACGATGCGTTTCTCCCTTGGCTTCGACTTAGCAGGCATCAAGGATCTGGTGGACAACAAAAAATAAGCCAATTTACTAAGACCAAATACTATGAGAATAGGCTTTGGATATGATGTGCATCAATTCGCCCCTGACCGCAAACTGTGGTTAGGGGGGATTGAGGTGCCTTATGATCGCGGCTTGTTAGGTCATTCAGAAGCAGACGTCACTATTCATGCATTGTGTGACGCTTTGCTCGGAGCTGCTGCGATGCGTGATATCGGCTACCATTTCCCGGATACCAAAGGGAATGAATATGAAGGTATCGATTCAAAGATACTTCTCCGTCGTGTGATGGAGATGATTCGTAACGCGGGTTATGAGTTAGGTAATTGTGATATCACGATATGCGCACAAGCACCTAAACTGAATCCGTTTATTGATGCAATGCAAGCCTGTCTAGCAGAAGTGATGAACGTTGCGCCTAACCAAGTGAGCCTCAAAGCCACGACTACCGAACATCTTGGTTTTGTCGGACGGGAAGAAGGCATCGCTGCCTATGCCGTAGTATTGCTCAATTGAAAACAAATTTAGATTAGTGAAGATTTGCCTTTTATCCATAGGGCTTTCATTACTCGTTGATCTCTTTTCTTTAGGAGGCCAACCGCGTGTGATTGAGCAAGAAGGCAATTACGAGCGCATAGCATTGACAGATAGCACTACGATGGAGATTTATCAAGGCGATTCTATTTTGGTAGTCTTCACAGCATGTGCTCCGCAATGTTCATCTCGCGCGCGTATATATAATAAGGAGTGGCAGCTACTCAAAACGCTTGAACCTCCCTTCTCTTCTATATTTCCTTTGGCGACGATTGAGAACGGGAAAATCGTCTGGAAGGACAATAACACATGGAACTACCAATCTACCTTGTAGGTTATATGGGGGCGGGCAAAACGACCGTCGGTAAGTTGCTGGCAGAGAAACTCGGCTGGCATTTTGTTGATTTAGACGAGGCGTTTGAACAGATCCACGGCTATTCTACCGCGGAATATATCCGTGCGTTCGGTTTGGAAGAATTCCGCAAGAAAGAGAAATATGTGGTAGAAGACTTGGCAGACCAAATACCCTTTGAGAAAGTGATCTATGCCACTGGTGGCGGATATCCATGCTGGGAAGATAACATGGATTGTTTACGGGAATTAGGCACCAGTATATACATCCGCTGGAAACCCGAACACTTGGCTAAACGTCTTATTTTAACGGATTTAAGTGATCGTCCAGTCTTACAAGGACGCACAGAAAAGGAGCTACTTGAATTCATAGCTCCTCAATTAGCTGCACGTGAGCCTTTTTATCGCCGTGCAAATCATATTCTGGATGTAGAAATCTGCGATGAACAATCCGACGAACGGATAGCAGAAGAACTACATACTTTTATACGCCAAAGCGTATAACTTCATCTGCTTTAGCATCGCTAAGATGCCATTGTTGCGCGTAGGGCTGAGATGTTCTCTCAGGCCTATACGGTCAATGAAATAGAGGTCTGCATCTACTATCTCTTGCGGTGTATGTCCGGTAAGTACATGTATCAGCAATGCCACAATCCCCGTTACCAATAACGCATCAGAATCGCCTTTGAAATAGATTTTCCCGTCCTGGTATACGCAAGTGATCCAAACGGTAGATTGACAGCCATCAATGACGTTTTGAGGCGTTTTATCGGTTTCAGCAAGAGGATCCTTCTTTAGTTCTTTGCCCCAATCAATAATCAATTGATAACGGTCTACCCAATCCTCAAGGAACTCAAACTCCTCAATAATCTCGTCTTGTAATTCGTTAATGGTCATTGCTTATACCCTAACCTCTCCTTCGGTAAAAATCCATTTCTTGCCCGGATAGTTCTCCGGCCATATAAGATTGTGCGTAGACATTAAAACCGTTATCCCAGCTTGGCTGATGGCGTAAAGCAAATCCATAATTCCTCGGCCGGTTTCCGTATCCAAATTTCCTGTAGGTTCATCGGCAAGGATAATCTCCGGTGAATTCAGCAAAGCACGTGCTATAACGACACGCTGTTGCTCTCCTCCGGATAATTCGTACGGTTTCTTATAGGCTTTTGTCTCCATTCCTACCTGCTCCAGTACCTCGTGTACATGCGAAAGCATCAGTTTCTTATCTTTCCACCCTGTTGCACGCAATACAAAGAGGAGATTCTCCTCCACAGAGCGATCAGTCAATAGTTTATAATCCTGGAAGATTATTCCAAGCCGACGGCGCAAGAATGGGAGTTTATGACGGCGAATATGCGTCATGTCATATCCCAACACCGTAGCTTCTCCGGCAGTTATCGGCAGAGCCCCGTAAATCGTTTTCATCAACGACGACTTTCCGCTACCCACCTTACCCAGCAGATAAATCATTTCGCCTGCTTGAACGGTAACATTCACATTCTGCAGGACAATCTGATCGGCTTGACGTATTTCAACGCCTTTATATTCAATTAATTGGCTCATTCTTCGTTATCCATTCGCTCTTGGATATCCTCCAACTGCTTCTTCAACTCATCGATTTTCTTTTGCATACTATCTACGAGTTTATTAGCCGTTTTGGATTTTGCAGTAAAGAAAAGGATGTTATTTTCTGCTGTTTTAATCTCTTGCTGTAATCTATCGCGCATCTTCCGCAGTCCCTCTGCTCCTTGGCTGGCTGCTTGACGAGCCGCGCGAGCTGCCTTTTCTCCTCTCGCCTTTAATCTTTCACTATTCAGCATTTCTCGCTTTTCATTAAAGAAAGCGTCGCAAGTTTCAGAGAATTGTTTCCAAAGTTCGTCGGAATACTTACGGGTTACTGCTCCTACGGTCTTCCACTCCGCTTGCATTGCTTGCATCTGTTTCGTCATCTCGTCCCAGTATTCACGGGTAGCCTCATTGTTCTCCACTTTGGTTTTAACTCCGTCCACAATTCCTTTTGCTTGCTCAATCAGCGAACGTTTATGCTTGAGATTAGAAGAGAACGTATCGCGCAAATCTTTGAAATACTCAGTCTTTGCATGGAAGAACCGATCGCATTCAGCGCGGTACTCATCGTAGATAGACTGATTGAATTTCTTCGGTGCAAAGCCTATCTTGCGCCATTGTGCCTGCAATTCCTGCACTTTCTCGGATGCCTCGTCCCATTTCTTAGCTGTCAGCGGTTCTCCGTTTACGATGGGGAGATTAATCTCTTTGAGTTGCTCAATGATAGCTCTTTTTGCTTCGAGGTTCTCCTGCTCTTTAGCATGCAGCTCGTCAAAGAAAGCCTGATGTTTCTTATTGATAACCGTAGAAGCGGCTTTGAAACGCTCCCATAGTTCTTCACGCAGTTCACGCGCTACAGGTCCAATCTCTGCCCACTCATCGTGTAACTGCTGGAGGGCACGCGAAGCCTCGACAATATTTTCATTGCTTTGCAGACGTTCCGCAGCCTCGCAGAGGAGCGTTTTGAGTTCCAAGTTCTTCTTGAAATCCAAGTCCCGCAACTCGATGTTAATCTTTACCAAGTCGTAGAACTGCTCCTGGTACTGCTGATAGGCTTTACGGAGTTCTTGCTGCTTATCGGCAGGCACAGCGCCAATGGTCTTCCATTCGGCTTGTAGGTCACGCATATGCTGCAGATTGGTCATTACTCCATCTGCGTTTGCGCCTTCTACCATCGTTTTCATTTGTTCAAGGATGGCTTGTTTGCGGGCCAGGTTCTCTGCCTGCTCTTTAGCCTGTTCTGCAGCATTTTCCGCGCGTTTGGCCTTGTATTGCGCCAATAACTCCTTGAAGGTTTCCTCCTCTGCCGCATGGGCTTCTTCGTCGGTTACCTCCTCATTATTGCTATAGAAACGCGTTTTGAGATGATCTACTTGTTCCTTGATATCTGTACTCTCTTGCTCAAGTAACTGCTTGAGTTCTTCGATGATTTCTTGTCTTGTGCTTGCCATAGTGCAATAAATATAATGTATTTAGAATCTTAGAATTCTACTTTAGGAGCGTGCTTAGCGTCTTCGTCTGACTCGAAATACGGCTTTTTCTCAAATCCGAAGATACCGGCAATGATGTTACCCGGGAAACGACGAACGATTGTATTGAACTGCCGTGCTTCCTCGTTAAATTGCTGACGAGCAACGGTACAACGGTTCTCTGTGCCCTCTAATTGCGATTGGAGATCGCGGAAGTTTTCGTTAGCCTTCAGTTCCGGATAACTCTCAGCAACTGCCATCAATCGACCGAGTGCCTGACTCAACTCACCTTGCGCAGCTTGGAAAGCAGCTAATTGCTCAGGAGTAGCATTTGTCGGATCAATAGTGATTTGCGTTGCTTTAGCGCGAGCTTCCATCGTACGTTCAAAGGTCTCTTGCTCATGCGAAGCGTAACCTTTAACGGTGGCTACCAAGTTCGGCACAAGGTCTGCACGGCGTTGGTATTGGTTCTCTACTTGCGACCAAGCGGACTCAACGGTCTCTTCGTGCTCTACCATTTTGTTGTACGTGTTCATGACCCAAAGGCCAAGGATTACCAGTATTCCTAATACGACAATCCATCCTACTGATTTTTTCATAACTAAAAATTTAAACTATCAAATGTTATATCTCAATTTATGATATTTGCCTATTTCAGATTACCATCTGCCTCCTGCTCCGCCGCCGGAAGTAGAGCCACCGCCCCATGAGCCGCCGGAATGTCCTCCTCCGCTCCATGAACTGCCTCCGCCACTGCTGGACGAATGCGTTAGTTTGGAGGTGGTATACGGTTTACTCCATTCGTGGCCGCATTTCTTGCATTTATAATAGCGGATACCATTTCCTCCGTGGGAATAGGTAGCTCGTTCTATTATTTCATCCTTAATCATTTTTCCCTTGCGCTTCTTGCAGTTCGGACATTTGGCGCGTGGTTTCCAAATGGCTATAAGGAAAAATAGTACAGCCATACCTCCCACTACCATGCCAACCATGCCTAACGCTTTGTCTTCCTCGTCGTTCGATGAAGCATATTTCCCACGATTGGTTACGGACTTCATGTTCAGTAATTCTTCCGGAGCTTCGCCATCCGTACAAATCTCATAGATGCGCAGCGCGCCCAGGCAGAGACCTTCGCCGTAATTGCCGGCACGGAAAGAAGGAAACATATCCTCGTGCATCGTTTTCGAGCATTTGGCATCCGTCAGCACACCTTCAATGCCCGTTCCTGTACGAATCTGCAAATCATGGCTATCCAGCACGAAAAGGATAAGTACACCGGTATTCTTGTTCTTGCCTCCGATGCCCCAACGCTGAAAGAGTTCGTAGGAGAAATCGAATGCATCTGCCTCTCCAATCGAACCAATCGCCACAACGCATAACTCGACCTTGGTCTGTTTTTCCAAGTCCTGCGCACAACGGTTCAAGAAACTAACATCTTCCGCTGACAGGATATTATCGGGATTAGAGACATAGAATTCTTGTCCTGCTTTCTTTGGATCAGGTACAGTGCTCGGCGTATATTCAGCGGCATAAGCCAGCGAACCGAATAACAACGCTACGAAAAGGACTATTTTGCGCATCTTGCTATGCATAACTTCTGACAATTAACTATTCAGCGTGCAAAGGTACAAAAAAATAATGACATACGCAAGAGCGTATGCCATTTTTGCACATTTTTTTGCTAAATTAGGAAACGTTTCCGTAATATTTGTATATCTTCATGCGATAATAGGAGTTGTTCTTGCAGATAATTCAGCATTCCTCCATACTCGCGATCGATAAGGTCAAGCGTACGAATAAAATTAGGTGTAGAAACGCCCATAAAGGCTAAAATCACTTCTTTCTCCGGTTCTCCTCCCCCACGCGCTTCTATCTGCGCATTAAGCGTTGCAACCAATTCTCTGTAGGCGGCATTCGACAGGTCAAAGTCCTCAATAATCGTTTCTCGATCCACTCCTAAAGCAAAGAGCAAGAAGGCCGCTCCCCAGCCTGTTCGGTCTTTTCCCTGGAAGCAATGCCATAGAATACCACCATCTTCCGGTGATTCCACGATTAGGCGCAAGAAAGTAGCGTATTGGAGCTGCGAATATTCGCTCTGCAACAATGACGGATACATATTCGCAGCCATTTTTTGCACTTCCGGATAAAAGGAATAATTGACTATATGCGTCTCCAGATCCAGAAAGGCTTCTTGGGGAATAGGCTGTTCTGTCAAGCGCTCCGCGCTAAGGTCAATGGTCGGCAACAAATGATGCGTGGCACCTTGTACCTCCTGGTCAGGCAATGCTTGAGCTTCGTCCAATGACCTGAAATCGAATACTCGGCAGATATTATACTCTTCGTGCAAACGTTGCAGGTCCGCCGGGGATGCATCATGTAGATGCGCCGTGCGTAATAAGCGATGCGGACGGACGACTTTTCCTCCGGCACCGACCATACCGCCTAAATCGCGGGCGTTTACTATGTTATCGAAGAGAACTTCCAAAGACGTCTTCAATTAAACGTATGAATTCCTTATAAGCGAAGGTATCGCTCAGTTCGCTCAGCGAGACAGCCAAGCCACGATAGTGCCATTCATGCGAGGCTTTGTCGGTTACATGGAATATCTTCCACAACTCGTCCCCTTTGCTCTGATAATCGCGCCAGATAGCCCTCATATTGCTCAGTTTATCGCCCATCGCCACTATTTTGGCATCGTGCGGAGCAGCGGCAAGGCGTTCAATAGCCGCTTGTTTACGTTCATGCCAGCTATCTTCTTCGCTCACACCTTCCGTGAATCGGTCACTCTCTGCATGGACTAAATCGGCTATTCTATCACCAAACTCACGGCGGATATCTTCCACCGTCACATCGGTATCTTCGATGGTATCATGTAGTGCCGCGGCGGCAAGCAGTTCCTGGTCGGACGTGATGGTTGACACAATCTCTATGGCCTCCATCGGATGAACGATATAAGGAAATCCTTTGCCGCGACGCTCCGTATTATGGTGCGCCTTTACCGCGAATACAATGGCACGGTCCAGCAAGTCAGTATTTAGATATTTATTTGCCATGTTCAATTAGTAAATCGTTCCTTCGAGCATAGCTCGGAATTCCGGCATTGGGCGGTGTGTATCGCGCTCAACGATAAGCGTTTTCAGTCCGGCATATATCTTCACTTCTTTCATCACCTCCTCCATGTTCGCGTCCGGACCGAAGTATTCCGGTGCAAACGCATCCCAGAATTTCGCAGCAGTGGCATTCGACATGTGGTATTGCTCCATCGTCCATGCCTCGTTGTTCAGGCAGCAGCACAGATAAACCATGCCTATGTCGAACATCGGGTAGCCGTAACAGAAATCGCCCAGATCAATGAAATACGGCGTGCGGACACCCTTTTCCTCTGTAAAAATGCCGTTACTGAACTGTAAGTCGCCATGGATGGCCGTGTCCGTATCCGGGGCTGCAGCAATGAAAGCATGGATCTTCTTTTTCTGGTCGTCGGTGAAGAACGGATTTTCCTCCAGCATTTTGTACAGGCGGTCCTTCACATTCTCAAACTGCGTAGTATCGACGTGCGTAGCATGCAGTTTCTTACAGAGTTGCGCGAACTCCCGTGCATACTCTTCCACTCTCTCCGGCTCATCGCCACAGGCCCGCGAGTAAGACCTTTTGCCCGTCAGACGCTTGAAACGAATACCGAGCCTTTCTCCATCCGTAACCAAATCACCCGGTTCGGGAGTCGGGATACCCATCGCATACACTTTTTGCGCCAGTTCCAGTTCCTTATACGCCGCTTCAAAATTACGGAAGTATATTTTGAGCATTATATTCGGGTCGGTCTTATGATTATAACTCGCGCCATTAGCGCCTTCACCAACGTGCACGTAGTCGTTGAGGTCAATCGGTGTGGGTTTCATCGGAAAAAGGGATTATTTGTTCATAAATGGCAAACCGGAAGCCTGCCGGAAAGTGAGTTCAGCGAGTTCGGTATTCTGGCTGTTATGTCCGTTGAGTACATCGAACAGGTGCTCCAGACCTATCTTTCCGCCACCGGTTGAGAGGATACAAACGATGCATATGTTTTGCAATCCGACGGCTGAAGAAATAATGTCAATGTCGGTGTTGCCCAACTGGTGTCTGGCGAGACGGTACGCGTCTTCCGAATAGGTCTTAATCAAACGTGACACGTCGCCTAATGTATTGCATTTCAGCTCTTTGAGCACCCGCAGATAGCGGATAAGCGGCACTTCTTGAATCTCCGCCTGGTTGATAGCCGCGATACGACGATTGAGCGCATCTAACGGCTTGGCTTGCAGGAAACTGCGGAAGGTATCGCCATCCAGTAGCACATCTTCCAACTTGCCGTTTTGCACGAGATTTTGCACTCTACGACGATAGTCGTTTATCTCCATTCGTATACGGCTGAACTCATCGTCCGCCATCTCCAACAAGCCCGCGAGACGGCTCATCTGCCGCATGTATTCACGCGGGATCTCAATGCCGGATTTATACCCCGTGTCATGATTAATGGCCGCCCAGGCATGCTGTAAGGTCGTGCGCAGCTGCAGTTCGAAGCGGAAAGCGAAACCGGGAACACGACACACATAATGCAACGAGTTATAGCCAAAACTATCCAGTTGGTGCAGTTTGCGCTTGTCCACGGAGTTCTCCCAGTCGATTTCGAAGAGCTGCTCGGCCATGGAAGCAATGCGATCCACATCACTGGTATAAAACGTGATGATTCGTGCCCCCACAAGGTCTGTGATATCTTGCAGCGAGGTATATTTGGCCCCTTTGAGCGCCAGTTTGCCCGCCAGCGATTCCTCTGTCTTCACACGTCCCTCCACCGCCGTAACGATAAGTCCGTTGCGGTCTAACGCTTCGCGTAAAGTGGTCAGTACCTGCTCTTTGAGGCGTTCCAATTCCGGCAACGCAGCGCGGTACTCCTCCAAAATCATTTCACAATGCAGGTCCATTACTCGATTTCAAATAAACTGATGAAACCCGTCATCACGAATACTTGACGAATGTCGGCATTAATGTTGCGGACGATCACTTTCGAGCCGTGTGCAGTGGCTTCCTTGCGGATAGAAAGGAAGATACGCAATCCCGAAGAAGAGATGTATTCCAGTTGGCTGCAATCAAGGATGATTTCTTTGTTTTCTGCCTCCAACAGCGGTTTTACCGCTTCAGCGGTAGGGATAGCCGAGGATGTGTCTAAACGACCGGAGAATAATGCAATCACTTGATTGCCCGATTCAGTAATTGTTGTAGTCATTATGATTGATAATTTGACGATTTACGATTGAATATTTTTCACCAGTGTGAGTATGTTTTTATTGTCTGAACGCTCGTAGGCTATTTCGTCCATCAGTTGTCGAACCAGGTGTATGCCCAGCCCTCCTATGTCTCTGTCCTCCGCCGAGAGCGTGGTGTCCACTTCGGGTGCCTGTGTCGGGTCAAACGGAATACCGCTGTCCGTAATCGTGAAGATGAGCCGTTCGCCCGCTTCGCCTTTCGCCTTGACAAACTCCACAAACACTTTGCCCTCGTTGCTTGAAGGATAAGCATAAAGCATGACATTCGTCACTATCTCTTCCAGCGCCAGGTTGATCGGCATGTTATATTCATCGGGTATACCCAGCCCGTCGATCCACTCCGCAAGCGTGGGTATCTGCTGTATGTCATTGCGCATGACTATCGCGGACTGCTGATAACGGATGACCAGCATTGTAAGGTCATCGCTCTGCTCCGCGCCGTCCACGAAACGCCCTACTTCCGTCTGGATAGAATCGACTATCTGTTGTGGCCGCAGGCCGTTGACTTTGGCCAGCACATCCATCATTCGGTTCTCGGAGAAGAGTTCCATGCGTTTGTTGGCCGCTTCGGTCAGACCGTCCGTATAAAGGAACAGTGTATCGTCACGGTGCAGTTGCATGGCTTGCGCCGTAAAGGCGAAACCGGGCTCAATGCCCAGAGGCAGGTTCGGCAGAACAGGTATACTCTCCTCTTTCGCCTGATGGCCGTCAATGATCACCGGCGCGTTATGACCGGCATTGCAATAGTTCAGTTCACCGGACTCCAGATCCAACACGCCCAGGAAAAGCGTGACGAACATCAGCTGCTCGTTGTTCTCCGACAGAGAGTCGTTGAGTATCTGCATTATACGGTCGGCTTTCTCCTCGTGCGCCGTGATGCTCCGGAAAAGCGAACGGATAGTAGCCATCACCAGTGCCGCCGGCACACCCTTGCCGCTCACGTCACCTATACAGAAAAAGAGCTTGTCGTGACGGACATAGAAGTCATACAGGTCACCGCCTATCTCTTTGGCAGGGCGCACCATGCCGTATATATTCAGGTCCAGACGGTCAAGGAACGGCGGGAAGACGGTAGGCAGCATAGCACGCTGAATCGTCTGCGCTATTTCCAACTCGCCCTCTATCTTCTCCTGCTGTCCGCGAACTGTGAGCAGCTGCTGAATACTCTTGCCGGAACGGTACAGAATAAACACCAGCAGAGCCAAGCCGATGAACATAAGGATGGAGACGAACAATCCTATTCGGCGCAAGTCGGCATAGATGATCTCATCCGGAATGACGATAGATATATGCCAACCTGTGGCATCAATTTCCTCTTCGAAAATATGGTACTTACGTCCGGGAACGGTGTCCGGCAGCGGCACGATCTTCTCGCCTGTACCTGAAGTGATAGAATAGAAACTCTCAGGGTATATCTGCAGGTATTCGGACATGTCTTGCAGGTAGGCCAGTGAAAGATCCACGCACACCACCGCCACCACTGCGCCGTTTCGGCCATGCACGGGGTGCGAACAGCTGACCACCCAGGTCTGTGAGCCCGAGTCATCCAAGTAAGGCTCGCACCACCAGCAGCTATCTATCGTCAGGCCGTTCCGGAACCACTCCAGCTGCGTATAGTCATGCTCGGCGCTGCCTATCTGACGGGTATAAATGCTATCCTTGGATATGCGGCTGCTGCATGCCTCGAAGTAACGGCCTTTCTTTGGGAAATAACCGGGCACATAAGCGACGGCCACACTACTGGTGTTACCAATCGCCTGCACGATGGAACGCGTGGCGGCAAAGATAGAATCCGGACAGTTGACATGTTTCTCGGCCAGCATGGCGAGTGTCTTCGCCGCCGCCTCCATCTCTATCGTATGCTTCTCTATCTCCAGTTCCGCCTTGCGTAACTCGCTTGCCGCACGCATCTCAGCTTCCGCACGCAAGCCCGCACGGCTGTAGAAATACTGAATACAAGCAGTCAGCTCCAGCACCGCTGCAGCGACCACTATAATCCAGAAGCCGGATCGTGTACCCGTTTTCATTCGTTATCTCTTATCCGTTTTTGCGGCGCTCGAGCTGTCCTTCCAGCGCATTGAGACATGCATCCAGGCCTTCCTCAAAGCTGTCAGCTATTTTCTCAGCAAACAGACCGGCGATGCGCACTTTAACCTCTTTGTTCAGATTGGTCTGCGGTTTGATGACCGACATGCGAATCTCCACCTTGTCGTCTGCGTTCAAATGACGGTCAAAACGATTCATTTTCTTCTCAATAAACTGCTCGAGTTTTTCTGCCATCTCGAAATTTACGGCATTAATTGTCAGATTCATAGTAGTATTTTTTTAAGTGTTATTTCAAATTTTGTGCAAAGATAGTAAAAATTTTGGAAATATGCAAATTTATTTGCAAAAATCTTGTACAATTCAATTTTTTGTTGTACCTTTGTCCCAGAATTGACAGATTTGCTCATTCAATAATCACTTAAATAGCACTCCATTATGAAAACAAAGACTTTTCTCGTAGCGCTCCTGGGCGCAGTAGTAACGGCCTTCTGTGCCTGTGAGGTTAATGATCCCGATTCCGGTGGTGGCGGTAACGGCGGTTCCGGCGACGGTGGTGGCAGTTCTACGCCTTCCTATGTTGTTAATGGCCGTCTGCCGGGTGTCTTTACGGTTGGGCAAGGCAAAAAAGTGTCCTTCTCGATGGGTAACCTGCTCTACCTCGCCAGCGAGGATAAATGGGCCTTTGCGCCGAAACAGTACCAGAAAGTAGGCGGCACCTACGAGGGAAATATCTTCCATAACGGCGTTAAGAGTGATAATAACTACGCATCCAAGACCTACGACGGCTGGATTGACGCTTTCCTGTTTGGCGCCGGCAATGAGCCGTGGCTGAGAAATCAGGATATCTACTCACACACCGATTTCATCGAATGGGGATCGCATCCTATCTCCAACGGTGGCAACAAAGCCAACCAGTGGCGCACGCTCACTGAAGATGAATGGACCTATCTGTTCACCATGCGCAAGGATGCAGATAAGAAATTCGGGTTCTGCGAGATTCAGAATGCACTTATGCTCATCTATGATGAGTACACCAGTATCTACGCTATTATGCTTATCCCGGATTCCTGGACTCGCCCGTCCGGTATCGCGTTCACACCGCTGGGAAAAGACTCCAACTGGGGCTGGTTCCCGAATAACGGGGAGGGCTTCTGGTACCGCAGCACCAATGCAAGACCCGAAGTGAATGTCTATACGGTTTCCGAGTTCGAGAAACTCTCTAAGTCGGGCGTAGTCTTCCTGCCGGGTAACGGACAACTGGGTGGCGGTGGCAAATACTCTGAGCGTTCAGATGCAGGCTATTACTGGAGTGCCTCCCGAAAGAAAGCTTCTACCACGGATGCACCGTACGCCGATTGTGTGATGTTTGACTTGCTCAATATATGGCCGTACATGTCCATGGCAGTCAACGACCTTGCCTCTGTCCGCCTCGTACAAGATGTGAAATAATCGATTAACGATATTCGATTTTCGATTTTCGATTAGAGATTAGAGACGAAAAAAGCGGCACTGAGTGGCCGCCTTTTTCGTTTGGGGTCCCCGATCAAGCCCGAGGATGCGCTTGGTCGTACGCTGCTGCGCAGATGCTCCAGAGGTAAGCCTTGAAGGTCTTCTTGCCGTTAGGATCGTCCTTCTGTGCGAGGAAGTTCTGCTTGTCGGTGTTGACATTCATCAAGTCCTCTTTGCGTGCCTTGACGGCTGCAGCGACAGCTGCAAAGCGAGTAC
>JAFYZR010000123.1 GCA_017557345.1 Paludibacteraceae bacterium | reverse complement strand
TGGATTCTACGTATAATCAGCCTGCTAATACCACAATGTGGTACAAAATTGATACTCGTGAACTAAAGAAAGATCCAACATTACACGGTAAGAGTATTCATTTAGAAACTTATAATCTCGGTGCCGAAGCTGATGTAAAAGTGTGGGTATATGAAGATGTATCTGAAGAGGATCTGATTGAAAATTTCACGGGAGAGAAAGATAAAGGTCATCGTTCTTATAGTGCAGGCGAGCATCGCTCTCGTAATATACCGGCATATAGTCTCTATGGATTTGGTGACGTAGAACTCTATATACGTGTAGAATCCAATCAGCCGTTGCGTTTCTCCACTAAGACAAGTGAATATGCTGCGTTGGCAGATCCGATTGCAGTAAAAGATACGGCCATTCTTGCAGTACCAAATGTGGATTATAAGATTGAGGCCGGAAATGATATTTGGTATGCGATATGTGTGCCGTATATTCGCAACAATTACTCTATGACAGATTTTAGCAATGTAGAATTGGTGAATTTGGGAGAGGAAGATGCGAATGTAAAAATCATGACGACATGGCAAGATGTCCTTACTTTCCAAGTTCCGGAAAGATCACGTTCTATTCGAGCCGGAGAACCGTATGTGAATACTTTTAAAGAGATCGTCAATAAAGCAATCCGAAGAATAACTAACCGCAATTTTGATATAGAAGGCACACAAACATCTTTTATCGAGGAACAATTAAGAAAGTACCTGACATCTGATTCGCTAACATTGTATTTCCGTATTGTTTCGGATCAACCATTACGTATGCGTATAAATATGAATCAAACGACAGGCGAGAATTGTATCAATGCTATGGAGTTTGACTGGGAACATGGTAATGTAAACCCGAAAGGTACTACATGGTTCCGCGTACGTTTGGATGAGTCTCGTGTACCGCAAGGCAAGGATCTTAAAATGCACTTGGATAACTGGACGGATCCTAACCCAAATACGGTATCGGCAACAATCTATCAAGGCGATTGCAAGGGAACAGATCTTGGTTCTATTACCAAAACCATTACTACGGATACATTCAAAGTGCTTGACCGTGACTGGCTGGAAAAACAAGGCTGGATGGATCTTGCAATTGAATACAAATCAGACACTACGAGTCATATATGGGCGGAATTGATCGACCATATAGATCGTGATACCATCGATTCTGTTCCGGGTATCAAATACTGGTGTCCGGGAGAAATTTATATCGATGAAAGTGAGATAGATCCTATCAAGCAGCAACATCTCATCGATCCAAATGATCCAAGCACATGGACATGGATTACTTATATTGATTCTGTATTACCTAACGAACCGAAGATTGTGACGTATCAGATTCTGGATACGGTTAAACCTCTGCAAGCACCGAAGATTTATCCTATAGCTACGTTAACAAATAAGCCGATTATTGAGCGAGGTCAACCGTTGGATGCTGATGCTGCGACATTGGAGATCCGCAATAATCTGACACAAGATTGGGGTGATTCAATTATGACTGTCGGACTGACGGATAGCATTGTTTGGGAATATAGTAAAGATGGTGATGTGTTTGAAGAGCTGCCGAAACTGCCGGCCGGAGAGCAAGTTCCTTTAAATCAAGCTTGTATAGCACTACGCTATAAGATTATCGCTCAATGTGATACCATTCTCTATAGTGACACATTGATAAATACGGTTCGTGATACTTTAGTGGTAACGGATGCATGTGAGAAATATATATGGCAAGAGCAGGAATATACGACATCCATTGTTGATTCTGTTGTATTCGGTGTGGGTAATCTCGAAGGTATGGATAGTATCAAGTATCTTGATCTGACGATCTTACAACCGATTAAGCGCGATACTACAGTTAATGATGCATGTGTGAATTATACATGGCCGGTCAATGGCGAGTTATACGAGATTTCCGGCGATTATATAGATACAATCCACGGAGGAGCAGCTAATGGCTGTGATAGTATTGTAACCTTGCACTTGACCATCAATCAGCCTACTACATATGATACCACAGCGGTTGAGTGTGACTCTTTCGATTGGCATGGTACAATCTACACCACTTCCGGAGATTATGTGTATACGCTGGAGAATGCTGCAGGTTGTGATTCCGTCATTACTCTGCATCTAACAATCAATAATGCAGTTACTAATACTATTGCAGAAACAGCATGCCAATCTTACACTTGGGAAGGTGATGAGTACACCCAGTCAGATGTCATTACGAAAACCTTTACGGCAGCAAATGGCTGTGATAGTATTGTAACTCTTACGCTAACCATCATCGATTATGAAGAAGGAGATACTACATTCATAACGACTTGTAAGTCTTACACATGGCACGAACAAGAGTATAGCGAATCAAATCTCTATGCAGATACCATTGAGGATCCATCCGGATTAAGCTGCGGAAAGATTGAGTATTTGCAATTGACGATTACTTCTCCTATCACGCATACAGAAAAAGTTACGGTTTGCGGTTCTTATACCTGGCAAGAAATAACTTTTGCTGCGGATAGTGTTGCTTTGGATACGGTTCTCTATTCTACATATGAAACAGCAAGCGGTTGCGATAGTATCGTGACAATGTATCTGCATGTTGATCCGCTTATTGAACCGACGCGCATTAATGTTGCTTCATGCAATGAATATACTTGGGATGTGACGGAAGAAACGTATACGCGCGATACTATTGTTTCTCGCTCATTCGAAGTTGGAGTTTGCGATAGTTTGGTAACGCTATATCTTACTATCCTCCATCCAATTGTTGGCGATACAGTTGCTTCTGAATGTAATCTGTTTACATGGCGTGGCGTGACATATTATAATGATACCATTGTATATGACACTATCCCTGAAGCAGCAAGCAATGGATGCGACAGTATTGTAAGATTTACATTGGATATCGCTATTCCTTATGAAAACAAACTGCAACTTATAGCGAAATATGGCGATCGGTTGCTCTTGATTAACCGTGAGCAGATTAATAAGTTGCCGGGTTGGAATCTGGATATAGATAATGATACATCTTCTGTCCGGTGGTATAGAGAGTCTGAGCCGCAAGATGAATTCTTAGGCTTTGGCTATTATTATACGAATGGAGGAAATCCAGTAGATCCGGGAATCTATTATGCAACGATAGATATTCCACCTGCGGATGGCTCCCGTTGTGGAGCCAAGGGTGAGACGGAGCACTATACGGTTCGCGCAAAAGCCGGAGCTCCGGCACTTGTGCCGACGCTGGCTCTTCCGGGACAAGAGATTCAAGTGATCAATCTTGATCCTGAGCTTCAGACAACCATTCGCATCTATTCTACCGATGGATTGCTGCAGGGTACATACACTACTTCCGGTGAATCAATATTTACCATCGAAGCA
This sequence comes from Paludibacteraceae bacterium, assembly GCA_017557345.1. Classification (GTDB taxonomy): domain Bacteria; phylum Bacteroidota; class Bacteroidia; order Bacteroidales; family Paludibacteraceae; genus Colicola. The sequence continues at coordinate 126,991 of JAFYZR010000123.1, read as the reverse complement.
GCAGAAGACAGCGGATTCTATTTGGTAGAATTGAGTGGCGATGGCATGAAATCAACTTTACGTTACATTGTTAAATAAGAAGAGGAGGAAGCACTATGAAAGCAATAAAATCAATACTGATAGCAGCTATTCTGATGAGTGTGTCGATTGTGTCTTTTGCACAAGAGGCAGAACAACCTTCTCAGACTTATGAATTCCAAGTAGCCAAAGGTGACTCTGTGATGATTAAGCGCGAAGTGACCCGATATCTTACTGGCCAAAGACCATCCGGTTGGGTTTGGGATAGATTATTTATTGTAGGCCAGTTAGGAACAAAACGTCATCCTAACGGCGTATTGCTGATGCCTATTCTTTCTTGGGTAGCAGAAACCGATTTGATAAATGTAAACGGTCGTGCAGAAGAGGCTCGCGAACAAGCGCGCAAAGAGCAAGCGGAAGAAAGAGCAGCATTTGAGCAAGCAATCGGTAAATCCTTTGAAGAGAAATTGGCTGCGGCTGAAGCAGAGCGAGCTCGTCAAGACTCTATAGCAGCGATAGAAAAAGCTCGTCAGGATTCGTTAGCAGCCATAGAGCGTGCGCGTTTAGACTCCATTGCAGCGGTAGAGCGTGCTCTGATGGATTCGATAGCAGCGGTAGAACGAGCTCTTCAAGATTCGTTAGCAGCCGCAGAGCGTGCCCGCTTGGATTCTTTAGCAGCAGCACATCGCGCCCTTTTGGATTCTCTAGCAGCGGCAGAGCGTGCACGTTTGGATTCCATGGCTACAGCAGCCGCTTTGGAAAAAGCGAAAAAGGATTCCACGGATGCAGCAAAGAGAGCCAATCGCGGCTATAATCGCGTTACTTTAGGTTTGCGTGGAGGCGCTTCGTCTCTTCTGCATGACATAGAAAACGGCAAATGGATCTGCGGAGGAGACGGGCTATTCGATTTGCAATATGCTCATTATTGGAAGAAAGAAAACCGTCCGGTGGATCTGGGTCTTATTATCGGAGTCGGTATAGGTTATTCGCAAAGCGGCATGAAAGCAGCTGTAAATGACGAATCGACATATTATGATGATTCCGATCCGACATTCCCAATGAATATTGACTATACTATTCGTGCGGATGAGGTAAAAGAGAGTGACGGACAATTGCAACTGGAAGTTCCGATCATGTTCTCGCTTATCAGCCAGAAAGGATTCTTCTTCAACTTAGGCCCGAAATTCATGTTGCCACTGTATACTCCGTATACTCAGACGATTTCGGATAACGAGAACACCTATATCTCGGCATACTTCCGTGAGATTGGCGTTCCGGTAACGAATGAGGTTATTACCGGTGTATTGGCAGAAGATCAATATTTAACGAAGAATACCGACAATGGAAACCAATTTACGATCAATGTTTTGTTAGGCGCAGAACTTGGTTGGGAATGGATTCTGAAGAGCGGAAACTCGTTCGGCTTGGGTGTATTTGCCAATTACGGTCTATACAATAGCTTTAAGAACAATACGGACAATATTCCGTTGATTGAAGTAACTCCGCCTCATGACGAAGAAATAGCAATAGTTGATGTGCATTCCGCAACAAAGACTTATGCCAAAGGACTCGGCTTTTTCGATGCGGGATTAAAACTGGCTTACCATTTCAACATTCCGAAGAAAAAGAAATGACAATATTGTGTGTAGAAACAAGTACTTCTGTTTGCTCGGCTGCCCTATGTAAAGAAGGCAAGCCGATCAAGCAATGTATCCATTACGAAGGAAGCAACCATGCTCAGTTATTACCTTTGTATGTGGAAGAATTGCTTGCGTTTGCACGCGAACAAAAGCTGGCGATAGATGCCGTTGCTCTATCTGAAGGTCCGGGCAGCTATACAGGTTTGCGCATCGGAACAAGTACAGCGAAAGGACTTTGCTATGGTTTGAATGTGCCGTTGATTCCTGTTCCGACGCTTGATGTTCTTTGCGAAGCTGCGAGAGAACAATCGGAAATTCGTGAAAAATTGCCTGCTATCCGGCTTGTTCCGATGATTGATGCCAGGCGAATGGAAGTATATACGACGGATGAAAATGGCAAAGCAAGAGCCGTGGTGGTAGAGAATGAAGAGAGTATTATTGCCGAGAGTTCAGAGGTTTATTACTTTGGAGACGGCGCGGAAAAATGTCAAGCGGTATTCAATCGGAGCAATTGGCATTATTTGCCGAATATAGTTCCTGAAGCGCAATATGTCGGTTCTTTGGCGGAAAAACTTATGTCGGACGGACAATCATTAAAAGCTAACGAAATTGCCTATTACGAGCCGTATTATTTGAAAGAATTTGTGGCGGCTCAAAGTCATGTGAAAGGATTAAAATCTTAAAAATCGTACATTTTTTGCGCAGGTTTTGCATAGGTAAAAACCTCGACATAATACCGATAAGATACCGATAAGATACCGAGCACACCATATATGGGTAAAATCTTAAAAATAGTACATTTTTTGTTTGCGGGAATAATCGTCCTGCTGACAGTATCATGCTCAACCCAAAAGAATACTTGGGCGACTCGTTCGTTCCATCAGACAAAAGTCAAATATAATATTCTGTACAACGGAAATATTGCGTATGACGAAGGTCTGAAAGCCATTCGCGATGCGAATACGGATGATTACAGCCGCGTTTTGTATCTATATCCGGTTTCCAACCATCAAGCCGCCGAATCGGCCGCAAGCCAGATGGACAAAACGATAGAGAAATGCCGTAAATGTATCAAACTGCACTCCATCAAAGCGAAACCGAAACGCAATCCGAAAAAAGCCAACGATCCCAACTATAAACTATGGCTGCAGTCCGAGGAATTTAATGCGAACATGCATTTGGCATGGATGCGTCTCGGTCAAGCAGAGTTCCATAAAGGCGATTTCCTTGGTGCCGTTAGTACATTCAATTATATCATCAAGCATTATCAAAATGATGCGGATATGATAGCCCAATGCCAGTTGTGGGTGGCTCGTTCGTATGCAGAAATGGGCTGGCAATATGAAGCGGAAGATGCGCTAAATCGCGTTCAGATTGACGCTTTGAGCCGCAAACATGCGAATTTGTACTCTTCTGTCAAAGCGGATGTGCTACTGAAAGGCGAACATTATCATGAGGCGATTCCGTTTGTCAAGATAGCTATGCCGCACGAGAAACGAAAGATTTACCGTCCGCGGTTTGCGTATGTTCTTGGCCAACTTTACGAGCTCGACAATAATCGCAACGAAGCACTTCATGCGTATAAGTCGGTAGTTCGTATGGCTCCGCCTAACGAGATGGATTTCAACGCGCGGATACGCATGGCGGAATTGGGCGGAAAGAGTAGTCTTCGCCAGCTGCGCACGATGACCAAACAGGCAAAGTACAAAGACCGTTTGGATCAGATTTATGGCGCGATGGGAAATATTTATCTGGCGGAACGCGATACCACGAAAGCGCTTGAGATGTACGAGAAAGCAATAGCCGAGGCGACGCAACCAGGAACCGCAAAGGCAGCCGTTCTTATGCGAGCCGGCGATTTGTATTTCGAGCGTCGTGCATACGTGAAAGCGCAACCATGCTATCGAGAAGCGGTAACCATCCTTACATCCGAACATAATGACTATGCGCGCTTGCAGAAACGCTCAGAAGTGCTGGATGAGTTGATTGTTTCCTATAATCAGGCTCAGTTGCAGGATTCGCTCCAACGATTGAGTCATATGACCGAAGAAGAGCAACGTGCTATCGTGGATAAGATAATTGCCGATTTGCGCGAAGCCGAGAAACAAGATTCTATCCGTCAGGCTCAGGAAGCGCGTGAACTGGCACGCGGCGATAGCGGTCCGCGGAGTGTGAATACGGCGAATATGTTAGGCGGAGGCGGAGATCGTGGCGAATGGTATTTCTATAATCCGCAACTGATCAAACAAGGCAAGCAGGAATGGAACAAACGCTGGGGAATGCGTCCGTTAGAGGATAACTGGCGCAGGCAAAACAAGCAAGTGACCATTCCGGATGACGAAATGGAAGAATTGGAAAACGAAAGCGATTCTACGATGCTTGCGTCCGATTCTACTTCCGTGCGGCCCAAACAAGAGACAGATATTCATAAACCCGAATATTACTTGCAGCAGATACCTCGAACGGAGCAGGATTATGCCATCAGCGACAGTTTGTGGCGCGAGGCAATGGTTGAATTGTATTATATTTATCGCGACAAACTGGATGACGAAGAACAAGCGCAAGAGACACTCCGTGCGTTGGATAAACGTTTTGGAACACATCCGTCTGTTTTAGCCATTCATGAGGAAGAACAACTTCGTTCGTTGCGAGATGACAAAGATTATATCGCCCGCATGCAACGTCAATTGGCCGAACAGGATTCGCTGTATGCCGCTACCTATAAATCATACACGAAAGGGGAATATGCAACCGTCAAGGCCAATAAGCAATATGCGCAGACAGAGTTTCCGCAGAGCCGTTTGATGCCTCGTTTTCTTTTCTTAAATGCCGTTTCGGTGGCACGGACGGAAGGTCAGGATGCGTTTGTGACGGAATTGCAAGAACTGGTAGCCAACTACGGAGAAACCGAATTGGGATCCATGGCGAAAGATATGTTGGCCATGTTAGGTCAAGGCATGGAGAGCCAGACAGGCGGAGCGAGCAATTTAGCGGATATGCGCGGCCAATCAGATGAAACACAGCAGGATTCGATAGCAGAACAGCAATGGAGCGAGGACCGCAAGCAACCATCGTTGGCGATGCTTATTCTGCCGAAGGTTGATGAGGAGGCATTGAATGAATTGTTGTATCAAGTGGCACTCTTTAACTTCTCGCAGTTCCTTATCCGCGATTACGATTTGCAGAAAATGCCGGTATGGGGCGAAGGATGCGCACTCCGCGTGAGTGGTTTTACGGATTTGGATGAGGCCGAATGGTGGGTGGACTTGATACAAAAGAATGCTGAAATGCAAGAGGTGCTGAAGGATGTACAAATAAAGGCAGTTACCGAAGTAAACCTGCCTTTGCTTGTTTGGGAGTAATTATGCCATTTTCCCTCAAAAAAAGGACGGCATAACCATCCTTTTTGTCGGGGAGACGTGATTCGAACACGCGACCTCCGGTCCCCCAGACCGTTGCGCTACCGGGCTGCGCCACTCCCCGTTGCAATCGATTTTTCGAAAGCGGGTGCAAAGGTACTACAAAAAATCGACATACGCAAGCGAAAACGTATTTTTTTTAATGAAAATGTCAAAAAAATTCTATATAGAAACATACGGATGCCAAATGAACGTCGCGGATAGCGAAGTGGTGGCTGCTATTATGCAAACCACGGATGCTGAGTTGACAGAACGTTGGGAAGATGCAGATATTGTGCTGCTAAATACTTGTTCCATCCGAGACAATGCAGAGCAGAAAGTAGAAGCCCGCCTACGCGAACTGAAAGCCCGTTCTACTCAGAGCCGTTCTTCGGTTGTACAGCGCGGAGATAAAGTGACGATCGGTGTTATCGGTTGTATGGCAGAGCGAATTGGACAAGAACTGATTGATGAGTATGGCGTGGATTTTGTCGCCGGTCCGGATGCGTATTTGGATATACCAAACCTTCTTGCTCAATGTGAGCAGGGACACAAAGCGATGAATGTGGAACTCAGCACCACAGAAACTTACCGTCAGATTATTCCAGCGCGTATCGGTCGTTCTATAAGCGGTTTCGTTTCCATTATGCGTGGCTGTAATAATTTCTGTTCCTATTGTGTGGTACCTTATACACGCGGGCGCGAACGAAGTCGGGATGTGGAATCGATTCTTAATGAAGTGCGTGATTTGCAGGCAAAAGGATATAAAGAAGTAACATTGCTCGGACAGAATGTCAACTCATATCGTTTTGTCCGGGACGATGGAAGTGTGGTGGATTTTGCGGAATTATTAGAGATAGTAGCAGATACCGTGCCGGACATGCGCATCCGTTTTACAACCAGTCATCCGAAAGATATGTCTGATAAGACGCTAGAGGCAATTAGCAGACATAAAAACCTTTGCAAATGCATCCATTTGGCGGTACAATCCGGTTCAAATCATGTACTCAAATTGATGAATCGCAAATATACAAGGGAGTGGTATCTGGATCGTATTGCGGCTATTCGTCGAATCTTGCCAACCGCAGCCATCAGTACGGATATATTCTGTGGTTTCCATGATGAAACATTGGAAGATCATGAGCAAACGCTGAGTCTTATGCGTGAAGTGGGATTTGACAGTGCGTTTATGTTTAAGTATTCGGAGCGTCCCGGGACGTATGCCCATAAGCATTTGCCGGATAATATTCCCGAGGAAGAGAAGATACGTCGTCTTAATGAAATCATCGCACTACAAAATCAGTTGTCGCTTGAATCGAACCAACGTGAAATCGGAAAGACCGTTGAAGTGTTGGTTGAGGGATTCTCTAAACGAAGCCACGATGATATGTATGGGCGAACTGAACAGTATAAAACAGTCATTTTCCCGCGTACAAATCAAAAGATTGGAGATATCGTCCAAGTGCATGTTTTGGAAGCAACTGCAGCTACATTAAGGGGCAAAATCGTGTAAAAATCAAGAAAATAAGCATTTTTTTGTCAAAAAATTTGGACATATCAAATAAAAGCAGTACTTTTGCATCGAAAACAAAAATTTTCATAGTTAAGGTTTAGGTTTAATGGCAATAGGAGGCTGTGAAGTTTCCTATTGTTTTTAAACAAAATGGAGGATTTTTAGAAAAACAAGGAGGCAAGTGCCTTATTTTTTTATGGCAGAGGAAACAAAAGATATTATTCCGGATTTGACGGATATAGATGAAGTTCGCAAGGCAATTATAGCGAACGAAATACTGACGCGAAAATATTAAATAAAGAATATATGGCAGTAACGTACATGACCGAAGACGGTCTGAAGAAATTAAAAGAGGAAATCCAACAGTTGGAAACGGTAGAACGCCCCCGTATCATTGCCGCGATAGCAGAGGCACGTGAGAAGGGTGATTTGAGTGAAAATGCGGAGTACGATGCCGCAAAGGAAGCACAAGGGACGCTCGAAACAAGAATTGCACAACTGAAAGCACGTTTGGCAGATGCTCGCGTGCTGGATGCATCGGAGATAAAGACAGATGAGGTGCAGATTCTAACTAAAGTGCGCGTACGTCAACGCAACAATGGTGCAGAGCGCACATTCCATCTGGTAACAGAGGGAGAAGCTAATTTGGCTGAAGGCAAGATTTCCGTTTCGACTCCTATCGCAAAAGGCTTGATGGGTAAACGAGTAGGAGAAATTGCTCAGATCCAAGTACCTGCCGGTGTGCTGGAATTTGAAATACTGGAGATAAGCCTTTAATGTAAAAATGACTAAACGATAAGTAGTATGACACTTTTTACACGAATTATCAAAGGTGAGATACCGAGTTATAAAGTAGCAGAGGATGACAAGCATTACGCTTTTTTGGATATCAATCCTCTTACTAAAGGTCACACGCTTGTTATCCCTAAGTTGGCAGAACCCGAGGCGGACTATATCTTCGATTTGACAGACGAACAGTTACAAGGGCTCATTACATTTGCTGCAAAAGTGGCACGCGGAATTAAAGCGGCTACCGGTTGCAAGCGAGTAGGAGTAGCTGTTTTGGGCATGGAGGTAAATCATGTGCATATCCATCTCGTTCCGATGAATTCAGAGAAAGACATGCTCTTTACGAATCCGAAGTTGAGTTTGCCGGCAGAAGAGATGGCGATTATAGCCAACTCAATAGCCGAAGCGATAGAGAAGAAATAAAAAGAAAGTCCGCAAGCGCGGACTTCTTTTTTTTACCATATACTTACACGGTTTTCCGGAGCGATATACATCGGGCTTTCCGGTGTTACATTCCAAGCATCATACCATGCGCCTATATGCGGCAGGGCTCCATTTACACGCCAACGTCCCAATGAGTGAGGATCGCTCTTTGTGCGTTGAAGGATTTCTTCCGGACGGATATTCGCTGCCCATACATTAGCATATGCCAGGAAGAAGCGTTGTGCCGGAGTGAAGCCGTCACGTTCTTGCAGGCGTTCTGTTTCGGGTTTGCTTTCTTCGTTAAGTGTGAAGGCCAGATATGCTATTTGTAAACCTCCGTGGTCGGCAATATTCTCACCCAAAGTGAAAGCACCATTAGCATGCACGCCCGGTGCAACCTCAATCTTATTAAATGCTTCCTCCATCACTTTCGTGCGGGCATCGAACGATGCTTTATCTTCCGCAGTCCACCAGTTAACCATGTTTCCGTCTTTGTCGAACTGGCAGCCTTGGTCGTCAAAGCCGTGAGTCATTTCATGTCCGATAACTACACCTATCGCACCATAGTTAAATGCATCATCGGCACTCATATCAAAGAACGGATATTGCAATATACCGGCTGGGAAACAAATCTCATTGCTCGACGGGTTATAGTATGCATTGACGGTTTGCGGAGTCATATACCATTTGGCTTTATCCACCGGTTTGCCAAGATAACTGAGACTATATTCCTGCTCGAACTTAGCGGCACGCTTCATATTGGCATAGTAAGTGTCTTCTGCGTTAATATCCAGTTTGGTGTAGTCACGCCAAGTGTCCGGATAACCGATCTTGATGGTCATGGCATTGAGTTTCTCAAGCGCTTTGGCTTTCGTTTCATCACTCATCCATGCCAGATTCTCAATGCGGATACCAAGGGCACGTTGCAAGTTATGTACCAGCGCCAACATACGTGCTTTGTTCTCCTCCGGGAAATATTTCTTAACATACATCTGTCCAACCGCTTCGCCGAGTGTTCCATTTACCGTGCCTACGGCGCGTTTCCACAGCGGACTCGGTTCTTCACGACCGGACAATACTTTGCCGTAGAAATCGAAAGAAGTCATATAAATCTCGGTTGTCAGGAAAGAGGAAGCACCCTCGATAACCTGCCATGAGAAAAGTGTCTTGAGATCGTCCAGCGGCTCATCGCCTAACATTTTTCCTGCTTCCTGCATATGAGGAATCTGACCAATAGAGATACTATCGAGCGTCACACCAAGTGCTTCAAAATAGACATTCCAATCTATTTGCGGCACCAGTTTTTGCAGTTCAGCAATGCTCATCTTGTTGTAGTTACGTTGCGGGTCGCGCAGTTCTACATTGCTGTATGCAGCCTTTGCCAGACGTGTCTCCATCCGCAGAACCGTTTGTGCTCTCTCTGCCGGTTTGTCAAAGCCAAAGAGGCTGAACATCTTCTCTACATATGCAACGTAAGCGGCACGGATTGAGCGTGTGTGTTCGTCCTCATCCAAATAATACTCTTTCTCTCCCAAAGAGAAACCAGCCTGCCATTCGTTCATTATGTTCATGGAACTATTCATCGCATCTGCTTCAACATACATTGCCCACAGCTGGAAATCCATTGCAGCGCCCAATACACGTGATAATTCCTCACGACTGCTGATGGCTGCTACTTCTGCGAGTGTAGCTTGAACCGGTGCAATTCCTTCTTGGTCACGACGCGCCGTATCCATAGCAAGGTTATACACGTCGCCTATTTTCTGTGCGATGGAGCCTTGCGAATGTTTCTTCGCTGCTATTTCTTGAATCAGTCCGTTCACCTGTTCCAGGTTCTGCAGACCTAATTTATCGAACGAGCCGAAACGGCTGTATTCTGCCGTCAAAGGGTTGTTTTTCTGCCATCCGCCGGTAGCAAACTGATAGAAATCATTCTGTGCTACGATGGTGGTGTCTAAGTTTTCCAGGTGAATGCCTGTTGTCTGTTGTTTGGTGCAAGCTGTTGTCATAAGTGCCAATGTTGCCAAAGCAAAAAGAATTTTCTTCATATGAATTAGTGTTTGTTTTTTTCTTCTTTGTCGCATACGGAAAGCAGGCTGCAATTAGAGCAAGATTCGGTCGTACAATCTTTTGCCTCTTGGTCTTGCTCTTGGGCTTTTTTCTTCGCCTTTTTCCGTTCGTTAATCTCGATTAGTGTCGCTACAACGATTCCCAGTCCGATGAAAGCAATCAGTGCCCACATAGATTATCCATTTCAAATATCAAACTCCTCTTCTACGCGGTCTTCTTCAATCACCAGATTATCGATGATAAACTGTTGGCGCTCGGTAGTATTCTTACCCATGTAATATGCCAGCAATTCTTTCACGTTGTCCTCTTTGCGCAAGTTTATCTGGTCGAGACGTATTCCATGACCTATAAAGCCCTTGAATTCGTCCGGCGAGATTTCTCCCAGTCCTTTGAATCGTGTAATCTCCGGTGTCTTTACCTTATTAAGAGCTTTCTGGCGTTCCTCTTCGGAGTAGCAGTAAATAATCTGATTTTTATCCTTTACGCGGAAGAGCGGTGTTTGAAGAATATACACATGCCCTTTCTTGACTAGATCCGGGAAGAACTGCAGGAAGAAAGTGAGCATCAACAGGCGGATATGCATACCGTCCACATCGGCATCGGTAGCGATAATCACTTTGTTGTAGCGTAACTCATCCAGTCCGTCTTCGATATTTAGTGCTGATTGCAGGCAGTTGAATTCCTCATTCTCATATACCACTTGTTTGGTCAGACCGAAACAGTTGAGTGGTTTACCGCGTAGCGAGAAGACCGCTTGTGTGCGGACATCGCGACTCTTAGTGATACTTCCGCTGGCGGATAGACCCTCGGTGATGAAAATACTGGACTCTAAGCGCAAATCATCGTCGGAGTCTTTGGAACTCTTGACGGGTTTGGCGTCATTAAGGTGAATCTGACAGTCGCGCAGTTTGGGATTATTAACCAAGTTCTTCTTTGCGCGCTCACGTGCTTGCTTGGATACAGCTGCGATGGCTTTACGCTCTTTCTCGCTGTCCTGTATCTTTTGCAGCATGATTTCCACCGTCTGTGGCGTTTTGTGCAGATAGTTATCCAGTTGCTGCTTGACAAAATCATTAACGAACTTATTGACGCTGATACCACCTGTCGGGGCCATGTCCTTGGAACCCAATTTCACTTTTGTCTGGCTTTCAAAGACCGGTTCTTCTACGTTAATGGCAATCGCGCCAACCACACCGTTACGGATGTCGGATAGTTCCTGGTTTTTGTTAAAGAACTCCTTGATTGTTCTACCTATCGCTTCGCGATAAGCCGCTTGGTGTGTACCGCCTTGGATGGTATGTTGGCCATTGACGAAGGAATAATATTCGTCGCCGTTTTGGTCCGTATGGGTTAGCGCAATTTCTATATCTTCGCCCTTCAAGTGAATAATCGGGTAGAGCGGGCTGACCGTCATATTCTCTGTCAACAGGTCAAGCAATCCGTTTTTGGACATGAATTTCTTGCCGTTATAAACAAGCGTCAGACCGGTATTAAGGTATGCGTAGTTACGGAGTAGCTCTTCGATATAATCATCGCGGAAATGATAGTTCTCGAACAGCCCTTTGCTGTCATCCGGCACGAACTCAATGATGGTACCGCGTTTCTCCGGACCATTATATGGCTGAATATCCGTATCGTTGGTCAATTTGCCTTGTGCGAACTCCACACGACGCATTTTTCCTTCGCGGTAGGACTCCACGGCAAAGAAAGAAGATAGTGCATTCACGGCTTTTGTACCGACACCATTCAAGCCGACGGATTTCTTAAAGGCCTTGCTGTCGTATTTACCACCGGTATTGAGCACGCTTACCACTTCTACCAGTTTGCCCAAAGGAATTCCACGTCCGTAGTCGCGCACGCGTACTTTACCGTCCTGCACGTCCACTTCAATCACTTTGCCCTCACCCATGCGGTACTCGTCAATCGAGTTATCGATACTCTCTTTGATAAGCACGTATATACCGTCGTCCGAGTGACTTCCGTCGCCTAACTTACCGATATACATACCCGGACGACGCCGGATATGCTCCATGTCATCGAGGTGAATAATGTTTTCTTCGCCGTAATCTACAGCATTCAAATTTATCTCGTCTATTTCTGCCATAATCAATCTAAGAAGTACGTGTAGTTTTTGCCCGGTTCATGCAGCGGAGCCCACAGTTGTGCAAAGAACGGGTTCTCTTTGGCTACCGCATCCCAGTGCCACGGCACTTGTTTCTTTTTCGGTTCGAAAGCATACGGATACGGCATATCGAACGGACTCCAATGGCCGCCTAACAGGATTAAACGAGGCGTAGCCTCGAAAGTACGGCCGTGAGCATCTTCCCATGTCAGCATCGTGTCCCATAAAGCCAACCCTTTTGCCTTGATGCCTTCCGTTTGCACTTTTCCTCCGCGGAATGCTGCGGCTTTCTCCAGGTCTTTGACGGTCAGTTTATCCATCGGCTTGTTCTCATCATAGCCATGCTCCAGGAGTACCGGCGTTTCGCTATTATGGCTCACGTCAAAATGCTTCCAGTCAGGAATGGCTTTGTATTCCTCCAAACTGCCGTAGTATGCATGAATCTTCGGCTCAACCTTATTCTTAATCCACCATTGTGTGCCGTGGATCTTGCTGTTGGCCATGAACCACATCGCGGCTTTCACACAATGCGGGAACAGTTTGGCGATATGGGTCTTGGATGCAAATTTAATGCCCCAAGGCAGCGATTCTGCCTTTGCCATTTTGGCGAAATATTCTTTTACAGGCACATTCGCACGGAAATGCAACATCTCTTCCAGCTTATCACCGTCAATATACCACATGCCGTGGAAATTGCGGGTAGTGAACCAATTGGCATTAAATATCTTCTCCGGTCTCGGGCAGCCGATGGCTTCGAGCAATAATACTTCGAACTCATAGTTCGAGAGGCGGTATTGCTCACCTGAACCGATGTTGTAGTATCGTTTCCAGAACTCTTCCGGCACGTCAGGACGACAAACGCGTTCCAGCAGTCGTCCGCTATCTTCTACCGTTGCCCATTCCAAGACACCACGAATCGGCACGTGGAACATAATCGGGTCATAGTTCTTCAGAATAGCGGGATAAAGGATACCCGACTGGCGCAGGGAAACCCATTTCTTGATGCCTGAATTGGTGATGATTCGTTCCGCGAGAGCCTTTGTAATACCGTAGTGATCGTATGCCGACACACAAATCGGATCTCCGGCTCTTCCCCAATGCAACGGTTCGCGACGATCGCCCATTTGCGCTACGGAGCCGATGTACACCACTTTCGGCTGTTTGTCTTCCGGTTGTGCCAAAACGGCTTTTGTCACATTCTCCGCAGCAGGTATGTTGGTTCGCAATGTGGCTTTCGGACGATAGTCCGCAGCAGGTGAAACCATGCCGCCTACATGCAATACGATATCTGCACCCGTAACGCCACGCAGCACATCTTCATAGTTCGTCAGATCGCCCCAAATGACGCGTAGGTTGGAATGGCGGAGAATATAAGGCGAAAGCAAGTCCTTATTCTTTTTACTCGGGCGCGCGAGTACGCGTAACTCATACTGATCCGGGTATCGCAAGATCTCCTGCATGCCCGCAAAACCCATGGTTCCGGTTCCTCCGGTTAAAAAAACTACAGTTTTTGTCATATCTTATTTTTTTCTATTTAGCAATGTAATGAAGCGCGTAAACCGTTCTTTTGCCCGTTTCTTTACGCTCTCTCGCCATTGAGCCTCTTCTTCGGCTTCGTTGGCTAACTGTCGGTATGCCTCGTCGGCATCATGATCGCTGATTACCAGTAACTGGTCGCCTGTCTGCAAAACACTTGCACCCGTTGGAACGAAGAAATCATCGCCGCGACGCACCATGATAATCAACGTATGCGGCGGCATTTGTAACTCACGTAGCGTGCAGCCGCTGATAAGCATATCATCCGTCACATCTAACTCATGCGCTGTCGATTGAATCTCATCCGGCAAGTCAAGGTCAAAATGAACCAGTCGTTTTGTCTCGTCCGGAGGCGTTGCCAGATTGAGTCGCTGAGCCAATAGCGTTAGTGTCGTGCCTTGTGCCAGCAGCGAGACTAAGGTACATAGGAATACCACATTAAAGATAATATCTGCAGAAGGCACTCCTTGCGCCTTGCACATGATGGCAAAGATAATCGGCACGGCACCTTTGAGGCCAACCCAACTCAGCATGATCTTATCGCGTGTGCGGTATTTGCGGAAAGGCGCCATGGTCATAAAGACGGCTGCAGGACGGGAGATACCTATCATTACGATGCTGATAATCAATCCCGGCAGCCATACTTCCAACTTCAATAAATCCGTCGGACGAACCATCAGACCGAGCATGAGGAACATCATCAACTGACTTAGCCAAGTCAGACCGTCGAAGAACGATTTCGTCTGGCGTTTGCGGCTGAACTTATTGTTGCCTATGATCAATCCGCCTACATAAACCGCAAGATAGGTGTTACCTTGCAGGTAATACGTGATGGCAAAGATAAAGATACAAGCCGTCAGAACCATAATCGGGTAGAGTGCTTCGTTGGCTAACTGCACACGGCGTAACAGCAATACCAGTCCTTCGCCCAAAGCAAATCCCAATGCCGTTCCCATCACCAGTTGAACGATAACCGTTCGGACTATAGGCAGAGCGGCCACATTGGTCGGATCTCCCGAGATGCCGGAAGTGGCCAGGACGATACTAATCAGCGTCGTCGTCAGCACATAAGCCATCGGGTCATTCGCTCCGGACTCTAACTCCAGCAACGGACGTAAGTTATGTTTCAGACCGATATGGCGCGTGCGCATGATAGAAAAGACACTCGCGCTGTCGGTACTGGACATCGTAGCGGCGATCAGCAAAGCCATCCATATCGAAACGGAAGTGACTGCATTCAGCCAGCCGAAGAGGAAATAGATCGTCACGCCTGTTAGCAGGCAGGTTACCAAAACGCCCAGGGTTGCTAAGGTAATACCGGGCGCAAGAACCGATTTGATATCGCTCAGTTTGGTATCCATGCCGCCTGAGAAAAGGATGATGCAAAGCGCCACGGTACTTAATGCCTGCGCGGAGTCTGTGTCGAAAGCACTATCTGTGCCGCCTACAAACGAACCGACACCGCCTGCTCCGAACAGCATTCCCACACCCAGGAAAAGCAGCAACGCCGGCACGCCGAACTTATAGCCGATTTTATCGGCTACGATGCTCACGAAGAACAACAACGATAATATGAGCAATATAAATTCGACCTGCATTCCCTAACTCGCTAATTCGCTAATTCGTTAACTCCCTAATTCGTTAATTCGTTATTCTTTAATAAAAATTCATTAATGATTTTTATTATCTCCTCTTTGGGATATAAGCCTTTGAGTAGCATAGGCTTGCCTTCCGTCGGGATATACAGCACTTGCGGGATGGAACTGATACCGAAAACATAGGCCAACTCGCGCTCACGTTCTGTGTCGGCTTTATAGAATACCACTTGGTCGCAGTAGGTCTGGCTGAGTTCTTCCATGATGGGCGCCAAGCGTTTGCAAGGACCGCACCATGTCGTATAGAAATCTATCACGCACGGCTTGTCGCCTTTGTATTTCCATTCTTTCTCGCTTTTGTAGTCGAAGATACGTGCACGGAACTGCTCCGTAGTGATATACACCACGTCTTCCGCCATCAACGGAAGTGCCATTGCTAGCAAAACGACTGCTAAAATCCTTACCCGCATAATACTCCAAATTAAAATCGGGTACAAAAGTAGTAAAAAAAAATCAAATATGCAAATATTTGACGAAAAAAAAGAAATAATTGCCAAGAACCCTCTGATCTTCTAGACTTCTAGGGTTCTAGATATCTATTTTTGCGTGATTCTCCCTAACTCCACAGTATTATATACTATGTATATAATACCAACGAAATTGCATGCAAAAATTAGTGCGTGATTAGTGCGTGATAAGTGCGCTATTAGTGCGCGATAAGTGCGTTATTCTCGGTGTCAAGTAAATGGCAAAACTTATTTTACTTCATCAAAGAGATCTTCTTCGTTATGCCCATTCTTGGGCTGTATAAATTCTTTTAATTGAGAAATGCCAATTTCTTTTGGAAATGTCATGTCGTAAGAAAGCCCATGCTTTTCTAACCACTCATCAATCTCGGCTATAGATTTATTGCCAATGTTCGGTAAAGCACGAAGATAATTACGTTTACAATGTACCAATTCAAATACCGTTTTTAATTCTGCGTATTGTAGTCCTCGTGCCGTTCGAGAAGAAAATGGAACTTCATCTAATGACATGATTAAGAATTCTGCATATTTGGCTATCGCTTCTGGAATTGGAATGACATTCTTCTTCGCTTTTTCCTTTTCTTCCAAATTTTGTATAATGTGTTGTAATGATGCGATTTGCTCATCTCTGAACTTTATTTCATTTCTTGCAGATGCTAGTTTGCGGAGTAAAATTGGCCATATTTGACGAATTCGTTCCCCCGTCAAACGGACAACTTTCGCCGCTTCTTGAAAATTGTCTCCTCTTGCTACTTTGAATATCAATTCAAAATCTGTGGCGGAAATTTCTTCTGTTGGAAATTCTTCGTATTGCTGCAAAAGCGCAAACATTATTTCAGATAATCGTTTAGCGCGAAATTTTGCTATCCTGACATCCTCAATATTTTGTGTCGTTTCTTCGCACTCCTTACTTAGTATTTCCCTTTCCTTTGCTAATTTTTTTGAATAATTTTCTATGTCTTGGCGGATAGCGTATACTTTGGAAATAGAATTTGCATAGCGATTCACATCTTCAGCGCAAGGATAATAAAGTTGACCATTCATTTGATAATGGATAACTCGTGCTTTGCATAGACTTCGAATAGTTGCGCATGAAACGCCCGCTATTTCGGCTGCTTCCGAAACGGATATAAATGACATCGTTTTCATCACGATTTTTTGATAGGTGATAGACGTCCATCTTATAGGTCGG
Source organism: Paludibacteraceae bacterium (assembly GCA_017557345.1). Lineage (GTDB taxonomy): Bacteria > Bacteroidota > Bacteroidia > Bacteroidales > Paludibacteraceae > Colicola. Next base: position 110,168 of record JAFYZR010000123.1, on the reverse strand, counting down.
ATGACATACTGTTTTTCTTAGCTTTATTTTTAAGCTCCTTATTCGCATCGTCTTCATACAAAATACGTACTTGACCCTTTCCATAACCAGCTCCATACAGATCCATATAAACAACACCATTTCCTAATTCATATCCAGTTGTGTAATTGCATTTATCATTGTTTAATGCTTGTAGTTCATAGCCATCGCCTTCATAATAAGGACTACTAAAATAATGGTTATCCAAAGCAGGAATTCCATATTTATCAGTTAATGAACTTTTAAACTCATCGTACCTTGCTTTCAATGCGTACCAGGATGTTTGTTCTGGCAAATAAACTACTACTTTCCAAACAATGTGATCATTTGTGGTAGAAAGAATGGCTATTTGACATCCGTCAAATCCCGCGAAAGAACCGGATAACATACATGCATCTCCTTCGTCTGTATATATCCTTTTATAACCTTTGTCTTCTATCTTTTTTGAAAATTGAGCAATATTGCCATCTATTTCTACTCCTTTAAATAATAAATGTCCTTCGGCAAAGGTTGTAACAACCACGAATAGTGAAACTAAGAATATGAATAATTTTTTCATGATTTTAAGTGGCGGTTATATCCCATCGCCTCGTCGGATTTAATAGATTATTGTTAAGTTAATACACACAAAAAACGTGAGCCACTGATATTGGTTCTTCTGGGCATCCACTCCCATCTCTTCCAATATGCAGAAGCCCACGCGTTGCGTGAGCGTCTTGCATTATTCTTGGAAAGAGATTTTCAATATTGTGGATGATTGAAGAATCCTCAAATAAAGCAAACGCTAAATTTCCAATATGTCCTTCTGTTTAACGTCGGTAAGCGACGGTATTGGTTTCAAAAACCTTTGCGGGTGCAAAGGTACAAAAAATTTCTGACATATGCAAATTTATTTGCAATTTTTAAGATATTGGATAATATCCGCCTTTTTTGGCAACGCCACGGAAGGCGATTTGGCCTTTGTCGGTTAGTACTTTCAAATAACGTTGGGTTGTGCGGAGACTGCGCCCTAAACGATTGGAAAGCAACGGTGCATTAAGACCGGGACTTTGAGTAATGGTCTGCAAAAGGACTTGCTCAAAATCCTTATGATCCGGTGTCGGTTCACTCTCCCGAAACAGACGTAAGATATCCAACTGAGTCATAATAACACGGTCAGCGATAAAACCGACAAAGACTTCTGCATCTTGATGCCCTGCCTCTAATGCCGCTACATACTCCGAACGCGTCACAGCAGGAATAATAGCGATGTTATACTCGTTACGCATCAACGAAAGGTTCATCAGCAGCCGTGCAACACGGCCATTCCCATCCACAAAAGGATGGATATATACAAAGCGTTTATGCAATTCAGCCGCCAGTTCTACCGGATGCATCTTGCCTTCATGACCGGCATACCACTGCACTAATTGTTGCATCCGTTTGCTGATTTCCGCTACAGGCGCAACAGCATACTGGCTGCCGCTGATAAAGACAGGCACTTTACGGTACTCTCCGGCACGTTCCGGATCAATCTGTTGGTAGAATAACTTATGCACGGCACGAATCATTTCTTCCGTAATAGGTGCATCGTGACTTAAGTCATACAGATAATCATACGCTTTGGCATGACCAACTGCCTCATACACATCCCGCAAGGGTTTACCTTCGATGGTCAAGCCATCCTCAATAACCACTTTCGTTTCTGATTCGGTCAGGCTATTTCCCTCTAATGCGTTACTTGTATAAGTTAATCCTACACGATAATACTCGCGCAGGGACTTCAATGTTTCCTGGCTCAGCGGACGATATGCCCACAACTGTTGCTGCTGTCGCTCACATTGAGCCAATTTTTCTTTTAATTCGTTCAAATCCATGGTTTACACCGCCAAATCAGTCAATTTACACCGCCAAGTGGAGAATTTACACCGCCAATTTTCGCTGCAAAGGTACAAAAAAATTCTGACATATGCAAATTTATTTGCAAAATATGCGGGCAAAATAGGCAAATATGCCATATAAACCATGCAAAAGTACATTTTTTTTGATTTTTCTATGGAAAAAATTTGGTCATTTCAAAAAAAAGCAGTACCTTTGCACGCTTTTTCCGCGCTCTGCGCGTGAATTATATTAACATTATTAACTAAATTAGGTTTTACTACAATGGTAAATCATTATGAAGCTGCCTTCGTTTTAACTCCCGTTTTGTCTGAACCGCAGACGAAGGAGGCAGTAGAAAAATTCGAGAATCTTCTCACGCAGAATGGCGGTACCATCCTGAACCGTGAGGAGTGGGGCTTGAAGCAGTTGGCTTACCCTATCCAAGGTAAAAATTCGGGTTTCTATTTCATTCTTCAGTTTGATGCAGAGCCCGCAGTAATCGCTACCCTCGAGACCGAGTTCCGTCGTGACGAGCGCGTAATCCGCTTCCTGACGACCCGTCTTGACAAGTACGCATTTGAGTACGCCGAGAAGCGTCGTAACAACTTTAAGAAGGAGGCTTAATCATGACACAGAATGACGACATCCGCTATCTGACTCCGCAAGGTTCGGATCAGAAGAAGAAAAAGTACTGCCGTTTCAAGAAAAGCGGTATCAAGTACATCGATTACAAAGATCCTGAGTTCCTCAAGAAGTTCCTCAACGAGCAAGGTAAGATTCTGCCGCGCCGTATCACCGGTACTTCTCTGAAGTTCCAACGCAAAGTTGCTCAGGCCGTAAAGAAAGCACGCCACCTGGCTCTGCTGCCTTACGTAACCGATATGATGAAATAACCCACTAAAAGAAAGGAAAAGAAATGGAAGTGATTCTTATTCAAGACCTGGCTAATCTGGGTTTCAAGAACGACATCGTAAAAGTTCGTGACGGCTACGGACGTAACTATCTGCTCCCGCAGAAACTGGCTATCATCGCTAACGAGGCTAACAAGAAACAACTGGCAGAGAACCTGAAACAACAGGCTCACAAACTGGCTAAACAACTCGCAGACGCTGAGGCTCTTGCTGCTAAACTCGCAGAAACAGTAATCGAAGTAAAAGCTAAAGCAAACGAGGACGGAAAGATCTTCGGTACAGTTACCACAGCTAACATCGCTGACGCACTTGCTGCGCAAGAGATTAACATCGACAAGAAAGTGATTACACTGGTTGAGCCGATTAAGCAACTGGGTGAGTATACCGCACAGGCACGCCTCCATCGTGAAGTAAAAGCTGACATCAAGCTAAACGTAGTAGCTGAATAATTAACTAGAGTATTAACCGTAAATATGAAGGTTCGTGCTAGTCGAGTGTAAGCTCGCTTACGCAACTCGGCGAAGTCGAAGCTCCAGAATTTAAATTTCAATTTAAATTATGAAAAAAGGAATTCATCCGGATAACTACCGCGTTGTAGTTTTCAAAGATATGTCTGACGGTACTCAGTTCTTCAGCCGCTCTACCGCAGCTACGAAGGACAGCATCGAGATTGACGGCGTTAAGTATCCGCTTATCAAGCTTGAGATCTCTAACACGAGTCACCCGTTCTATACCGGCAAGTCCAAATTGGTGGACACCGCTGGTCGCGTAGACAAATTCATGTCTCGTTACGGAAATCGTACTCGCAAGTAATCTTGCGAACTATCAAGGGGCAGGCATGTGCTTGCCCCTTGTTGTTTTTTGAATAACAATTTAACCTTTTAACGTCGCGAAGCGACTTCTTAACATGCAAAGCATCTTATGGCGCGCCCTTGGCCGCAACACAATTATCTCCATTATTCTCTTTGGCGCTTTATTGGGCTTGTTATGGCTGGCGGAAATGATTTTCCCCTCTGTTGCCCTTCTTAAATGGAACGACCCTGCCTGGGTAGTAGGCATCCCTGCTTCTATCATTGGCGTCGCGTATATTCTTACCGTGCGTGATCCGCAAAACTATACAGGTTTCTTTGCCGGCATCATTATGTCCATCCTGCTAGGTATTCAGTTCTTGCTGCAAGAGCCAAAAGGCATCGACAGCGCTTTCTTGTTCTTCTTTGTCTTTATCCCATTCCAGTTGATGTCCATCTATAAATGGAGTCGAAATAAAGGTGAAGGAGGCGCAAGTTTTGAACCGAAATTCTTGGATACGCCGCGTTTAATGCTGTCGATTGCATTGCTGGTGTTTATTACCTTGGGCGATTATATATTGGTAACTTATGCCTTCCAGCGCAATGGTTTGTTGGATAATATGCTCATCAAACTATTGAGTGGTTTGCTTATATCGTCGTCTTTCCTCGCCAACTATTGGCTTATTTACCGCAAGACGGACTCTTGGATCTACTGGATTATTTATAGTCTTGCCGGTATAGGACTTTTCATCATCATACGCAATCCGTTCTCCATCGTTTTGTTTACTTTCTTCCTTGTCATCAACGGAATGGCTTGTGTGGCATGGGTTAAGGCGACTAAACCCGAGAATAGATATTGGGCAGCTCCGTTCTTTAAGAAATGATTAAACGTAAAGCAGATACAATATTAAAGGTGGCAGAACCTGCCGCGTTAATGGATTTTCTCATCGCAAAGATGGGCGGCATGGCTCGTTCATCCGTTAAACAGCTGCTTGGCCAGCGGCGTGTTAAGGTGGGTAATGCGATACAGACCCGCCATGATTTTCAACTCAAAGCAGGCGATGTAGTAACCGTTTCTTCCGGCCGCGGAAATACTCAACTGACGCATCCTAAACTGCGTATCGTTTATGAGGACGATGATTTGATAGTGGTCAATAAACAACCCGGTTTGCTGACAGTTGCTGCTACTCCCGGAAGTTCAGAGACAACCGCTTATTCGATTCTACGTGCGTATGTAAAAAAACAGAACGCACGCGCAGGTATCTACGTGGTGCATCGTCTGGACCGCGAGACATCGGGACTGCTTGTTTTTGCCCGTTCGCAGGAGTTACAGCAGTATATGCGCACCTATTGGCGGGAATTGGTTACGGAGCGAACATATATTGCACTAGCAGAGGGTTCGCTTGAGCCCCGCGAAGGCAAAATAACGACTTGGCTGACCGAAGATAAACGCAATGCCGTTGTATATTCCTCGCCCGTCGATGATGGCGGCGATATAGCAATAACGAACTATAAGGTGCTACGGACGTCGGCAGATGGACAATATTCCCTCGTGGAACTGCATCTGGAAACCGGCCGTACGAACCAGATTCGTGTGCATCTGGCATCAAAAGGTTGTCCTGTTGTCGGAGACCGCAAGTATGGTCACGGCAATGAATATTCGCCTATTGACCGGCTTTGCCTGCATGCAAAAGTGCTGGCTTTCATACATCCTGTAACGGAGAAAACCATTCGTTTTGAGAGTCCTGTGCCGAAAGAGTTCAATAGAGTGCTTGTATGAAACGCTTAGGCATTATTGTCTTTGTCATCTGCTGTTTTAGCACAGCTATTTTTACGCCCGCCGATGCGGCTAAACGACGTGTGTTTACTATCGGAGATAGTACGATGTCGGATTATAAGCCCGCAGCCACCCCTAAACGCGGATGGGGAATGTACTTGCAGGCTTTCTTCAATCCCGATTCCGTGGAAGTGGTCAATTGTGGCAAATCAGGCGCTTCGACACGCACTTTCTATGAAACGGCCAATCTCTGGCCTTCTGTAAAAAAACAATTCCATACGGGCGATTATTTGATTATTCAGTTCGCCCATAATGATGAGAAATGCAAAGGCGAAGATGTGTATGTGCAGAATGCCAAATTGCGTGCGGAAGGCAAGGACACATTGAGCGATTTGCGCGGAACAGAACCTAATACAACCTACAAAGAATATCTGTTCAAATTTGTCAATGAGGCCAGGGAATACGGCATTACACCGATACTGATGTCTCCTCTTTGTCGCGCTTACTTCAAAGAGGGCAAGATTAACGACGAAGGGCGGCATAAATTGGCAGAAAACAAAGATTACGTCAAATCCATGCAGCAGGTGGCCGCGGATATGTGGGTGCCGTTCCTCGATATGACTGCGGCCAGCCAGGAATTCTTAGAACGGCAAGGCAAAGATTACTGTATGGCGCATTATTTCAATTGTGGCGATAAAACGCATACTTCCGCCGAAGGCGGTATGATGGTGGCTACACTGGCATATAACTTAATCAGCCAAGAACCGCTCTTGCAGGAAATGCAAGCATGGATGGATTTTCCTTCCAAAGAAGAATATGATACCTATGCTCAACGCATTGAAGAGAAAGGCCGACAAGCCGCTTTTGAAGCCAAAGGTACGCCTTTTAATATTCCGTGTTCGGTATTTGGTGTTCAGAATATGAAAAAGCATAAGAACGGTTATGCACCAACGGACTGTCTGTGGCCTGCCGGCGAAATAGACGAAGTGGCTAATCGTTACATCGAATATACCATTGCTGCTGAGCCGAAAAAGGGTCTTGTGATAGAGACAATTACGCTTTCTGTACGCGCCAAAGGCGGATCCGGAATGAATATGCATATTAACTACGGTTTCGGAGATCAATTTTCGGGCGTTACAACGATTTACGAGAATACGGCTTTGCCTAAAAACAAGAAGGTAACCATTACATTGAATCAGCCTGTTCTGGTTCCTGCCGGACAGATCATACATCTCCGTATATTGCCTTGGTATGACTCTAACGGCAAACCTCAAAAAGGCAAGTTCTTGCAACTCGGCGAACTGCAAATTACCGGTAAACGCTTGAATTAAGGAACATTTTCGTATGAAAATGAACTAATTTGCAAAAAAAATTTGCGTATGTCAGATTTTTTTTGTAATTTTGTGCGCTAATTGTACGAAATACAATTAAAAATTGCATAAACACAAAAAAATATACGTATATGAAATTCACTATTTCGAGTTCTAAACTCTTTTCGCAATTACAGGCTGTAACCCGCGTTATTAACAGTAAAAATGCCCTGCCTATCTTGGACGATGTGCTGTTTGAATTGTCCGGCAATGAATTGAAATTAACCGCATCAGATGGCGAGACAACCATCCGCACTTCTGTAGAAGTAGAAGGCGTAGAGGGCGCAGGAAAAGTGGCTTCGGCTGCCAAACTGTTGCTGGAGACTCTTAAGGAATTCAGCGAGCAGCCATTGGCATTCACTATTGATGAGAATAATTTTGCCGTTAGCATGGTTAGCCAGAACGGTACTTATTCGTTTGTAGGCGTTAATGGTAACGAGTATCCCGAAATGCCGCAAGTAGAGGCTGATGTTCGTCAAATCAATCTTCCGGCAGGCATTCTTCAGAGTGCTATCGAGAAAACGATTTTCTGCACCGCAGATGATGATTTGCGTCCTGTGATGAATGGTATCTTCTTCGATATAGCAGAAGATAAAGTGACGATGGTGGCTACTGACGCTCATCGCCTGGTTCGTTATTCTAACACCGCTGCGCAGACTGGCGTTGCTGCAAGTTTCATTCTTCCTAAGAAGCCTGCTTCATTGCTAAAGAACCTGCTTTCGAAAGAGGAAAATGAGGTTAAAATTGCCTTTGGTCAAAAGAATGCCCGCTTTGAGTTTGGCTCTACCATTATCGTATGCCGTCAGATAGAGGGCCGTTTCCCGAATTACAATGCCGTTATTCCGCAAGGCAACCAGAATATCGTTACGGTTGACCGTCAAACGATGATTAATGCTTGCAAGCGCGTGGCTGTATTCGCTAACAACGGAACCGCCCAGTTGCGTTTGGCTTTGAGCGAGAATCAAATCAAGATTTCTGCACAAGACATCGATTTCTCAACGAGCGCAGAGGAGACCATCAATTGCGATTATAGCGGCACACCGATGGCTATCGGTTTCAAGGCTCCGTTCCTTATCGATCTGCTCTCATCCATCGCTTCTGATGACGTTCAACTGAAGTTGGCAGATCCTGCTCGCGCAGGTTTGATTCTCCCGGCAGAGAATGAAGAGAACGAAGATGTTCTTATGCTTCTCATGCCGATGCTTTTGAATGACTGATTGCGGGTTAACGATAAAAAGTTAACAGTATGAGTTTTCGTTCATTGACAGCGCAAGAGATTGCGCAGCTGGAGGCTTTAGGCTGTTCTGCTACCAATTGGGCAGATGTTGAAGTAGCACAAGACTTCGATGCGCAATACGTGCATAATACACGTTTTTCCGGGCACAACAAGATAGGCACGTTTAAGCGTGATATTACTTTACCGGGTGGGTTACAGATCCACTCGGGCATTTATAATGCCACGCTCCATAACTGTGAGATAGGCGATGATTGTCATCTGTACAACATTCATAATTACATCGCAAATTATCACATTGGAAACAATACCTGTATAGAGAATGTAAACGCCATCCTGGTTGATGAAAAGACCACTTTCGGAAATGGTGTGCGCGTGCCGGTAATGAACGAAGGCGGAGGCCGTGAGATTCCTATCTTCAATGAACTGAGTGCTAGTTTGGCTTATATCCTTACGCTCTATCGTCATCGTCCGAAGATGATTCGTGAGTTGGAACGTATGATTGATGCATATGCTGAGAAACAGGCTTCGGAGATAGGTTATATCGGAAATAATGTGCGTATCCTCAACTGCGGTTCGATAAAGAATGTGAAGGTGGGTGATTATGCCGAACTGACCGGTGTGAGTCGTTTGAAAAACGGAACGATTAATTCCAATGAATCTGCGCCTGTACGTTTGGGCAGCGGTGTCAAGTGTTCGGACTTTATCATCGCATCCGGTGTAGAAATAGGCGATTCTACTTTGGTGGACAAGTGTTTTGTCGGTCAGGGCTGTATCTTTGATAAGCACTATTCTGCAGGAGAGAGTTTATTCTTCAGTAACTGTCAAGGCATGCACGGCGAAGCCTGTGCAATCTTTGCCGGTCCTTATACCGTAACACACCATAAGTCAACCCTGCTGATTGCCGGAATGTTCTCTTTCTTGAATGCCGGTTCGGGAAGCAACCAGTCGAACCATATGTACAAACTGGGTCCGATTCACCAAGGCATAGCAGAACGCGGAGCAAAGACAACATCCGACAGTTATCTTTTATGGCCGAGTAAGATTGGTGCTTTCTCGCTCGTAATGGGTCGGCATACGCACCATGCAGATACATCGGAACTGCCTTTCTCTTATCTGATTGAGAATAACTCTGAGAGTTATCTGGTGCCAGGAGCTAATCTTCGTACCGTAGGTACGATTCGTGACGCACAGAAATGGCCGAAACGTGACAACCGTAAAGATCCGCATAAATTAGACCAGATCAACTTCAACCTCTTGAGTCCTTATACGGTACAGAAAATGTGGCAAGGACGCGAAGTGTTGAATGAACTGGAGACTCTTAGTGGTGAGAATACCGAAGTATACGGCTATCGTAACTGTAAGATACGCAATTCGTCTCTTAAACATGGTAGAAATCTATATACCATCGGTATTCAGAAATTCCTCGGTAACAGTCTCATTAGCCGTCTTGAGAAAAGCGATTGGCATTCTCTGGATGAATTGCGTGCAACTCTGCGTCCGGATAGCCAGATAGGTTTAGGCGATTGGGTGGATTTGGCAGGACTGATTGCTCCTAAAAGCGAAGTGACCCGCTTGCTGAACGATATTGAAAAAGGTGCACTTTCTCTCGATGATATTCAGACTCGTTTGGAGCAGATGCATGCGAACTATTACTCCTACGAATGGACTTGGGCACTCGATAAACTGGAACAAGTATGGGGTTGCAAGTTTGAGCAAGTAACGCTCGAGCAACTGCGTAAGACCGTTGAGGAATGGAAAAATGCAGTGGTTTCGCTGGATAAAATGGTTTATGACGATGCCCGCAAAGAATTCGATTTGAACAGTCAAACGGGTTTTGGTGTCGATGGTGACCGTCAACAAGCGGCAGCGGATTTTGAAGAGGTACGCGGTTCGTTTGAGTCCAACTCTTTCGTAAAGGCAGTACTCGAACATATAGAACGCAAATCGGCTCTTGGAGAGAGTGTGCTGGCTAAATTAGCGAAGATTAAATGACAAATGGCAAACTGACCATATTAGGTTGTGGAAGTGCGAAGCCGACGAAAACGACTTCGCCTTCTGCTCAATTGGTTGAGTTAAGCGACAAAACATTCCTTGTTGATTGCGGAGAAGGCGCTGTCCTGACGATGCAGAAACTTGGAATACATACTTCGCGGCTATACAATATCTTCATTTCCCATTTGCATGGAGATCATTGTTTCGGACTGATTGGCCTGCTTACTACGTTAGGCATGCTCAAGCGAACACAACCGATGCATATATATGCGCAACCGGATTTAGAGAAATTGTTGCGGCCTTTGCTGGACTATCATGCTAATGACCGTCTTTATGACATCATTTTCCATCCGATAAATCCGCGTAAACACGAAGTAATCTTTGAAGATAGAACAGTAAGTGTAGAGACTATTCCGTTGAAACACGGTGTGCCGACTTGCGGTTTCCTCTTCAAAGAAACGCATCGCGTAAAGAAAGAAGACGGCTCCTTTGAGTATGAGACGCGTAAGCGTTACGCTTACTGCTCCGACACGCAATATAGCGAGAAAATAGTACCTATCATCGATGGCGTGGATACACTTTACCATGAGTCTACGTTTCTTCGGGATCATGAAGAACGCAGTAAAGTGGTTAAGCACTCGACAGCTGCTGAAGCCGCTGAGATTGCCAAACGGGCTAATGTGGGTAAGTTGATTTTAGGCCATTATTCCGCTCGCGTAGAAGACCATGGTCTTTTCCTGCAAGAAGCAAAGCCTGTGTTTGAAAATACTTTCCTCGCCGAAGAAAATCTGGTATTTGACATCTAATTGCTGACTGATTGCTGAATTATCAAAATGGCAAAGACTTCTATCCAATATGTATGTTCATCCTGTGGAGCAAAAGCCCCGCAGATGTTGGGCCGTTGCCCTGTTTGCGGCGAGTGGGGAACATACGAAGAAGAGATAGTTGAGACGCAAAAGTCAAAAGCGGAAAGACGCAGCCTTGGCGATAGCAGAGCACAGCGCCTGCAAGATGTTGTGGCAAACGAAGAGATGCGTATTGATATGCATAATGGCGAGTTGAATCGTGTGCTGGGCGGAGGATTAGTCTCGGGAAGTCTGGTGCTATTGGGCGGAGAACCGGGTATCGGCAAATCAACATTGGCGTTGCAAGTGCTGATGCAACTCGGAGAAAGAAAAACCTTCTATGCATCCGGAGAAGAGAGTGTCCGGCAACTCAAGCTACGCGCAGAACGTTTGGCGGGGAATGCAGAGAATCTTTATATTTCCTCAGAGACATCTTTAGAGCGGATTCTTGACCAAGTCAAAGAATTGGAGCCGGAAGTAGTAGTTATTGATTCTATTCAAACGATAGGAACAGAAGCCGTTGATGCGACTATTGGCAGTATAAGTCAAGTGCGAGAATGTGCCGCTCGGATCCTTGAGTTTGCGAAATCGCGAAATATACCCTTTATCATCATCGGTCATATCAATAAGGAAGGCTCATTGGCCGGACCGAAAGTGCTGGAGCATATTGTAGATACCGTTTTGCAGTTTGAGGGGGATCAACATAATATGTACCGCATTTTGCGGGCACAGAAAAACCGTTTCGGTTCTACTTCTGAATTGGGAATCTATGAAATGCGAGGCGATGGATTGCGTGAAGTGACGAATCCATCAGAATTACTGCTTTCTACTGCACGAGAAGGATTATCCGGCATCGCTATTGCTGCGGCAGTTGAAGGCGTAAGGCCTTTCTTAATCGAGGTGCAGGCGTTGGTTTCTTCTGCTGCATACGGCACACCACAACGCTCTTCTACGGGTTTTGAAGGACGGCGGCTTAACATGTTGCTGGCTGTATTGGAGAAACGTGTGGGCTTTAAATTGCTGCAGAAAGATGTCTTTTTGAATATTGCCGGCGGCCTGCATGTGCAAGATCCAGCAATTGACTTGGCGGTAATTGCAGCTGTTTTAAGCAGTAATATGGATATCGCGCTGGATGCAGGAACTTGCCTCTGTGGCGAAGTTGGCTTGGCCGGAGAGATCAGGCCTGTTAATCGCATCGAGCAACGCATAGCAGAGGCTCAGAAACTCGGTTTCCGTAGGATTCTTATTCCTGCAGACCAAAAAATAGACACTACCCGCTATACGATCGAAGTAGTGCCAGTTCGCAAAGTAACAGATGCTTTCAGGCTACTGATTAAGTCCTAAAACATTATAGGATTGGGAAACTAATTTAGTTTGGCTAAGGCCAAATCTTCTTTTTTGGTCATTTCTGCCTTGGTTTCCGGTGTTTTATCGCCTTGCCCTGTAAGATGCAAGATGCCATGAATCAATATCCGATTCAATTCTTCCTCAAAACTTGTGCCTACCATTTCTGCATTTGAGCGGACGGTATCTAGCGAAATAAAGATATCTCCATTCAAAGTAGAGGCCGTTGAATAGTCGAACGTGATGATATCCGTGTAATAGTCATGTCCGAGAAATTCGCGGTTTACTTCCAATTCCCGCTCGTCAGAACAGAAGATATAGTTGATATTTCCTACGGAAAAGCCGTAATCGGCACCAACAGAACGTATCCATCGGCCGATTTTGCGCTCATCGAGCGAAGGGAGCTTGATATCCTGGGCACTAAATGTAATCATAATACCGAAAATAACGCACTTATCGCGCACTTATATCGCACTTATCGCGCACTAATCACGCACTAATTTTGGGTTTGTATTTCGTTGGTATTATATACGTAGTATATAATACTGATGTGTTAGCTAAAAGAATATAGGTGCAATAGCAAAAGCTGTGACTGCTCCTGCCAAGTCGGCAAGTAAGCAACATGCCACGGCATGGCGTGTGTCTTTAATATTTACCGCGCCGAAATAAACCGCAAGGACATAAAATGTAGTATCTGTCGTTCCTTGCAGAATGCAGCAGAGTCTTCCAACCAAACTATCGGCGCCATAAGTGGTCATCGCTTCGAGCATCAGTCCTCTTGCACCACTTCCACTCAAGGGTTTCATCAAAGCAGTAGGAACAGCTCCGGCCAAGTCGGGATTAATGCCACACGCTTCAAAACACCAAGCGATGCCCTGTTCGAGCAATCCCATCGCTCCGGAAGCCCGAAACATGCCGACTGCTACCAGGATGGCGATAAGGTAAGGAATAATACCAATAGCCGTTTGGAATCCGCCTTTTGCACCATCAATAAAAGCATCGTAGACATTGATTTTCTTTGCCATCGCCTGTATGACAAACCAACAAATGACGCCAAGCAAAAGAATAGCTGCGATAGCTGCTGAAACGACTGATAATGTGTGCGAATCGAGAATGGAAGCACCCCAAACGAGTAATCCGACAAGTGCTGTCAGACCGAAGAGCGTGCCTAAAACGACCGGATCTTTCATGCGAATTTTTTGCGCGATACAAACACAAATAAGCCCGACTAGAGTTGCAACATACGTAGCAATAAGAATAGGAAGGAAGATATCCGCAGGATTGGCAGCACCGAGTTGCGCGCGATATGCCATGATGGTTGTCGGAATAAGCGTAAGTCCGCTTGCACCAAGGACAACAAACATAATCATGGCGTTAGAAGCTTTTGATTTGTCCTTGTTCAGCTCCTGCAGTTCGCCCATGGCTTTCAGTCCCATAGGCGTTGCGGCATTATCCAAACCTAACATGTTTGCCGCAATATTCATCAGCATAGATCCAAAAACCGGATGCCCTTTCGGTATTTCCGGGAAGATGCGGCTGAAGAAAGGATTGATGGCTTTTCCAAGCGAGTTGACTGCTCCGGCGCGTTCTCCTACTTTCATGATTCCCATCCACAAAGCAAGTACACCGGTTAGGCCGAGAGAAAGTTCAAAACCCGTTTTTGCGTTGTCAAAAGTAGAATTGAGAATCGCAGAGAAAATATCTACGTTTCCATAGCAAATAGCTTGTACCAGGCCCATTATAATGGCCAGCAAAATAAGCGAAATCCAAATATAATTCAAAATCATGCGACAAAATTACATTTTTTTTTGCATATATGCAAATTTTTTCGTATTTTTGCGCCATAAATGGCGAAAAGTGTTATCACACATCGACTTTGGACGTACGTCCGCCATGTCTTAACCGCATGGAATACCACCGGAGAAGGAATACATTCGCCTTATTTGTTCGAGTTGGTGCGATTTATCTTGCGTGACCGTAATCCCTATTATTGTTTTTTCGATATCGAGCGGCGCCGTGAGATGCTTTTGGCTTGTGAGGATACGTTGGATGTGGTTGATTACGGCTCGCGCGGAACGAAAGAAGGTAAGCATTGCCAGCGTAGGGTATGCGATATTGCAAAAAGCCATTTAGAGAGCGCCAAAGTGGGACAGATGCTATTCCGGCTGGTGGAATGGATGGGAAAGAAAGAAAAACGACAGTTGAAGATATTGGAATTGGGTACTTCTTTAGGAATAACGACGGCTTATCTGGCTGTGCCAGATAGTAGGAACGAAGTAATGACATTAGAAGGAAGTGATGCCGTGCTAAATGTAGCAAAAAGTGTCTGGAAAGCGTTAAAGATTGAGAATATCTCTTGGAAAGAAGGTAATATAGATAACACCTTATTAGATTGCGCGCGCGAGAAGCTTGATGTGGCCTACGTGGATGCTAATCATACATTTGAAGCGACTATGCGATACGTGGCGTTTTTGCTGCCCAGAATGCATGAGAAAGGTGTAATCATAGTTGACGATATTCATTATTCCAATGAAATGGAGCGGGCATGGAAGTCCTTGAAAATGAATGAGTTGGTGACAACAAGTATGGATTTGTACCATGTTGGGCTATTGGTTGTTGATCCGCATTATCTTAAACGGCATTATGTGATAAATCTATAGCATTATGGCAATATATACAAAAACAGGAGACAAAGGTGAAACTTCGTTGGCTAACGGTCAGCGTGTGCCTAAAACGGACGTGCGCATCGAAGCGTATGGAACAGTGGATGAGCTTAATAGCTGGATCGGATTGTTAAGAGCAGAGATTCTTCATGCAGAAAACGATGTCCGGCTCTCGGATGTACAACTTGAGTGGATTCAAAACAAATTGTTTAATTTAGGTGCGGAACTGAGCGAAGCTCCCGGCGAGTGGATCATAGTAGATGATGTGAAACGTTTGGAGGAATGGATTGACGCGATGCAAGAAGTTACTCCTAAGCAACATGCTTTTGTATTGCCAATGGGAAGTGAGATGGTAGCCAAATGTCATGTTTGCCGAACCATCTGCAGACGCGCAGAACGACGTATGATTGAATCGGAAGCGAAGGCTGTTTCTTTGCAATTTGTGAATCGTCTGAGTGACTATCTTTTTGTCCTTTCCCGTTATATAAGCTTCAAGAACGGAGAGGAAGAATGTGTGTGGAAAAAATAACAAAAATGTGTATTTTTTGACGGAATGGCCGTCATAAAGAGCAAAAAACGCCGAAAAATGTAAATAATCGCAAAAAATATTTGCATGATTCAAAAGTTTTTATTACTTTTGCACGTTTTTTAAAAATCAGATCGAGAGAAAAAATGTATTGGACACTAGAATTAGCATCAAAATTAGAGGACGCGCCATGGCCTGCAACAAAAGATGAATTATTGGATTATGCCAATCGTGTGGGCGTTCCTGCTGAAGTGATAGAGAATTTGCAAGAGTTGGAGGATGATGATGAGGAACAATATGAGAGTATATTGGACATCTGGCCTGATTATCCGACTCAAGATGAAGATTTCTTCTTTAACGAAGAGGAATATTGATGTATTGTGAAGCGATATATTGTCATTCTGTTGGGGCTGATAGCCGTAGTGACTGCGAGTGCGCAGTTTGACCCGCAGATGGGACAATATATGTATTTGCCGACAGCGTATAACCCAGCTGCAGTAGGCGAAGGCGATTTGATGAAGGTTGCGGGAATGCATCGTATGCAGTACGTAGACATTCCCAACGCGCCGATGAGTACCTGGTTTTCGTTTGGTTCGCCTTTTGTGATAAAGAAAACGAGTCATGGTGCCGGAATCCGATTCCTGAATGACCGCTACGGATTATTTACAAATCAATCTCTTTATGCACAATATGCTTATCGCCAAAAATTAGGGAAGGGGTATTTGAGTATAGGCGCAGAGCTAGGGTTTGTAAATGTGGGATTTAGAGGTGATTCGGTAAACTTGAACAAGATGGGTGATGAATATCACGAATCAACCGATGAGGCCATACCGACCGGCAGCAAATCCGGGATGAAATTCGACATGGGGGTGGGCTTGTACTATTATACGCCGACATGGTGGGTAGGAGGCAGTTACAGCCATTTGTTGAGGCCGACAGTTGATATGAGCGATGGTGCGGATGGCATGGAGAAAGAAGTGACGCTGGTTGGGACGATGTACATTGTTGGAGGCTACCATTTTAGACTGAAGAATTATCGGGAATGGGTATTGACTCCAAGTGCAATGGTGATGACTGATTTTGCGAGTTGGGATGTGAATTTGACGCTGATGTGTGATTATAAAGATAGATATCGTTGGGGTTTGGGATATCGCATATTAGGCAGCGTGAACATATTGTTAGGAATTGACATTATTTCCGGATTGCAATTAGGTTATAGTTGCGAATTGCCGACAAATAAATTGCTTCTGGAAAGTTATGGAAGTCATGAGATATATCTGGCATATGGATTTGATATCCTAAAGCCGAAAAGAACGAATAAATATAAATCAATTCGATACTTGTAAAAACATGAAAGTAACAAAGATTTTACCATTAATCGCATTAGCGGTAGCAATGGTTAGTTGCAACAAACCGGCCGGTGAGCTCGTGGGAGCAACCAAATCGACCAACATTAAGGAAGCAAATCCTTATGGTATGTTGTTTATTAAGAAAGGTTCCTTCATGATGGGTGCCAACACACAATCGGCGGTCTTTGAACAACCGGACAATATTGTGATGGTGACAGTAGAGGCATTCTGGATGGATGAGACCGAGATTACAAACAATGAGTACCATCAATTTGTAAATTGGGTTCGAGATTCGATTGCATTAACCAATCTTATTGCTGCAGGAATGACGGATTATGCCGTTCAGCCGAAAGACGAAGATTTTGATGAAGAGGATTTTCGTATAGATTGGCGTAAAAAAGTTCCTTGGAGTAGCAAAGAAGAGGATATAGTTGATGCATTATCATCTATGTTCTATTCGGATGGATCGTTTAATACTAACAATCTGCACTACCGTTACAACTGGGTCAATATGGACGAAGCGCTGCCACAGCGTAATAAATTCGATGTGGCTACCAGTACTTATCCTCCCGGAGCAACAGCACGTGTAGATACCTTCTGGGTAAACGAAAATAACGAGATTAAAGACTCGACAATCTTCCGTCCATTGAGAGAGCCGAAAGATTTGTTGACGGAGAAAATCATCAGTATCTATCCGGATACCTTGGTTTGGGCTCGTGATTTCCAATTCTCGTACAACGATCCGTTGCTGCACTTGTATTTCAAGCATCCGGGATATGCAGAGTATCCTGTTGTTGGTGTAACATGGGAGCAGGCTCATGCATTCTGCGATTGGAGAACGAAACTTTTCAACCAGTATTCATCGTTGGAGGCAAACGAATATCGTTTGCCGTCTGAAGCACAATGGGAATATGCGGCTCGTGGCGGTCGTAAGTTGGCAATGTATCCTTGGGGAAGTAACTATGCCCGCGATAGCAAAGGATGTTTCTTTGCTAACTTTAAACCATATCGTGGTGCTTACAATGATGATACCGGAACAACGACAATGAAGGTGGCTCAGTTCCGTCCTAATGATTTCGGTCTGTTCGATATGGGTGGTAATGTGTCCGAATGGACCAACTCCGCATATCAACCATCTTCTAATACCTATTTCCATGATTTGAATCCGGATTATTGTTACATGGCACGTAAGGCAGACCCGGATATCTTGAAACGCAAAGTTGTGAAAGGTGGCAGCTGGAAAGATATCAGTTACTTTATGCAGTGTGGCGTGCGTACGTACGAGTATCAATATGAGAGTCGTCCGTATATTGGTTTCCGCTGCGTTCGTTCATACATTGGAGAATAAAATATAACACAAAGAATAAATCTTAAAACAAAATACAATTATGGCTACAGAAAAGCAAGGTTTTGGCTCGAAATTCATGCGTTGGTATGAGTCGTACCAGGGAAAGAACACCGTTAACATTGTTTATTCGGCGGGAGCGTCAGTCGTTATTATCGGAGCACTGTTTAAAATTCTGCACTGGCCGGGTGCAAGTCAAGTGCTGATGATCGGTATGTTTACCGAGTCATTCTTGTTCCTTATAGGAACATTGGAGCATCCGCATCCTGAATTCCACTGGGAGAATGTATTCCCACAATTGCTGGAGTTTGGTGCAAAGCCGGAATTGTTAGAGGAGAAATCCAAACAGGCTCGTCCTACGCTGTTAGGCGCCGGAGTGGCAGATCCGGCTTCTATGTCTGCTACCACTCAAACTGCGGCTGCGAAAGCTCCTGTCTTGAAAGAGGAAGACTTTAAGGCCTTGAAGGATGGTATCGCTGATCTGGCAAAGACTGCTACGCAGTTTGCCGAGTTGGGCAAAGTGGCTCAAACGGGTGTTAAGTTGAATGACAAATTAGTGGCTGCAGAAGCTGCAACTGAGGCTTATTCTACTAAAATGACAACCGCTACAGAAAGCTATGTGGAAAAGATGACTTCCGCAGCTGATGCCTATGTTTCTAAACTTGCAGCTGCCGGTGCAGCAACAGATTCTTTCACTACTACTACGAATGCATTGTCGCAAACTTATGCTCAAGTGAGCGGTGATATGCAAAATATTGCTGAAGAGACAAAGGCATACAAGGCCGGTGTTGAGCAAGTAGGAAAGAGCATCGCATCGTTGAATACTGTTTATGAATTGCAACTTCAAGCAGTTAATGCACAAACTGAGGCTCAGAAAGGTGCAGCTGTTGCAGCGAAAGAAGCGGCAGAGGCACAGATAGCATTCGCTGCCGGAACCAAGCTGTTGCAGAAACAAGTTACAGACTTGAATAGTATCTATGGCAATATGCTCAATGCGCTTGCATAAGCGGAAATAAAGCAGATAAAGTAACAATGAATAAAACACTTCAGTAATGAGTGGCGCAAAAAACTGTCCGGAAACCCCGAGACAAAAAATGATAGGTATGATGTACTTGGTGCTCACCGCCATGTTGGCGTTGAACGTAAGTACGGATATCCTCAATGGTTTTACATTGGTGGACAATAGTTTGCACTCCTCCATTGCGGCTGCGGATACACACAATGCGAAACTCTACAATGATTTTCAGGCAGCTAATGCCGACAATCCGGAGAAGACGCAAGAGTGGTTCGATAAGGCGAAGGAGGTTCAACTTCGTGCGGACTCGTTGTTTAATTACATTCAGGACTTTAAAGAGCACATCGCGCTTTTGGCTGATGGTAAAAAGAAGGTAGAGTCATTGAAGGCGCAAGGCATTGACCCTACAATGCATATTGAAGCCAATTCGAACTTGGATGTGACGGGTCAATACGCAATTGTGCAAGGTAATGGTTTGAGATTAAAAGAAGTGGTGGCTTATTATCGCGATTATGCTGCAGGTCTGGTTGAGACGGATGCAGAGCTGCGTGA
Source organism: Paludibacteraceae bacterium (assembly GCA_017557345.1). Taxonomy (GTDB): domain Bacteria; phylum Bacteroidota; class Bacteroidia; order Bacteroidales; family Paludibacteraceae; genus Colicola. Next base: position 90,576 of record JAFYZR010000123.1, on the reverse strand, counting down.
GGCTATTCTTAAAAATCTAGCAACAGATCGTGGGTGGAATGCTCATGAGAAAGACTCCTGTGATTGGGAGGTGGCTGTGTTTGACGGAATGCCCGTTGGCGCTTCTATTACTATCTTAACCAAGATGCAGAATGATGTTCGTTCCACGGAGAGCCAGTTGATCCAGTATTTAATGGATCGCACGGACGCGGGTGACCTGCGCGTGAATAAATTGAACGCGTACGTGATACCTAATTCTAATTATGTGATTCGCGGAGGAAGGTATAGTGCTCAAATTATCTTGGCGGCGGTTGATACAACGCAGCGTCCTGAGTATTATATCGAAGGTCAGCGTATCAATGACCAGGGTAGGTATGAGGTTCCGGCTTCGGGTGTTGGATTAAAGAAATACTCTGGTTGGATTGCTTATAAGAATCCTGCGACAGGAGAAATGGAGAACCTTCCTTTCCGTAGCGAATATAGCGTTGGTGAACCAGCTGTGACCATTTCGAATACAGACTTGAATATCATGTACCGCGGGTATGACAATAAATTCTCTATTTCTGTACCGGGTATTTCAAATGATAAAATTAAAGTAAATGTTAGCGGTGCTGCTGTTCGTCAGCAAGGCGGTCTGTGGATTATTAAACCGGGTGACAACGCGAAGAGCGTATCTATCTCAGTATCTGCAGAGTTAGACGGCAGAATGCAACCCATGGGAAATAGGGAATACAGAGTGAAAGCACTGCCGAAACCAGGCGCTTACTTCAAATCCGGAGATAAAGAGTATTCTGATGGAAATATTTCTCGTGGCGCTTTGCTTAATAGTGCAGCAACGGTTATCGCTTCGTATGGTCCTGATGGCTTACTTGATTTGCCGTATCAAATAACGAGTTTCAAGGTCAATATCAATGGTGTGTTGACAGAAGCCCGTGGAAATAAATTTACTCGCGATCAATTGGATCGTCTGGGTAAATTAAAGATGGGTGCTATCGTGGTTATCACGGATATCCGCGCGAAAGGTCCTGATGGCAAGGAAGTGCGTCTGTCTCCTGTTCCTCTATCGTTGAATTAATATCTTAGGCATATGATAAAGAAAATTAGTATTATTGCATGTCTGATGCTAGGCGTAGTCACTGCGCAGGCACAGCATAAGGTTGTCTCGTTCTTTGACGAGATGGGTAGTGCACGTATCCAGACAGAACAGTTCTCTCCGATGCATGATACGATTGTAATGGTGGATCACCGTATAGATGATATAATTTGGTCTCGCTATATCTATCGTATTATTGATATGCGGTATAAGCAGAATTATCAGCTTTATTTCCCTACCAAATCGGATGATGCAGATTATCGAAACCTGTTCAAGGTAATCACGGATGCTGTAGTAGATGGCCTTCCTATTTACGAGCGTAATCCGGAGACTATCAAACCGGATTTCAGGCAAGAGCCTATTCCTCGTGCTCAGATTCCTACAATGTTTATGGCTGATGACCCGCTGGCCGATTACTCGGATGATCCAACACACTTTGATATCTCCAGTTCGGATGCTATGTTGATTCATTACGATAGTATAGACGATGAGTTGTCATTCCATTTCTATCCGTTCGAGAAGTTAGTCCGTAACCAGATCAAATATCTGATTCAAGAGGTGGTGTTCTTCGACAAACACACTTCCCGTTTGTATACTAAGATTATTGGTATTGCTCCGCTGCAGGCTGATAAGATTTCGACACGAGACGACTCCAATATCATGAGTTCGTTGCGCGAGTCGATTATGTTCTGGATCCCATTTGATGCATTGCGTCCATATATGGCAATGCAATATACTATTCCTAACCGTAATGAAGTAAAGCGTGTCACGTTTGATGACTTCTTCCAGAAACGTTTGTTTACTTCTTATATCGTCGGAGAGGGAAATATGTACAATCGCTGGATTCCGGATTATGCAAAGACAGAAGCCGAAGTAAAGAAAGAGCAAGCACGTATCGCGGCGGAATTGCTTAATTTTGAGCAAGATCTTTGGGAGTATTAATGCGGAAACATCGATTTCGTAATTCGTATTTAACCTCAGCGGTCAGTGTATCGTTGGTGTTATGTTTGATTGGCCTGGAGTGCATTATATTGTTGTCTGCAGGCCAACTTATTACGCGCATGCGTGAGAACATGACCGTCACGGCCGTATTGACTGATGACGCGGATGAAGCGCAGTGCGCACGTTTGGAGGCTATATTAAATGCCGGCAATCAATGTAGCAGTTATACATATGTTTCTGCACAGCAGGCTTTAGACGAGCATATCCGCTCCTTGGGCGAAGATCCATCTGCTTTCTTAGGCTATAATCCTCTTTCGGCGAGTTATGAGATCCATCCTTCGGAGCTCTACAGTCATCCGGATAGTTTAGCGGTGTTCGCGGAAAATCTGCAAGCATTGCCCTATGTGTCCGAAGTGTTGTATCCTCGTGATTTGGCTGATCTAATGAGTAGCAATGTGCATCAGTTCTCACTGATACTGCTGGTTGTGGCATTAGTCCTTCTGTTGGTATCTATGGTTCTGATTGTGAATACTATTCGCTTACAGATCTATTCAAAGCGTTTCCTGATTAATACGATGACGCTGGTGGGTGCTACTTCGTGGGTAACACGTCGTCCATTCGTGCTCAGGAACATGGGAATGGGGCTTGTCTCCGGCCTAGTGGCTTTGGCTATTTTGAGCGGTGTGGTTTATTACGTGGAGGTTAAGATGGGCATGCTCCTTTTCCCGCTGACATGGAAAAATATCGCTTTCGTGTCGGTGGTGGTGTTAAGTTCCGGCTTGCTGATAACACTCTTTGCTGCGCTTATCGCAACGGGACGATATATCCGAATGGATAATAATTCACTTTACGAGATATGAAACAGACTTTACCCAAACTGAATATCATCCTTATAGCGGTTTCTTTTGTTATCATTGTGCTAGGATTTGCATTGATGGTCGGAGAACCGTCGGGTGAGGTATATAATCCGGATATTTTCTCCTTCCGTCGAATCACGGTTGGGCCGATGATCTCGCTCTTCGGCTTTGTCGCTATGATTTTTGCCATCTTATTCCGCGGTAAGAAGAAATGAGTTGGTTAGAGGCATTGATATTAGGTATCGTGCAGGGATTGACAGAGTTCCTGCCCGTTTCGTCTTCAGGTCATTTGGAGATAGGTCACGCTTTGTTAGGCACATCCGGAGAGGAGAATCTTATCTTCGCCATTATTGTGCATGCGGCCACGGTGCTATCTACATTGGTTATATTGTGGAAAGAAGTGATGCAACTCTTCAAAGGCACGTTTGCTTCCCTTCAGTGGAATGCCGAGAAGGACTATGTAGCCAAATTATTAGTCTCGATGATCCCGGTGTTCATCGTTGGTATGTTCTTCAAGGATCAGGTAGAAGCGTTTTTTGGTAATGGTTTGCTCTTAGTGGGTATCTGTCTGCTCATTACCGCTGCACTGCTCGCTTTGAGTGAGTGGCTGCAGAAAAAACGCCAAGGCATGGGGCATGAAGTGACTTACAGAGATGCCATCATCATCGGTGTGGCTCAGGCGTGCGCTGTGCTTCCCGGATTGAGCCGCTCCGGAACGACGATTGCGACAGGACTGCTTTGCGGCGTGAAAAAAGAAAGCGTGGCGCAGTTCTCTTTCCTGATGGTGTTGATCCCTATTTTAGGCGAAGCGTTATTGGATCTGCTCAAACTGCTGCAAGGCGAAATAACCAGTACACTGGGCGTTATCCCGGCGGTAGTCGGGTTTGTCGCAGCCTTTGTTACCGGATGTCTTGCATGCCGTTTTATGATTGAGATTGTCCGCCGCCAGCGCTTGGTTTGGTTCGCACTCTATTGCGCTATAGTAGGTTTGACCACGATCATTGTTACCCTTTGCTAAGATGTGGAATTTCGAGGAAGGAGAAGTGATTGCATTTGATAAACCGCTCCATTGGACATCGTTTGACCTGGTGGCGAAAGTGCGGTATAATCTATGCAATAAGTTAGGGAGGAAGAAACTGAAAGTCGGCCATTCCGGCACCTTGGATCCTTTGGCCACCGGTGTGGTGATTATATGCACAGGCAAGAAAACCAAACTGATTGAAGCGCTGCAATACGATGTCAAGGAATATGTGGCTACGCTGCAGTTAGGCGCCACCACTCCATCCTATGACATGGAGAAGGAGGTAGATGCAACCTATCCGACGGCTCATATCACACGCGAACTGATTGATAAGACGATTCCCACTTTTGTGGGGGAGCAATGGCAAGTGCCGCCTATCTTCTCCGCCGTGCAAATCAACGGCAAACGTGCTTATGAGTTCGCACGAAAAGGAGAAAAAATCGAACTGAAACCCAAGCTCCTGCTCATCGATGAGATTGAGGTCTTAGCCTTTGACGAAGCGGCTATGCAACTGACCATACGCGTCGTCTGCTCCAAAGGCACATATATACGGGCTTTGGCGCGGGATATTGGCGAAAAACTCGGTTCCGGGGCATATCTCACCGCGCTTAGACGGACTAGAGTCGGCAATGTGAGAGTAGAAGACTGCTTCACAGTAGAGCAATTTATTGAAAAACTAAAAGACTATGTACAAGAGTAATGATATGAAACTCAGCCAGTTTAGATTTAGACTGCCTGAAGAGCTGATTGCACAGTTTCCGTCGCCTTATCGTGACGAGGCAAGATTGATGGTTCTCCATCGTAAAACGGGGGAAATAGAGCATAAAACCTTACCCGAACTCGTGCAGTTTTTTGATGAGGGCGACTTGTTCGTTTTCAATGACTCTAAGGTCTTTCCTGCACGCCTCTTTGGACATAAGGAGAAAACCAATGCACTGATCGAGGTCTTCCTCCTCCGCGAACTGAATCATCGCAATAGATATTGGGATGTGCTCGTTGACCCGGCACGCAAGATCCGCATCGGCAATAAAATCACTTTTGATGACGACCCTGCTATCGTAGCCGAAGTCATTGACAACACCACCAGCCGGGGACGAACTTTCCGGTTCCTCACCGACTATGACAACGAGGAGTTTGTGCCGCGGCTCTATGCGCTGGGAAGTGCACCGCTCCCGCATTATATACACCGACCCATGGATCCTGAGACGCTCGCTCAATACGAGCAGGTCTTTCATAACCAGCCTGTCAGCGAAATGGATAACGAGCGATACCAGACTATCTTCGCCGATAAGATCGGCGCTGTCGCGGCACCCGCTTCCGGACTCCATTTCTCCAAACAGTTGCTCAAGCGCATGGAGATACACGGCATCGAAACGCAGTTCATGACCAGCCATGTCTCGCTCGGCATTTTCAAGGATATTGACGTCGAAGACCTCACGAAAAACAAGATGGAGTCGGAGCAGATTATTCTCCCTGAATCCATGACCAATGCTGTCAATAACGCACATGAGCAGGGCCGGCGCGTCTGTGCTGTCGGAACGGAGGTCATGAGAGCCATGGAGCATGTGGCTGGCACCAATGGACTGCTCAAGCCTTATGACGGATGGACGAATAAGTTCATCTTCCCGCCGTATAAGTTCATGGCCGCCAATGCTTTCTTTGTCAATTTCTACCTCCCCATGTCTAGCCAGTTGCTCATGGTTGCTGCTTTTGCCGGATATGAAGAGACGATGAATGCCTATCACGAGGCTGTCGAGCAAGGATATCGCTTCGGCGATTACGGAGACGCCATGTTAATCGTCGATTAATGAATGTAAGGATAGATCCATCTTGGCAACGCGTCTTGCAACCGGAGTTTGACAAGCCATATTTCGAACTCCTTACATCTTATGTGCGTTCCCAGTATCAGACCCGTCGGTGTTTTCCTCCGGCAGGTCTGATTTTTAACGCCTTTGATTCTTGTCCGTTTGATAAAGTGCGAGTAGTTATTATAGGTCAAGATCCTTATCATGAAGAGGGACAAGCGATGGGATTGAGTTTTTCTGTTCCGGAGGGTGTTCCGATGCCGCCTTCGCTGGTAAACATATATAAGGAGATTCATCGTGATTTGGGAACGCCTATCCCGCAAAGTGGCGATTTACATCGTTGGGCTGAACAGGGCGTCTTGCTGCTCAATGCTACGCTGACGGTAGAAGCGCACAAGGCCGGAAGCCATCAGGGAAAAGGATGGGAAGAACTGACCGATGCGGCTATTGCTGCTTTGAATAAAGAGCGCGAACATATCGTCTTCATGCTTTGGGGCTCTTATGCACAACGAAAAGGACAATTTATCGATCGACGCAAACATCTCGTCCTCCAAACATCACATCCATCTCCCTTGTCCGTTTATCGCGGTTTTGACGGATGCGGACATTTCTCAGCGGCTAACCGGTACCTCATTCAGCACAACCAACCACCTATCATATGGTAAAACGATATGCTCTTCTGGCACTTTTCTGTGCCTGTCTGATAAACGCTTTCTCCTATCACGATGACTCCGGTGCGCTCAATGGCGTCTTCTCTGTCAATGCTAACGGCAAAAAAGTGCAGTTCGCAATGGGTAATCTGCAGTTTCAATCTGCTACCCACACCTGGCACTTTGCTGAACATCAATGGGATATGTTGGGAGAGCAAAACGAAATCTACGGGTCTACATACAACGGATGGATGGATCTCTTTACTTTTAAGTCCGCTGATTGGAGTAAACTCAAAATTCCCAACGGGGGAAACACGGCGAACCTTTGGCAAACCCTAACATCCGACGAATGGAATTTTCTTATCTCCAAGCGCATGAACGCACAACAGTTGCGTTCTTCGGCTACCGTCTGCGGAGTATACGGATATATCTTCCTTCCAGATGATTGGAAATTGCCGAAAGGAATCGATTGGACACCCAATAGCAAAGAGTGGTCCACCAATGTCTATGATCAATCGGCATGGGAAAAGATGGAAAGAGCAGGTGCGATCTTCTTGCCTGCCGCTGGGATGCTAAAGGGCACATTGGTCTATAATGCTTCTAAAAACGGCTATTACAATCGAGGTTTTTATTGGTCATCCACCTCAGAGAATTTAGGGGGGAATAACATACGGAACCACTATGCTACGATGGATAGAAGCGCGGTTGGAGTGGGGTGGACACAACCCGATAACGGATGTGCTGTACGACTCGTCAGAATAGCATCCACCCAAACTACCCAGGCCCCGCCATCTATTCCAAACACTCCTACCACTTCACCGACAACAATTAAAGGCGAAGGGGTGATCAATGGAATTTTTTCCGTTGCCCCCGGTAAACAGGTTTATTTCTCAAACGGAAACCTGCAATATCAGGCTTCAACGAAGACTTGGCGCTTTGCCGAGCATCAATGGGATGCGGTGGGTAGTTATGACTGCGGTAATGTCTTTATCGGCGAAACGGAGTGTAATAATGCCCTTATTAGCAAGACCTACAAAGGATGGATAGACCTCTTTGGCTGGGGAACAGGCAATGATCCCACACTCTATTCGTATATGGGCGATTATACTACTTTTGCGGATTGGGGAGCCAATGCGGTCTATAATGGAGGCTTCTTGCCCGATCTATGGCGTACATTATCTGTCGATGAGTGGGATTATCTGTTTGACCAGCGCCCCAACGCGGACAGGTTGCATGGGCAAGCTAAGATTGAAGACCAATTCGGTTATATATTGCTTCCGGATAACTGGTCGTTACCTAACGGTCTGACATTCAAACCCGAGCCTAACGATAAGACTACTAATGTCTATACGGCTGCACAATGGGCGAAGATGGAGGCAAATGGCGCTGTTTTCCTGCCGTCTGCCGACTACAGAAGCATCAAACTCGTTGGACCACCCACTTCCGGCGGTTACTATTGGACCTCTACACCATCCGCGGAAGATCCTGATCATGCTTACGGCGCCTGGTTTAATTATAGAGGGCATGGAACAGACGCAGACAACGAGCGTTTCTATGGCTATGCGGTGCGTCTGGTTCTCAACACAAATAACTTAGCCAAACTGCAAAACGCTCCTTCCGATAAGCCCGAAATAGTCGAGATAGCTGATACACAAATCGTGTTGCCCGAACTGGAACCTGAGCAGGAATGGAAATTGTATGACGACATGCACACAATAGGCGACATTAATCCAAGGGAGGGATTCCGACGTGTCAAATTGCCGAAAGGCTCGTTCGGAGAGTTTCTTAGAAACTATCAGCTCAAGGATGATAGGACGCTTTATGATTACACGGGCAAGGAACTCAGCCGTCAGAGCCAGTTTAGTGCATATGCTGTGCTGGATATCGATATAGGCAAAAAAGATCTCATTCAGTGTGCCGATGCCATTATGCTCTTGCGAGCGGAATATCTTTATAGTCAAAAGCGTTATAGTGAGATTCACTTCAACTCTGTCAGCGGAAAACGCATGAACTATGTGGATTATGTTAAGGGCGATTATTCATACGCCAAGTTCCGCAAATACATCGATTATGTGGCTGCATATGCCAGTACACTCTCGTTGGAAAAAGAACTCAAGCCGCGTAAGATTGAGGATATCCAAGTGGGCGATGTGCTGATTGTCGGAGGTGCTCCGGGACATGCGATGATTGTGGTGGATATGGCGATGGATCAAGAAGGAAATCGTGCGTTGCTGTTTGCGGAAGGAATGATGCCGGCACAATCTATTCATGTGGTGACAAACCTCGAGCACGGTGAAGACACTCCTTGGTATATGATTGACAAATACCTTGATTATGGTACCATCTTTGTCTTTCCTAACTATGCCTTTAATGTGCTTACCGAACTCAAATGCTTTGAATAAATTAGTATGATGCTGCTGTTGGATCTCTCTGCTTTTACGCCATTGGAGCAAAAAATACTTTTTGCAGCGCTCGTGGTGATTATCCTTGTGGTCATCGGGTATGTGTCCTGGTTTGTCACCAAACCACGCTGCAAGCGTTGTGGCGGACGAAGAATAAAGAGGGTGGATGTTATTTTTCCAGAAACGCCGGAGGAGCAAAAGAAGGACTATTTCCATACCAAATACCGTTGTGAGAAATGTGGTCATGAGTGGCTTATAAAGGAAGATATCTCCAAACTCAAGCGATCTGCATCCAGTCTCGATAACTCGTATGTTGGTGTTGGTGGCGATACGGCTTGCTATTCCGGCGGAGATACAGGCGGCTGGGGAGGCGGTAGCACGTCAGGCGGAGGGGCCGGTGGCATCTGGTGAAATAACAATAAAATGGCATCACTATGCAAATTAATTTGCATATATGAAAAAATTTTTGTAACTTTGCAGCGGGTTTCGGTTTAAGTCGTTGGTCGTATGCGGATCGTATGTATTACCTATGCATTACCTATGTATCACGTATCAAACCCATACTTATAATATATTATCCTGTGAACTTGAAAATCGACAATATTAATCTTTAAAAACACAACAATTATGCGGAAATTATTCTTTTTATGCGCTTTGTGCACCAGTATGGCAGTATTTGCTACGGAAGGTGCACTCAATGGTTTGTTTTCCGTTAATGAAAATGGCAAACAAGTGCAGTTCGCAAAGGGAAACCTTCAGTATCAGGCTTCTACGAGGACTATGCGTTTCGCAGCCAACCAATGGGATATTCTTGGCGAAGCCAATGCAAAGATTGCTCCAAACAATGCCGATTGGATTGATCTCTTCGGCTGGGGAACAGGAAAGGAACCTACGAAGGCAACCGTAGCATATACGGATTATTCTGTGTTCTATAACTGGGGCATGCGTCCAATTAGCAACGGTGGCAATAAGCCTAACACATGGGCTGTTTTAAGCCGAAACGAATGGGTCCATATTTTCTGTAATAGACCAAATGCCAAGAATTTGTTGGGCGCCGGAACGGTGAATGGCGTGAAAGGTATAATTCTGCTTCCGGACAACTGGACCACACCTCCCGGTGTTACATTCAATGCAGGGGAAACAAAGGGCCTGTTGCTAAAGGGCACTTATTATAAGAACGCCAACGGCAATAATTTCGAGCACAACATCTATTCGGCTGACCAATGGAAAAAAATGGAAGCTGCAGGTGCAGTCTTCTTGCCGGCAGCCGGTTTCCGCATGGAAAAGGATGTGCGCAAAGCAGGAGACGGCGGTAACTATTGGACTTCTGACATTGCGCTTAATGAGAATGTAGATGAAGGAGAGGCAAAGAACCTGGATTTTGATAAAGGTTATGTAGGTATGGGAATTAGCGGTCGTGACATGGGATTTGCCGTACGGCTTGTTCAAGTAGCGCCTACTACAGCCAGACCTGCTGCTGTGCAGCCTCAGGAAAAGGCAAAAGGATTCAGTGTGGCTCCAAATAAAAAAGTAGAGTTGGCAAAGGGAAATCTGCAGTACCAAGCTTCTACGAAAATTTGGCGTTTTGCGGAACATCAGTGGGATGTTATCGGAGATAATAATGCCAATATAGCAGTCGATTATGCAGGCTGGATTGATCTCTTCGGTTGGGGCACGGGTAATAATCCCACTAACTCTAGCAAGGATTTCAGTCCGACGGGTGAATATGCTGTTTTTACCGATTGGGGCAAGAATGCCATCTCAAACGGTGGCAATGCGGCTAATGTATGGCGTACGCTGACACGGGACGAATGGAATTATATATTAACAGGTCGTGCAAATGCGCAGAATCTGCTTGGGTCGGCTAAGATTGGCGAAACGGAAGGTCATGTGCTGTTGCCCGATGGTTTTGTGTTGCCTGCTGGAGTGACATTTGACCCGAAAGATGCTACAAAGAATGTGTATAATGCTGCTGCTTGGAGCAAGATGGAGCAGGCAGGTGCTGTGTTTATGCCGTACGCAGGTGTGCGCTATGGAACGGAAGTGTTCTTTGTCGGAGAAGATGCCCAGTATTGGACAGCATCCAGTGTGGAAGGGAAAACGGTTGCTCTGATTATGTACAACAACAAAGCGTCACTCTCAACTAACGACCGCAACGGCGGTATGGCTATTCGTCTTGCGAAAGACATCAAATAACATAAATCAATTTCTCGGCACATGCGGCATAACACATTCTGGAAAATAAGCGGATATATCTTATTGGTAATCGTCTGCTTGATGGCTTTAGTGGCGCTTGCTGTACCTATTGCTCTGCATGTCGTTACCAAGCCCAAGGTTACCAATGCATTGCTTGAACGATACGTCCCGCAGTTCGTCAACGCTAACGCGCAAGTGGAAAAACTCAACTTGACTATATGGAGCTCTTTCCCCGACGTCGAACTCGAACTGCGCCAACCGATTGTCCGAGTGAATGTACCGGACTCTATCGATGTCTGCCGGCAACACGTGCCTTTTCCGCATGGTGATACGCTGCTGATAGCCGATACGCTGCGCGTGCGAATGAATGTGATGCAGATCCTGGATAATCATATCCATCTGCACTCGGTCTTGATTAGCCGACCGCATATCTACCTCGCCCAATATGACTCTACGGCCAATTATGATATCCTACCGCCTAACGACGAACCGGATACCACCGCTTCTGCACCTTGGAAAATTGAGTGGGAGGATGTCCGCTTGGTCGATGGACTGGTATGTCTGACTTCCGATAGCCTGGATATCTGTCAAATCACGGTGGATAGTATCTTCTTTGCTTCCAATGGCCAATATATAGATACCACCTTGTCCGCCTATGTCGATGCCGGGCTGCGCTGTGAAGATGCACATGTCAACGCAAAAGGATATGTCTCCGACTCGCTGGATGTGCAGGCCAACCTCTCTATTCCGCATATAGAGTATCTCATCGCGCTGATGCCCGATGCTTTGCGAGAAAAGATACTGCAGAAAAACGAGTTACGAGGCGCCGTACATCTCGATGCTACGGCACAGGGGTATTACACCAATGGACGTATCCCTTGCGTGCATGCCAATGTGCAGATAGAGCGCTTGCATGGCGGTAACCCGAATATAAAAGCACGGCTGGAGGATCTCACGCTCCGCGCCGAGGCGCACTATGACCCGCATCACCTGAATGCCTCGTTCGTACGGCTCGATGCGCTTAAGTTCAAGAGCGGACAGTCCTGGCTCGATGCACACGGAAAGGCGTGCTACAAGAATAACCGCGAGTGGCTGCAGTTAGATCTTCAGTCACGCCTCCATCTCAAAGAGCTGGTACAGCTGGCAGGCTTGGACAAGCGCGTCCGCGCACGGGGATTTGTGCAGGCCGATGTGTCTACCTATTTCTTCTTGGATGACCTGCAGCAGAGGCGAATCTACGATATCCACTCGGAATCTACTATTCAGGGAGACTCGGTCTTCGTCGGTATACGAGAGCTACGGACGCGATTCTTCATGGACTCCCTCCGCGCCGAACTCAAAACGAACATGGCACGTGTCTCACGAAGAACAGGCAAAATAGATACCGCATTGCTGAATGCATCCATCGCTTTCCGCCAGATGACCGTCAAGTACCGCCGAACTACCAATGCCAAAGTGGATAGAGTGCGTGTCAGATTGTATGCCGATGACCTCAACGATAAACAGCCGCCTGTACTGCATGCTTCGCTCTCACTACAAGGCGTCGATGCACAGCAGTATGACACGATCCGACTCAGAGCAAAAAGACTCCGTATATCGGCAGGAATGCGGCCGGATACTGCCGCTACCTTCGTGCCTATGACTACAGCACGGCTCTCCATGGACTCGGTCTTCCTGTCTAACCCAAGAAGCGGCACCATGGTCGATTCACTGCGTATCAACTTAACGACTACACCCCGCTTCCGGCGATTCCGTTACGATAGGGAAACCAAAACCAGGACACCTATCCCCGATAGTGAACAAAAGCCTGTGCCGCTCGACTCACTCTTGCGATTGGCTAACAGAGTGGTCAACGATACCGCACCCGGTGAAGCATTCCTGCGCCATTTCCGTACAAACGGAAAGATCTATGTGCGCCGATTGGGCATACGCCAGAAAGGTGGTCAACTGCGGCCTACCGCTTCGCGTATTGACTTGACGCTTAGCGATGACTCCGTTCGGCTCAATAGCTTCTTCTTGCGTGTTGGACGATCCGGTATAGCGCTTAGAGGCGATGTGCACCATCTCCGCCGTTATCTGCTGCGAGGCCGAACACTCGAGGCTAACCTGACACTCCGCTCACGGCGATTGGACCTCAACCAGTTGGCCAATGCCTTGACACAGCAACTGCCAAGCACACAGACGTTGGACTCTGTCGCGGCGAAGGAAAACATGCAACTGCTGGAAGATACGCTCATGACGGAAGAAATGGCTGCTGATTCGTTATCATCTGACTCGCTACGCCAGAAACTCATCGTCTTGCCGTCCAATCTGCATGTCACCTTCCGGGCATCGGTGGATACGATTATATTCTCCAATATGCGCCTGCACGAGTTCTCCGGAAATGTGCATTTGAAAGATAACACCCTCTCCGTCACCAATATGTCTACTTCGACTAAGGTCGGAAAGATGGCGATGAACATGCGTTATTCTTGCAAAGACACTATTGAGGCCATGGCGGCGGCATCCTTGAAAATGGATAGTGTGCAGATAGGTGAACTGGTTCATTACATACCCGAACTCGATTCCATCATGCCGATGCTGCGCTCCTTCGATGGCTCTGTGGCCAGCGAAATGGCTGCACAAGTACGACTGAATAGTGACTTTGGAATAGACCTTCCGTCCGTCAACGCCGGTGTATGGTTAAGAGGTCAGAACCTGGTGCTCATGGATGGTGAAACCTTCTCTGAAATAGCCAAAAAACTCATGTTCTCCAAGAAAACGCAAAATGTCATCGATAGCCTGAGTGTCGAGGTCATCGTCAAGAATAACGAGGTGGAAATCTTCCCATTCATGCTCTCACTCGATAAGTACCGAGTCGGCGTTGGTGGCAAGCAGAACCTGGATGGCAGTTTCAATTACCATATATCCGTCTTCAAACCCCTCGTCTTGGGACTTGATGTCTATGGAGCGGACTTTAACAATATTGACTTCAAACTCGTCAAACCAAGGTACCAAAGCGCTTCCTCACGTATCGGAAAAGGCGGTTCACTCATCCGACAGCAAGATGCCAACGTCATTTCCAACATGCAAAAGAACATACAGACATATATCAACGAACTGAACACTCAAAATCCCTAAAAACACTTTAGCGATATGTCGAAAAAATTGCTCTTAATAGATGCGTACGCGATGATTTTTCGCGCATACTACGCCTTCATCCGTGCTCCGCGGATGAACAGCAAGGGCGAGAACACCTCTGCTATCTTCGGTTTCGCAATAACATTGGATGACCTAATCCGAAAAGTCAACCCAACGCATATCGGTGTCGCGTTTGACCCGAAGGGCGGCACGTTCAGACATGAAGCCTATGAGCAATACAAAGCTCAAAGACCCGAAACGCCTGAAGATATCAAAAAGGCAGTACCGGTCATCAAACAGCTGCTCGAAGCGATGAACATACCTGCACTCGAAGTGCCCGGATTCGAAGCTGACGATGTGATAGGTACGCTCTCTAAACAAGGCGAGCAAGCGGGATTTGAGGTTTACATGGCTACGCCTGACAAGGACTATGGCCAGTTGGTAACGGATCGTGTCTTCATGTATAGGCCACGGCACACAGGGGGATTCGAACTGCTCGGGCCGCGTGAGGTTTGTGAGAAATATGGTCTTCGTCATCAAACGCAAGTTATTGACTTGCTGGGACTTATGGGTGATGCAAGCGATAATATACCGGGCTGTAAGGGAGTAGGAGAAAAGACTGCAGTGGCTTTGCTGAAGCAGTTCGGAAACATAGATTACATCCTTACGCACACGCAAGATATTAAGGGTGCCCTGCGCACGAAAGTGGAAGAACAGAAAGAAGAAATCAAGTTCTCCCGTTTCTTGGCTACTATCCGCACAGACGTTCCTATCGCACTCGACGAAAACCTGCTGAGCCGCAAAGAACCGAACATAGAAGCGCTCTCGGCCCTTTACCGAGAACTCGAATTCAACACCCTCCTGAAGAAAATATCTCCAGCCAATACCGTGCCTTCAAAAGAAGAAAGCGTACAAAATACTTCAGCTAAAAAGCCGAAGAAGGATACATCCGGTGTGCTGGATCTCTTTGCAGACTTTGGAGAGGAAACCGGAACGGCTGAGAAACAAGTGATACCGGAGTTCGATACCATCGAAAATCGTCTTTGCCAGTATCTTCTTAATCCCGAAGTGGCCTTTAATCCGTATAAAGAACCTGATTGGCAAGCACTCAAAGCCGACACGGATCTATGGAGTCTGTATAATGAGGTTGAATTGCCATTGGTACAAGTGCTTCGTGATATGGAAGACGCAGGAGTGCGCGTGGATGTGGAGAAACTCAAGAAAGCCGAGGTTATCCTGACGGAAGAGTTGAATGAACTTGAGAAACGCATCTACAATCTCGCGGGCGAGACGTTTAACATCAATAGTCCGCGGCAAGTAGGAGAACTGCTGTTCGAAAAACTCAAACTGGATGCCAAAGCAAAAAAATCCAAAACAGGCCAATACTCCACTTCCGAAGAAGTGCTCATGGCACTAAAGGATAAACATGAGATAGTCGGGCTAATCCTAGACTTTAGAGAGTTGAAAAAGCTCATCTCGACTTATATATCCGCCCTGCCGGGCTATATTGCTCCGGATGGAAAAATCCACACGACTTATAACCAAACCGTCACAGCTACAGGACGGCTTTCCAGTTCCAATCCTAACTTGCAGAACTTACCCATTCGTTCGGAGCGTGGACGTTTTATCCGCGAAGCGGTTATACCGGATGAGGGTTGTCTGTTCCTTAGCGCCGATTACAGCCAGATAGAACTCCGGCTCATGGCGCATTTCAGCCAGGACGAGCATATGTTAGCCGCTTTCCGTTCGGGGCAGGATATCCATGCCGCTACAGCTGCACGAATCTACGGCCAACCGATAGAACAGATCACCAAAGACCAACGAAGAAAGGCCAAAACCGCCAATTTCGGTATTATTTACGGCATCTCGGCCTTTGGTTTGGCACAGCAGCTTGATTGTTCGCGTACGGAAGCCAAGCAGCTGATAGATGATTATTTCGCAGCCTTCCCGCGTGTGATTAGTTATATTGAATCGCAAAAAGAGTTAGCACGTCAACGCGGTTATGCAGAGACGCTCTTCGGACGTAAACGCTATTTGCCGGATATCAACTCACAGAACGCTACCATCCGTTCGTTCGCCGAGCGAAATGCCGTTAATGCACCTATTCAGGGAACGGCGGCAGATATTATCAAAATGGCGATGGTCTCCATTCATCGCCGGCTCAAAGAAGAAGGGCTGAAAGCACAGATGATCATGCAGGTACATGATGAATTGAATTTCAATGTGCCGGCTAATGAAGTGGACCGTGTTCGGGAAATCGTGGTTTCCGAGATGCAAAACGCAGTTCATCTGACAGTTCCTTTAATTGCTGAATGTGGCGTGGGAGTAAACTGGCTTGAAGCTCATTAGTATCATATTACTTATTCGGGTTCTCAGCATCGGGAATAGTTTCTCATGGGATGCGGTTGAGCAGGAACTGGTGCCATTATGCGATGCGGCAGGCGTGGAAGTGGAGGTGCATAATCTCTATTTCGGCGGTTGCTCGTTAGAGCAGCATGCGCAGTTCTTACAAGCCGATTCTGCTGCATACTCGCATAGAATTTGCAGTAATAGCCCATGGACCAAAGGCGAATGGCGAATCATCAAAGATACGATTTCCTTGCGCCGTGCTTTGCGAAACGGAGCATATGATTTTATCTCCTTTCAGCAGGCCAGCCACTATAGCGGGATTCAAAGCACATACGAACCATGGCTGACGATGCTGGTAGATACGGTTCGTGCATATCAGCCGAACGCCCAGCTATGTTGGATGCAGACATGGGCGTACAGCCAAGACTCCAAGCATCCTGCTTATCCGACATACCAGTCCAGCCAATCTATTATGTGGGATAGTATTCAGGCATGCACGCAAAAGGTGCTTAACGCTTTCCCTTTGGAGGAGGACGGGCGAGGTTTGCTTCTTATCCCTTGTGGCGCAGCCATACAAGAGGCGCGGGCAACGGATCTGGGCGATACGTTCTGTCGTGACGGATATCATCTGAATTATGTCTATGGACGCTATACTGCGGCTTGTGTTTGGTATGAGATTCTTACGGGTAGGGATGTGCGGTGCAATTATTATAAAAATCCGCAAATGACCACCCTGCAACGATGCACCATCCAAAAAGCGGTACATAAAGCGGTAGCACCATACAAAAAGAGTCGCCAATAAGGTGACTCTTTTATTTTCTGTGATCCATGCAGGATTCAAACCTGCAACCCCCACATCCGTAGTGTGGTACTCTATTCAGTTGAGCTAATGGACCATTGCTTTTGAAAAGAAGAGAGGCCTAAGCCTCTTGGCGGTGCGGACGAGACTCGAACTCGCGACCTACGGCGTGACAGGCCGGTATTCTAACCAACTGAACTACCGCACCAAGTAGTCTGCCTTTCAAAAGCGGGTGCAAAGGTACTGCTTTTTTTTGAATTGACCAAATTTTTCTGCAACTTTTTTGTAAAAATATGCATTTTTTTGATTTAGTCTGTATTTTCTCTGCTCCCTGCTTCGTCAAATTTAGCCTTCATAGTAGGGTTTCCGTAGGTTAGACGCTTTATTGTTACGTCTTGCAGCTTCTTGTCTGCCGCATTGAGGTTGTCACCAGACTTGACCAGATTCTCGCGTACTTTTGTAAGATGTGCGATGGTTTTATCTATTTCGTCAATGGCATCTGCAAATCGCTCGTTTGCCAGTCTTACATTACGTGTGAAGCCATCCTTAAAACTCATTAGCTTCTCCTCAAAATTGGTCACATCCACTTGTTGCGCTTTCACTAGAGCCAGTTCGCGTTTCGCATCCAGGCTCTTCTTGCTTGTCTGGCATAGAAGTGTAATCAGTGGGATGAAGAACTGAGGACGAATGACATACATCTTTTCGAATCGGTGGCTCATATCCACGATGCCGCCGTTGTATAACTCGCTATCAGGCTCCAGCATGGACACCAACACCGCATACTCGCAACCTTTTTTCTTGCGGTCGGCATCTAATTTAGCAAGGAAGTCTTCGTTCTTGTGTTTGGTGGCAGTTTCATCGTTTTCATTTTTCATCTCGAACATGATAGAAACGTACTCTACGCCATCGTCACTCTTATCTCGGAAGACAAAATCGCCTTTCGTTCCCTCCACTACTTCGTTATCTTTCTCGAAATATGCATTCGGCATCAGCGGCCGTAATAATTGGTTAAACAGCGTTGAGCAATGTATTTCCAGCGTCTCTCCCACCATCTTCGTACTCAACCGAACCTTCATCTCCTTGTAATATGCCACCTGCTCTTGCGCGGCTTTCAGTTGCTCCTCCCATTGCGTCTTCGCTTGCGCCAACTCCTGCTCTTTCTTCATGTACGCCTCGGTTGCTTGCTGACGGACTTGCGCTACAGCCAACTGTTTCGCTTGCTCCGCTTGGGCCAGTTGATTCTTCAACTCTGCCAGTTCCGCTTGTTGCCGAGCTTTAGCGACCTGTTGCTCTGCCTGCATACGCGCTTGCTGCGTCTGCTCTAACTCGCGGATGCGTCGATTCAACTCAGCCTCAAACTCGCTGTTCTTCACTTGATTGAGCAGCAGCGCATAATCGGCTTCGTCAACAGAAAACACATTTCCGCACTTCGGGCATTTCAGTTCTTTCATAGTCTTGCTTTTTCTCTTTTCGGGTACAAAGATACTACTTTTTATTTAATTGTGCAAATTTTTTTTTCGATTTTTGATTAGCGCATTAGTGATTCTAGCAAAGAAAACTTCGTGAATAATTGAAGGAAAAATTGAACATTT
The DNA here is from genome assembly GCA_017557345.1 of Paludibacteraceae bacterium. Taxonomy (GTDB): domain Bacteria; phylum Bacteroidota; class Bacteroidia; order Bacteroidales; family Paludibacteraceae; genus Colicola. Next base: position 71,771 of record JAFYZR010000123.1, on the reverse strand, counting down.
TTGTATAGGTGTTGCATAGGTAATAACCTCGACATAATACCGATGAGATACCGAACGGAAAAATAGAACATTTGTATTTATTTAATCGATACATTCTCAACCGTAGGAGCAAGGGAGAAAGCTTCGCCTGTTTGCGGGGCAATAAGGACGTTATCGATAACCAGCCCATCCGTTTGCCGGAAGAGTGCACCTTTGGTGCAGCTGATGGACATATTACGCAACGTGACGTTCTTGATCTTCATCTCCGGTAGCCCGTTGAAATAGATGGCCCGTTTGATATTGGTACCCTTGACATCTTCGATGACGATATTTCTGAACGCGGGAGTCTCTTCGCTTACCGGAGGCGCCGAGGCATTCATCCTGGCAGCGAGTTCCTCTTCAGATTCTTCACCTGCCGCCTTGCCTCCGTAGAAGAGGTCGAAAAGCAGGCCTTCATTCGGGATGTTGATCATGTTGATGCCTTTGATGAAGATGTTTTCCACTATGCCACCCCGTCCGCGTGTGGACTTGAACCGCAATCCCACATCCGTGCCGATATAGAGGTTATTGGTCACTTGCACGTTCTTGATTCCTCCCGACATCTCCGAACCGCAAACGAAGCCTCCGTGGCCATGGTAAACGACACAATCATCCACGATGACGTTTTCCGTAGGAATGCCCCTGTCTCGTCCGGGCTGGTCCTTGCCGGACTTCATGCAGATGGCATCATCGCCCACATCGAAAGAGCAACGGCTGATGACCACATTCTTGCATGACTCGATATCCACTCCATCTCCGTTCTGGCTGTACCACGGATTGCGTACGTTGAGGTCGCGCAGGATAACGTTCTCGCAGCACATAGGGTGCAGGTTCCATGCCGGAGAATTTTCAAAGGTCACACCTTCCAGCAGGATATTCTTGCATCCTACGAAATGCAGCATTACGGGCCGCAGGAAGGATTTAACGACCTGCCACAGGCTGTCGTCGTCAATAACGGGCACGTTCTGGTCAAGACAATAACTCTGCGCCAGCAGCGAGGCACTATCGGGATACCAGATATCGTTGGCTACGATGCCGCCTTTCTCTTTGAGGTGCTTTTTCCATTGCCCGGGAGCCATCTTGCTCTGCTTAAGCGGTCTCCACCAGTCTCCGTTGCCATTAAAAGTGCCGTGTCCCGTAATAGCGATGTTCTCAGCGTCTCTTGCGTTAATCGGGCTGGTGCAGCGCTTGGTAGGAATGCCCTCAAACCATTCGTCGTAGATATTATAGAGGTCGAGGTCGTGACTGAAAAGGATGAAACTGTTCGGTTCGGTATATAGGCGCACGTTGGACTTGAGCGTTATGGGCGCTGTAAAGTAGATGCCTTCGGGTATAACGACCGTTCCTCCTCCGCTCTCTGAGCATCTGTCAATAGCCTGCTTGATGGCCTCGGTGGACAAGAGGACACCTGTCCTGTCCGCTCCAAAATCCACCACGTTGAAGGTGCGGCCTGGAAAAGACGGCACAGACACTTTGGGCATCTTGAAGCAAGCTGACTTGGTCAGGCGATTCATATCGCTTTGCCTGGTAGTTTGGAAGTCTGACGAGCTGCAAGCCGTCAAAACGGCTATAGCCAGAAGAATGAGACTGAGTTTCTTCATAAGTATATATTTTGAGGATAAATAATTTCCACTAATGCGAGCCCTTCAGCAGGCGCCGAATGCCCAGCTTTGCATCGGTCATGGGCAGCAATAATATCCGCCAGTTGTTGCTTGGTCATTTTGCCACGCCCTATTTCAAAGAGTGTGCCTACTACGGCTCTCACCATGTTTCGGAGGAATCGGTCGGCTGTGATAACAAAATAAGCCTCGGTATCGGACAACTGCACCCAACGGGCTTCCTGAACATCGCAAAGGGTCGTTTTAACATCCGTGTGAACGCGGCAGAAAGAAGCGAAATCCTGCTTGCCGAGCAACAGTTGGGCCGCATCGTTCATGGCATCGAAATCGAGGCCTGCAGCCACTCGTGTGTGCGTATAACGCAGGAACGGGTTCTTACGCGTGGTGATGCGGTAATGGTATGTTCGGCTTTGTGCATCAAATCGTGCGTGTGCTTCGTCCGTCACACGGCGGATGGCATGTACGGCAATAGAAGGCGGCAGGAGATTATTGAGCCGCCCGGCAAAATTGGCAGGCAAGGCTTTGTCTAAATCGAAATGCGCTACCATCTTCTGCGCATGCACGCCCGCATCGGTACGGCCTGCAAAAGTAAGCGGCACATCATGACGCAAGATGGTGGAGAAGGCCTTTTCCATCTCCGCCTGTACCGTATTTCCGTTCGGCTGCGTTTGCGAGCCATGGAAATCCGTTCCGTCATATGAGAACTCAACGAAGTAACGCATTAATCTCCGGTGAAAGTTTTGCTTTATAGGCCACCCAAGCGCCACCGCCAAGCAGAACCAGTGTCCGCAGGATGCCATCGAGCCATATATTAAGTGTCGGCAGGTAATGCTGCCATAGTGTATTCAAGACAAAGAGGCCGATGAGCAGCAGCAGTATCCACCACCAACGGCAATCAAGGATGCGGAAACGGCATGTGAGACGTAACGTCAGCCATATCAGCAGGAAATAGAGACCGTACGAAAGCAAGTTACTCCATGCGGCTCCGTCCATCCCGAAATGCGGGACGAGATAATTATTCAAGAGTATAGCACTAACGGTCAGGATGAGTGACAACAATAGGCTAAAAGCATAAAAACGGCTATAGTTAAGGGCAGTAAGGCAAATGGTAAAGGATGCCAAGATAAGTTGTGAGATGCCCAGCACCAGTACTACTTCGCGTGCCGAAGCAAAAGTCTCACCATTTGGCAAGATATGGAAAATAAGATCAATATTGAACCAAATAAGCAGTAAGATAAATCCGCCAATAAGGAGCATGTTTCGCGTCACCTGTCCAACGAGCCGGCTGCATTCCTCCTGGTTCTTCTCTTTGATAGCCCTTGCCAGTTGCGGCGAGGCAATGGCAGCTACAGAGCGATTGGGCACACTAACCAAAGCGGCCATATAAGTGGCAATGGCGAAAATACCTGTATTGTCCAATCCCATCTTCGCCGTTACGAAGAACGAAGAAAGAGTGGGGGCTAAGACCGATGTGAGGGCAGAGATAAGCAAGAATCCCGTGTAAGTCAGATATCGCCTTACAAGACTCTTGTTCTCGCGCAAGAAGTGCCAGTCCGGCCGTAGACGGATTCGCTTGAGCGAGAAGAAATAGCAGAGGTTGATGAGTGCTGCAACGGCATAATTGACACACAGCCCGATGACGAATCCGTCAAGCGAGAGGACGCGGAAAGCGTACAGCAGGTACAAAGCCAGTAATCCAACCCGGACAATCAATTCCTTTACCGCCCTCGGTACCACAATATGCATAAGCACATTGCATGTTGATTCGCAAATCGTCTGGTAGAGCATGAAGAATGCCAGCGGCAAGACGAAGTAATAGTATTCCACAAAGAGTGGAGACTTTTCTCCGAACCATGCCCCTAAAGGTGCTCTACATGCCCAGAAAACAAATGCAAAGAGAACAAAACCGATGAACGGCACTACCAGTGCCCAGAAAAAGAAGCCATGGTCTTCTTCGCTTTCTTTCTCGCGGAAATAGGGATAGAATCGGATAATGCTGGTACTGGTACCCAGCTGCGCCAGCCCGATGAAGAGAGTGGCCGCATCGATAAGCACTCGCGCTAACCCTATTTCCTCGGTAGTGAGGAAACGGGTTAACACGAAGAACGTGGTAACAACGCCTACGGCGATGCCCAGATAGGTAACTATTGTACCACGTATGGATTGCTTAGCGATAACGCCCATAAATCACTTGATTGATTATTTGATCTCCAGCAACTCAACCGTGAAGATAAGTGTAGCGTATGGAGGAATGGATTGGCCTGCTCCGCGCTCGCCATAACCCAGTTCGTACGGGATGTAGAGTTTGTATTTCGAGCCAACCGGCATGAGTTGTAGACCTTCCGTCCAACCCTTAATAACACCGTTAAGCGGGAACTCAATAGGCTCGCCGCGCTGATAGCTGCTGTCGAAAACAGTTCCGTCAATAAGCGTACCTTCATAATGCACTTTAACGGTTTGCTCAGCGGTCGGTTTCTTGCCCTTTCCTTGTTTTAATACTTCGTATTGCAGGCCGGATTCAGTTACCTTAACCTCCTCACGGAGAGCGTTCTCTTGCAAGAATTGCTCACCTGCAGCCTTGTTCTCGCCATATTTGATTCTAGCAATCGTGGCATCTACATATTGACTGGCAGTCTGACGATCCATTAACTCGGTATAGTTATAAAGTCCGTTGATGAAGCCTTGCTTGATCATGTCATAGTTAGTCTCCAATCCGGGGATATTCATCAAGCCGACAGGCTCTTGTTCGCGAATGGCTTTACCGATATTCTTTCCCATGTTTGCTACTTGCGGATTGTGCACTTTCTCTTTGAGGCCTTTGTTCACATTAGCAATAAACTCTTCACGTCCTTCTCCGGTTGTATCATTAGCCAGAAGATAACTCTTAACTTGTGAACCGTTCATGAAACCAAAGGCGTAGTTGATGGAATCCAGCTTGTTGTTCAGAGCCACCGTTTTGGCACTCTTCGGGCATTTGGCATAAACAACTTTCCCTTGTTTCTCTTCAGGATGTCCTGCCGTTTGGTAATTAGCCATGAGGAACGATTCTGACTCTTCCGCATTCAGGACGGTAGTATCTTCAAAGAGCGCGTTTACAACGCCTTGGAAGAAAAGCTTCTCGTTGAGAACCCATGCATCATTCTCTGCCAGGCCTTTTTTCTCAAACATCTTAGCCGAAGTACCGAATTGACGACCGGTCTGAGCGATTTCACTCAGTTCCTCTTCTTTGTTCAAGTATGCCTTTTCCATTGCATCAATAAACTCAGCTACTGCCTCGTCCGAGCTGTCTTTGGAAAGGTAATACATTTTGATTTGCAGACCGTTAATGAGACCCAGCGCGTAGTTGACAGAGTCGGTTTCGTTGGTCAAATTAACATCTTGTGCCTTGTAGCTGCTGCCGCAGGAAATCATAGCCAGTGCGGCCAGCAAAAAGATACTAATCTTTTTCATTTGTGATTTGTAATTTTAAAATTGTGATTTATATGTTAATCAATTCCTAAAAGTTCAACGGTAAAAATAAGTGCTGCATAGGGCGGAATAGAACCCCCTGCACCGGTTTCTCCATAAGCCAGCTGATAGGGTATGAAGAATTTGTATTTCGAGCCAATAGACATGAGTTGCAGGCCTTCCGTCCATCCCTTAATAACACCGTTAAGCGGGAAAGAGATAGGCTCGCCGCGTTTGTAACTGCTGTCAAAGACAGTTCCGTCAATAAGCGTACCTTCATAGTGCACTTTAACGGTATCGGTAGCCTTCGGCTTTTGACCGAGGGTGGCTTCCAATACTTCATACTGCAGACCGCTGGCAGTCGTCTTAACACCTTCGCGTTTTGCATTTTCGGCCAAGAATTTCTCGCCTTCTTCTTTGGATTTGGACGACAAATTCATTACATAGTCGATACCTGCTTTGAACTCTTCATAATTGAGTTTTTTTTGTCCGTATTGCATCAGATATTGTGCAACGGATGTTCCTAATTGAAAAGATAAACTGTTGTTCATTTATGATTTGTGATTTAAAATTGCTGCATAGCGGGAAAGGTATTTGCCAAGGATATCGAATTCGATATTGACAACCGTTCCCTTTTTAATATATTTGAAATTGGTGTTCTCGTAGGTATACGGAATGATACAAACGGAAACCAAGCCTTTGTTGCCTTGTATATCCGGTTCGCAAACCGTCAGACTGACACCATTGATAGTAACTGATCCTTTGTCCACGCAGAAATACCCGCGTTCAATCATCTCGCGTGAAGAGTCGTATTCAAAGCGGAAATACCAGCTGCCGTTGGTTTCTTTGGCTTCGATACATGTGGCTTTTTGGTCTACGTGCCCCTGTACGATATGTCCGTCCAAACGTCCGCCCATCAGCATGGAGCGCTCTACATTCACCCAATCGCCTTCGCGAAGGAGGTCAAGATTCGTCAGACGAAGCGTCTCTTGCATGGCAGTTACAGTATATAAGTCGCCTTCGATACGAACGACTGTCAGGCACACGCCATTATGCGCAATCGACTGGTCGATGCTTAACGGTTCGCCAAAGGGATTGCGAAGCGTGAAATGCTTATTGGTTTGCTCGGTCTCAATCTTAACGACCTGAGCCATTGTTTCTACGATTCCTGAGAACATCTTGAATAGGAAAATCTTTACGTGTTAATACAACTAGGTATATGCCTAATAATACTGTGCCTATAGCCATTAGAACCCACATGTTGCTGATATAGTAGAGCCTGAGCGCATAATAGACAGCCAACAGTCCGAGTGTAAGGGATGTGTAGATGCCGATGCGCTTGAGGTCATAAGGGATAGGTGCTTTCTTTTGGCCGATAAAATAGGAGAGCAGCATGATAACGAAATAGCAAACCAGACTGCTTCCGCAACTTGCCCAGTAACCGATCAGCGGAACACCGACTATCTGCAGCACAAGTGTGATGGCAAGACCGATGAGGGAGAAATATGCGCCCCATTTGGTTTCATCCGTTAGCTTATACCAGAAACTGAGATTGAAATAAATGCCTTGGAAGACATAGGTCCATAGCACAACAGGAACAATCTTTAGTCCCTCCCAGTAAGCGCTGGCAACGATATAACGGAAAATATCCAGATAGAAAATAACGCCTAATAGGATGAGATACGAGAAGATGATGTAGTATTTCATCGCATCGGCATACGCTTCTACAGACTGGCGGTCTTTATGCTTGGCGAAGACAAACGGCTCATAGGCATAACGGAAAGCCTGGGTAAACATCATCATCACCATTGCCACTTTGAAGCATGCTCCGTAGATACCTAATTGTGCTTGGGCATCCGCACCAGTATAAAGATAAGGGAAAAGAATACGATCGAGCGTCTGATTCATAATACCTGCCACACCGAGAATGAGTAGCGGCAAGGAGTAACGCAACATATCTCTTAGCACCTTGCCATCAAAATGTCCGCCTTTCGGCATCGTCATCGGCAATAAGCACAAGGTCTGAATAGTGGTAGCAAGGATATTGCTTAGGAAGACGTAGAAAACATCATTCTTTCCTAAAACCACCAGGAACAGCAGATTAAAGCCGATGTTGAGCAATACGAACAGCAGTTTGAGAATTGCAAACCGTATCGGGCGCTTTTGATATCGCAGGTAGGCAAATGGAATACAAGCAAACGCATCCACAGCCACCGTGGCAAACATCATCGCAACAAACTCTGAGTGATCCGCATAACCCAAGACATTCGCTATAGGATGCCGGAAAACGATGACGAGAAGTGCAAAGAGCGCACTGGTGCAGAAGAGCGTAAAGTATGCCGTTTTATAAACGCTCTTGGCATCATAGTCTTCCCGATTGGCGAAACGGAAAAAGCCCGTTTCCATACCATAGGTCAGGATGACCAGCAAAAGAGCAGTCCATGCATACAAGTTAGTCACAATACCATAGTCGGCTGTTCGCGCTAATGCGTATGTATACAGCGGAACGAGAAGGTAGTTCAGAAACTTGCCTATAATCGAACTAAGTCCATAAATGGCGGTGTCCTTCGCCAAGGATTTCATCTCACTCATTACCTGCTACACAAATAACTATTTCGCCTTTCGGCGGGGTTTGCTTGAAATGTGTTATTAATTCGGCTAATGTGCCACGTACCGTTTCTTCGTGCACTTTGCTTATCTCACGTGTTACAGCAGTTTTACGTTCCTCGCTGCATGCTGCAGCCAGTTGCTCTAGCGTCTTGACCAAGCGGAATGGCGACTCATAGATGATGAAGGTCTCGTCCAGTTGAGCCAGATACTGCAATCTTGTTTGCCGTCCTTTCTTCTGCGGCAGGAATCCTTCAAAATAGAAGTGATTGTTTGGTAACCCGCTATCCACGAGTGCCGGCACAAAAGCCGTAGCTCCCGGCAGACATTGGATTTCTATTCCCGCTTCCGCTGCGGCTCTTACCAAGAAGAAGCCGGGGTCTGAAATAGCAGGAGTTCCGGCATCAGAGATAAGTGCGATGTTTGCACCCGCTTTCAGGCGTTCTACGATATCCGCCGAAGTCTCATGTTCGTTGAACTTATGATGACTCTTCAGCGGCGTATGAATATCGAAATGCTGCAGCAACACGCCGCTGGTACGGGTGTCTTCCGCCAAAATCAGATCTACGGATTTTAGCATTTCAATCGCACGGAACGTCATGTCCTGCAGATTGCCAACCGGTGTAGGAACGATATAGAGCATTAGTATTCAGTAATTATCCAAAGCGACGGTGCAGAGTTACCAGGAACTGCTGGTATGTGCTGCTTTCCGTATCCCATTGGAAATGCGTGGTTATATACACCAGAGCCTCATCAAATGATCCTAATTCGTTCAATTCCGTTAACGTGCGTTGCATCAATTCAGCATTTTGACCGAATAACTCACGCTGATAAAGGAAGCGGTCGCCTAACGAAATAGCCAAACGGATGTCATCTACTGCTTTGCCATAAATAGCTGCTTTCGGTGATGCCGGTTCTGCGGCAGGCGCAGGAGCAGGTGCTGGTTTGGAAACTGGCGCTGGTGCCGGAGCAGGTTTGGCAACTTGTTCTTGTGCAGGAGCGGGTTTGGGCTCGGGTTTGGCAACAGGAGCAGCAACCACTACCGGTTTCTCCACTACTTTTTCTACAATCTTCTCGACTATCTGCGGTTCGGGCTCGGGACGGCTTTTCAGCTCCTCCACTTCCGCTTCCAGCGAAGCAATAACAGCCTCGTTGGTTTGTTGTGCCTCTTCCAGCGCAGCAATACGCGCTTCAAGAGTAGCAAAATAGTTAATTAACTCTTCCATTATTTTGTTGCGTCTTCAAGTTTTTTCATCATTGAGAACATAAATATAGCGGCTACGAGGCAAACACCGATAAATACACCCCAAACGAGCCACAAAGGCAGATTGCCCCAAAGGAATCCACCAACGGAAACGAGGAAGTTACCGAGTGCTGTTGCGACAAACCAGCCACCCATCATCATACCTTTGTATTGCGGAGGAGCCACTTTGCTGACAAACGATATTCCCATCGGGCTGAGCAATAACTCTCCGAAAGTCAGAACCAGATAGGTCAAGATAAGGACATTGGCATTAACGAATGTTCCGTTGCCGGTAACGCGTGCCAGTTCTTGTTCGGACGGAGTTAACAGACCGATAGAGCAGAATGCCATCAGGGCATAAGCTGCCGCGGCTACTAACATACCGTAAGCAATCTTACGCGGAGCACTCGGTTCTTTGCCTTTCTTTGCCAAAGCACCGAAGATAGCCATGCTAACCGGTGTCAAAGCAACTACATAGAACGGGTTGAACTGCTGGAAGATAGGTGCTGCGATACCAATCTCTGCTGGGTGGCTGAGATATTTATAAACCAAAGCACCAATAACGGCTGCACCGACACATCCCCAGATGGTTTTTGCTTTGCGTGTGCCATCTCCGAAGATGCCGAATAAGGCATATACCAGAATAGCCACTAATACCAGATTGATGATATCAAATGCCATCGTCTGAATACCTGTTACAACCGGCGTAACAAATTCATTTGCGAAATAGGTCAAAGTCAAACCATTCTGATGGAAAGCCATCCAGAAGAAGAGCACAACGGCAAAGACGAGACACAAGGCGATGATACGTTTCTTCGTCTGCTCGGGTGTCAGTTCTTCCACTTTCTGTCCGCTTGCAGCGGCTTGTTTGGCGGTATGCTCAACATGCTTAAACCAAGGACGGCATGCATAGTAGATTGCGATACTCAGCACTAGCGAAGCACAAGCAACGGCAAAAGCAAAGTGATAACTGTCATTTACGCTTGTGCCTAACGATTGTTGTGCCCAATCCATGATCTTAACGGCAGCCGTAGGAGCAAACATAGCACCTAAGTTGATTGCCATGTAGAAGAGCGAGAAAGCTGCATCTCGACGATCAGCATATTTCGGGTCATCGTATAGATTGCCGACCATCACTTGCAGGTTGCCTTTGAACAGACCGGTACCGAAACTGATTAGCACCAATGCCGCAATCATGCCGGTCATCGCAAGGGCGGTATTACCATATTCCACTCCTCCCATCGGGATGGCTAATAGGATATAGCCCAGGAACATGATGATGATACCAATCGTTACGCACTTGCCGTAGCCGATTTTATCGGCAACGATACCTCCTACCAGCGGCAAGAAATAAACGAAAGCAAGGAATGTGGAATAAATAGCGCCTGCCGCGGATGCTGACAGACCAAAGTTTGCGCGAAGGAATAGCGCAAAGACGGCTAACATGGTGTAGTAGCCGAAACGCTCGCCTGTATTGGCCAAAGCCAATGCGAACAATCCTTTTGGTTGATTCTTGAACATAATACTTTTATTTTGGTTTTAACTATTTGCGATTTTCAAAATCACGGTAAATCCACTATTTCGCACCAATGGTGTTTGTCTTTCGCCCGGCCATACTGAATATCCTTCAGCGCATGATAAAGTTCCGTCAAAACCGGTCCCGGTTCGTTGCCGAAATGATAACTTTTGTTTCGTTCGGGGTCGAGAACTTTGTCAATAGGCGATATGACACATGCTGTTCCGCATGCTGCGGCTTCGCTCATCTGCTCCAATTCCTCCAAGCGTATGTGTCTCCGCGTCACTTTCATTCCACGCTCTTTCGCTAGTTTCATCAAACTGTCATTCGTGATGCTTGGCAAGATAGCGGTACTTCGCGGAGTGAGATATTCGTTGCCCTTAATACCGATAAAATTGGCTGCTGAGCATTCGTCAATAAATTTATGCTGCTTGGCATCCAGAAACAAGCAATCGTATCCTTGTGCGTGTGCTGCCTCTGTTGCTCGGAACGAAGCCGCATAATTGCCTCCCACTTTGAATTGCCCGGTTCCTAAAGGCGCGGCACGGTCCACATGCCGATTCACGATAAACGTCGTGCAATGGAACTTGCCGGGATAGTACGGACCGATTGGCGAAGGAATGACGATAAACTCAAAATCTCGTCCTGGACCTACGCCTAAACGTGGCGTTGTGCCAATCAGTAACGGCCGGAAATACAACGTCGCTCCGGTTCCGTAAGGCGGCACTAAGTCCAAATTCTTGCTCAAAGCCAATCGGATAGCCTTGCCAAACAGTTCTGTCGGAACGGGTTGCATATACAATCCTTCGGCGCTTCGCTGCATGCGTTTGGCATTCTCCAGCCAGCGGAAAAGACGAATCTTTCCATCCACGCCTCGAAATGCTTTCAGCCCTTCAAATGCTTCTTGCCCGTATTGCAGACAAGTGGCGGACACATGCAAATGCAGGAACTTGTCCTTTGTGGCATAGGGTTCTTCCCACACGCCGTTATGATATGCCGCCCGAACAATATATTCCGGCTCGGTATAGTGAAATCCCAAATTACACCAATCTATCTCTTGTTTCATTTCCAAATTCGAACAAATCGTCTAAAATACTTTTTCCGTCTCCAAAATATCGGTTCAATTCTTCTCCGCTCCAATCGTTTGTAGGCCTGTAAGCAAAGCCTTCTACGCGCTTCGGACTATTGAGCAGCAGTTGCATTATTGTCTCGTGCAAGCCGTTATTCAAGTCCCACAGCCATTTCGTTTCTCGTTCATAGAACGGACGGAAATATTCCGCGTAATAGTCAAAGAACGGCGTGTGCTTGTAAGCCGAGACAAGCGAAATCCAATGCTGGTGCTGCCAATGGCTTTGATAGCTTATTTCTATGTCTCGCGTCAATTGCTTGTGCTCTACTTTTTTTACTGGCACACTTAGCGTTAACGGCCCGTCAGGCGTGGTAATCAGACACCTGTTGCGAAATGTCTGTTTTTCAAACGATTCCAATCCTTCTATTTCCGTTTCCGCGGGATTAGTCAGATAGGCTCTGTACCAATCCTTTGGCGCCAAATATGCAATCGGCAATGTCATCTTCCTGTCGCTTTGTTGCCTATACGGTTCCAGCGAATGGATTTCTTGTCCTTATCCACGCTGAGCCAGATAAATACCGGCCGGCCGACAATATGATCTTCCGGAACAAATCCCCAATAGCGGCTGTCTGCGGAATTGTGGCGGTTATCGCCCATCATCCAGTAGTAATCCATCGAGAACTCATATTCTTCGCCAATCGTCATCGGCTTGAATTCATAGGCATCCGCGATGCGCTTGTACAGCCAAAAATTCTCTTCGGTAATCAAAATCTTATCGCCTTTGCGCGGGATATAAATTGGACCATAGTTATCGCGCGTCCAGTCGTTATGTCCCAACGGATAAACGGCACCTCCGCGGTCTTCCGGCTCTACTGCAACCGCCAGCACATGCGGATTGCGTTCCAGTTCCGCTTTCATCTCTTGCGTCAGCGGGAAATGCCATGTCGTGCCGTCAATCTGCATCCTGTCAGCTATGCTGATACCTAATTTCTCCAGATATTTCGCTCCGAAGATATGGCCATCCGTTTGCACCAGATAATTCAACTGTAATCCTTCGCGTTCCGGTTCCTGTACACCATTCACAAAAACCACATTTTCAATAATTTGCAAGCTGTCTCCGGGCGTTCCTACGCAACGTTTCACATAGTTCTCGCGCCGATCAACCGGACGAACCACTACTTCGCCAAAAACATCCTTGCGATGGGCGATTAACTCTTCGCCATAATAATATTTCAACGAATAATAGTCCGGATTTTGCATTTTTAGACAAACGGTATCGCCTGCAGGGAAATTGAAAACCACGATATCTCCTTTTTGCGGACTTGTCCAGCCTGCCAAGCGCTTGTAATCCCAATGCGGCTTATCCAGATAACTCTTTCCGCCGCCAAGCCAGTTAGGCATGGTATGTTGTACCAGCGGCATCGACAAAGGCGTTTGCGGAACGCGTGCACCGTAAGCCATTTTGCTCACATACAGAAAATCGCCAACTCGCAAACTCTTCTCCAGACTCGAACTTGGAATCTGGTAGTTCTGGAAGATATACAGGTTGATGAAATAAACTGCCACTAATGCAAACACAATCGCATCAATCCACGAGCAAATGGTGTAAAGCGTCGGTTTGGTGTCTTTGTATTTGCGCCACCAGCCGTAGTTGATGTATTTTGTCGTGAACGCATCAATAATCAAAGGCAGCAAGGCCAACCAGCCAAGGCTTTTCCAGTCGCCCCATGCTACCCAAATGACAAATGCGATATATAATGCGCTCCAGATGCCCGCGCGAATCCAACCGCCGCGAGTTACTCCTGCCAATCTATCTTTAAAATGTTCCATTTTTCCTCTGTTTTTCGGTCAATTTTTGATCGGTATCTTATCGGTATTATGTCGAGGTTTTTACCTATGCAATACCTATGTATTAAATGTTCAATTTTTCCGCTGCCAAAACGGCGCCTAATGCAAATCCTCTGCGGCCTTTGGCGATATGGGTTATCACGATCGTATCCTCTTCGCTATCCCATTTTACTTCGTGCGTTCCCGGCACTTCGCCTTCACGGATACTTTCTATCACAACATCCGTGCCAATCTGTTCTGCCAGCGTTTTGGCGGTACCGCTTGGCTTGTCCAGTTTGTGAATATGATGTGTTTCGGTTATCGATGGCGAATACTGCGGTTGTTGTGCCATTTCGCCTGCCAGCCATTTGTTTAACTCAAAAAAGATGTTCACACCAACCGAGAAATTGCTTTTCCAAACAAGCATCGGTTTCTCATGTAAACGCTTGTCTTCTTCAATCAGTTCGGCTGCATCCCATCCGGTTGTCCCGCATACTACGGGCACGTTTTGCGCCCACGCGCGTAAAATATTCTCCCGCGCGGTTGCAGGAGTGGTAAACTCAATTGCCACTTCAGCATCCTTCAAATCGAATGCGTCACCCACATCTATTCGAGCTACAATCGTATGCCCGCGTTCCAAGGCCACATTTTCTATCATGTGACCCATCTTGCCATAGCCAATTAATCCTATTTTCATTTACGACTGCAAAGATACAATTTTTTTTTGATATATGCAAACGCATATATATTTTTCTACAATTTACGCGAATTTATAGCACTTCCAAACTATTTAAAAATATAATTACTATCGCGCCGGGAATAATAAATCGAACTAAGAAAACATAAACTTTCCATAACCAATTCTTTATTCCTTTGTCTTTTTCTGTAATAATTTTCGGCTCTTTTTTCGTTAGTCTCCATCCTACAAACAGACTCATTCCCAAAGCTCCCAAAGGCATCATGACGCAAGCCGTTGCTTTGTCAAATATCGTAAATCCTGTGGCAGACCAAAGGCAGAATATAACTAATACCATGACAATTGCCGAAATGATTATCACGCTTTTTCGCCGGTTAAGCGGATGTTTGGTTTCGGCTGTGGCATCACATAAGAATGCTACGGACATTTCCATAAGCGAAATGGTAGAAGTAAGTGCCGCAATACAGAGTAACGTAAAGAACAAGACACTAAAGAACCATGCCCAGCCCATCTGCTCAAAAATAGCCGGCAAGACAACAAATACCAATTGAGGACCTTCTGCCGGATTAAAGCCAAAAGCAAAGACTGCAGGGAAAATAATCACACCAGCTAAAATAGCCACAAGCGTATCTAAAATAACGATTTGAAGCGAAGAAGATGTGATTTTTTGCGTCTTCGGCATATAGGAGCCATAAGTAACTAATGTTCCCATTCCTATCGATAGGCTAAAGAAACATTGTCCCATCGCTTCGATGATTACTCGCGGAGTAATCTTGGAAAAATCCGTATGGAAGAAGAACTGCAATCCGGTCTTGCTTCCATCTAATGTCAAAACTCGTCCTGCCATGATAAACATAATCACCAACAAGAGCGGCATTAACACTTTGCTCAATCGCTCGATACCTTTATTGACATCAAACCAAAGAACGGCAGCTGTTAACAGAACGGGAATAAAACTAAACAAAAGCATTCGCGGCATATTGGATGTCACTTGCCCGAAATGGTCTGTTAATGCTTGCATATCTAACCCGTTAAAAACATTTATAAATGCCTCTGCTAAATAATTGAAGCACCAACCGGTTACAACAAAATAGAATCCCATGATCAGCAACGAAGTGAGTATACAGAGCCAACTTAACCATTGCCAGCGATTATTGCCGTTCAGTTCTCGGAAAGCGCCATAGGCGCTTCGTCCGGACCGTTTGCCGATTAGAAACTCTGTCATAATCAGTGGCATACCGAACAGCAAAACGCAAATCAGATAGACGATTAAGAATGCTCCGCCTCCGTTTTCTCCGGCTATATAAGGAAACTTCCAGATGTTTCCTAAGCCTATAGCACTACCGGCTGCTGCCATGATTAATCCTAATTTGGTCGAAAAAGTAGTTCGCGAACTCATACGAATGTCTTTATAATGGTATCCACTAATGTTTCTATTTTTGTTTTTCCGTCGTTGCAAATGCTGAAATTGCCGGTATACGTTTTTTGTGCTTTTATTCGTGCGCGTATTTTAGACATGTTTTCTTGCGAAGCAACACCATTGTAATCGCGTGCAATCACTCGTTCTATTCTTACATCTTCCGGCGCATCAATCACTATCACTTTATCGCACAATGTATCTAACCCGGCTTCTTGCAGTATAGCGGATTCTACAAAATCCGGTTTCTTCACAATAATATCTGCTTTTACCGCAGGATGAACAATTGCATTTAGTTCTTTTAGCATTTCCGGTTCCTCAAATACCCGCTTTGCTACATAAGTCGTATTATATTTCCCGTCCTTAAACGCTTCGTTGCCAAGAAGATGAATAATGGCTTTCTTGACTTCCTCATCTTCCGCAATAATCCGTTTTGCTTCTTTATCGCAATCATAAACCACATAACCGCGCCTTGCTAATTCTTGCGCAATAGTGGATTTTCCGCTTCCTATGCCGCCTGTTAAACCTATCATCATGTTAGAACTGGAAATAAATAAACGGTTGCATATCTGCTGTAACAAACTGATAAATAACGGCTATGGCTGCACAAACTACAAAGACCATTACCCATAAAGGCATAGCGCTAAACCACAAGCGGTAGCGGCGTTTCCAATTCGTTGGCAGCCAATGGATAACCATTCCGGCAACAAACATAGCTACAACATACTTATATGCCCAAAGGAAATCCGGAATAATCGCATTACTCCATGCTCCGCCTATTTGATTGACCATATTTTTTGCCGTTGCCCATGCTACTTCATTCGCTGTCGCCGGATCTAGATTGCTACTACTGCGGAAGAACAAACGTGTGAATGTGATAAATGTGAACGTCTGTGCGATTGCCCAAGCTGTAGCTGCGCCTTTTGTGAACTTAGTGTCTGGTCCTTTGCATAGGAAATAGATATACCGGATAAATGTTCCGCCCCAAACAATAGAAGTCCAAACAGCAAATAACCGCCAAACAGGTAAGTTCCATATATAATCTGCCGCCCATAGTCCGGTGCTTAGCAAAGTCATCAATACAAATCGTACGTGCCAGTTCATTTCACGCCATATTTTCTCCACAATCATACCGATGCCGTTGATTCCACCCCAAATAATGAAGTTCCAGCTTGCACCATGCCATAAACCGCCAAGAACTTGCGTAATAAACGAGTTGAGATTGGCATACAATAGTTTTTTGTGGGAAGGACGTACTTTCGCGACAATAACAATCACAATACCTAATACAGCAAAAACAGCCAGCAGCCACCAGCTTCCTGTTAATGCCATTGTAACTAATCCGATAACAGTCAGCCAGAAGAATGTACCAAAACCGATACTTCGGTTACCGCCTAACGGGATATAAAGATAGGTTTTCAGCCAACGGCCTAATGACATATGCCAACGACGCCAGAATTCCTGTGGACTCTGCGATTTATACGGCGAGTTGAAGTTCATTGGCAAATAGAATCCCATCAGCATCGCTACGCCGATAGCTATATCTGTATAGCCTGAGAAATCAGCATATACCTGCAGCGAATAAGCGAAAAGCGCAAAGAGATTTTCAAAACCCGAGAAGAGTAAAGGATTATCGAATACACGGTCGATGAGATTCACAGCCAAATAATCGGACATGATAATCTTTTTTGCCAAACCGTTAATAATCCAAAAGACAGCTATTCCAAATGCCCGGCGGCTAAGCCTAAAAGGCTTGTACAGTTGTGGGATAAACTCTTCCGCGCGAACAATAGGACCTGCTACCAATTGCGGGAAGAATGATACATAGAATCCAAAGTCTAAAATGTTCTTTACCGGTTGTATGCGTCCGCGGAAGACATCCGCCGTATAGGAAATAACCTGGAAAATATAAAATGAAATGCCAACCGGCAAAATAATGGTATCTACGCTGAATCGTCCCGCCTCGGCAAAACCGTTACCTACATACGCAAATATGTCAAATACGCGGAATCCTGTGCCGAATAGGTCGTTTATCATATTCGTAAAGAAGTATGCGTATTTGAAATATGCGAGCAGACCTAAATCGATTGCTACGGACAAACAGAGCCAGCATTTGGCTGTTAATGATTTCTGCTTGCTGATGGATGATTTGATTCGCCTTGCGATTAACCAATCGGATAATGTGATAAATGCTAATATCAGCAGGAATAATCCGCTTGTTTTGTAATAAAAGAACCAACTGACAAAAAGCAAATATATATTGCGCAAATGAAGTTTCTTGTTGCCGATTTTATTTGGCACAAGTTCCATGATTAACGCAAACAAAGCATATACCAAAGCGAAGAATGCCCAGAAATAGAACTGAGTAAACAATAACGGAGATTCCGAATTGAAAGCAAATATGTATTTAATCCACTCCATTAATAATCCATTCTCCTATTGCTTTTCCTGCCTTGCGCGCACCTGCACGGTTAAAATGCACGCCATCACTTCCGGCCAATCCAATTTCTTGCCAGCGAAGCATACTTCCGGCACCGCCCATCCAGCGGAATAGGCTGAAATAGGCAATATTTTCTTCGAGTGCCATCTTTCGCAGCAGTTTATCCATATACGGCACCATCGGATAGGTTGTCCATTCTCCGTCTGTCTGCGTTAGCATATCACTCGGTCCGATGAATAATATACTTGCTTCTGGTGCACATGCCCGCAGAAAACGCACTTGTTGGCGAAGACCTGATACGACGGCAGCAATGGTACTTGGTTTTTCGTTGAAAGGAATGGCATTACCTCCGAACTGCATAATGATAAGACGTACATTTTGCTCTTTGTAGAATGTCTGCAATTGCGTTTTGTCCATCTTTGTAAATACCAATCCGATGCACCCGCGCATAGGGATATTATCAACGATAACTCCGGTTCGGCTTTCTTGAGAAATACCATAAACGGCTCCTTGCCCGTTCAAACGAACGGTGTCGCCGGCAAAAGAATAATGCACAGAACTGTCAGCAAATACACGCCAACGTTCATAAAGGGCACTATTTACTATTGGATGACAAACCGCAATAATTTCATCGCTACCTTTAACAAGACTGTCATTCATAACGGCCATTTGTCCCATTGGCCCATACATGCCATCCGTTCGTTGGTCGCGTTTCGGACCATAAATCAAATATCTCTTTGGACCTTGATTGGGATTGACAAAATGGCCGCTCATATATAGTTCTTGCTTAACGGTCAAAGTGGGAATGGTCTGTGCGAGGGGCATAAGACCAACTCCTTTGCCACCGTAGCGTGACTGCAACGCTTCGCGAATCTGTTGCGTTATTCGGTCTTCTTCTAACTGGCTATCACCATAATGGAGCACGCGTACTTTGTGTTCGCTTGCTTCTGATAATGATGTATAAAATGCTTGCAAGAAAACTCTACTGTCGGTTGTTGAATCGACCGCTATTTTAGGAATGACCGGTTTTGGACTCTTTGGAATAATTGTGTCAGGAGCAGCAATCGTATCCCATGCAATAGTGTCTACTGCTGCAAGAAGTGGAATATCTGCAATAGTATCGATGTCTGTCTGCTGTGGCTTTTGCTCTGTACTCAACAGTTTAACATCTGGAAACGCCCAATAGAGTGCTCCCAAAATAGACATAACACCAATGATAAATATGAGAACTTTATACGGCTTCACTCCTTAGTCTTTCCCCTTATTTTTTCCACAAAGATCGGCTGAATAGCAGCAGAACGGTGAATATCTCCAGACGACCGATGAGCATTACAAACGTAGCTACCCATTTTGCTGCATCAGGCATGGCGGCATAGCATCCGCTGGAACCCCATTGACCAATTGAAACGCCCACATTACCTATCATTGAGACGGCAATACCGAAAGCCTCATCGAATCCAATTCCACAACCGCAGAACCATAATGTGGCAGCCACAATAATCATGATATAAAAGAACATGAATGCGACTACATTACTAGTCGTTTGTTCGCGTAGTGTATGCCCGTTAAAACGTACCGGAATAACGGCATTCGGATGTATACGTCGTTTGATTTCAGCATGTGCAGCTTTCGCAAAGATAGCTATACGCACCCATTTCATACCTCCGGCTGTTGAGCCTGACGCACCACCGGTAAACATCAAGAAGAAAACAATCACCCACAGAATAGAAGGCCAAATCATATAATCGGCCGCTACAAAACCGGTGCTGGTAATGGTGGCAATAGAGGTAAAGAGACCGATACGAATACTTGACCACATTTTGGTATACCATAGAAGTCCTGCAGCAAGTACAATACCAGCCGCGAGACATGAGCCTACGTACCAACGTGTCTCTTCGTCATGCAACAAACGTTGCGGTTTGCCACGGAAAAGGTATATGAGTTGAGTGAAGTTTATACCCGATAGCAGCATAAAGCCCATTATTGTCCATTGAATTGCCGGACTATAACCAATCACACTGTCATTATGCGTGGCGAAACCTCCTGTAGAAATGGTCGCCATTGCATGGCATACGGCATCAAACTTACCCATTCCGAAAAGCCAGAGCAGTAAGCCTTCTGCGATGGTTAGGCCGATATAGGTCAGCCACATGTGCTTGGCTGTGTCTGCAATTCGCGGACTCAGCTTTTCATAACTGACTCCGGTAACTTCGGCGCTATACAATTGCATACCACCCAAACCAAACATAGGTAAGATAGCAACGCTAAGTACGATGATTCCCATACCTCCGATCCATTGAGATAGGGCGCGCCATAAGAGAATGGAATGTGTTTGTGCGGTAACATCGGTAAAAACGGTAGAGCCGGTAGTAGTAAATCCGGCCATCGTTTCATACCAGGCATCGGTGATATTAGGTAGTGCGCCGCTGAACCAATAAGGCAAAAGGCCGAACAGTGAATAAACCACCCACACGGCAGCCACTATGACATATCCTTCGCGTTCGCCTACACGTTTTTCGGCGCGTCGGCCGGCTGCTATCATCCACCAGCATGTAAGCCAGGTGATGGCGCTGGATACAATCCATGCACCGAAATCAGCTTCATGATACCACCAAGCTACTGCCGTAGGAATAAGCATAAAGAATGCTTCAAGCATCGTAAGGATGCCCATCGTCTTGAATACTATTCGCCAGTTGAATGTACGTGTCATTTGAAGAAACGCTCTAAGTTACGTATTACATGACTCTTGCAGAATACAACAACCAGGTCGCCGGCAATGATTTGCGTGTCGCCGTTAACAAGGATTCCTTCTCCTGCGCGTACAACACCACCGATATTGGCTTCATCCGGCAAGTTCATGTCTTTGATTTTACGCTTTGTGATAAGGCTGTTTTCTTTGGCATAGAATTCTACTATCTCCGCATCCGCGCTAGTGAGATTGTGCACGCCGCGTACGGACGCATCCAATAGCATTTGATAGATATAGGAAGCGGCAATAGTCTTTTTGTTGAGCACAGTACCGATATCAAGACCTTCAGCCATAGGGATGTAATCGAGGTTTTCAATTTCGGCAATGGTCTTCCTTACGCCAAAACGTTTAGCCGCTAAGCAAGCAAAGATGTTGGCCTCGCTGCTGTCGGTAACGGCAACGAAAGCATCAGCGTCTTGAATACCTTCTGCTTTAAGTACGCTCATGTCAGAGCCATCGTCATTTATGATAAGGGCGTTCGGCACTTTCTCGCTTAAGATGTCGCACAACTCACGGTCTTTCTCTATCACCTTGATATTCATCTCATCCGTCAACTCGGTGATGGCTTTGCGGGTAATACGTCCTCCGCCAAAGAAAATCACGTTTTTAATTTCGCGTTTAGGCTTGCCTAACTCTTCTCGCATATACTCCATGTTGTCTTTCGGGCACACGCAGTATATCATATCGTTTACTTCTATGGTATCTTGTCCGCGAGGAATAATAGTCTCCTGATCGCGCTTGATGGCTACAATACGGTATTTCCCGTGATTATAAACACCTGATGCGAAAGTCTGTCCAAGAGTTTTTGCGGTCTCGCGTACTTTAACCACACATAATTCAAGTGCTCCTTGACCGAGTTGAAGATGATAACGCATCCAATTAGTGCGCAACGATTCTTCTATCTCATTAGCAGCCAATACTTCCGGATAAATCAAGTGATTGAGACCCATATTCTCAAAGAACTTCTTATTTTCCGGTAGTAGATACTCATAGTTATCGATACGTGCGAGTGTTCGCTTGGCTCCTAAGGAGTTAGCAATCAGACAGGCCGTCATATTCTCCGTCTCATGAGGAGTTACGGAGATGAACAGGTCGCAATCCTTTACGCCGATGTCACGTAAGTCATGAATAGATGTGGGATTCCCGACCTTGGTCAGCATGTCATAGTTGGCACTGAGGTCGCCCAAACGCTCCTGGCGTTCATCCAAGAGGCTAATCTCCATATCTTCGCGGCTTAGCAGTTTGGCCAAGTGTGTGCCTACTTCACCGGCACCTGTAATAACGATTCGCATAATCCTTCTTTGTCTAATTTAAGCATATGATAAAGCTCTTTGGTAGAGCCATGTTCTACAAATTGATCATGAACGCCAAGGCATGTTACATGCGGTGTATAGCCATGTGCTGCCATCCATTCTAATACAGCACTTCCCAATCCTCCGGCAATCATGCCGTCTTCGGCAGTGACAATGGTCTTGAAGCGTTTTCCGACTTCATGCAACAATTCTTCGTCCAGTGGTTTCAACCATCTAAGGTCGTAATGTGCAAAATTCTTTCCGCTTGCCTCTATCGCTTCGTTCATGGTGTTGCCGATTGCACCGATGGTTAAAACGGCTACATCTTTTCCGTCGCGGAGTTTGACGCCTTTCCCGTATTCTATTTTTGTGCTCTCAACTTGTGGAGTGCGACCTCTTGGATAACGAATAGCTACCGGTCCGTCAAGCTTCTCTGCGAGCGTAAGCATCTGCCGTAAATCCTCTGCTGTCCGCGGGGCGCAGATTTGCATATTTGGAATAGGCCGCAGGTATGCCAGGTCTAAAAGCCCATGGTGCGTAGCACCATCATTTCCTACAATACCGGCACGATCGATACACAACACAACGTGCAAGTTCTGTAATGCTACATCATGAATGATATTGTCGTATGCCCGCTGGAGGAAGGTGGAGTAGATGTTGCAATAAGGTAGTAGTCCTGCCTTGGCGAGTCCGGCGCTGAATGTGACAGCATGTCCTTCGGCGATGCCGACGTCATAGACACGTTCCGGCAATTCCTTTTGCATGATGCTCATGGAACATCCGCTGGGCATTGCTGGCGTGATACCTACTATCTTCTCGTTCTTTTTGGCTAGCTCGAGCAGTGTTTCTCCGAATACCTCTTGCCAAAGTGGTGGAATATTGCTTCCGGATTCTTGATTTCTAATTCCGGACTCCACATCAAACTCTCCCGGTGCATGCCAAACGGTTTGGTCATTTTCCGCAGGTGCATAGCCTTTTCCTTTCTTGGTGACGATATGCAGCACTCTCGGTCCTCGGTGGTTTTTTATCTCGCTGAGAATACGCACAAGTCCGATAACGTCATGTCCGTCTGTAGGACCGAAATAACGGATGTTTAGTCCTGTAAAGATATTATTGTGCTGCTTGCTGAAAAGAACCTTGAGGTTATTGTTGCGCCGTAAGATAGCCTGCCTTTTCCGTTCATCGACAAGGTGCAGTTTTGCGGCCAATTGATATAATCTCCAACGCCAGCGGTTATAACGCGCACTGGTAGTCAAGTCAACCAGGTATTGCGTGAAACCTCCTTTCAGCGGATCAATAGCCATATGATTGTCGTTAAGAACGATCAGAAGGTTATTTTTATCCATCGAAGTGTTGTTGAGTCCTTCAAAAGCCAAACCGCCTGTCATAGCTCCGTCTCCGATGATGGCAACAACGTTATGATTACCGGCAACATCAAGACCTAATGCTGCAGAGATACTGTTACTTGCATGTCCCGCAATGAAGGCATCATATTCACTCTCCGCTGGATTCGTGAAAGGAGACAAGCCTTTGAACTGACGATTGGTATGGAATCGGTCGCGGCGACCTGTCAAAATCTTATGCGCATATGCCTGATGACCTACGTCCCAAACGAGTTTGTCATTGGGTGTGTCAAAAACATAATGTAATGCCACGGTCAGTTCAATAGTACCTAAAGAAGAAGCCAAATGGCCTGGATTCTTGCTTAGCGCCTCAATAATAAACTGCCTTAATTCCGCACATACAGCCGGTAACTCCTCTAATTGCAACTTCTTCAAGTCTGCCGGCGAATCAATCTTATTGATGTATTTATAATCCATATTTTCTTTGCTTTATACGCGCGAGCGCATACTTACGCAATCTAAATCGGCCGCAAAGATACAACAAAAAAATGACATATGCAAGCATATGCCATTCTTTTTGCGATTTTTTTATGATTTTATCGTATCATATCATCACCGAAGAACGGTTGAAGCGCTTTCGGAATGCGAATTCCTTCTTCGCATTGATTGTTCTCGAGAAGAGCCGCTACAATACGCGGAAGAGCGAGAGCAGAGCCGTTCAATGTGTGGCACAAAGTCACTTTTTTGTCATCTGCACGACGATAACGGCATTTCAAACGATTTGCCTGATATGTGTCAAAATTCGAAGTCGAAGATACTTCCAGCCAGCGATGCTGTGCCTCGGAATAAACCTCAAAATCATAGCACAGCGCAGCTGTGAAACTCATATCTCCGCCACTTAGACGAAGAATACGATACGGCAGTTCGAGTTTCTGCAGCAGACCTTCTACGTGCTCTAGCATCTCTTTGTGCGATGCATCGGAATGTTCCGGCGTATCGATGCGAACAATCTCTATTTTTGAGAACTCATGCAAACGGTTCAGACCGCGTACATCTTTGCCGTACGAGCCTGCTTCGCGACGGAAACACTCTGTATAAGCGCAATTCTTGATGGGCAGTTGTGCTTCATCCAAAATCACATCACGATAAAGATTTGTTACCGGAACTTCAGCTGTTGGAATCAAATAGAGGTCATCTACTTCACAATGATACATCTGGCCTTCCTTGTCTGGAAGTTGACCGGTTCCGTAGCCTGAAGCGGCATTAACCACCGTAGGTGGCATGATTTCCGTATAGCCGGCTTTGTTGGCTTCTGCAAGGAAGAAATTGATTAATGCACGTTGAAGACGAGCGCCTTGACCGATATAAACAGGGAATCCTGCTCCTGAAATCTTGACACCAAGGTCAAAATCTATCAAATTGTATTTTTTTGCCAACTCCCAATGAGGAAGCTTTGCTTCATCATTGTTCACTTCGCCTACCCATGTGCCGACAGTTTCTCCGCCATGATGAGGCACGTTGGATTTAACGACGAGGTTATCCTCTGCGCAAGCGCCTTCGGGAACAATGTCGTAAGGAACGTTTGGAATGGTAAGAAGCAGTTGTGTCTGGGCTTGTTCCGCTTCAGACATTTTCTGGTCAAACTCGGCTATCTGCGCTTTCAGCGCACCGGTCTGTGTTTTGGCTGCTTCCGCTTCTTCGCGCTTGCCTTGCGCCATGAGTGCGCCGATTGACTTGCTGATTTGATTCATCTGCGCAGCAGCGGCGTCTTTGGCTTGCTGAGCACTCTTACGGTCGCCGTCCAAACGAAGAACTTCGTCTATTGCTGCTCGTGCGCCATTAAAATGCTTTTTCTCTAATCCGGCGATAATCTTCTCTTTATCGTCGTAGATTTGTTTTAATGTTAACATATAAAAATGTACTATTTTTAAGATTTTGCCCTTAAATGGTGTGCTCGGTATTTCATCGGTATCTCATCGGTATTATGTCGAGGTTTTTACCTATGCAAAAACCGTGCAAAAAATATACGATTTTTAAGATTGACCATACAAAAATCTCCCACCTAATGCCGAAGCTTCGGTAGGAGATTTAGGAGGGTCTCTCCGTGCCGATTAAGCTTCTGCTACCGGCTGGATGGAGACGTACGATTTGTTGTCGCGTTTCTTGCGGAAGGTTACGATACCATCGCAGAGTGCATACAACGTGTGGTCAGAACCGATGCCCATGTTTTCACCTGGTTTGTGGACTGTACCACGTTGACGTACAATAATGTTACCTGCCTTTGCGAACTGACCACCAAAGATCTTCACGCCCAGGCGTTTGCTTTCTGATTCACGGCCGTTCTTTGAACTACCGACACCTTTCTTGTGAGCCATACTCTGTTGTCCTTTCTTTAAGCAATAACAATTTCTTTAACTACTACGTTGGTCAAATCTTGACGATGACCATTCAGTTTGCGGAAGCCTTTACGACGTTTTTTGTGGAATACCAGCAATTTCTCGCCGCGGCACTCGTTGTCGAGTACTTCGCAAACCACTTTAGCGCCTTTTACATAAGGTGCGCCAACTTTTACTTTACCTTCGTTGTCAAGGAGCAGAACGTTCTCAAATTCAACGGTTGCGCCTTTCTCGAGGTCGTTCATGCGATTGATGAACAGTTTCTTGCCAGCTTCTACTCTAAATTGCTGGCCTTTCATTTCTACAATTGCGTACATTTGTACTTTAATTTAGGCTTTCGTCGTTTTCTTTCGATTTTCGACTAAAAGCTGTTAGGGCGGTGCGGCGAGCGTTATACGAAACGCTACTTATTCGAGCCTATTCCGCAAAAAAGCCCGCAAAAGTACTGCTTTTTTTTGATATACGCAAATATTTCGGTAAAAATCTTTAATTTTTTATCATTTTGCCGTCTGGAGTATACATTTTATCTCCACGAATGATGACGATTCGGCCATCAATTAGCACTTTTTTGCTTTGTAGGCTAGACGGTTGAATTTCAACTGTTTCAATGCCTGTCGGCTGCTTATAAATAGGCACCTCCAGCATAGCTCCACTTGGCAAAAGACCCGTGTCATGTTCCCACGGTGCGTCGTAAACTACAGCGCCGATTTTGATTAACTCGGTCGGAATAACCGGCAGTTTGCTTAGCACAATCTTTCCTTCGATGGCTTTATGACTATTAGCAAGCGTAACGGGTGAGCATGCTAAAATACCGTCTTCTGCTCCTGTGTCTGTCCATGACCAATCGCCGGGAGCTGCAGTTGTGCTGAAAGAGAAAATTCCTGCATCTGACATATTCGCAATATCTTCGGCTTCAACCAAACAATCTACTCCAGAACTGCCCCAAAGCCATGAATCATGTCCTGTTGAACTATCATCATCCAAATTTAACATAACATCAATAGGAGTGACTTGACTTGCATCAGCATCGAATTCCAAATAGAAATAGAGATCCGTCGGGCTGGCATAGCAACGCATTTCATAGAGTTTGTCAAGTTCCGCACCGCTTCCGACGGAGGTATGATAAAGGCCTGTCAAATCTGACCAATCCTCAAGATTGCCGTCAATGGTAAATGATTTCTGAATCATTGGCGTAGGCGCGGGTTTGCGGGTGTATTTATAAATAGGAGGATTGCCGTCATCTGCATCGCTGGTGGTGTAGAATGTATCGTCGTCTAGCCAGCAAATTGCTTCACCCTGCCATTCTACTTCATAGCATTTCAAGGGTTGTGGCTGGCGCTGGATAGTTTGAGCTATGCTCTCGCCTTCTTGACGCTCCCAGTAAAGAATCCATGAATATTGTGAAGTCGTATTGTTTTGGTTTTTGATGAGTACATATTTGCCGTCAGGTGAAATGTCAGCAGCTGTAACAAGATGGAAACCATGATCCGCTTTGTCTCCTGTACCTAAATCGGCTTTTAGGCCCAAATCACAAACATAAGTAAGTGTCTGCATGGTAGATCCATAGTCTGTACGGAACGGCAGCTTGTATACTTTGCATATATCATAATAAACTTTGGTGATGATATATATCATATTCTCTACATTATCATACATTAAAGCCTCGGTGTTGTGGTTTTTTCCATCAGGATATTGATATTTGATGGCATTTGGAGCAATGGTGATGGATGGATTGGCCGGGTCAATTGCGGGCTCTTCGAAAAAGATGATGTTATATTCGCCATCTGTGTCATTATTATCACCAAAAGCACCGATAAATAGATAGTTTTTGCCATTATAAACACCGCCGGACAAATCTTCCCAGTCCCAACGGATGGTTTTGCTGAAATTGACAGTTAGGAATGTTTGGGCGCCATGCTCATCGGTAGCAATAATCTTGTTTTGAATCTCATCGCTTTGCATCCAGATATAACCCGGTGTAACGCGAGAGCAGGCGATACCGGATACTTCGATAATCGTCTTAGAAATGTCCAACGTACCGCATTGAGTACGAGTAAAATTGTCATTCCATGGAAGTTGTACACCATTGTAGGTGAGAACAGGTGCCGCGAAGGCAACGATGACTGCCGTCAAGGCTAGAAGAAGGATAGAGAATTTTTTCATAATAATTGGGTTTTAAAGGGGTGTTGATTTTGCTGCAAAATCACACTTTTTTTCGGAATATTTCAATATTTTTAGCTATGCTTTTAAACAAATCTATGAAATAGGGTTTCGTAATTGCTTTATAATGTGGGTTTTGTAACTTTCGTTTTCCTTTTCGTAACATTTCGAATTATAATGACTCAAAATAGTAACCTTTGAATGTTTGATGTATCTTGTAAATAGTAGAAGGTATTTTTTTTTGTCTCAAAGACTTGCGTATATCAAAAAAATGTCGTACCTTTGCACGCAATTTGTAAATTAGGCATAGTATGTTTGATAACTTATCGGAGAGATTAGAAAGAAGTTTTAAGATTCTGAAAGGTGAAGGCCGAATCACCGAGATTAACATAGCGGAGACGGTCAAAGACATCCGCAAGGCATTGTTAGAGGCGGATGTGAACTACAAAACTGCAAAGCAGTTTACCGACCGCGTGAAGGAGAAAGCTCTTGGCCAAAATGTGATCAATGCCGTTCGTCCCGGGCAGTTGATGGTTAAAATCACCCACGACGAGTTGGCGGAATTAATGGGCGGAGAAGCGCAGGAACTGAACCTAAAAGGTTCACCGGCTATCATCCTTATGGCCGGTCTGCAAGGTTCCGGTAAGACAACGTTTGCATCCAAACTGGCCAATTATCTCCAGACGAAGAAGGGCAAGAAAGTGATGCTTGTGGCTTGTGACGTCTATCGTCCGGCGGCTGTCGAGCAGTTGCGCGTCTTGGGAGAGCAGATTAATGCGAAAGTCTATACCGGTGAGAATGAGTCTAATCCTGTGAAGAAAGCGCAGGATGCGATTGCAGAAGCACGGAAATTTGGCTATGACGTGGTCATCGTTGATACAGCAGGCCGTCTGGCGGTGGATGAGCAGATGATGCAAGAGATAGCGGCCATCAAGGGTGCTATTAATCCGAGTGAGACCTTGTTCGTTGTGGATGCAATGACCGGTCAAGACGCGGTGAATACGGCTAAGGAGTTTAATGACCGTCTGGACTTTGATGGCGTTGTACTAACAAAGTTAGACGGTGATGCCCGTGGCGGTGCGGCACTCTCGATACGCTCGGTGGTTGATAAGCCGATAAAGTTCATTGGAACGGGAGAAAAGATGGAGGCACTCGATGTGTTCCATCCTGCACGTATGGCGGACCGAATCCTCGGAATGGGTGATGTTGTAAGCCTTGTGGAGCGTGCGCAGGAGCAGTATGATGAAGCCGAAGCACGCCGTATCAGCAAGAAGATTGCGCATAATCAGTTCGATTTCAATGATTTCATGGGCCAACTGAACCAAATCAAGAAGATGGGTTCGATGAAAGACCTGATGGGTATGATTCCGGGCATGGACAAGGCATTGAAAGGTGTTGAAGTGAGTGACGATGCGTTCAAACCCATTGAGGCGATGATTAACTCCATGACTCCCGCTGAACGAGCCAATCCGAGTCTGCTCAACGGAAGCCGCAAAGCCCGTATCGTCAAAGGTGCCGGAGTAGATATCGTAGCGCTGAACCGATTCCTCAAACAATTCGAGCAGACCTCGAAGATGATGAAAAAGGTGCAGCAGATGAAAAGACGTTAACGCGAATGATATTAGACGGTAAGAAAATAGCTGCGGAGATTCGTGCGGAGTTGCGTGAACAGATAGAAGCACTTCGTGCGCAAGGACAACGAGTGCCCAAACTGGCCATCGTCATCGTGGGAAATAATCCTGCGAGTGAGACTTATGTGGCCAATAAGATAAAGGCTTGCGCCGAAGTGGGCATCGAAGCTGTGCGTATCGCGTACACGTCCGACATCACCGAACAGACGCTGCTCACAGAAATCCATCGGCTCAATAACGACGAGACCATCGATGGTTTCATTGTGCAGTTGCCGTTGCCGGAACATATTAGAGAATCCGTCATTTTAAGCGCTATCGATTACCGAAAAGATGTGGATGGTCTAACACCGGAAAACATAGGGCGAACCGTACAAGGGATGCCTTCAATCATCAGCGCCACACCGCGGGGAATCCGTGAATTGTTGGCGCGATATCAGATTGCTACTGCCGGCAAGCATGTAGTGGTTATCGGCCGGTCGAATATCGTAGGCAAGCCTATGGCTATATTGCTGATGCAACGGGCGTATTTGAGTCTGCCGAATATAAGTGCAGCTTCATTTGGAGATGCAACGGTGACGATCTGTCATAGTAAGACGCAAGACTTGGCAGCTATCTGTCGTACCGCAGATATCATCATTGTGGCTGCTGGTAGTCCGGGATTGCTGACCGCTGATATGGTTCGGGAAGGCGCAGTGATCATCGATGTGGGCATAAATAGGGTAGAAGATATTTCTTCTCCTCACGGCTATAAATTAGTGGGCGACGTAGACTTTGAGAATGTATCGAAAAAAGCCGCTTATATAACGCCTGTCCCGGGTGGCGTGGGTCCGATGACTATTGTTTCGCTATTACAAAATACAATGCAAGCATATACATCTAAACAAAATAAATCATTATGAAGAAACTATTCCTTTTATTGGCAGCAGTAGCTATGCTGAGCGCATGCCAGAAGTATTCGTATCGTACTGTAGAAGGTGATCCTCTGCAGACGCGTATCTACACCTTGGATAATGGTCTAACCGTATATCTGAGCCAGAACAAAGAGAAACCCGAGATACAGACTTTCATAGCTGTACGAGCCGGTGGAGAGAACGATCCGCTGGAATCGACAGGTCTGGCACACTACCAGGAGCATATCATGTTTAAGGGCACCAAGTCCTATGGTACCACTGACTACGAGAAAGAATTGCCGAACCTCAATGCTATCGATTCGTTATACGAAGTGTACGGTGCTACTAACGACCCAGCAGAACGCAAGGCTATCTATCATCTCATCGACTCCTTCTCTTATGAGAACTCCAAGATTGCGGTGGCTAACGAGTTCGACAAACTGATGGGTGCCATCGGTGCTACCGGCGTCAATGCCTTTACCAGTAATGAGATGACTTGCTATCATGAGGTTATCCCTGCAGGCGAGTTGAAACGTTGGGCGATGATTGAGTCTGACCGTTTCCAGAATCTCGTTGTGCGCGGTTTCCACACCGAATTGGAGACCGTTTATGAGGAGTTCAATATGTATTCCACGATGGATATGGAGAAAGTGGATCTGGCTATCAACCAACTGCTCTATCCCGATATCCCTTACCGCCAACACACGGTGCTCGGTACGCAGGATGACCTCAAGAACCCGAGCCTGAAGAATATCAAGCAGTTCTATCAGACCTACTATCGTCCGAATAATGTGGCTGTGATTTTGGCAGGTGATATAGACTACGACCATGCCATCAAAATCGTCGATGAATATTTCGGTAATTGGGAAGCACGCGACATTCCTCCTTTCGAGCAACCCGTTCAGGCTGATCTGACTGCCCCCAAAGATTCCGTTGTTTATGGCAAAGAATCATCCGAGCTGTGGCTTGCTTGGAAAATGCCGAACGTGCGTCACGAGGACTACGCTGCTTTTCAGTTGATGTCAGCTGTGATGCAGAACGGCAAGTGCGGTCTTTTGGATATTGACCTGGTGCAGAAACAGGCTGTGCTCAGCGCGCAGGACTACCTTGAGGGGGGAAATGATTTCACTACCTATTATCTCTTTGGCTCTCCGAAAGCAAAACAGAGCCTGGGTGATGTACGCAAACTGTTACTCGCCGAAGTGGAGAAACTGAAGAAAGGTGAGTTCTCCGAAGAACTGCTCAAAGCCATCATTCGCAATATGAAGCGCAACGAACTCATCGGACAGCAGAACAACCGTAACCGTGCTTACACGCTGATGAACTCGTTTATTTATCAAATCCCTTATGAGGATGTTGTTCGTCATCTCGACCGTTTGGATGCGCTGACCAAAGAGGATATCGTCCGCGTGGCGAACACCTATCTGGGCGATAACTTTGTGTGCATCTATAAGGAACACAGCGACAAGGATACCAACCCCGAGAAAGTGGACAAACCGCAGATCACTCCGATTGAGATGAACCGTGACGCACAGTCGCAGTTCTGCACCGACCTGCTCGCCATGAAAGCAGAGCGGCAGAAACCGCAGTTCTTGGATTTCCATAAGGACTTGAGTGTCAGCACGTTAGACAACGACATCGAACTGCTTTACCGCCAAAACAAAGAGAACGAACTGGCCCAACTCAATTTCGTCATAGGCAAGGGTAGTGACCAAGATCCGAAACTCTCTTTCGCAGGTGATATGTTGGACTACCTGGGAACTGCTGAATTGACGGCCGAGCAATACAAGACACAGCTCTATTACCTCGCTGCAGAGGCATGGACTGCTATCGACGAGAATGATGTCGAACTCGGTGTGTATGGTTTGCAGGAGACCTTGGCTGATGCATTGCAACTATTGGAAGACCAGCTGCTGACTGTTGAACCCGATGCAGCCATCCTTAAAGAACTTATCAACGATAACATCAAATCTCACAATGATGCCAAGAGCGAGCAACGGGCTTGCTTCTCTCGCCTCATGGAATACGGCACGGTTGGTGCTGCGGCTGTGCAACAGCGTACGCTCACACCTGCTCAAATGAACCAACTCAATGCCGCAGGCGTGTTAGCGAACCTGCGTGCTTTGCTGCCGGCTATCGAACGCGTAGAGTATTTCGGTCCGCTCAGCGAAGAAGAAGTAAAACAAATGCTGCAATCCTCGCGGCTGTTGGCCAAAGCCGATGCCGGCAAACGGGAGACAATCAAACGTATTGAAGCCGAGCAGGTGAACGAACAGGAAGTGCTGATTGCTCCATACGATGCCAATAATATCTACCTCGTGGGTTATGCTAACTGGGGTGAGGTATATACGCCGAAGGACGAAGCAATTATTCGCCTCTTCAACGAATATTTCGATGGTTCGATGGGCTCTATCGTCTTCCAGGAAATGCGTGAAGCACGTGCGTTGTGCTATGCTTCCGGAGCTAACTACGCTACGCCGTCCCATCAGGGAGAGAAGAACTATTTCTATACCTTCATCCTCTCGCAAAACGACAAACTGCAAGAGTGCATCGAGACTTTCGATTCCATCTGCAACGAGTTGCCGCTGTCTCAACCTGCGTTCGACAATGCCAAGACCTCGCTGCTCAAGCAAATCGAGCAACGCCGTTATGTCCGCATGGCGCCGATCACCTATTTCGTGCGCTATCGTGACCTCGGTTGGGATCATGACTACTATGAGGATATATACCGCGAGACGCAGAAACTGACCTTGGATGACGTAGTGGCTTTCCAAAAGGAGCATGTGGCTAATCGTACCTATCGCTACCTTATCCTCGGTAACGAGAAAGAGTTGGATACTCAGTATCTAGAATCGCTTGGTAACGTCAAACGTCTCACGCTCGAAGATATCTTTGTATATTAATGGATATTCTTTCAAAAATAGACGGCCTCGAGGCAAAATTTCATGAAGT
The DNA here is from genome assembly GCA_017557345.1 of Paludibacteraceae bacterium. Lineage (GTDB taxonomy): Bacteria > Bacteroidota > Bacteroidia > Bacteroidales > Paludibacteraceae > Colicola. Next base: position 38,458 of record JAFYZR010000123.1, on the reverse strand, counting down.
AAGCCTCCTCATTACCGATCCGGCAGTCATTGCGGATCAGGCGAGATATGTCCGGCTGAACCGCGACTACCATGATCTGGAGCGGGTCTTGGAAGTGGCGAATCGATATAAGAAAGCCGTGAAGGATCTCCAGGATGCTAAGGATCTGTTTTACAACGAGTCTGACGCGGATCTCAAAGAGATGGCTAAGGCGGAAATCGATGAACTCGAACCGCAAATACCGAAACTGGAAGAAGAATTGAAACTCCAGTTGTTGCCGCAAGATCCGGAGGATAGCAAGAATGTTGTCATGGAGATCCGTGGCGGTACAGGCGGTGACGAGGCGGCTATCTTCGCCGGCGATTTATTCCGAATGTACACCAAGTATTTCGAAATCAAGGGCTTCAAATATACCATTTCTTCGTTTACTGAAGGAGCAGCTGGCGGATACAAGGAAATTATCTTCAATGTCACCGGGCAGAATGTGTATGGTACGCTTAAATACGAGTCTGGCGTGCATCGGGTGCAACGTGTGCCCGTGACGGAGACCCAAGGGCGTGTGCATACTTCTGCGGCTACCGTGGCTGTCTTGCCCGAAGCCGATGAGTTTGAAGTGCATATCAATGAAGGTGAGATCAAATGGGAGACTTTCCGTTCCGGCGGTGCGGGCGGACAAAATGTCAATAAAGTCGAGTCCGGAGTGCGACTTCGTTATAACTGGAAGAACCCCAATACAGGCGAAGTGCAGGAGATCCTGATTGAGTGTACCGAAACGCGTGACCAGCCAAAGAACAAGGAACGCGCGCTTTCGCGCCTGCGCACGCAAATATATGATAAGGAGCACCAGAAATATATCGACGACATCGCAGCGCGACGCAAGACCATGGTCTCCACTGGTGACCGATCCGCCAAGATTCGCACCTACAACTATCCGCAAGGACGTATCACCGACCATCGCATCGGTTACACGGTCTATAACCTCGCCGCTTTTATGGATGGCGATATACAAGGTGTCATCGATGCTCTCCAAGTCGCCGAAAACGCCGAACGCCTCAAAGAAAGTGAACTCTAAACATAAAAATCTCTGATTTTTCTTGCATATATCGAAAAAAAGCAGTATCTTTGCAGCCAAAAGTTGCAAAGACGAAGGATATATGTCTGTTCAGAAACATAGTTTAGATAGAAAACAATTGCTCTCAAAGCGGTTGTACGATAGTGGTTACTTATGGTCATATAAGGCTGTAGGTAACAACGCTACGCTTCCGGATGAAGAGTTGATTTTGAACAGTTTGTCGCACCTGGAGTTTGAGGACATGCCTATGCTCTTTAAGGTGTTTCCTTATCGCCAAATCAAGCAGGTATGGCAGCAACGTATGTTGCCTTATCCCGATTACTATGGCGTCCTCAATTTACTTCTGGCCGCACTCTTTTTTCATATCAAATCACCAAAGAAATATACGGCTAAATATGTGGCGTAAAGGACTTTGTGATAATACGTTGGAAGTCTTCGATAAGGTTTCCCAATTGGATTGTATCAAGGATTTGTATCTTTGTGGTGGCACAGGGATTTCTTTGTTGTTGCAACATCGCCAAAGCGAAGACTTGGATTTCGAACTGTTAAATTACCGAGGTGATATTAAGCATCTGGACGTTTCCGGTATCAATAATGAATTGGTATCTATCTTTCCGGATTGTCAGCGCGAGATATTAGGACCGCAACATATCCAGTTCTACGTAGGAGATCATGTTAAACTGTCGTTCTTTGCACCTCAAAACCGTGTTCCTTCCTTGCACCCTGGCTTTACATACAACAACCTCAAAACGGTTGATGCGCAAGATGCATTAGGTATGAAACTCTTCACGATTATTGTTCGGAGTCTGTACCGCGATTATTATGATATTTATGCGTTGCTGCAAGCAGGTCTCTCTTTCGAAGAAGGGTTGGATTATGCTTTGAAGTTCACAAGACATCAAGTTCATTCCAAAGCAATCTTGTCGGCTTTAATAACTCCTGCTTTGTATCCAAAGCCCCAAGACTTCAATCTTATGCATCCTAAATATAGTGTCTCGCCGGAACAAATGGCAGACTATTTTATGGGAGTCATAGCAACTCAAAAAAAGTAGATTAACCATCGTCCCGGTCCATGACGTAAAACCGGAGTAAGCGCGTAGCGACGCGCGATACATATTGAAAAAGCGTTTACACGCTTGTGATCTGATTTCTCGAAATGTAGGAAGTTGAGAGAATGGATTCAGAAAACAAGTAAGTAGATGCTCACGAGTGTAGAACTCGCCCACACTATTGGAGTAACATCCATTAGTGTGTTGGCGGATATATACACGACGCGAGTACCTGTTTTGCTATCTGATCCATTAGGCGTTTCCTACAGCCTCGAGAAACGGATAACATTCAGTTATTCGCGTTTTTTGTTATATTTAATGGAGTTGGCCGAAAATCCTAAGAAGAGTAGGCATGTTTAATATTATATATATTTATGTGTAAAGTTAACAAAGAAAATAAAATTGTATGTATTCTTAACAACATCAAGACTTATCTTCCTGATAATGAAAAACCAATAATTGATGACATTATAAAAAATTTCAATATAGAAATGCCTTATCCACAAAATATCAAATTGTCCTTAAAAGTGATATTAGAAATTTTTGGGGATAATTATCCATTGAATAATATTAATCGTCAAGGGGTTCTGGAACTCATCAATCAGATTAATAATCAAGAGATACAGTCCATCCTTCAAACTGCTTTGGAAGAAGAGGCTCCATTTCAAAACACCCATGACCAACTAAGGGAGGACACGAAGCGTAAATGCAAAGAAAAAAGAGGAAATAACAAAATCATATAAATCAATTTATTATGAAAACAAAACTCTTTATCCTTTTCCTTGCGCTGATAGCCGGCGTAGGAACAATGCTCGCTTGGGATTACGAGCGTGTCCAGATTGGCGATTTGTATTATAACCTCGATGCTACTAATCAAACGGCAGAAGTGACATACCAAGAGGAAGATAGCCGCCTCAACTATTCCGGCTTAACGACTGCCACAATTCCTGTTTCTGTGGAATATAATTCCGTTACTTACAACGTCACTAGCATTGGAGAATATGCTTTCTTAGGTTGCTCCAGTCTAACGAGTGTGACCATTCCCAATAGTGTCACATTAATTGATGCGTGGGCTTTCTTTGCCTGCATGTCGTTAACTTCTATAACCATTTCTAATAGCATTACTCACATTGGCCCTGGAATTTGCGGCGCATGCTACAGTTTAACCTCTATTAACGTTGAAAGTGATAATACCAATTATTGTGTTAAAGATGGGGTCTTGTACACCAAGGATATGACAACACTAATGCAATACCCAGTAGGTAAAGATGGCGAATCATACGTCATTCCTTCAAGTGTGACAACTATCCTTGGTTCTGCCTTCGATTGGTGCTATCGCCTAACGAGTGTTACTATCCCAAATAGCGTCACAAGCATAGGAGGTAGGGCTTTTGCAGGTTGTTCAGGTTTGGAGAGTATCACGATTCCCAATAGTGTAGATACTATTGACTTTTGTGCCTTCAGCTGGTGTGACAAATTAACATCAATAATATTTGAAGGTGAAGATCCAGCTATATTACCGTGGGGTTTGGATATAGCTACTGGGCCTTTTTACGAAACCAACTGCCTCATTTATGTGCCGTGTGGCACCGGGGATGCGTATAAAACGGCGTGGCCTGATTATTATTCGTCTAACATCAAGGAACATCAACCTTATCCATACAAAATGGATGTCAAAGCCAATAACGCGGAATATGGTAATGTGACAATCCCGCCTATTCTCACTTGTGATGCGACTACAATTCCTATGACCACCACTCCAAACTATGGCTACCATTTTGTTCGATGGAATGACGGTAACACCAACAATCCGCGCACAATAGAATTAGCAAATTTAACCCAAGATACCACCTTTACCGCCGAATTCGCTAAGAATACATATACCATCACAACTGCAGCAAATAATTCCGAATGGGGCAAAACATCCGGTGGTGGTTCTGCATTATATCAAGAGCAACTTCAAATATCTGCCACCGCAAACTACGGCTATCATTTCGTGCGTTGGAACGATGGTAACACATACAATCCACGTACAATAACAGTAACAGAAGATAAAACCTATACGGCTACATTTGCTAAAAATATTTATTCTATAGCTAAACAAACGAATTCTGAGCAAGGCTTCATTTCCGGTGCTTCGCAAGCCGAATACCTGGATTTTGTAACTTTGACTGTTGTCCCCGATTACGGTTATCATTTTACGCAGTGGTCGGATGGCTTGAAAGACAACCCACGTATTTTCCAAATAACCAAAGACACCACCTTTACCGCCGAATTTGCTTATGACCGAGTAGGTACGTGCGGAAAAGACCTGGCGTTGGTTTGGTCCTACGATCCGATTAAGAAAGTGCTGACAATCGGCAATGCCGGCTCGTTCGACGAGAACATGCAATATGGTGTGGAAGCACCGAACGAAATGACCGAATTGGTTATCGGCAATAATGTCACAGCCGTTGGCACAAGCGCTTTCGCAGGCTTGCAAACACTTACCAAAGTGACTATCGGCGAATCGGTAAAGACCATCGGCGAACAGGTCTTCTACAACTGCGTCAATCTGGAAACGATTTTCAACTACCGCGCAACGCCGACAAACGCTTACAGCACCGCCTTTGACGGAGTCGATAAATTCGCTTGTACGCTTTACGTATTGCCGAACTCAATCGATATGTACAAGAATGCAGCCGTCTGGCGTGATTTCTATTATACCTATGCCATCGGTGCGGAAGATGTGACGGTTGCCACAGACGACGTAACAATTGAACCTGCGGATAACTCTGCCGTAGTCAGTTGGCCGGTATCCGCTTCCGCTGCCACTTATACTATCCAAATAACCAAAGACGGCGAAATAGTCTGCACGCTTATTTTCAACGCGGACGGACAACTGACAGGCATCGCCTTCGCGCCGGGTAAGGATGGCAACCGCCATGCGCCTGCCGCCACTTTGACAGCCAACGGCATGCAGTTCACCGTTACAGGACTTAAAAGCAGCACGCATTACGCACTTACGCTGCAGGCGAAAGATGACCAGAATGCCGTTGTCGCTTCCTATGCCGGCGAGTTCACCACCACCGGCGAAGCTCAAGTGCCTACCGCCATTGACCAAATTACAAATAACAAATCACAAACCACAAAGATTATCAAGGATAATCAACTCTTCATCCTCCGTGGTGACAAGGTTTACACCATCACCGGCCAAGAGGTAAACTGACGCTCAAGAGATAAACTAAAATCATTCCTAACTACTCTCCAGAAGATACAGGTTTCCCTATAAGCCTGTATCTTTTTTGCCTGTATTTTTACAAAAATAATACATGCTGATAATAGATAACTGAGTTAGCGATTTAATATAAAGGTTGGGAGTCTTACGGCTCTCATTCTTTTTTGTTTATTCTTCTTAATTCTAGTCTCCTCTCAATATACTCTCCGCCACCTATGAAACTATAGACTTCATATAAAGCTCATATAAACCTCATTAAAGGCTCATATGAACTAAACGATAAATTTTCTAATCTCTGTTTTTTGGTTTCTTAGATGTTTATAGAAAAGAAATTTTGTGTTAAAATAGGCAAACTCTTGCATAATTGAAAAAAAAGCAGTAATTTTGCACCGTGTACCTCTTTTATTGTCCGGACATAGAAACGAAGCAGACGCTCTCCGAAGAAGAGAGCGGGCATTGCGTGCGGGTGTTGCGCTACTCGGCCGGTGATGAGATACTTATCACGGACGGTCGTGGAACGACTTACACGGCACGTATCACCAACCCGCATCCCAAACATTGCGATTTCGAGATTATAAGCCGTGAGAAGCAGGAACCGCACCATCATTTCCATTTGCACATTGCCATCGCGCCGACAAAAAACATCGAACGCATGGAATGGGCCATCGAGAAATGCGTGGAGATAGGAGTGGACGAGATCACACCGCTGCTCTGCCGCTTCTCCGAGCGTAAGCAGTTACGTACCGACAGGCTGGAGAAAATCATCCTCTCCGCCGCCAAACAAAGCCTTACTCCTTATCTGCCGGTGTTGCACGAACTCACGCCTTATGACGCGTTTATTAAGAGCCAAGAGTCAAGAGACAAGAGTCAAGAGCAAAAATTCATCGCGCATTGCTACAAAGAGGATAAGCGCGTGCTGAAAGATGAAATAGAGCAGGGCAGGGATGTGTTGGTTCTCATCGGCCCGGAAGGCGATTTCAGTGAGCAGGAAATAGCCGAGGCTTTATCGCTTGGCTTTATTCCTGTCAGTTTAGGTAATAGCCGTTTGCGCACAGAAACAGCCGCTGTTGTCGCCTGCCACACCGCAGTACTTATGAACGAATGAATATAGACGCAGATATATTGCTTTGGATCAACGGTCATCATTGCGCATGGCTGGATAGTGTGATGTGGTGGATTAGCCATCCTCGCACGTGGCTACCGTTGTATGTGCTGCTGATCGGTATCGTGGCCTATCGTTTCCGTTCGTGGAAACTGGCGTTGCTGATTATTGCCGGATTTATCGTGGCGGTAGGAATGAGTGATATCTTTTGCAGCGGTATCCTCAAACCTTTGGTCTGCAGGTTAAGGCCGACTCGTGAACCGGCACTCGATCCGTTGCATTTAGTGAACGGTTATGTCGGCGGACGTTATGGCTTCTGCTCCAGTCATGCAGCCAATACGATGACGATAGCTACACTTTTCAGTCTGTTGTGCCGTAATAAATATGCCACCGCAGGTCTGATGGTCTGGGTGGCATTGAATTGTTATAGTCGAATGTATCTCGGGGCGCATTACCCCAGCGATATCATTGCCGGTTTGTTGATTGGGGCTCTTTGGGCGGTACTTGTCTTTCTGGTGCTAAGACATTGGCTCCCCGAGGACGGCGAGGCAACTCAGCGGGGTGGTTCATGAATTGCTCGAATTCCTCCGGCGTCAGTAAGTGCTTGAGTTCGGCATAGATAGCGTTCATGCGCTCCATGTTTTCCGCACGCGATAGGCCTTTCTGACGAAAACGAGCATACTTAAGGTGCATCTTATAAATAGTGTCAATCCTAACGGAATCCCGGATTCCCAACTCGCGCGTCAATCGCATTGTTTGTGCTCGCGCTTCCTCCTCCGGTGTGCGTTGAGGACGTTCAACAGGCTCTTGAGCCCATAACATGCTCCCTAATAGAGCAGCAAAAAGAAGAAATAAGTATCGTTTCATACAATAAACTGACTACAAAAATTATGCCAAATAGCGAGTTTAAAATAGCAACGCGGTTATATTTTTCGCAAAAAGGCACAGAGCGTCAATCTCGCCCTGCTATCCGTGTGGCTTTGACAGGTATTATTGTAGGTGTGATGGTTATGCTTCTTACCATCTGCATTGTGGTCGGTTTCAAGCAAACGATAACCAATAAAGTGGCAGGATTCGGCGCACATATTCAACTGGTATCCTTCGACAATAACAATACGTATGACTTGCAGCCAATAGATGTCTCGGATAGTCTGCTGGCGCAGTTGGGAAGTTATGAACATGTGGTTTGTGCGGTTCCGTTTATTACCAAACCGGGAATGCTTAAGACAAGTGAATCGTTCCATGGGATGGTGCTGAAAGGCACGGATTACTGGGATTTCTTTGCGAATGCCTTAGTGGAAGGTGTTGTCCCGGAGAAAGCAAACGAGGTATTGGTTTCGCAATCAATAGCCAAAGCCATGCAGTTGAGAGTGAATGATGCGATCACTTGCTATTTCGTAGATGAAACGGATATCCGTGCGCGTCGGTTTAAGATTGCAGGTATTTATGACACAGGATTCGGGCAGTTTGATGACTTGTTTGTAATAACGCCTTTTGAAACAGCCAAGCGACTGCAAGGATGGGAAGACAATGAATATTCGGGTGTGGAGATTCTGGTGGATGATTTGCAATACATTGATGAAGTGGCGGACCGTATTTATTTTGCTACGGTCAATAAGTTAGACGACAGAGGCTATCAAGTCTATTATGTTCAGACTTTGCATGAGCAGAATCCGGTTATCTTTGCATGGCTGGATTTGCTGGATATGAATGTGATTGTCATCATTGTGCTGATGCTACTGGTGGCAGGATTTAATATCGTTTCGGGCTTGATTATTCTGATTCTGGACGGTATCCAACTGATAGGAACGCTGAAAGCGTTAGGCGCAAACAATCGCTTCGTGCAACGCGTTTTCCTGGCACAAGCAGCCATGCTGATCGGCAAAGGCGTTTTATGGGGAAATGTGCTTGGCCTGGGACTTGCGGCCATTCAATATTTCACGCATCTTATCCCATTAGAGGCAGCAACCTATTACGTGTCTTATGTGCCTATTTCCTTTGCTTGGGGATGGATAATTGCCATCAATATCTTGACCATCGGATTGTCTCTGCTGATATTATTGCTCCCATCGATGATTATAACGAAAATCAGTCCCGCTAAAGTAATGCATTTTGAGTAATGAAATTGCAAACAATTGTAGATATTAAACCGAGTGAATGGAAAATCGGCTATGAGGATAAGATTCTCATGATCGGTTCGTGTTTCTCGGACGAGATAGGCGAACAAATGGCTCAGCGCTATTTGCATGTGACCTGTAATCCATTCGGAACGCTGTATAATCCGCTTTCTATTGCTCAGGCTTTACAGATGACTCAAGTGCCGGAATTGGTTGAGCACGAAGGTTTATGGCACTCCATGGCGCATCATGGCTCTTTTTCTCGAGCAACGAAAGAAGAAACGGAACAAGCGGTTCGTGATTCAATCGAGACGATGCAAAAGGCGTTACAGGAAGCGACGGTAGTTATTGTAACTTTTGGCACGGCTTGGGTGTATGAATTAGTCGAAAGTCGAAAGAAAAAAGTCGAAAGACCTTATATTGTAGGCAATTGCCATAAATTGCCGGAGAATGTCTTTATGAGGCGGCGTTTGACGGTAGAGGAAATTGTTGCAGCATGGAAACCGATTCTGGAGAAATATAGCAATAAAAAATGGCTGTTTACCGTCTCGCCGATTCGACATATCAAAGACGGTCTGCACGAAAATCAGATTTCTAAAGCTACGCTACTTCTTGCCGTGGATCAATTAGGTGACTACTTTCCGTCATATGAAATAATGCTGGACGAACTCCGCGATTATCGTTTCTATGCCGATGATCTGGTTCATCCGTCATCCATGGCTGTCAATTATATCTGGGAGCGTTTTGTGGATACTTTCTGTACTCCGCAGACAAAAAATGAGCTCGTGCTTCAACATAAGCGTTGGAAACACGAGCATCACATTCCGTTGCACCAGTTTAGAACCGGAGCAGATTAGCCATTCGGGTTAGCTTTTCAAGGCTTTGATAGCTTCTTCCAGTGAAGCGATGCGGGATTCGGCATCCGCTTTCTTTTTGCGCTCTAACTCAACGATTTCGGGTTTGGCGTTTGCCACGAAGCGTTCGTTGCTAAGTTTAGCCATCACGCCACGCAAGAAACCTTGCTGGTGAGCCAAGTCCGCTTCCAGTTTCTTCAATTCTTCATCTACGTTGATGAATTTATCCATCGGAATGGCAAACTCTGTCGTGCCGACAATGAATGTGGAAGCATTCGCCGGTTTCTCTCCTTTCGTCACCTCAACATTCGCAAGTTTGGCAACAAGCGGGTTCAACTCGATCGGACTGATGAGCGTGAGAACTTCCTTTTGCGGGATGTTCTTCGAAGCACGGATATTACGTACACCGGACACCACTTCTTTAAGCACATTGATAGCATCCAATACCGTGTCGTTTACGTCTCGTTTACGTGTCGTTAACGTGTCGTTTACGTGTTTATCAGCTATCATGATGCTTTCACCATCCTTGCGTTCGTATAGATTTTGCCATAATTCCTCTGTGATGAATGGCATGAACGGGTGGAGCTGTTTGAGCAAATTATCAAAGAAAGCAAGCGTAGCATCGTATGTGGCACGGTCAATCGGCTGCTGGTATGCAGGTTTGATCATTTCCAGATACCATCCGCTGAACTCATCGCAATAGAGTTTGTAGATTGCCATCAGCGCCTCTGACAGACGGTATTTGCTGAAGAGGTCTGCAATCTCTGCCTCGGTTTGTGCCATTTGGGCATTGAACCATTCAATGGCATATTTGGAAGTCTCCGGTTGCTCTATATCTGCTACTTCAAATCCCTTGACGAGACGGAAGCAGTTCCAGATCTTGTTGCAGAAATTACGTCCTTGTTCGCAAAGGCTTTCATCGAAGAGGATATCATTTCCTGCAGGCGCGCAAAGCATCATTCCCATGCGCACGCCATCTGCTCCGAAACGCTCAATCAGATCCAGCGGGTCAGGACTATTACCAAGCGATTTAGACATCTTACGTCCGAGTTTATCGCGCACAATACCTGTGAAATAGACATGCTTGAACGGCATCTTGCCTTGATATTCATAGCCTGCCATGATCATACGTGCCACCCAGAAGAAAATGATATCCGGACCTGTTACCAAGTCGGCAGTCGGGTAGTAATAGTTTATTTCAGGATTATTCGGATGTTCGATACCATCGAAGAGCGAAATCGGCCACAGCCATGAACTGAACCAAGTATCAAGTGCTCCTTCATCTTGCACGTAATTGCCTTCAGGCTTTGTTTCCGAAACGATAATCTTATCGTCCGGGTAGTTTTCCAGTCCTGTCTGCGCAAGCAAATCTGCGTCGTAATAAGCCGGAATACGATGTCCCCACCATAATTGCCGCGAGATGCACCAGTCTTTGATGTTCTCCAGCCAGTTGCGGTAAGTGTTTTTGTACTTCGCGGGATAGAAAACGATGTCATCGTTCATCACAGGCGGCAAAGCGATGTCTGCAAAATGCTGCATTTTGACGAACCACTGGAGACTCAAACGCGGCTCAATAGGCACGTTGGTACGCTCGGAATAACCGACTTTATTGTCATAGTCCTCTATTTTCTCTACGAGATTCAGCGCCTTGAGATCCTCAACAATCTGCTTGCGGCAATCGAAACGATCCATGCCGTGGTACTTGCGTACATTAGGCATGAGTTCCGGTTCCATCGTATCCATGTTGAGATGTGCGTCTGGCGTGAAGATATCGATGGTCTTCAGATTATACTTCTGACCAAGCGCGTAGTCGTTCACATCGTGTGCCGGCGTCACTTTGAGGCAACCCGTACCAAAGCCGATCTCCACATAGCGATCCTCGATGATAGGAATAACACGTCCTACACCAGGAACGATGACATGTTTGCCTTTGAGCCACTGGTTCTTTTCCTCTTTCGGGTTGATGCAGACAGCAATATCGCCGAAGATAGTTTCCGGTCGGGTGGTGGCTACGATGGCATATTTGCCAGGCTCTTCCGCTACTTCGTAGCGAAGATAATAGAACTTGTTATGCTCATCGTGATAAATCACCTCTTCATCAGAAAGCGCAGTCTGTCGCTCCGGATCCCAGTTGACCATACGCAATCCGCGGTAGATAAGCCCTTTGCGATAGAGGTCGCAGAAGACCTTAATAACCGCACGCGAACGCGTCTCGTCCATCGTGAAAGATGTACGATCCCAGTCACATGAGCAGCCGAGTTTGCGCAACTGTTTGAGGATGATACCTCCGTGCTCGTCTGTCCAGTCCCATGCATGTTTAAGGAACTGCTCTCGGGTAAGGTCGGATTTATTGATACCTTGCTCTTTGAGTCGTTTAATCACTTTCGCCTCCGTAGCAATCGAAGCATGGTCGGTGCCGGGAACCCAGCACGCATTTTTGCCTTCCAAGCGCGCACGGCGAACGAGGATATCTTGTATGGTCTCGTTCAGTACGTGGCCCATGTGCAGCACACCAGTTACGTTAGGAGGTGGAATAACAACCGTGAAAGGTTCACGGTTGTTATCTGGTTCTGAGTGGAAAAGTCGGTTGTCTAACCAATACTTATACCATCTCGCTTCAATGTCAGTTGGATTATACTTTGAATCCATTTTAAAAGTTTACGTTATTGAACTATAATGAACTTACGTCCGTTTTGGATGAGAACGCCGCGTGCACTACGATCTACTTGCATACCTTGTATGTTGTAAATCGGCGTGTTGATGTCAAGGTCGATGATTGTATTCTCAATGCCCTGGCTAACTTCGTCCTCAAGGTCAATCCAGATAATATTTTCGTCGGTAGAGTTCATGCCGTCATATGCATATATCTCAACCTCGAATTCATACGTATGTTGCTTGCCTGCCGCGTCAACTACTTTCGCTACGACCTTATAGTAAGGCGCAGTTGTTTCGGTAGCCACCTCAAGACAACTGATGTAAGCCGTACCGGAAGCAAAGACAATCGAGTCTTTCTCGCTGGTGTACAACGCGCCACCGAAGATATCAAACGTACCTGCGAAATGCGTGCGGTTGGTGTTGTCAATCTCCAGAACGATTGCCGGATAGTTGAGGTTGTCTGTGCCGGGCACGCTCTTTGCAGCGAAGAGTTCCCAGTACGGGCCTTCAATATCTTCCAAGTATGCAGCTTCAGCATAGTCAACATCCAGCACATCGCCGGAAGGAGTACCTTTGCCTTTCTTCACTTCTACGAAGATAGCGTCAACAATCTCATGCGTTTCTTTGTAGAGTTGATATTTCTCAGCAATGATCTTCAGCGTATCGCCTTCGTCTACACCCATGGTCTGGAATTGTTGTTTCTGACCATCAGGAGTCAAGATGCCGTATACGTAGATAGTACCGCTTGCATCGGTCAGGTCAAAGTTACCATAGACATTGTAAGTGCCATCGTTATTAGTCTTGATGTTACTTACCACACCGGTCAAGTAGCACTTGCCACCTTTGTTAGCGATGAACTCAGCAATAGTCTTCGTCGGGGTGTCATCACCTCCGTTGAGGTCTTCGAATGTGATACGTGTTTGTGCTTTAGCATCGTAACCCATTACCTCAACCTCAATCTGATACGTTACGTTCTTGCCGGCTTCGTCTTTGAGCGTGAGAACGAAGTTATAGATTGCGAACGATTCGTCGGTCTCTTTCTCCAGACAGGTGATAACAACGTTACCGCCGGTATATTGTCTTGTTTCTGTAGCGCTTGTGCTGATACTTGCGCTCTGGATAGCGTAAGTGCCGGCGAGTTTTGTCTTGCTGTTCGCTTTAATAACGAAGTCCAGGAACGGATAACTCTTTTCTTCAGCACCTGTGTACGGATATGCTTGGATCTCCCATTGTGCACCTTCAGTCGGCTCGGAGTAGATGGCTTGTGCAAAGTCGATGTCCGAAAGATCGATATCAGGAACAACGGAACCAGCTTTCTTTACTTCTACGAAGATAGCGTTCACAATTTCCGGAGTCTCGTTGTAAAGCTTGTATTCTTCTGCGATAACCTTCAGCGTGTCACCTTCGTCTACTCCCATGGTCTGGAATTGCTTAGCCTGACCATCTGCGGTCAACAAACCGTATACATAGATGGTACCGGTTGCATCGGTGAGGTTGAAGTTACCGTAAACATTGTAAGAGCCATCGCTATTGGTCTTGATGTTGCTTACTACACCGGTCAGGTAGCACTTGCCACCACCGTTAGCGATGAACTCTGCAACAGTTCCGTTCGGGATGTCACCTTGCTGACCGGCCTTGACGGTAACGACGCATGAAGCGCTCTTGCCGTTAGCCGTAGCTGTAATAGTTGCTGTACCTTCCTTAAGACCGGTAACAACGCCGTCTTTAACGGTGGCCACAGTAGCATCGCTGGTTGTCCATGTCAGTTGGTCATTACCATCACGGGTTACGGTCAGAGTAACCGTCTTGCCTACTTCAATCTCAGCTGTTGTCGGTGCGATAGAAATAGTCGTTGTTGGAATGACTTTTGGACCAACTATTTTGTAAATCTTGGTTTCGCCCTCTGAAACAGAATTTGTTGCTTTGAAACGGGTAAAGCGAGAATTGGCACCGCTATTATGGTTGTAGAGAATGTAACCTAAATTCTTTACTTCCTTTATTGTAATGAACTCGCCATTTGCTTCAAATGCAAAGTCAGAACCTGTCGCGTTGGTGCCTAACCAGTTAGCAGGATTACCTTTCTTGCCTGCAGTCAACCATGCATCATCATAGTATAAGAAGCCACCGGTTACTTTCAGTTTGAAGTTCTCACCGGAAGCAACGAGTTCAACTACTTCAACCTCGTCGGAGATATCGCTCTCGTTGAAATCTGTAATGCTACGATAGATAGCAGAAGCTTCTGTTACCTGCGTTTTGCTCATGGCAATCAAACCTGTTTTGTTGGTAATGATGATCTTATCACCTGCTTTGAGTGTTGTCGGGTCTGTTACCCAACCGCCGACTTCTGCCGGTTCTACAACGGTTGCGCTCAAAGCGATGGTCTTGTTCTCTGCGCCTATCGCACTTAATACGGCTGTAGCAGCATATGAACCGAGCTCAGTTGCTTTGAAGGTAACGGTCAACTTGCCATTGGCCAATTCAGCGGTAAAGGCTTCTTTGTTCGTGCCCTCAACGGCTACTTCCAAGATGCCAAGATTTACGCTTGCTGTGGTCTCTTTAGCAACGCCTTCCTTCGCTTCATTCAAATCAATTTCTCCCCAAGCCAACTCTTCTGCGCCTGCAGAGATAACCGGTGTGCCGTCGCCGCCTTGGTTGACAATGATTATCATCGGCACGCGTACTGTCTCTGCGCCTGTTGCGGATACAACGAGCGTATCAATATATTTGCCGTATGCATAAGCCTCGAAGACTACTTGCGATTTGTCTGCATCCCAACTGAAGTTGGTTCCGTTCTGCAAGGTTACGTCCGGAATGCTGTGAACGCCTATTGCGACGATAGAAATCGGGCGTACAGCCTTGGCTATGCCGTTTGCGTACGCAATCGACTCTTCCCATCTGAGAGGATTAACTTTCAATTCCGGAGCCGGCATCTCAACGCTTGCGGTCAAAGCTATCACTTTATCTTCTGCGTCATCTGCCTTAATGGTTGCTGTTGCCTCGTAGTTGCCGGCAGAATTGGTCTTGAAGGTGATGATAACCTTGCCGTCTTTAATTTCTGCCAGGAATGCAGGATTGCTAACCTCAACGCGAATCTCCTCTTCCGGCTCAACGCTAACGGTCGTCTCTTGTTGCTGACGGCCATTGATAGCATCGTCAAGACTTACGGTGCCAAATGCCAATGCGGTTGCACCTACGGTCAGAACCGGACGGGTTACTACAGCTTCCAATGCTACTTTTACCGATACTTCGCCGGAAGAAACAACCAACGTGTCTTCATATGTGCCGGTTTCTGTTGCCAAGAAGGTCACTTTGCCATCTGCTTCTACCCATTGGAACTCTGTGCCTTTTTGGAGTGCAACAATTATGTCTTCATCAATATGTTTGCCGGTGATGGAGATTTGTCTTTCTGCCTCGGCTTTGCCGCCTTTGAGAACTAAGTTTGTCTTCCATTCTTCCGGTTTAACAATTAGCTCCGGAGTGGTAGGAGCGTTTACAACAACTTCCAACTCAATGGTTTTGGCCTCTGCACCTTTCGACGATAGAACGAGCTGTGCCTTGTATGTTCCGGCTGCAGTTGCAGAGAACTTAACAATTTGTCTTGTTGCGTTCCATTCGAAGTTTGCAGCATTGTCACCTGTGATTTCGCTTGTAATCTCACCAACAAGATGTTCGCCTGTTATATCAAAAGCCTTGTCTGCCTTTGCCTCGCCGTTTGCAAGTGTCAGAATAGCATTCCAGCTTTCCGGGTCAACATTGATCTTAGCGTCCTCGAGAACAATCTCTGCGTCCTCTTTTACCAGTTCAGGAGCTAATCCTTCTGCGCCGTTGAATGTACCGCCTGCGATGAAATCGGTAACAACTTGCTCTTCAGCTACGCCATTTCCTACGTAACTGCCAACTGCTGCGGCATTTGCAGACTCAAATTCACCGCCTGTAATAGCAACAGTTGCAACGCCTTGCGGATAATTGCAGTTGTCAATAACCAAAGCATCTCCTGTAGCGTTAGCTCCGTTGCCATAGAAATCATAATCTTTCTTTGCACCGGTTGCAACCAGTTTACCGCCTGTGATTGTTACGGAACCACACTTTGCATAAACAGCCGTTGTTCCTGTGATAATACCGCCTGAGATATTCAGGGTAGCAGCTTCTGGCTGATAAATAGCGATGTCTTGTGAAGTAATAACAGCACCTTCAAGGATATTTACTATCGGATGACCGATATCGGTGCCGTTACCGGTAATAGCGAAGTCCTCTCCGGCTGTTACTATACCTGCGCAATTAAGGACAGGATCGCCTGCAATCAACTTATCTGAATCCCAGCCTAAAATGATGGCTGCATCCTTCGTCGCGGTTATCTTGGCGCCTTGGGCAATCGTGCATGTTCCGGTTGACAACCAAATAGCAACGGAATCTGCTATTTCTGCTGTAGCATTAATATTAATAATAGGAGCGCTCGGGTCTGAAATGGCAGTGTAGATACCGCATCCATTGATACCTTCTATTTTACCGTTACAATCGAAAATAGGTTGTTTGTCGGTGTCGCCCCAAACCACAACTGTGTTATCATTTCCGGTAGTTTTAGCTGTCGCATCTACTGCCAATACTACTTGCGAAGCGTCATAAACGCACAATGCGCGTTGGCCGGTCTCGATTTCAATAGCTGTTAAAGCTAGTTTGCCGGCATTGGCGGTTACACCACGGCTGTTAGGAGAAAAAATCTTACCATTGGTCAATGTTACATTTCCGGCATTTACGACAATCATGTTTTTGGCATGAGTCGTCAAAGTGTCATTGGAAATGGTCTTTCCGTTCAAATCAATGGTGTATTTCTTGTCAACCGCCAAGATAACGGTGGAGGTTAACGCGATGTCAGATTGCAGACTGATGGTCTCGTCATCATTAATACCAGCAACGGCTGCTTCCAATGACGCTTGGTCTGTGACATCTACTGCAAATACGCTCGAGAATGCGATTAGCAGAGCACCAAGTAATAATGTTAATTTTTTCATGTGTTTGTTAAATTTTGTTAGTTAAAAGAGTATTTTATTCAAATTTTTTGCACATAATACACAATTTGGCGCAAAGATACTACAATTTTTTCACATACGCAAATTTTTATGATTTTTTTCATAAAAAAATGATTTTGACATGGGCTATTTATGGCGCCCCTAAATCAAAAATGTTCAATATTTCCGCTCCTCGGTGTCTGATCGGTATTATGTCGGTGTCATTACCTATGCAAAAGGCACTAAAATCCATGAAATTTTGACCCAAAATGTTCAATTTTTCCAACGTGCTTTTCGCTCTTTAAACTTTAAACTTTAAACTTTAAACTGAAAATTTATTTAAATTTTCTTGCATATATCAAAAAAAAGCTGTACCTTTGCACGCTAAATTGGAGGATTATGGACTCTTTTGAACAATTATGCCAACATCGGAGGTCGATTCGTAAGTATACCAACCGGCCCGTAGAACAAGAAAAGATAGATTACATGCTTCGCTGTGCGCTCATGGCGCCATCGTCCAAACGCACAAATCCATGGGAGTTTATCGTGGTTAGAGACGAAGCCAAATTGCGTGCTATGGCAGGATGCCGAACCTATGGTTCGCAGATGTTCGAAACGGCTATGGCGGCTATCGTTATAGCGCTGGATACCAGTCTGACAGATGCTTGGATGGCCGATGGCGCGATTGCGGCTGAACATCTCTTGCTGGCAGCCGAAGAGCAAGGACTTGGCGCGTGCTGGTGTCACGTATACTGCCGCGAAGCTTCGGAAGAGCTGATTAAGGGACTTTGTGATATTCCCGAAAATCTCACCATCCTTTGCGTCATAAGTCTTGGATACAAAGATGAAGAGCGCAAAAACTACGACTTGGAAAAACTGAAATACGAGAAAATCCATAACGAAAAATATTAATTATTCATTAAAAAAGTGAAACCTATAATTGCAATAACAACCGGCGATACCAACGGTATAGGATATGAAGTCATCATCAAATCCTTGCTCTGGGGATATATCTTTGAGATCATGCGTCCGGTTATTTACGGAAATGCCGTAGTGGCGAAGCAACATTTCCAAACGCTCGATGAAGACCATCGAAACGTGACGTGGAATATGATTGACAGCCCTGAACAGGCGAAAGATGGCCGACTCAATCTCATCACATGTTATCCGGATAATGTTCCTGTTCAGTTTGGCAAACCGAGCGATGAGGCGAATAAAGCCGCACGAGCTTCGCTCGAACGCGCTTGCAAAGACCTCAAAGCAGGAAAAGTGCATGCTATCGTAACGGCTCCGTTGAACAAAGAAGCCTTGCAAGGCGGACATACCGAATATCTGGAGAAGCAGTTTGAAGGAAACGAACTGATGATGCTTTGTAGTGGCAATCTGCGCGTTGCGCTTGTATGCAATCATGTCGCGCTCGCGGATATACCCGCGCAAATAACAGAGGATCGCATCCTCGCAAAAATGACCATCCTTAATCAGTCGCTCAAGCGGGATTTTGGACTGGAAAAGCCGCGTATTGCTGTGTTAGCGCTTAATCCGCATGCAGGAGATGCAGGGCTGTTGGGCAAAGAAGAGCAGGAAATCATCATTCCTGCCATCAACAAAGCCAAAGAGCAAGGCATTTGGGCTTTTGGACCGTATGCAGCAGATGGATTCTTCGGCTCGGAGCATTACCTGCAGTTTGATGCGGTATTAGCGATGTATCACGACCAAGGGCTTATTCCGTTTAAGACATTGGATATGAGTGGCGTGAACTTTACTGCCGGACTGAATATCATTCGTACTTCGCCGGATCATGGCACAGGTTACGATATAGCAGGCAAGAACCAAGCGGACGAATCGTCTATGCGCCATGCCCTTTTCATGGCAATTGATGTGTTGAGGCAACGTGCTGAATATGATGAACTGACGGCCAATCCGTTGCCGTTTATCGAAAGAAATGAAGGCGAAGGAAAACCTCGCCGCGAATTTATTGATTTCAAGACAACTAAATATGAAGACAAGTAAAGAGATTAGACAATCCTTCTTAGATTTTATGGCGTCGAAAGGACACCAGATTGTTCCTTCCGCACCTATGGTCATCAAAGATGACCCGACTCTAATGTTTACCAACGCAGGTATGAATCCGTGGAAAGGAATCATCCTTGGCAATGACCCTATTAAATATCCGCGCGTAGCAGATAGCCAGAAATGTCTACGCGTGAGCGGCAAGCATAATGACTTGGAAGAAGTAGGGCACGATACCTATCACCATACGATGTTTGAAATGCTCGGCAACTGGTCATTTGGCGATTATTTCAAGAAAGAAGCCATCGATTTTGCATGGGAATATATCGTGGATGTGCTGCATATCGATCCGGCAAATCTCTACGCGACAGTTTTTGAAGGTTCGCCGGAAGAAGGACTTTCGCGCGATGATGAAGCCGCTTCGATTTGGGCAAAACATCTGCCGGCAGATCATATCCTCAACGGTAACAAGCATGATAACTTCTGGGAAATGGGTGATACAGGACCTTGCGGACCTTGTTCGGAGATTCACGTGGATAGCCGTCCTGCCGAAGAGCGGGCAAAAGTGCCTGGACGTGAATTGGTCAACAAAGATCATCCGCAAGTAATTGAGATTTGGAACATCGTTTTCATGCAGTATAATCGTAAAGCCGACGGTTCGCTTGAACCGCTTGCAAAAAAAGTGATTGATACCGGCATGGGATTTGAGCGTCTCGTCCGTACAATCCAAGGCAAGACATCCAATTACGACACCGATGTTTTCCAACCGATGTTGAAGAAAATTGGCGAGATTTGTAACTGCGAATACGGCAAAGATGAAAAGATTGATGTGGCGATGCGTGTTATCGCAGACCATATTCGTACAATCGCATTTGCCATTACCGATGGCCAGCTTCCTTCAAATGAGAAAGCAGGATATGTCATCCGTCGTATTTTGCGTCGTGCCGTGCGTTATGGATATACCTTCCTTAATATGCGTTCGGCTTTCCTCTTCCAATTGGTTCCGCAACTGATTGAAGATCTGGGCGAAGCATATCCCGAATTGGTTAAACAGCAGGCGCAAATTATTCCGGTTATCAAATCCGAAGAAGAAGCATTCCTCCGTACGCTTGATAAAGGTATAGGTCTGCTCGATAAACTGATGGATGATGCACGCAAAGCTAACAAGACCGAAATCTCCGGAGTGGATGTCTTTACGCTTAAAGATACGTATGGTTTCCCGTTGGATTTGACCGAACTCATCTTGCGTGAAAACGGCTTTACTACCAACGAAGAGGAATATAATAAAGCCCTTGAACATCAGAAAGAAATGGGTCGTTCTGCGAACAAGCAGGATTTGGGCGATTGGACGGTTTTGGCAGAAGGAGAAACCGAATTTGTCGGATACGACGAACTGACATGCCAAACGCAAATCCTTCGTTACCGCAAAGTTAGTCAAAAAGGCAAGGATTTCTTCCAGGTAGTTCTTTCAAAAACGCCTTTCTACGCAGAAATGGGTGGTGAAGTAGGAGATACCGGATTGCTTGGTAATGTGCGTGTTATCGATACTAAACGCGAAAACAATCTGCCTGTCCATATTTTGACTGAATTGCCGGAAAATATAGAAGGAAAACTAACGGCTTCTGTTAATGCCGAGCGTCGTCAGGCAATCGCTTGCAACCACTCTGCAACGCATATTATCCATTATGCGCTCCGAGAAGTGCTTGGCAAACATGTGGAACAGAAAGGTTCGTTTGTAACGCCCGAAAGCCTGCGTTTTGACTTCTCGCATTTCCAGAAAGTGACACCTGAAGAATTGCGCAAAGTTGAGCAATTGGCAAATGCCATCATCCGTCAAAATCTGCCGTTAGAGGAAAGTCGTCACACGCCTATTGCTGAGGCTAAAGCAATGGGAGCTATGGCACTTTTTGGCGAGAAATACGGAGATGACGTGCGCGTTATAAAATATGGTCCTTCCGTTGAACTCTGCGGTGGTTGCCATGTGCCTGCAACGGGCAAAATAGGTTCTGTGCGTATTGTAATGGAAACCAGCGTGGCTGCAGGAGTTAGACGTATAGAGGCCGTTACGGCAGAAAAAGCGGATGAGATCTATTACATGGCACAAGATACCTTGAACGGACTTAAATCGCTCTTTAATAATGCGCCGGATCTTGTTAACGCCATTCATCGTTCCATCGAAGAGAATGCGGCGCTCAAGAAACAGATTGAGCAGTTTACGGCTGAGAAAATAGAACAATTCCGCGACCAGATTGTTGATCGGGCAGAAGATTTCGGAGATATCAAACTGGTACGTTTGCAAGGCGAGCAGAATCCGGAAATGATTCGTGGTGTCATGCCGCTTCTACGCGGTAAGTTTACAGACATGAAGTTTGCCGTTGTGGCAGCTACAGAGTTTGAGAACAAACCGACGATAGCAGTATTCCTTAGCCAACCGCTGGTAGAAACCGGACTAAATGCAGGCGCGATGATTAAGTCTGCAGCCAAACATATTCAAGGCGGCGGAGGTGGACAACCTTGGTTCGCTACGGCCGGTGGACGTGATGTCAATGGACTTAATTCCGCTATGGAAGAATTGCTTGCCGCACTTAAGTGAGAAAATCAGATTAATATGCGCCTGCCTACCTCATATTTACCACCGAAAATCCGTTCTGCCGTACGATTTACCGTCATCGGTACAACGGGTATGTTCGTGCAGACGTGGTTCTTTATGGCGGCGCTGTATTTTCTCGATCAGCCGGAGAAGGGTCTGCCGCTATACTATGTGGCATTTGGAATAGGCTATATTTTGGAGATGATTCCAAATTATCTCTTTTCTAACTGGTATACTTTTGGCACACGGCCGGACATTAAGAATGCAGGAGGATTCCTCTTGGCTCGTGCAATCAATTTGGCGATACAGTTAGGTTTGCTACCGCTGATGTTGAGTCTAATGCCTACTTGGCGTGACGATTATATCAGTTTTGTAGTCATCTTCATCGGAGGATGTATTAATTATCTCGTGTGTCTTTTATTCTTCAAGCAAAAACCGAAAGAATCAATAGAAAATGAAAATCTACAGAGCTAACATTATTTACACACCCACGCCGGGAAAGTTAGAAATCATTCCGCATGGCTATATCGTTGTGCGTTCAAACGGCTTGATTAAAGGCATTTACAAAGAGTTGCCGGAAAATATGGACTGGCGTCGCCAAGTGATGGATTTTGGCGATAAACTGCTTATCCCTGCTTTTAATGACTTGCATGTTCATGCGCCCCAGTATCGTAATATGGGCTTGGCGCTTGATCTGGAATTGCTGCCATGGCTCAATACCTATACTTTCCCCGAAGAGACAAAATATGCTGACCCGGACTATGCACGCCGTCTATACAGACGGTTTGTGCACGAACTATGGATGCAAGGCACGATGCGTAGTGCAGTCTTTGCTACGATTCATCCGGAATCAACGCGTATCTTGGCAGACTTGTTCATCCAAGCAGGTATGGGTTCGTACGTAGGTCTTGTAGGTATGAATCGCAATAGTCCGGATACTTTGCAGAATACGACGGAAGAAGTGATAGAAGGTATGCAAATGCTCAAAGCGCATTTGGATGAGCATAGCCATAACGGTTTGGTGAAACCTATTATTACACCGCGTTTCGTGCCCTCCTGCTCGGATAAGATGTTACACGCAATGGGCGAATATGCTGCGAAAACCGGCTTATCCGTACAATCACACTTGTCGGAAAACCGCTCTGAGATTGACTGGGTGAAAGAACTTGAACCGGATTCTACCTGTTACGGCGATGCCTACAATAAATATGGTCTCTTCGGCCAGACACCGACACTTATGGCACATTGCTGCTATACTGACGGTGAAGAAATGGAACTCATGCGCAAGAACGGAGTGTACGTAGTACACTGTCCGATGTCTAATAGCAATCTTTCATCAGGAATGGCTCCGATTCGTAAGTTCCTAAATGCAGGCATTAATGTGGCACTCGGTACCGATGTCTCTGCAGGACATCACATGTCCATGCTCCGTGTAATGCAATATGCTATTCAAGTTAGCAAACTCAATTATGCGCAAACGCACGGTGAGATGCCATTCCTCAGTTTAAGCGAAGTATTCTATCTGGCAACCAAAGGTGGAGGTTCGTTCTTCGGTAAAGTAGGTTCGTTCGAACCGGGTTATGAATTCGATGCGCTCCTTGTGGATGATAGTTATCTCAATTACGATAATTATACGTTGGAGCAACGTTTGGAGCGTTATATATACTTAGGAGACGACCGTGATATCAAACGCCGTTTCTGCCGTGGAGTGGAGTTGCCTGAACCGGTTATGTAATGAAAATCTTTCATCCTAAAGCGGGCTTGCAGCTTGTGGAATATCTGGCGCTTGAGCAAGAAATGGTAAAAGAAGTCGCTGAACCGACTTTCTTCACATGGATTGCTCCACCGACAGTCATTTATGGTCATCATCAGAGCGCTGAGGCAGAAGTAAATGAAACTTTCTGTCGGGAACATGGCATAGCTGTGGTGCAACGTAAGAGTGGGGGAGGCTGCGTTTATGCCGATAGAGGCAATCTCATGCTTTCACTTATCAGCCCGAGCACACATAGCGAACAGGTCTTTGGCGATTTCTTGCGGATGATACAAGATGTGCTCCAAAGTGCCGGTTTACCTGCGGTTACAACGGCGCATAATGATATTCTGATAGATGGGCGTAAAGTTTCCGGCTGTGCGTCTTTCAAAGCTTCTACGGGCACCATCGTTCATGGCACGTTGCTTTATGATGTGGATATAGAAACGATGATGAGAGCTATCACTCCATCGCAAAAAAAACTGACGAAACACGGAGTTGCATCGGTTCGCCAGCGGGTGGTAAATATACGTGAAATAACAAATCAGTTCGTTACTATCGAAGACCTGCAATCTTATGTAACTGAACGCTTAGCCGCCAGAATGGATGACTAAGTATATAACGAACGGTATCGTCTAAATTGTCATTTCGGTCGTCTTCCCAGGCATCGCAATTATTAAGTAGCCATTCTCCGGAAAAACGTAATGGCTGCAACATCCAATGTTCGGCTTCTAATTGTTCGCGCCAAATATCAGGATTATAGTCTCCCGTAAAGACTACTTTTACTTCATTTGCCCGTTTGAGAGCCAAGCGGGTATTATGTTTTGGAGAACAAGTTATCCAGTCGATTCCTTCGGGCAATGGACGTGTGCCATTCGTTTCGATACAGATGTAAAAACCTGCATTATGTAGCGCATCGATAAGTGTTTTATCCACTTGCAAACTCGGTTCTCCGCCTGTTAGCACGACCATTTTACGTCGCTCGTTGGGTATGTCATAGAGATTTAATGCATTGGATACGATTTGTTCCATATCCATCTCAGTAAAGTCTGCAAATTCGGTATCGCACCATGGGCAATGGAGATTACATCCGCTAAAGCGGATAAACACAGCGGGAATGCCGCTGTGTGCTCCTTCGCCTTGCAAGGTATAGAATATTTCGTTAACCCGATACACTAATTCCCTGATTCGAAAATCGCTAATCCCTTTCGTATATGGCGATATTGTCTTCGCTCTCTTGCACGCTTACTTTGTAGCAGTTTTCTACATGATCGCAGATCCAACGGGCAATATTTTCCGCAGACGGGTTTACATCCAATACTTCGTTGATATATTTATGGTCGAAAGTATCTTTCACCACACGTTTGATATGTGTGAAATCCGTCACCATTCCGTCGCGGTTCAATTCGGCTGACTTGCAATAAACGACAATAATCCAGTTATGCCCATGCAAGCTTTCACATTTGCTTTCGTACGACAACTCTAAATTATGTGCCGCCGAAATCTCTATACGTTTCTCTACGTAATACATGATAATTTAACGAGTTAATGATTAACGAGTTAGTGAGTTAGTGAAGCATGTGCTTCGCGAAGCGCTTCTTCTCTTTCTCTGCATGTTCCGCATACTTCGCAAGGTTTGTCTCCGCCTTTGTAACAACTCCATGTCTCATCATAGTTGATACCGAGACGCAATCCATGCCGCACAATTTCCGTCTTGCTGATGTTGGTGTATGGAGTCAGTAATCGGACGCCATTCCATGTTCCGGCTTCCACGGCTTTATCCATCGCATCTACGAAATCCGGCCGGCAGTCGGGATAGATTGCATGGTCGCCCGAATGATTTGCCAGCATGATATACTGCAGCTTGTTGTTTTCCGCAAGCCCGGCTGCGATAGAAAGCATGATTCCATTGCGGAAGGGCACTACAGTAGAACGCATGTTTTCTTCGTTGTAATTGCCTTCGGGAATAGCTGCTGCGCCTTCGAGAAGAGATGAATGGAATAACTCTTTGAAGAATGGCAAATGAACGATTTTATGAGGAATGCCGAGTCGCTCGCAATGCAACTTGGCAAATGCTATCTCACGGTCGTTATGATTACTTCCGTAATGAAACGACACGGCCATGGCTATTCGCTCGCGATACTCATAGAGTAGCGTTGTGGAATCCATTCCCCCGGAATAAACAATCAATGAATCCTTCATCTTTCGTTGACTTTTAACTGCTCTGCAAGCCGCTGTGCTCTCAACGCTTGATGAGATTCATCTGCCCAGTTGGCAAAAGGATAAATGCTTATTCCGCCGCGAGGCATAAAATAGCCTTTCACCTCCAAATATTTGGGGTCCATCAATGCCACCAAGTCTTTCATGATGATGTTCACGCAGTCTTCATGAAAATCTCCGTGGTTGCGGAAAGAGAAGAGGTAGAGTTTGAGCGATTTGCTCTCTACCATACGTTCGCGCGGGATATAACTGATGTAAAGATGTCCGAAATCCGGTTGGCCGGTTTTGGGACATAAAGTAGTAAACTCGGGACAATCGAATGTCACCAGATACTCATTCTCCGGATGTTTGTTGGGGAATGTTTCCAGCACGCTCGGATTATATTGGTCCGAATATTGCACATGCTGATTACCAAGCAGGGTAACACCCTGCAATTCTTCATTTGTTCGCATTGTTTTCAGTTTTTTGAGGAGAGGAAAAACAGTAGCTCTCCGAAATCCGGCACAAAGGTACAACAAAAATTGCACATATGCAAATTTTTTCTTGCACATGTCAAAAAAAAGTAGTAATTTTGCCCCGTAAATCATAACGTGTATGAAAATTATCTTCGCTATTCTTGCCTGGACTTGCGGCATTTTTCAAGTCAGCGAGACGACATATGTGCGTTTTTCTTCCGGCAATCTTCAGTATCAGCCATCTACGCAGCAATACCGTTTTGCCGAGAATCAATATACCGCCATAGGAAGTGCTAACACAGGATTTCTCAGCCAGCCGGACGAATGGTTCGATTTGCTCGAATATGCGGATTTTACGCAATCGGATCAAGGGCGCGTGCTCTCGAAAACCGAGTGGGAATACTTATTGGAAACAAGAACGGATGGCGATAACAAATGGGGATTTGCCGTTGTTAATGAGATGAAAGGTATTATTCTCTTGCCGGATAATTTTAAAAATTATACAGATTATCTCAATACCGATCATACCGGTTATAACGACAACGAATTTAATGCGACTGAATGGAGTGGGTTAGAGAGCAAAGGTGTCGTGTTTTTGCCGGTTACGGGTACTCGTCAAGCAAGCATGGTTACCGCTGCCGCTGATAAAGCATGGTATTGGTCGTCCACAGAAGAAAATGACCAGAATTATTGCTTTTTCATTACAGACGGTTCCAGAGGAACCGTATTGAAAGAAAATACGCAGTTATTTGGGAATGCAGTTCGCTTAGTGCAAGAAACAGATCCGTCAACGGCCATTGACAATACCCCCTTCTCTTCAGGGAAGGGCCGGGGTGAGGCTTCCAAAATTCTTCGCGACGGGCAGTTGCTCATTTTGCATGGCGATAAAATTTACAATTCGCAAGGGCAAGTGCTGCAATAAAGCAAAAATGTTCAATTTTACGGTATATCGGTGTTTCATCGGTATTATGTCGGGGTTTTGTTCTATGCAAAACCCCTATTTTTTGCCTAAAATGTTCAATTTTTCCTTCCCCCAGATTACAGATGATCTACCGATAAAACCGATGCGAAATTGGTGCATGTTTTTTGTTCCTAAATCTTAAAAATAATACATTTTGTAAAGTCTATTTTACAATTTTTCTTGGGTATAAGATTAAAAATCGTAAACTTTTTAGTAACAAAAGGTATTGTGGGGTTGACAGAAAAGCAGTAATTTTGCACTCGTGAATTTATGGCCTATTTTTGGCACCAAAATCGTAAAAAAATTAATATAAATATTAAAATGAGTAAATTTTTACACCAATTTTTAGTTGTTTTGATGTCGTTGATGACATCTGTGACATTTGCGCAGCAAGTTCCGAACTCAGATTTTGAAGATTGGAGTGCCGCTGCATTCGACGGAAATCCCCAAGCGCAAGGTTGGAATGCATCCAACGTTGAGCAAGTGGGAATGAAGTTCAATTTCGCACACCGTGAATCTGGGCATAAAGGCAATTACAGTTTCATGGTACAAGACCAATCGGTAGGTGCGATGGGTATTACCGAGACCAGTCCGGGATATTTCTCGCTGGGCGTACCTTGGGCTTACCTGCCATCTATCACGGCCATTAACCAAGCAACGGCCGGAACAGAAGGCGGTATCAGTTGGACTCATCGTCCGGATACTATGTCTGTTTGGATTAAACGTACCGGTAGTAACTGGGATAAGGAGGACTTCTACCTCTTGTATTATTCCTGGTCGGGCACGGCTAAGGGTAGCAAATACAAAGGCAAAAACGGAAGTTGTACCTCCACTAGTCGTACAAACGAGGAGTCGGATGTCCGTCAGGCCGTCAACGGCAATGAGTGCGGAACGGATACGAAGGTGACGCAAGTGGCCGAAGGTATGTGGCGTGAACGTAAGCAATATGGCAGTTGGACAAACATCAAAGTGCCTATTTACTACATGAATAATACGGCACCGACGATGATGAATATCATTTTCTCTGCCTCCAACTATCCTAACTTCCGTGCCAACGACGGTCTGTACGAAGGTAACTCACTTTACGTAGATGATCTTGAATTGATCTACTCGGCTGCTATCCAAAAAATTTATATAGATGGCGTAGAGTGGAAGGGTTTTGACCCGAATAGTTCGGCCGTGCAGAATTATCCATTGGGCGAGAATGCCACAGCCGTTCCGAGCATCGAAGCGATCCGTGGAGCAGGTAGTATCACCAATGCTCGTGGCGATGTCGCTAAGTTCCCGGGACGTACGCTCTCCGGATCTGAGATAACGATTACCAATGGTGACCTGTCAAGCACTCCAACGACAATAGTTGTTAAATCCGGTGACGGCAAATCCACCAAGACTTACAAGATTCAGTTCCAGAAAGCAGCTAGTTCGAATACCAAACTGGCCGGCATTCACTATATCTACAAAGATAAGAATGGCAATAACGTCATCGCAAACATCGATGATTTCAGCCCGACTAAAACGAACTATAACGTTGAATTGCCTTACGGAACAACGGCTGCTCCGATTTTGGCTGATTCGCTGATTGACAAGCAAGAAGAGAAACAGAAGATTGCGTTGACACAGGCTACTTCAACTACCGGAACCGCTACTATCGTTGTAACTGCGCCGAACAATCAGGCTACAGCTACCTATACTATCAAATTCAGTATCGGTAAACTGGCCGATAATACCTTGAAGGGTATCACGGTAAATGGAACGGAGATTCCGGGTTTCACTCCCGGTCAAACGGTTTATAAAGTATCTCTTCCTGTAGGAACAACGAAGGTTCCGGAGATAAAGGCCATTTCAGAATACCCGGCTGGCGCACAAACCATCGAATATGTACTACCGACAGCGGAGAACCTGGATGGCGGTCAGGCGCAAATCAAAGTGACAACACCGGGTAATACAACGGCTAGGATTTATAAGTTGAACTTCAAACTCGAGGCATCGTCTTATGCATACCTCAAAGATTTGAAAGTTGGCAATTATATCACTAATTTCGAGCCGGAGAAGTTGACTTATTATGTCAATCTGCCTCTTGGTACCACTTCTTTGCCGACCATCATTGCTGTAAAGGGTGACGAATATCAGGCTGAACCGGAGATTAGTTCGTTGGGCGAAGGTGTAGTGGATGGAACGGTTCGTATCACCACTACTGCCGGAAACGGAGACCAAGTAGTTTATAAGATTGTCTTCTCTACAGAGAAATCGGACAACTCTTCTCTGAAAGCAATTTTAATTAATGGCACTCCTATTCCTGGTTTCAATCCTAATGTGACGGCTTATGTTTATGCGTTGCCTGTAGGAACGACAGAAATGCCGACCATTACCTGGATTGAGGGCGATGAATATCAGACAATTACGCTGACTACAGCTGGTTTGAATGGAAAATCCCGTCTGATGGTAACGGCAGGCGATGGAAGCACGACGATTTATCAGATTACTTTCTCGGTACAGACTTATACGGATAATACGCTCAAAGCGTTGTACGTAGGCGGCAAGTTAATCGATGGTTTTGAGAGTGAGAAAGACGAATATTGGGTAAATCTGGAGCAAGGAACGACAGAACTACCGGCTGTGACATATGAGTTGCAGAATGAAGAGTTCCAATCGGCAACAGCGCGTGGCTTTAACGGCTTGAATGGCGATTATAAGATTACCGTTCGTCCGCAGAGTGGCGCAAGTCGTACATATATCATTCACTTCTCTGTCGCTACGTCGAACAATGTGAAATTGAAGATGCTGTATATCGACGGAGTGCCGGTAGAAGGTTTTGATCCGGAGATATTGAACTATGTTGACTCTTTGCCGGAAGGCGTAAGCACTATTCCTGCTGTGACTTTCGAGAAAGACGAGGAAACGCAGCGTGTATTGAGCATTCTCGAGAACCGTATTCAGACCATCACAGTAACCGCAGAGAGCGGAGCTAAACGCGAATATACGATTACCTTTGTACTGCGCGTATCGAAAAATGCGTTCTTGAACAATATTTTCGTTGATGGTGTAGAATTGGAAGGCTTCCGCAAAGACTCCTTGACATATACTTATCAGATGACCACTGAGCGTTGCCCGGAGATCACGGTTGACAAAGCACCGGGACAACAGGTAACCATCACTGCGCCTTACGGAGCCGGAATTGCAACTATCAAAGTGAAACCGGAAGAGGGTGAGGCAAACACCTATACGATTGAATTTATCCCAACAGCCGCCGTTTCCGTACGTCTGCAGGGTATCTTAGTGAATGGTGTAGCGCTTGAAGACTTTGAGCCGACCACGATGCACTACACGGCAGAGTTTGAGAAGACTTTACCGGAAGTTACTCCTGTGAAAGATCATGAATCACAGAGTGTACAAGTACTATGGAAAGGTAAC
Source organism: Paludibacteraceae bacterium (assembly GCA_017557345.1). Taxonomy (GTDB): domain Bacteria; phylum Bacteroidota; class Bacteroidia; order Bacteroidales; family Paludibacteraceae; genus Colicola. The sequence goes on along the minus strand of JAFYZR010000123.1, from coordinate 8,010 downwards.
GTAGCATGGTTGCACGTAAGCGATGCAGACGGCAACAAAGCAGCATATAGCGTTACGTTCATACAGAAGAAATTGGGTATTTCTTCGTTGCAGGGAATTTATGCCGATGGTCAACTGATTGATGGCTTTGCCGCTACCACGCTTGATTACTCGTACGAGTTAGAGCCGGGCAGTACGTATCCGGAGATAACTTATCAAATTGATGATGAAACAGAGGTTGTTTTCTTTGGTCAGTTGGCTGAAGGCAAGTGGGGAATTATTGTGGTCGCTGAGGATGGGACGAAGGCAGAGTATACCGTAACTTATACCATCAAGGCATATAACGATGTGACTTTGGCAAATCTCGAGGTTGAAGGTTTTGACATTCAGTATGCACCCGAGACGACAGTGTACGGAACTTTTGTTATCGATGAAGGTGTAACGCTTCCTCAGATAAAGGCGACGCCGAGAAAAGGCCAGTCGGTAATGATCTTCAATGAGAACGATTCGACGCAACATGTACTTGTCATGGCAGAGAGTGGAGCCGAGAATACATACATTATTAACTATTCGCGCGTGCGTAGCGATAATGTCAACTTGGCAAATATCTATGTAGGTGGTGAGCCGTTGTTCGGTTTTACATCGGAGGTACGTAACTATACTTACACCCTTCCGCGTGACGCGAAAACCGTTCCAAGTATCAACGCCATCCCTGCTCTGGACAATCAGACGGTAACGACTTATTTCAGTCGTCCGGACGGCGTGACCAAGATTGAAGTTGTTTCGCAAAAAGGCACAAAGGGCGAGTACACGATTGCTTTCCCGGTAGAGAAATCCGATAACACCTTGCTCAAGAAACTCGTTATTAATAACGAGACTTGCGATGTAAATGTGACGGACTATCATTTCGAGGTACCGTTCGGAACGACCGATCCTTACCTTGTTCAATATGAGCAAGAACCCGGTCAGTTGATTCACTTTATCGATGCACCGATCACCGGAACGACGAAGATTATCGTTACCAACGAAAAGGGCAACAACAGTCGTACGTACACGATCAATTATACAATAGCAGAACCTGTGGGTGAGAATAAGGTAACTAAAGTGAACTATTCTTATGTCAACGCGGCAGGCGAGACCATCCAAGGAGAGAAAGCCTTGAACCCGGGCGAGAATATCGTTGACCTGCCCTTCGGATGCACGAGTTTTGATGTCGAGGAGCCGGCGAAGAGCTATCCGGAGCAAGCTATCATCTTCTATAACGGAGGTATCCGTCGTGGTGCAAAAATCATCGCTGTGGCGAACCGCGCTGGAGAGAAAGACGTTGTTTATACCATCAAACCGGTTATGCCGGAATTCGAGACTGCCGGTAAACTGAAAGAACTGAGATTCAACGGAGAACTTGTTCCTAACTGGCGTCCGGATGTATATAATTACATGATTAACGTGACTGCTCAGCCGAGCGCCACGAACTTCACGTATCAAACATACGAATCCGACAAGACTGTCACCGTTTCTACTTTCAATGCTAAGACCAAGCAAGTAACCTTCACAGTTGATGGCGGAGAGACTTATTCCGTTTGCTGGTTCTATCAAAATGATGATCCGCAATTTGATTTCACAAAGAATTGGGTTCCTGCTGCTAAAGGACCGGGTTATAAACCTACTTCGGCTTGGAAAGTGCCTGCGGACTACGCAGATAAGTTAGAGTATAATATCGACTTTATTGTTCACGTTAACTTGATTTATGCGACCGGAAAGGAAGTTATTAAAGCGGGAGTCAATGGTGCTTTGTTATCTACGCTTCGTGGTGCGCCGATGAACGGTTCTGTGCCTGGCATGATGACCACTGGAAACATGTCCCTTTCTTTAGCAACAAGTGGAGGATCTACATCGAGCATGTCTATTGATAAATCAACCGGTGTTCAATTTAGGAATACACCTGAGCAATTCACGCTCGATTATACGCCGTTGACTTCGACTAATATCACAAGTTGGTATTATGATATACTCCTGACGGACGGAACAAATACAAAGACGACTCACTACGCTGGAAACTATAATAATTTGAACATGTCTAATCCTGCGACAAAGACTTTGGACTATACGGGATTAGGAGCGATTTCCAGAATGTCTTTTGCAATCAATTCCGCTCACACAGCGAATGCAAATGACTTGGGAACCGGAGCAACCGGTCAGGCTATGTACGAGTCGCAATTGTTAATACAAGACTTACATTTTATTTACAACTCCGAGCTGACGGCTGCGACCGTGAACGGCAAATCCACCACCAAAAGCGGCAATACTTTCACCTACACACTCGATCAGAACGAGGTAATTACGGGCACGCCGGCATTGAAGTTCACCAAAAAGGTGCAAGACCAAATGCAGACCATCGAGTGGCTCGATAACGCCGAATGGGTCAATGGCAAACTCCGCGCGAAAGTTATCAACTACGGTGAAAACTCGCTCGATAATACGGAATATATCGTTGAGTTGGTACGTCCTGCAGCCGAGTCCGTGGGCTTCACCGCGAACTTCGGTTCTTTCCCGACTACCAAGAGCAATGATACACTCTTCGTCAATCTACCGTACGGCATGAAAACCATCCCGAGTCTGACCATCACGCCGGATAACGTGCACCAATTGGTTTCCATCACGAAGGAAAGCAACGCAGTGACTGTGAACGTCAAGGCCGAGACCGGCGCAGATACCACCGTCGTTTACGTCTTCCGCGAGGTAAAGAGCAGCGACGTCGAACTTGAAGGTGAATACGCACCATTCTTCGAGGCAGAAATAGCAGAATTAAATCACAAAGAGGTAGATATTGTTCCAGTCGACGTTGATAACTTTATCTATAAAGTCGTTACGACCAATATGCCGGTTATCAAGTACGAGAAGAAACAAGGTCAAGCAGTGGATATCAACTACACGAAAGACCTCATTACGCTCATCGTAACCGCTGCGGACGGCAAGACGAAACGTACGTACTTCATCCATCGTGAGAACCCATCAGTCACCACTTCCGGCCAAATCGAGGAGTTCTATAAAGGCACGAATCTGTGGCCCGAACTCGGCAACGATGACTACGAAGCAGAAGAAAATAGGCCGACAGAACTCATCAGCTTCGTTCGCAAGAATGAGACGGACTCCGTTGTTTATATCCAAACACCGACTAAGATGGAATGGCAGGTTTATGGATCACAGAACCATACCTACGTCCTCACTTACCCGACTTCGGCTTCAAGCAACGCGAAACTGGCCGACATCCTTATAGGTGGCGTACACTTGACCGATTTCAGTGAGCAGGACTTCGAATACATCATTGAATCGGACACCATGCTTATTCTTACACTCGTCGAATCAGAGTTGGCACAGACGATTCAGACAACGCAGACTGTTGCTGATGAAACAATCGTCGTTTACACTACGACCGTCACGGCAGAGAACCAGGCAACAGTTAGCACTTATACTATCACCGTTAAGCGTCCGCAGAGCGATAACGCACTCCTTGCAGGCATTATGCTTAACAGCGAGATGATCGCTAACTTCAACCCGACTAACTTCAATTATGAGGTTGAACTGCCGGCACCGGCGGTTAAGAAGGTACAGCCGAAGATGCCGTCCATCTCCTTCCTCGCAGGCCATGCAGGACAACGAATCACCATCAAGCCGGGCGAACTCAATGGAGACCCGACGGAGCTCTTTGTGCAGAGTGAGGCGGGCGACGACAATACCTATACCATCACGGTCAACGCAGCGCCGAGTGCATGCGCAGACCTCACCGGTATCACTATTAACGGCGAAGCCGTTGACCAGTTTGAGCCTGGACGTCACTATTACTCACAGTCCCTCAAGACCAGCCAGGTTGAAATCGACTGGACTACCGACGACCGCTTCCAGAACATTACGCTCGAGAAGCAGACCATCCACGAGGACCACGAGTACCGCTACACGCTCCATGTCAGCGCCGAGGACGGCATACATACCGCGAAATATGAAGTCATGATTTATGTCGAGAACCAATCCAACGACGCGCAACTGGCTAACATCACGCTCAATGGTAAGAACTTCGACGACTTCGAGCGCGCACTTAACGAGGATCTCGTCTTCGACGGCGGTAACAATAACTATATCATCTATCTCCCCGCCGGAACGACCATCTTACCGGAGGTAAGCGCGCAACTCAAGATGGATGGACAGCAGGTTGAAATCATCCAAAAGAAAGACTCTATCCTGCTGGATGTTAAAGCTGTTGATGGCACACCAAACCAGTACGTGCTTAAGTTCATCGTACCGCTCTCTAAGAATGCTGACCTCAGCATGATTTACCTCGATGGCGATTCGCTTCCGGGCTTCGAACCCAACTATTACTTCTATCAAGTCAACCTCCCTGTCGGTGTGCATACCATGCCGGAGGTTGCTGCCCAGAAGGGCGAGAACTCGCAGAAGATTGTAGCTATCGAGATGGATAACGATAAATTCCAGGCTACCATCATTGTACAAGCCGAGGATCCGAAGACACGTGAGAATACTTACGTTGTTGTCTTCCATACTACGCAGTCCGATGCCGATAAACTCGATATGATTTATCAGGACGGACAGCCGCTCGATGGCTTCAGACCCGACTCTATGTACTACGCTAAGTCGCTTCCTGTTGGAACCATCGCCTTCCCTGACCTCGCTTGGCAAGAAGCTGATGACTTCCAGACTATTCATATGGATACTGTTGACATGACGGCCGATATGCTCATCCGCCAAATCATCGTTGCTGCTGAAAGTGGAAAGAAGAGCACCTACACTGTCTCATATACCATCGAGAAATCGACAATTGACACACTCCAGGCTATCTTCATCAACCAGAAGCAATTGACCGAGTTCGAGGCACGCAAAGAAGAGTATCGCTACATCCTCACGGCGCAAGAGGCAGCCGACTTAGACGGCAAACTTCCGACTGTCGAGTATATCAGCGGAGATGAGTACCAGACTGTCCTTGTCTCACAGGCACTTGACTCACTCGAGAGTAAGTCCCTCGGTTACAAGACGCTCATCACTGTCACCGCCGCTTCCGGTAAGACACGCACATATGTCATCCATTATCCGGTTGAGAAATCCGGTGACGCTGCACTCAATATGATTATGCTCAGTGGCAAGCCTATTGTCGGTTTCGATGAGGAACGCCTCGCTTACCGTCTCGAGGTTGAGTATGGCGCTGACCTTCCGCTTGTCTCTGTCGTTAAGAAAGAGGACGCGCAGGTATGTGATATACGCTTCTCTGGCGACTCTATCTATGTCGATGTCACTGCCGAGAATGGCTTCAAGCAGACTTATAGCCTCTTCTTCGAAAGACGACTCTCTGCCAACGCCAAACTTGCCGATATCATCATCAACGGACATGATGACGTCCGCTTCCGTCCGGATGAGTATGACTATCTCTTCCGTCTCCCGTATGGCGAGGATACCATACCGACCATTACTTGGGTGCTACAGGATAGCATGCAAACTGTCCCAGACGGACTACAACTCGATACACTCGAGACAGGACATGTCGTTGCACAGATTACCGTCATCGCACCGAATGGAGAGGACGAGGCTAGCTATATTATTACCTTCCAGTTTGAGAAGAACAACGATAACAAGCTCCTTGCGCTCTATATCGATACCACACTCGTTGCAGGTTTTGACAGCCGACTCACCGAGTATGAGTATAACCATCCTTTTGGAGCCGACTCTACCGCCTTCTTCGGCATCGACAGAATTCATTATGTCCTCAGTGATACGCTCGCTCAAGATACCATCTATGCCGACGAACACGGAGCTATCTTCATCGCTGTCACTGCCCAGAATGGTGCGGAGAATATCTACTCCATCACACAAACTATCGGCTTTGATAACGATAACGCCTTGAGTGCTATCCTCCTCGATGGCGATACCATTCGTGGCTTTGACCCGGAGATTCTCGGCTATACCTACTTCGTTCCAGAGGGATCTATGCCACCCGAACTCGAAGCTTTTGCACGTTCGGCCAATGCAGATGATCCTATCTGGAGAGATGTTCAGGCGGGCGACACCTGTTTCATCACCGTTAGAGCACAGGATAAATCCGAAAGAAAGTACTTCGTTCATTTCGCTATCTCCACGCTCAATACCGCGTTGGAACCTACAGCGGATGATGTCCTTATCAAGCGTATACCGGGCACCTTCCAGATCTTCGTTGGTACGCTTAGAGCCGGTGTCACTTTTGCACTCTTTGATCAGTTCGGCAATCCGTTCTTCAGAGAACCGATGGCTATCGCACCGGCAGATGTCAACGATGCGGATATCATCATCGATGCGGACCAGAGAGAACGTCTCAATGATATCTATAACTCGCGCTCGGGTGTACTTATTGACCTCGTTCCGGACCAGATTTATATCTACGGCTTCTACTGCAATAGCAACAAGACCAGCCTCAAGTCCGGTAAACTCAAAATCACCAAATAACATGATTTGGTGATTAGTGAAAAAGGGAGCTTTAGGCTCCTTTTTTCTTTCCTTTTCTCCTTTAGACTTTCATCGCTATTATGTCTAGGTTTAGTGGTGCTTTATCGAATGTTCCAAATCCCAAAATGTTCAATTTTTCCAATCGGTATCTCATCGGTATTATGTCGGGGTTTTTATCTATGCAACAGCTACCCAAAATGTTCAATTTTTCTTCGCTCTTTCTTTTTAGAATGCCTCATACGATTATTGCTTTTCAAGGATTTAGCATGTGCCTTTTAATCTCTTTTTCCATAAATTTACATTTTTTATTTGTGTAATCCGTTTTTTTTTACTAACTTTGCCCCCGAAACCATATACCACACAACACATGATAGGAATTTTTAACGATAATTTTCCCCCAATATTGGACGGAGTAGGGCTTACAGCTCAGAATTACGCCTATTGGTTGCATGAGAAGGGTCACGACGTTGCAGTCGTGACCCCTTATGCCCCTCATATGGAGGAAATTATTCAGGCAGCGAACTATCCTATATACCGCTATTTCTCTATTCCTATTCCGTTTCGTCCGCCTTACCGTTTAGGTTTGCCGTTTCTTGCTCCCAAGTTCCGGCATCAATGGAAGCAGTTGCAGTTTGAATTAGTTCATGCGCATTGCCCTTTCACCACAGGAGACTTGGCATTGCGCGCTCACAGGCAACAAAACATACCACTCATTGCTACGTTCCACTCCAAATACCGTCAGGATTTTGAACATAATGTTAAGAATGAGAAAGTGGTAGATTTCATGGTAAAACGTATAGTTCGCTTCTTTGAGTTGGCAGATGAAGTGTGGATTCCTCTACCGGCTGTTGAAGAGACACTACGCGAATACGGATACAAGGGGCACGTAGAAGTAGTAGAAAATGGCAATGATTTCTATACGCCTGTCAAGCAGATTGACTCTATGCGGGCAGATATGCGAGCAGAATTAGGTTTGGAGCCCGATGAGACAATGTTACTTTTTGTCGGGCAACATACATGGGAAAAGAACATCGGTTTCATTCTCGATTCACTCGCACTTATTAAAGAGAAACCATTCCAACTTTTTATGGTTGGCACAGGTTATGCGGTGCGTGAGATACGTCATCGTATCAAGCAATTAGGTTTGGCGCATCAAGTGACTTTGTTGGGAAATATTCTTGACCGTGAACGACTCAAACGCATCTATGCCGCTGCAGATCTGTTTATCTTTCCATCACTTTACGACACCTGTGGACTTGTTGTCCGTGAGGCTGCGGCTATGCATACGCCGTCACTTATGCTGGCAGGTTCAACAGCAGCAACGGCTATCTCCGATGGCATTAATGGCTTCGTATCGCCTAACTCACCGGACGAATATGCCCACCGCATTGTAACGCTAATGGAGAAACCCGAATTGATAGCGCGTGTTGGAACCAAAGCTTCAAAGACCATTTCTAGGTCATGGGAAAGCGTGATAGAAGAAGTGGAATTGCGCTATCGCGATATTCAAGAATCCTACCGCTTGAAGCACGGTTTGCCAAAATTATA
>JAFYZR010000122.1 GCA_017557345.1 Paludibacteraceae bacterium | reverse complement strand
GTGAAGTTCAAAGAGAACAGAATAGAGTCAGTAATGCCATTCAAAGTAGATTAGCTTTTATCATTGAATCTGAATTAAGTGGAATAAAAGAGAAACTTAAAGCTAAACGTAAGAGTTTAGATGAATTACGTTGGGGTGGCATTTCATTTCCTTCGTATTCAAAGTTTAGTTCTAACATAGATTTTGATGGAGCGAGTGATGAGTTGAAATTTTCGTTTGACGATTTTGCAACAGGATTTGGAAAGACTGGAAGTATAGCAGCAGCTGGCGCTGGACGGAACTTTGATTTGTCCAGGATTTGGCACTATAATAGGTGGTATTATTGGAGGAATTGGAGGAGTTGTTTTTAGCCTTTTTAAAAGCAGAGACAGAAGTGGCGAAGCAAAAAGTGAAGTGTCAAAAGCTATTGAGGCAGAAAAACAACGAACTATATCAGATTTAGAAAGTGCACTTTTACCGATTATGGACAAACTCGATATTTTATCTAATAACACCAAGAGCAGTGTAAGAAAAGAATTAAACAACATAGAATCGCTTAAAAACAATCTTGGTTTTATTAAAAATGATTTGAACGAATTAATACAAAGAATAAACAATAAGTAATTGTTCAAAATTAGTTTACCGATTAATACTATAATAGATCAAATCACGTTAGCTCTAAGAATGACACAATGAATGGATATGAGAATCACGACACGATTAGAGCTAAGCGAAGCACAGCGGCGGGAACTTGAACGGGGATACCGCGAAGGAGAGAAGCACTGCTTCAGGATGCGCTGTCTTGCCGTACTTTTGAAGGCGGACGGCATGTCCGCCGCCAAGGTTGGCGAGAGGACGGAGATGGAACAGCATACCGTTGCCAAATGGTTCAACAGGTACAAGAAGGAGGGCATCAAGGGCTTGGAGACACGTCCCGGCAGAGGCCGCAAGCCGATAATGGACTGCTCGGACGAGGAGGCCGTCCGTCGGGCGATAGAACAGGACAGGCAAAGTGTGAACAAGGCTCGGGAAGCCTGGCAGCAGGCCAGCGGCAAGGAAGCCAGCGAGTCGACCTTCAAGCGTTTTTTATCAGCATTGGCGCAAGATATAAGCGTATAAGGAAACGCCCAAGGGGAAAACCCTCGCCGCAGCTCTACGAGTACAAGGCCGGGAAGCTGCAAGAACTTGAACAAAAGGCGGAAGGCGGCTTGATAGACCTCTTCTATGCCGACGAGAGCCATGTCTGCACCGATGGCTACGTGCCCTACGGCTGGCAGTTCCGGGGCGAGGATGTCCACATCCCGTCCCAGAAGATAGCACGCCTCAACATATTCGGCATGACGACCAGGGACAACCGCTACGTGGGCTTCACCTCGCGGGGCAGCATTACCGCCGAGAAGCTGTCGGACTTCCTCGATAGGCTGTCCCTCCGACCCAGGAGAAAGAACACCGTCATCGTGCTTGACAACGCCAGCATCCACCGCAGCGGCATCATGAAGGAGATGAGACCCGTATGGGAAGGCAGAGGGCATTTCCTCTTCTACCACCCGCCGTACACGCCGCATCACAACCTCGCGGAGACCCTGAGGCGCGTG
>JAFYZR010000121.1 GCA_017557345.1 Paludibacteraceae bacterium | reverse complement strand
GCTGGCGATTCTTTATGTATTTGCGCAAAGCCTTGCCGACAGCAGATCGTTGAATCTCTTCGGATGACTGCTTCAGAAGTACGGAAAGGCTGTCTTTTGAGAATTGTTTGCGCATTCGGAAATATGGGAATGCGTCTTCGACTACCAGCGCGTACTTGTCCATCAATGCCTGTCGTTCTGCCTGATTATTATTCATTCTCTCCTGAAGAGTGGGCATAATATCCTGCCCAATTTCACGTTCCTTGGTGGCAATAGCAAGTAAAGAATCCTTTAGTTCAGGATGTTCCTCCGCTTCCTTTTCAAGACGCATCGCTTCCCTGAAGTGTGGAGGGATCGTTGCGTTCCATTCGTCAATAATGGCAGAATATGCCCTGTTCAATGAATCCATCCGGGCATTATATGCTGCATTGCTTGTTAAGTCCTGTGCGTTCGCAGAGATGGCCAGCAAAAGGCCGACAAGAACAGTGATAATGCTTCTTCTCATTTGATTGTTATATTATTCCATTAGTCAAGGTATTTATCTATTTTTCCCTTTGTCTCCGGAATAGATGGCCGCAGGTGCTCTCCGAAATCCACGATTACGCCATCCTTATCTATCAGAATGTAGAAGGGGATACCCCGGCCGAGGTGGAGAATCGGATCAAGACCAGCTCGCTGAGCATCGGTCAGATGGTAATTCTCGATTCCGAGGGCTATGGACTCCAAATCATCCGCTCCTTCATCCAGCCAGAAATTGACCACACGGAGCGGCTTCTCCCTTTCATCTGCGGCCAAACTACGCTGGAAGGGCAGTTCCTGTCGTGAGGCAGGGCACCAGGTGGCGCCGATGGTAATATAGACAACCTTTCCTTCTTCCTGGACAATCACCGACCTCAATAGCTTGAGCCCTTCGTTCTCTTTTAGGGCGATAGTCTGGCCATCCCTGGGCTTGTCCGCATTCAGGATGGCGTTGGAAAGTGCTTTGGGATTATCCTGCCAGGCCTTCTTGAGTACATACCGGTCCCGTGTGGAGAGCTTCAGCAGCGGATAGATCACATTCTCATTGAAACTGGCAAATAATTTCTCAAAACGCTCTACCTCATTAGCTTCTAGCAGCTGGTTGTACAGATGGGTGATGAGCATTTGGCGCAGCATATCATTCCCCGTGGCCTCTTCTAAGAAATGCATTCGGGCAGGATAATCATTGGCCAGCCGAAGTCCTTCTTCCCGGTCAAGATTTAGGGAGCTGAATACCCACGTGGCAATATTGGCAGACAACTCAAACTGGTTGCCGCTCATGCAGTCCTCACTGAAGATCGGTTCGGCATCTTTTATCTGGAAGTAGGCCGATAAATCTTCTCCTTGGAAATCCTTATACCCCAGAAGGCCTTGAATGAGCGCAGAATAATAATCAGCCTCAATCTCTTTGCGGCAAAGGGCGATAAGTTCTGGGCTTGGTTGTGTGTTCTGGATGAACTCATTCAAACGGGCAAGATGTGATTCCAGCTTCTGCTTAATCGCTTTCACAAAAGCATCGGCATGCTCATATTTCCGTGATACAGGTTCACCTTCCGAATTCAATTCCCACTCCGAAAACCCCGGCCAATCCTTGAGATAGTATCTCACGAAGAAATCATTGAGATTCTCGTTGTTTTCGGCGCCCTTCCCGGAATACACCACCTTCCCTAAATCTGCGAAATCCAGTTCCACGTGAATGGAATCTCCGGGACATACCATCAAATGGTCAATGAACGGCGGCATCGAGATGGTCCGCGGTGCATAAGGGACAAACGAAAACGCAAAGGCATCCTCATAGATAGCCGATGTCTGTTTATCCGAAACCCGGTCATAGAACGGTATCACGATGCTGATTTCCGTAGTGTTCGGATATACATCCCGGTTGGAGATGTTCCCCGTAATCACTGCCGGCCTGGAATAATCAGCCTCATTCCCTTTGATATTAGCTGTTTCAAAGACAAAAGCCGATTCATCCATTCCGTTCTGCTCACTCCTTTGTTGGCAAGAAGGCACAACGAAAATGGCCGCAAAAAAGGCCAGTCCAAGAAGGAAATAACTGCCAAAAAGATGCTTTAGGTACATATGAATTAAAAGGCTGCAAAAAATGAGCCTTTTTATTTAGCTAGCCCCAGAGATCTAAAATTGTTGCATATGTAAACAAATATAGACACGTGCAAATTACATTTTTGTCACTAAAAATGGGGCATTATTGGGGGGTATAATTGACATTTTTGGTTGGTAACCTTGACATTTATGGTTGGTGTCAAGGTTACTTTTTCTTCTTTTCATCGTTGAAAAAGAGGAACCATTTTATGAAGTTATCTATCCTTGTTTCGGATAGCCCCCGGTGGGATCTAATTTGGTCTTTTATGTG
>JAFYZR010000120.1 GCA_017557345.1 Paludibacteraceae bacterium | reverse complement strand
GCGCCAACAAGAGCTCCTTTTGCGGCGCCTACTGCAACTGCACCAGCTAAAGTTGCAGTCCCCACACCGCATGTTAAAACTGTTACGGCCGCAACACATAATACAGCACCAATAATCAACCCTGCGGTTGCCCAACCAGACCAATTTCCATCACCATCTACACGATTAATTGGGTTATTAAGACAATATTCATAGGAATTATGTCCCAACACGCCCTGGCCAGTGGAGAGATAGACATCCGCAGAGATGAATCGGCAGGTCTCGGGATCGTAGTAACGGGACTTGAGGTAGTAGAAGCCCGTCTCCTCGTCGTAGACGTAGCCCCGGTAGCGGAAGGGATTCAGTGCGCCCAATGTGGTTGCCAAGGTGCCGGTGCAGCTGAGCTGCTTTCCCCAGCTGTCATAGCTGTATTCTACAACGGTGGCCCCGCTGCCGTCAACGATCTTGACTATGTCCCCCTGGCCGTTGCGCAGGTAGTAATAGTACGTCCCGTTGTGGTTCACCGCTGCCGCGTTGCCAGCGGCGTCGTAGCTGAACCGCAGCGTGTCCGTGCCTTTCGTGAGCCCGATCAGCACCTTCCCGTTGTAGTAGTAGTCTGTAACGACGTTGTTGACCGTCTTCTGCAGCCGCAGCCCGTTCTCGTCGTAGCTGTAGGCGATCGCGTCCGTCCCGGCGGCGATCCCCGTCAGCTGCTTCCCGCGCCAGGTCAGTGTCTTGCCCCGGTAGGTCGTCGGGTTCCCCATGGCGTCGTAGGTGATCGTCTGATTGCCGTAGCTGACCAGCTGGTCCTTCCAGTCACCGGTGGAATAACCATAGGGGATCGTGGAGATGGGCGTGCCGGGGTCCGTGGCTGTAGTGTAGGCGTAGATCTTCTTCTCGGTAATGTTCCCCCACAGGTCGTAGGTATACGTCACCGTCTGGTTGGTGAACTGGTTGTTCTCCCGGATCAACTCGTTCGCGCCATTGTACTGGTAGGTGACGGAAGTCGTTCCCTTAGTGATCGAGGTTATGTTCCCGTTGTCGTCGTAAGCGAAGGTATAGACGTGGCCGCTGCCATTTTGGTACAAGGTCATCAGCGCTATTTCATCACTGTAATAATCTTGTACATACGATATTTATATAGGACATATTGGTTCATTTTCATCTGGGTTTTCTGCTTGTGTTGCTAAGCGTTTCCTTTTGCCGGGATCTAATTGTTTTATTGAAACACATGAGATAACGCAAAACACAAGGAAAAAAGCATAAGCTATAGCAGAGCACATTTCCCAGCCATGAAAAGGCATTTTGATCATATCATGTACAAATATAACAGAGAATACTGGTAGAAGAATAAACAAAGCAAGGCAAAAATAGTAAGCTGATTTGCTGCAAAACGACACAATCCGCTTGTTATTTCTTTCCGCACAGAAGTGTTCCCATCCATAAATAGCGCGTACTTCTTCGCTTCGATGCATCACCTTCTCCAGTTCAAACAAGTAATTTCCAAGTCGTAGCTGTTGGAAAACACAATCCAACCAAATCGCGCCGAAAAAGGAAGAACCGCTTGGAATAAGTACCCCAAAGATAATAGATACTATCCTTGCGTTAACAGTATCTTGTTGAAGTGCATTTAATCCAAACCCACATATTACTCCCATCGCAGATATATAATATGCCATCACATTTGTTTCTTTATTCAATGTAGCAACTTGCTCTTGCCGTAACACTTGATATGATATAGCGATCATCGTGTCAGTTGTCTTTTCTTTTATATTACCTCCTTCACGGCAAAAGATGGATTTCAAAGTAATCCTACCCCCTTTCCCATTTTATATATTAGACGCTTCAATTCGACAAAAATCTTTAGGAGTCTGGCATATACTTTTATCAAATTGACTCGATTTAATATGCTCTATGATAATATCATATAGGAGCGAGCACGTATCTCTTGTTCGGCGATCATGATTTGATTTTGTTGCACGAAAAGAAGCCGCTAAGATCCTCTTTCGAGTTTCTTACCGGCTCCAGTAACTATCGGAACCGATATTATCTAACTCCTATATGCTCACATTCTATACAATATGAGTAATCTATAAAAATTTAAGTGTACTATCGTTTATTGCATTCTAAAACGGAGATTCTTCCTCATATGCATTGCGCCAAGACAGAACAATCTTGCTTTTCGGCAGATATCTTACAATCATCTCTTTTCCTATCGTTAATCCTTCCGCTGACATGCAATATAGCTCCTCTCCATTGACATAAAGCAATACCGCATTCGCAACTTTTCCCCTTGGCATCGAATAATGGGGTGAGTGGTCTAGCAGCTTTATTTCTTGTAATTCACCCTGCATCATGATGACATCCCAGTCACCCTCCCTAAAAAGATATATTGTATGCTTCAATGCGGATGGAACCAGCCTGCATATAACAAATAGATTAAAACATAATGCAAAAATCGTCATCCAAACCGTAACAGAAGTTATCGCTGGATACTCAGAAAGCATGTTGACACAGTTTACAATAAGCACAATAACACAAACTCCCAGTTTTGCCAAAGGAAGCAACAATCCATCCCTGATGTATATTTCACGCTCATACTGCACGCAATGCAACTCCCTATAATCGTCTACCTGTCATTCTTTTCCCAGGAAAGTATCATACGGCTTTGAGGCAGAAATTGGAATGTTACATGATCTCCTTTAGAAAGGCCTTTTCCTGTCATGCAATAATACTTTTCCTTATCAACGATAAGAAATACTGCCCGAACCACGCCATCTTCTTCAGTTGAGTATCGTGGTGAATTCTCAACTGGAATAATGCTTTCTACAGTTCCATACGACAATAATGCATCACTCTCCTTTTCATGAAATAAGTAAATAGAATACTTAATTGTCGGAAAGCAAATGATGATAAAAAAGGCAAGTAGACCGAATGTGGGAGCTACCGCTGATAAAAACGCAGGAAGAGAGTGCTTCGATTTCATGGTATAAAATAGCAGAGATACTATTACAATCACTCCAGCAAATATCATCATGAAAACAGGGACAAACAGGCCTGCTCTGCGATATATATAGTATTGAAATCTCATTCGACCCCCTCCTGTTATCTAAGCGAAAAGCACAGTTTGTAATTGTCCCATCCTACAGCGGCAGAGAACCCCGGAGCCGTAAATGATATAGAGGTTGCCTTAACTGTATCTTTATATGGTTTTTCTGGTGAAAAGCAATGATCTACACCCATTCCATTCGTAACACTAATATCAACAAATGGCCCAGCGTAGTCACCCGGATTATGATAGTTTTCAACAATCCCAGTCGAATATGATAATCCGCTTGATGCTCCGAGTCCACCTCCTACATGGCTATAGCTTTCAAAGCTATTTGTCTTATAGTCAACAACATTAGAAATACCAACTTTCACATATGTTCCTGCTCCTGTCTGATGACTTACAGAATAATCCGTAACAAGCACACTATCGGTTGCCGCAGCATATGTCATTGTTGCCCCTGTTGCCATCGCACATGCACTAACACCTGCTGCTATAACAGGAATGAGAGTCCCTCCAGATGCAACGGCAGCAGCGGCAAGCACGACGCCTGCTGCAACTAAGCCTAAACCTGTTAAGACTCCTCCCCAATTCCACGTTCCATTTGGATCAACGCCCGTAGCAGGCGTACTCCCACAATAGGCATAGCAATTATGCCCAATCACCCCCTGACCAGTAGACAGGAGCACATCTGCAGAAATGAATCGGCAGGTTTCGGGATCGTAGTACCGGGACTTGAGGTAGTAGAAGCCGGTCTCCTCGTCGTAGACGTAGCCCCGGTAGCGGAAGGGGTTCAGTACGCCCAATGTGGTTGCCAGGGTGCCGGTGCAGCTGAGAAGCTTGCCCCAGCTTTCATACGTGTATTCTACAACGGTGGCCCCATTGCCGTCAATCAGCTTGACAATATCTCCCTGGCCGTTCCGCAGGTAGTAATAGTACGTTCCGTTGTGGTCCACCGCTGCCGCGTTGCCAGCGGCGTC
>JAFYZR010000119.1 GCA_017557345.1 Paludibacteraceae bacterium | reverse complement strand
CTCCATCACCATATTGCAACTCACCATCATGAGGTTGCTTCATAGAACTCGGAAGGGATAATGAAACCTTTTCTATCTTATTCTTCGGGAAATAAATTTGAGCAGATAAATATTCCGCCAGTTCTCTATGCTCCAATTCGCACATATGTATATGCATACACTTTACATGGTCGCGAATCGAAGCAAATACCTTTTCTTTTTTGAGTTCATTGTAATATAAGTACAATATATGCAAACCATTATCATTTTGTTTCATCATATAGAAGCCGATAATATCTTTGCCATCCAATATCTGTACTGCATACAGTTGCGTCCTGATTTTTTCAGAAGCGAAAAACGGCATTTTGACCTTTACAAAATCCATTAACGGAGCTGAAACAGAAAATGAATAATGCAAAACCCAATTCAAATAGTCTTGTGTATGGATAAAATAATATTTCCCACTATGTAATTTTATAAAATCGTAGGTAATATTATCTATATATGGGATGTAACGGATGGTATATGATTTATTAGAATAGTGTTTTCCAAGCCTATGCAAACCTGTCTGTATATAGCGAAACATATGGACAACTTTTCCCTTAATCGTAGTTTTGTTAATTTGTACACCCAAAATGTAACGCAATGTATAAAAGGTTTTGTGATGAAAATTTGTAAATATTCCCACCGTTTCAGGTGCACCCCATTTATCCAAACAATACTCTACTCCATACACTTCTGCCAAACTGCCAATAACTATCAATCCGAATCCATTCCCTTGATATGTAGGATTGCACCATAACGAAGAGAACCACCAATATCGTTTCCCTTCAATTAATTCCGGGAATGCAATGGTATAGGCTACATTTTTGCCATCCTCAAAGATAGCAGCCATAACCGGGTCTTCATCCTTCACATATGGATTATGAATAATCGCCCATGCGCGAGTCGGAGCAATCACTTGTTCCGACAATCCTTCCGCCGCACGATTATGCATCAGCCATTCGCGCAACTCAGCAACGGTATATAATTTTAATTCCGGCATGCCCAAAATATTAAACATTCAACATTAAACATTATTGACGTGACGCATAGTAGCGTCAATTACCGCTCCCATATTGCGTAATTGAAGGAGTTCCATCATTTTGAACTTGAAACAATACTTATCCTCAATGGCTGTAAGGAACTGCATAAACGATAAGCTTGTCCATGTATCCACATCTGCAGCACACATCATATCCGTAATGACTAACTCTGGCTTTTGAAATGCATCCCGTGCAATGGCTTGGATTTCATTTTGAAGTACTTCTCTATTCATAATAATTTAGTTTTTAATTCGTTACGATCTATTTTTTCGCTCTTATTCAGCGGAAAAGTAGGCTCAAACAATATCCGCGTCGGTATCATATACTGTGGCATCTTGCTCCGCAGATACTCCACCAACGCTTTCGTGTCCTTCGCTTGAGATTCCACAAAAAGCGCAATCTCCGTCAGATTCTGTGCATTTTGGAAAGCAATTGCTATTATGCGGTGCTCATTGCCATAGAACTGACGAGCATGATGCTCTATTTCTCCCAATTCTACTCGAAATCCCTGAATCTTCGCTTGCTGGTCTATACGACCGGAATACATGATATTGCCGCTTTCATGCCAATAGCATAGATCCCCCGTATGGTAATACCGCATCCCTTCGCGCATGAAGAACGAAGATACATTCTTCTCGTCATTCTTCCAATACCCTGGTGTAACCTGATCTCCTGCTATACACAACTCTCCTTTCTCCTGACCTTCCACGAGCGAACCATCTTCGCGGATGATGATAGCTTGTACGTTTACAAGTGGTTTGCCTATAGAAATGATGCCATTGAGCGACAAATTATTACCTCCGCGTGTCAATTTGTAGTACGTGCAGTAGATGGTTGCTTCCGTCGGGCCGTAGAAGTCATAAATCTCTGTATTCTTCGCGCAACCGTACCACGCTTCCATCAAATCGACGGGACATGCCTCTGCCGTGAGAATGCATGCTTTCATGCTACTCGCATCAAACTCATCGAAGTACGGACGCAAGTAGGTCAGCATACTTGGCGCCATAGCACCAAAAGTAATATGCTGCTCCTGGATGAGTGATGCAGCATAGAGATACTTCACTTGTCCATACGGAACGGTATAGACGCATGCGCCACGCGTGAGTGCGACAAGAAAACTTTGCACCGACACATCAAACGTTAGATCAAAAACCTGCATGCACCGATCATTGGGTGTAATGTTAATTCCGGTCTGCCAGAACGAGTCTATGAAAGATGCGATATTTTTACGCGAGATCTGCACTCCCTTGGGCACTCCGGTGCTGCCGGAGGTGAATAGGATATATGCAAGCGCATCATCCGATATTTCTGCCCAATTATCCAAATCCATTTTAGTGAATGGAGCATCACACGCATCCAGCACATTGCTGCATCCAACTTGTTGTTTGATGCTCTCGATTCGGTCTTCCGGCCATGACGGATGCAGAGGCACGTATGCTTTACCTTCCATCCATAGGGCGACGATAGACGCGTACGTGTTCAAGTCATCGTGGAGAGCCAAGCACCATATTTGCTCGTCCTTGTCGGCAGAGCGTATGATGGTTCGTATGGCAGAAATGCGTTCAGCGAATTGACGATAGGAATAATTCGCGCTGTCAATATAGAATGCATTACGTTGTGAATATTTGGCAATTGACTGCCGTACTTGAATTAATATGTTAGCGTCAAACAAATTCATTTTTGCAGTATTTTCCACATCAAATATGAACACAGTTTTATATACGACTTACGGGATATATAGGGTTTGAAACGCGTTATATCAGTTCGTATGCTATTCCAAAAGCAAAGTTGCTCACGTATTGAACATACTTTAAGAATAACAAAAATATTGTTGTCAAAACAATCCTTGATACAACCATGTATCATTATCTGCCATCTGGCATCATGAAGCACCAAATCATGCTCTATCTGAACCATCCTCAATGCTTGGGCATAAATATCTTTTACTCGGTGAATATCATTCTTTCTTCGTGTAGTTGAATTGGGAGTATGTCTAACTACATATGGTACGACAGCGACAAGACGGGCGCGTTCTGCATATGCGTATAATTGATAGGCATAATCATCATCCTCATATTGTACTTTTTCCGCAAAAGTAATATTATTACCCAATAAAAACTCACGCTTTATTATTTGCTGAACTGCACTACAACAGCGCTTTAAAAGAGGTATATTCGTCTGCACATCGAAAATCAGAGACGAACCACTTACCACACCTTTCGAAGCGAGCATATCTTCTTTTTTATTTTCACTATCAAAATAAAATTTCAACACATCCAAATTATTCTTTTCCGCAAGTTTTAGCAAGTCCTTCAAATAATTCGGTTTAATATAATCATCCGCATCCACGAACCACACATATTCACCTTTTGCTTCTTTTAATCCCGTATTGCGAGCTCCACCTTGACGTTTGTTCTCCGTATGAATCAGCAGTTTTAATGTGGGATATTCCTTTTGCAGTCGTTCTACTATAGCACGCGAACTATCAGGAGAACAATCATCCACGCATATCACCTCATACTCCTCCTTCGGGATATCCTGATTATATAGCGAACGAATACATTCCTCAATATAAGGTTCTGTATTATGAAATGGTACTATGAATGAAAGACGTATCATGTTTACAAATATCGATTAACAAATCTGCGCATAAGCGATGGTAATGATTCTTGCATGTATCGATAGGCGATTCGTGGCGATATATAAGTGAGTTTAGAAATTCTACGATTGTGGTTACTAAATGCTCCCCGCGACATATGTCTACTATCCAAAATGTTCCATAGGCGATGAACCGCAATATGATGACTATATGCAGCATTGATGAGATTAATATATAGGTTGCATATATCCTCATAAAATACATCTTTTACATCACCTATGACTTTATATTTTGTATATAAATTACGCGCTACAAATAGTAAATCCTCAATATGCTTTTCTGTCACATTTCCTGTAATACCCCCATTCCGAATGCGATATACATAAACATATTCGTTGACACTGCTTATATTCTTTGCTGCTAATAATACTTGAGGTGTGAAATAATTATCCTCATGATAGATACCCGGTTCATTCCAAAGGTTGTTTTTTAGCAAAAATGCTCTATTATAGATACCACACACTACACATACATATGGTATATTCCTCGGCTTTCTATAAATTTCTGCAAGATATTGCTGCCCATCTACATTTTTTAACTCCTCAATATCACAATCTTTATCAAATGTTTGCGAATCCTCATAGTACTTCTTTGCATTAAAATACAGCACATCTTCTCTTTGGATTCTTCCGACAACTTTCTTCAATGTACCCGGGAATATCCAATCATCCGAGTCAACAAACATCACATATTCGCCTTTCGCTACCTTTAACCCTGTATTTCGAGCTTCACTTAACCCTTTGTTCAATTGCGTAATTATTTCTACATTCGGATATTTCGCAGCATAGTGCTCTAATATTGCTAAACTGCCATCAGTACTTCCGTCATTGACACAAATCATCTGCCCTGCAAACTGATTGTCCACAAGAATAGAGTCAATACATTTCTGCAAATATTGCTCGACATTATAAACCGGTATGATGATTGATAGCGTCATGATTCCAAGTTTGTCTTCAATAATCCTTTTATTCTCCTGCAATAATATGTTGGAGATTTTTTTAGGTGAGAAATAATCCATCTGCCTTTCCCTACTTTTGTCCATACATCCCACCATTCATCAAATTGTTGCATTTGAGACTCAAACCACCGCCTTATTTTTATGAAAAACATACACGGCATTTTCTTATTTTGCTTGATATATGCCTCTTGTATAATAGCTTTGATACGAGAAGTATGAATTACATCTTTTCCATATTCCCTGCTCCACCACGTATGCAATAGTATCGGTTTATGCTCCTGATTATATACAATAGTTGTGCATCCATCATTGTGCTGTGCGACGACCAAATACATTATCTTGAAATTATGTGCTAACCAGAAAAAGAAATTGTAGTATGGTTCATAATGGTCATATTTCAAACCCTCATAATCTCTCAATTCGGTTGGCAATATCTTCAATAATTCATCTCTATGGAGAGCATAATCAAACTGCTCTATCTCCTCGCGATTGAACTTCTCGCGGATAACTTTCAGATTGATAATATTGAAAAACGGGTTCATTACAATCGGGTTGAAGGATCGGATGGGTAATTGTCCACCATCAGGCATACCACAACACACTATATCTTTTTCCAACACGTAATCTACTAAGGATTGCAACGCTTCATTATCAACCACAAATGCATCCTCGTCAATATTAATTGCAATGTCGCAATCTGTATCGTCTAGCATTTGATAAAGATACCCATCTGCCGTCGTGCCATATAGCCGCACTCGCGGATATGGTAATGAAATAAGTTTCTGCGAATAACGATAGAGTTCTATGTTAGCAGAGCGAGTGAATATCTTAACTTTATGCATAACCATCAATGGCGCTTGATATGTAATTTATGAGGAATACATTGTCGTATGGAGTGTTTAATGGCATACCACAATAATGGACAATGCTGCCATATTAATTTTGATATAAACGGTGGGATATAATTTGCCCATCGGTTCTCTCTATCTGCCATTCTCACTTTATTTGTCCATCGTACTGCCTCATGGTATATTTCGTTACATTCATTTTTGTACGTTTCGCCCATCATCTCCAACATCTGCGATTTGCAAAGACGAGCACGAGCCAATTCCTCATCATATGACATCTCGCGTTTAGAGAGATTTGCTCCAGTATCTACGCGATACACAGACATCACTTCATCCAGCACATAGCCGTATCCATAACGCAGCACATCCATTGTCATATAATAATCCGTTGCCTCATTGCGTTGGCGCTCTCCATATTCAAATGTTTTTTCCCCTACCTTGCGTAAAACGTCACCTCGATATACACGAGCAGAAAGATTTGCCAAACAATAATTCGCAATCATTTCTCGAAGCAACAGATATCTCCTATTTACAGGACTCCACTTCCATTCTGCATATTCTTGACTATACTCCATATAATCGTTCACTGTCATCACACAATCGGTGTGCGCAGATAGATAGTCTATATGCTTCTGTAAGCGATTAGCATCTATCCAATAATCATCTCCTTCCAAAATTGCCACATAATCTGCTGTGGTCGCAGCAATGGCACGTTTATAATTCTTGGCTATTCCAAGATTTTGGCTACTTGGCAAGAACAACCAATCAGCGCTGTGCTTGAATGAATATTTCTTAATGATGTCCAACGTACCATCTGTCGAGCAATCATCTGCCACGATGATACGCATTTTTATATCATTCTCCAATCGCTGTATGAATATTCCATCCAGCGC
The DNA here is from genome assembly GCA_017557345.1 of Paludibacteraceae bacterium. Classification (GTDB taxonomy): domain Bacteria; phylum Bacteroidota; class Bacteroidia; order Bacteroidales; family Paludibacteraceae; genus Colicola. The sequence goes on along the minus strand of JAFYZR010000119.1, from coordinate 48,878 downwards.
TTGCCGGATGTATTTCTCTTGGTTATACGCAACCAATAATATATCGATTTGTTTTTTCATATTATCTCCGATTTTCCTCGTCCGCCTTCCGGCTACATATTATTATGGATATCATAGTTTCGTTTTGCTATTTAAATCGCTTTACGCGACAATTCATCAGATAGACTTCCTCGTCTATCGCATAGGATAATATGATAACATTTAGTTTCATCAAATCATTACTCCTTCTCTGTAAAACTTTATATCCCTCTCTTATAGATTCTTTATTGTTTCCTCATCGTAAACATATTCATTCTTTTCATAATCTACATACTTAAGATCAGCATATTGTATCACCAATTTTCCATACCTTTTCTTTAAACTATTCGCAAAGCACTTGAGATAATTTTCATTGGATGTTATGGTTAACAACCGGAACAACTCACTTCCTGTTTTTGTTAAAGGAAAAACCGAAAAAGATACTATAGGATGTACAGGAGGTTGGTCAATCAAAACAATATAGTTTCCATAAGCTATAGCATTTTTTACCACTTCTCCTTGATTATTGTGTAAGTTTGCTTGTACCGAACTACCTGCCTGCAAAAATCCGATTTCTATTAACTTTGCAATATCTTCATATGTCATTTCGATATTATAATCTTTCAGCGACGAGTCATAATAAATAAAATGATTTCTATCAAACATCACATACTGTGCTATTCTCTCAAATAGTTGTGCTTCTTCACTCGTAATGTTTCTTAATACTTCCAATGTCCGCAACGAATAGGAATGTGGTCGCTTTACCTCTCCTGCTAAAATTCTTCCCCACAAATCTTGCATCTGTTCATCAGAGATATCCTGAACGATATCAAAGAAGCGCGTAGCCCAATCCAGGTTCACGGGTTCGGTCGACACATAAGCTTCATCCTTAATCGTCTGAGTTGCAACCCCTATAACCTTCTCTATATTTTTTTTGCGTTTTTCTTCCTTAGCGACTATGCGTTTCTCTATTAGTGACAACTCATTGACTTTTGCTTCATCTCCCGCAATTAATGCCTCTGTTTTTGCATGTTCGATAGCCTTGATACGTTCTGCTTCAGCTTCTGCCTTTGCCATACGCACCATTTGACGAGGCTCATATACCACGCCAATAGCCTTACTCACTACCTCTATAAGTTTTTCAATCGGTTTCCCTTCTATGACTAAATCACACATAAATTTTATTATATTATTCTTTTGACTCTGGGGGGTGTTAAAATTTTCTTTTCATCCACTTAAATGGTTTTAATATTGCTTTGCTTAATCTATAAGCTTTTGAATGTTGTATTTGATTGAGTTGTCGTTCTAAATAGCCCACATATGTGATATTAGATTCGGACATCCTTGAGATGGCTTCTGCAAGATGTTGTTTGGCTTGCGGATTGGTGATAACCACATATAATTTGCTCAGCGTTTTGATTATCATCAGTTCTTTACGATACGACTGCGATGTGCTCCAAATACCTGATCCGACACGATAAATAGCCATCGAATCTTCCATTTTCCATATCATACCTTTGTCTGCAAGTAACATCCACATCACATAGTCTCCAGGGAGACAATGGCCTAAGTTTTTGAGCAGCAGCATTACTTCAGGAATCAATCGATAGACTACAGAAGGAGTATGGATATAATTTTCTGTTGCAAGATCCTCAACAGATGACTTTCCCTGCATATCACGCACCATATACTCATCCACCACTTCTCCTGTCGCTTGCTTCAAGCATTGGAGACGATGGAAACAAATCGTGTAATCCAGATGATTCTCCAAAAAATCTACTTGTTTTTGGAGTTTATATGGATCTGTCCAATAGTCATCTCCTTCACACAAAGCCACATATTTAGCGCCAAGTTCTTCTATTGCGTTGCACATTATTTTCTCTATTGAGCCATCCAATTTGCTCCACTGATTTTCCGTCTCATATATCGGACGGAAAATATCAGGATACTTTTCTGCATATTCTCTGATAATCGCAGCACTATTGTCTGTTGATACATCGTCATGCACAACAGCTACATAGCGGAAGTTTGTCTTTTGTTTCACAAATCCCTCAAAGCAATCACGCAGATATGGTTCGTGATTATACACGAGGCACCAGACTGCTACTAATATTGGTTGTTCCTCTTTCATATCAATTTCTACTCCACCCTCCGTCAACAACCATTTCCTGTCCAGTAATCCAACGAGACTTGTCGGACAGCAAGAATGCGACAGCATTTGCTACATCTTCCGGTTTGCCTTCGCCAAGCACATATCGTCTATCTATCTCAGGATTGGCCTGATAGATAAAATCTGTCGTTTTTGTATGAATACCTCCAGGCAAAACAGCATTCACTCGTACCGGAGCCAATTCTGCTGCTAATGAATGTACCAATCCGAGCATAGCCGACTTAACTGCCGAATAAATTGCATACCCTTTTGTGCCGAACTTTGCTGACACACTTGAAACCATCACAACACCTTGCAAATTCGTGCCATTGATGCGCTTATTGGCAAGCACTTGTGTTAATTCGATTATAGAGAACAATGCCACATCAAAATTCTTCTTAATAAAGGCATAATCCACCATTTTGATTGGTTTGGTGGCAAATATTCCAGCCGCAAAAACAGCGTTGGATACAGGCAATTGTTCGCACACAATATACTCTTTAAAATCGTTTTGTGCTTTCTCTACATCCGTGAAATCAAGCGCAAGATAACGATGATTGGCACCACTCAAGGATTGGCACACATCTTTCAGTGCGTCCTCAGATAAATCTGTGAGCAGCAAGGTATGCCCCGCCTCAGTCAATGTTTGGCAAATAACTCGTCCTATGTCGGAAGTTGCTCCGGTTACAAGTGTGTACATATGCAATTATGCAATAACTTTCTTACAAAATTCTTCTATAGAAGCAAACTGGTTCAATTCCTCTTTGGTCATAGTAATACCATAATCTGAATTGAGCATAGATATCACCAGAAGTGTGGACAACGAATCCCATTGCTCATAGTCTGCCAAACGCTTCGTTACATCCAATTCGTCCAATTCCAAGATGTCTTTCAATTTCTCAATTAATTCTTCCATCTTACATTTCAATTATATTGTTATACTTCAAATTCCCTAATTCCATATATGCGGAGGACCAAGTCAGTCCTACGCCAAATCCGGCCATGCACACTTTGGCTGTGCCATTCACTACCTGTTCGCCAAGGTTATAACTGATACAAGTCGGCACCGTTACACCACTTGCATTACCGAAGTTCTCGACGATATTTGCCGGCATTTTAGCAAAGTCCACACCGAGTTTCTCCGCTAACTTTTGCAGCATGAATTTGTTCGGCTGATGGAACATGTACCAATCAATATCCTCATCCGTTATTCCGGCTTGTTCTTTCAGATGCTCAATCATCGGTGGCACCTCGCGTTGCACGAAATTAAACACCTTATCTCCTTGCATCACCAGATTGTCCAACGAACGTAAGTTTCCTGCTTCATCTTCATGCATGATAGCTGTTTCCGGAGTCGAAGGCATGCGGAATCCTCCGGCAGGGATATTCAGCACCATAGCTCCTGTACCGTCCATCATCACATTCAGCCAAATCGGTGACTTTTCCTCCGTTTTCTCAATGATAGTAACAGCAGCAGCGTCACCTCAAGCGGTTTGGAGTTCCGGTCTTGGTCACTTACTTTCGGACTGAGTACATCGGCATTCAGTAGCACCACCTTATTTATAGAAGGTTGGTCAAGCAGCATCAGCGCTTGCAACAAACCAATCTCAAATCCTGCACATCCTTGGTTGATATCCAAGCATACCATATCCTGCTTCAACTCCAAACGTCCCTGAATCAAGTTGCAGGTAGGAGGCATGAAATAATCCGGCGTCTGCGACACGAAGATAAGTGCATCAATATCTTCTTTCCGCAACAGATTGTTGTCAAACAGATACTGCAATCCATATACGCAAAAGTCGGAAGAGCACTGTCCTTCTGCTGCTACGCGGTGCTCCTTATAACCCATTGCCACTTTCAGCTTCATCGTACGAGCAGGAGAGAAATTATAATTGGCAATTTCCTCCTCAAATGTCACGACGCGTTTCGGCAGAACCGTCAGAATACCGCTTATTCGCTTATGTTCAAAATAGAAATCCATCAGGCTTTTTTGCTATTATTGATTAAGTTCTCCAATGCCTCTAACGAGCAGAAGTTCTCCGGCACGATGTCCACACCGTCAATCTTCACTCCAAAACCATTCTCAAGGTCAGCTACAAGAGCAACCATGTCAAAGGAATCCAACATTCCTTCTTCGATAAAATTCACATCCTCTGTGAAATCAAATTCCGGACGCAAGTCCGTCAGGATTTGTAATAATTGGTCTCTCATATCTCTTATTTTCATTTATACATATCTATCACAAGATCCCCATCCATAAAATGGATAACGGGATTACTTGTTTCTTCGTTTTCTTGTCTAATGTGGGCACGATAGATTATCATATCGTTATATCTTGCACCAAAGTACGGCATCGAAACACCTCTCACCAAACTATACGCATCTACCACATGCATATCCGGTGTTAGTGTACATTGCTCTAATTTAAACTTTCCATAATATCTACCGCAAAGATGCTTCTGTGCGATGGTAGGCTCGTCGCGCAAAATCTTGTCAATCGCTTCAACCATTACGGTTTGATACTCTTTTTGCCAAATACGCTGCAAATCACTCACATACATCTCTTCCGTCAGAGGAATATGTCGCTGCAAGATGATATCTCCCGTGTCGGCTGTTTCATCCACATAATGAATTGTTATTCCGGTTTCCTTTTCCCGATTGATAATCGGCCAATGCTGTGGAGCCATTCCTCTATAGTCTGGTAATAAAGACGGATGCAAATTGATAAAACCTAATCTCGGTATCTCAATAATAGGTTGCTTGATAAGGCGCTCAAAATGCGCAATTACTCCTAAATCAGGTTTTACATCCCTTATTTGTTGAATGGTCTCATCAGAATTGATCTTCTTATTGCGACTAAATGGTATATTATTTTGTGCGCAAGTATGCTCTAATTTCTTATACACCAAATTATCATACCAAGGAGTTATCACTAATTTAACGTGATGTCCGCTGGTAATTAGGGATTGAAGAATGACATTGCTAAATGCATCCTCTCCTAAAAAAACTATGTCTAATCGCTTGTTATCCATTTACTTGCTTGTTAGAATTAGGCTATTATTTCTATTTTTGTTTCTATTCCCCGTTATGATTTTTTAACATATCACCATTTATTGCTTTGCGTATAAAAATTTTCACATGACTCTATTTAGAGTTTGCCTTAATTAGTATAAAACCTGTTATCCTCTTTGTATTGATTTATTTATAGTCTCATTTCATCGCCTTCCAAGCAAATATTATGCAGAGCAAATAGAATATTCCATTTAAAATATTTCATCTTCACTTACATATTGATCAATACTTGATGGTAATATCGGGAGAGAAGAATCAACTGAATATATAAATTCATTCACCATATCAGCCACTTCGATTACTTCACTTTTAGTTATATGGCGTTCATTACCATCTTTGTCTTTCCCATTCCTATGAACTATATCATGACGAATATTAACTGCACTTGCTAACTGTTTTATATCCCCGAAATCCACATTAAGTACTTCTAAATATATTCCTTTTAATTTGCCTAGATTATGATACATCAACTCATTTAGAGTTTGTCTTACTCTATCTTTGATTGTGTCAAGTCTATGATAAATCTCACACAAAGGGAAAGTTTCATCTTTATAAGGCTTATATTGTTCCACAAACAAACGCAAATATTGTTCTTCCTCCAATACATATTTCTTTAACGTATCTCCTAAATATGTTTCGAGATTAGTAATCGCTTTGGCGTATAACATTTTGTATAACTTATCTTTTACATCGTTCGATAAAGGCTCAATAGCATCCACTAATTGTTTTATTTCCTGATGACTTGCATCAAACAACTCTTTATCATAATCGTAACTTTCATTTTCAGAAAAATCTTCGATTACCTCAAGTATATTACTATTGTCAATATCCACCTCACTATCTACCACTTCAATTTCTCCGTCACCACCATAAAAGCCATTATACAACGTAACGTCAAAAAGTTCACCACAATTATCACATTGCTGCTCATATTCTTCATCTTGTACACTATCATGATGTGTTTCCGCCGTCCAATCTGGAGATGGAACGCCCATGCCATCTGTTAGGAATTCTTCCCCACATTTGGGGCATTTAATACGCAATGTCACACAATCGGCTATTGGATTAAATTCGAATGATGCCATAAAAGTATCTATTTTGTTTTTTAATATTATGTTTATGTATCTTCCCAACCAATTTGTATAGTGCAGAATCTCTTGCTTATATTCATTTACGAAACTATTTTCCTATAGTATTTCACAATTAATTTGAACTTCAATCTTTTCGAAACAATAAGATTTAGTCTTCAATTACTACACAAACTCCTTTCTTTATATCGCCCTCCAATTGCTTATACTTTTTCTTTACAATTGCTCCTGTTTGATGGTAACGTACCGTTATTCGGTCATTGCGACCATATACTTTTGGGGATCGGTATGGTTCGTGAGACCTATTTATTGAAAGCACTTTCTCTGCTATATTCTTTACTTGCTTTAACGTGTCTTGGTTTTGCCCACTTGTCTGCTTAATATCATCAACTACATGAGAAAGTATGAGTTGAGCTGTTTCTACTGATGCCTTGGGATTGTGTATATTATGATAGGATATCATGAGAGCATACTCGAACAAGGAAAGAGGAACAATATCTTGATAACTTACACTTTTAGGATAACGGTCAGTTACCCATTCCAACTCACTGATTATCATCATAAAATCTTTGCGTCCCAATAGATTCAAGGCATATGATTTTAGCACAAGTAAACCATAAGAGTCTATATACTCATCACTTCCCTTTAGTTTTGTCAGATATTTTCTTGCATATTCATCAGTATAATTTAGAAAGGCATTATATTTATAAACCGAAAGAACATTATCTTCTGACAATTGATATTCGGCGCTATTATGATGCTCATAAAGTTCAAGGATTAGTCTGGATGAGCCTTCGCTAAAGAATTCAACGGTTCGGTTGGAAGATTTCAAGAATATAAGGAACAAGGCATCTCCGTAAGTTTGTGAAAGGAGAGACAATTTTCCTTTCACCTTATCCCATCTTTCGTATGCATATGAGTATATAATATGGAGTACTTGAGCAAGAACATCCTCATCTATGCCGAGAGCTTTATCGGGCTCTGTGGTTTCCGATAATGATTCTATGTTTTCTATAGCTTCAACTAAAATGTCAATCAATGGTTGACGGTTTTCTTGGTCAACAATATAAAATTTCTCCGAAACTATGCGCGGCCTGTCTGAAGGATGGGCTAAAGAAAGGGCTAAATCATAATAACTAATGGCAGCATCCTTATTATTTTCATCTTCACTATACATTTCTGCAAGTTGATATGCAGCATACAACTTTACATCATCTATTCTCGGTCCATCAGGCAAATCAAGCAATGATTTGTACTCAATCTCTATCTCTTTGAGATCTGCATTGTCGTCAATGGCTAAACGAGCTCGTGCAGCTAATGAATTTAATTTGGAAGAATAATAATACCAATCACGGGCATCACCATCCATGACATTTTCAAAATATACCAATGCCTCCCGATAGCGTCCTAATTTAAGACAATCAACTCCGGATAGGAAGTTCTCGTTGCGATAATTCACACTTGACACCTTAACGTCAGTCGGTCGTAATGTTAGATAACGAAGAGACTTCTCAAATTCTTTGAGATGATAATAGCATGACCCCATATAAAAATAATAATATGAAGCATCGTCTTCAGGAATATCATTGTTTTTGATATATGTTTCAAACTTTAGCGCACTCTCTTCATAGAATCCCTTTTTATAAAGTTCAATAGCATATGTCAAAAGGCCTTTCTCTTCTTCTTCTACTTTTTGCAACCAACTTAATGATAAAGACTCATTAATAATACGATTTTTAATTTTTACATTGTTGTCACTATAGTTCACTATACCTGAAAGATATAGTTTACTTTTTATTTTGTCAGACAATGTATTCCCTTTATTATAAGCTAATTGTATTATTGCATCTCTAAGATCACGGTCTTCTTTGACGACATTACGAATCGTATCAATAGGTGCTTTGTCGAAGGCAGTAAAATATAACCTTGTTACAACCTCGTCAACTGTTTCCGAAGTATGTGTATCCTTGTTCTGCAATTCATAGCAAACATCCCATGTCATACGAGGATTACCGCCTGTCCAATAGTATATCCTTTCTATAACGTCTTTCTCAAAGTTTTCCAAACTAGCCTTTTTAATAAAAGACATGTATTCTTCATAACTAAAGTCATCCAGAAGTATTTTTTCGCCAATATTGAATGGCGATATCTTTGGATTTTTAATAATCTCAGTAGGCTCAACAACACCTGACAACACATATGTTAACTTTTCCAAAACAGGATAATTAACTCGACTGAAATAGATACTCCGTATTTGAGAGAATACATTATCCGAAAAGGATGTCCGGGTCAGTGAATCTATCTCATCCAAAATAAACACCAATTTTCTTGGAGTTATTTTAAGTAGTTCTCGTAATTCTTCATTGTGAGCTTGTACTGGACTCTTCGTAATATTTATTCTCCTTAAGTCTTGTATACGTTCTCTTGCATGACCCAAAATATCTTCATGTGTGTCAATAGCAGTATCTATTAAAGACTGAAAACATTCTTTTTCGGTCTCATTAACATTTGACATATCAATGTACACATACAAATCCTTGTCATTTTCCCATTTTCGTTTGGTTTTAAGAAGAAGATTTGTTTTTCCCATTTGCCTAGACACAAGCACATATCCAGGGCGCTGCATAGCTTCTACAATATTATGCAGTTGTATATCGGCCTTTCGTTCAACGTAAAGGCTGTCTGGTACTATTGTATAAGACTTTAGTTCTGTTGCCATTTATAAACGGGTTAGTATTTTATTAATAGTATGCGCATCCAGTTCGTTTGCAAAACCAGTTTGATAAACTTCTCGAAATACTGATTTAATGGGACGTGGCAGATTACCGCATCTTGTTATCATATCAGCACGGTCGCTCACATGCGGAACTGTGATATTCTGTCCGATAAGATCTATTAAGGAGTTACATTCATCCTCTGTCCATATATCGAAATGCAAAAACTTCACCATGCTCTTTATCTTTTGCATCGACTTAATAATATACGGGATCGGATTATCTATCGATGAAAGCACAAAATGAACATCAGCGGATTTACCTGTTAATTTATTTGAAACCACGAGTGAAGAAAACGAATTTACGAAATTGCAGAAACTTTCACCAGAAAATGGAATTTCCTCAACAAGTACATACACGGATTGTCCAGAATAATGAGTGTCTAATAGTTCTATGATTTTCTTAATACATAACTGATATGATTCAGGAACTATTGATGTTTCACCTACTACCCCAGCCACCTCGTTGTATATCCATTCGAATATTTCTTCAAGTGAACTATTCTCTGGTATTCCTGCCATGTTGATAAGGACTATTTCTCGATTTTTAGATAGTAGTGCATGGGATATGGATGTACTCTTACCTACACCAGACTCACCATATATCCATATGCTATGACTTGTAAGATAGGACTCCACAGTCCTATCAATCTCTCTATTCAGGAAATATGGCGCATAATCTTTTCTATATAATTCAAAGAGTACGTCATAATTTTCGACCTTATCATGTTGCGAAAAGTTACCATCATATTGCTTTATATCCGTCGCTATAGAAATGCCTATTGACTCATAGGCGGCTACTAGCCCGAGCGCAGCTTCACAACAACGAACTGCAGATGTAGCAGCTATCAATTGTTTTTTTTCTTTTTCTTTGCTTTTATTGCCGTCTGCAAAATCACAAATAGCTTTTACTAAAATCCATGGTTTGCGTGCAGACTCACAAGATGCGACTAAACCGTTACCCTCCATCTCGCCTGCTTTGGCTTCTGGACTCTCTGTGTGCAATTTTTCGCGCACCTCTATGTTATCGACTAACTGTTCACCCGAAATATAATCACCTATTATCAGATTCTTCTTCTTATCATCTATACCAATATTCTCCCATGATAGCATAAGGTTACTAAATGCATTCATCAAACACGAATCTGCTTGATAGGTGTTTCCACGAGGGATTTCACAATCTTTCCCGACACGACGGGTTTCATAGTTTCGGATGGATTTGGAAACAATAACATCGCCTATTTGTTGTTTATCCTCATCAAAACCGAAACAAATTCCAACCATGATAACTGCTTTTATTCCACTCCACTCTTTCAAAGCCGCATTCACAGTTTGCGAAGATCCTCCAGGGGCAAGGCTTCCCATTTGGCTACATTGGACATTTATAATATTATACAGACCAATATGCCCTAAATAATATGTGTTGTCACCAACAACTATTCGCAGTATGGTTCCAGACATCACATTATGCAGGGACTCCGTTTCTATCTTTGTAGCAGTTACAATTAGGAAATTGAAGTTTTGTACATCAATGTCAGTCTTTTGTATGTCTTGATAGTTTTTCATTATCATTCTTTAGTTAGCAATCTCACTATTCCTCGTCCGCCAATTCAATATATTTTTTTGCATATCACATTTGAACTATTTTCTACCATTTTTTACTTTGTATTTTTTCTCAATCTTTTTTAATATCTCCTTTGTGCGAGTCGTGATTCATTTATATATAATCCATTAACTCTATTCGGTATAGTTTTCATATACTTTCATTACCTATTTCTCAAATATTTACTTTATTATAATTATCTACAATTCAATCATTTACAAAACAATATCATTATTATACAATTAAATAATAAAGTAAAATTAACGGCAAATTACTTTACCAAATACCATTTAGCATAAGGTCCTTTACCTGTTGTATCAATTATTTGAGCTTTTTTCATTTTCTTTAAAAAATTTGATATCTTGTCTTTCTTCTGTTTATCAGTCATAGATTCGGAAAGGAACTCCCAGATTTTTGTTCTATCTTATCGTTTATTTCCCTCAAACGGATTGGCATTTTTCCATTCATAAAGAAGCAAGTTAAATTTCCATGCATGTGCAGTTGAATAGGACTTACCATTAGGTGCTTTGTGATGAGCCGTTTCGTACTCTTTTTGTATCTGTGCTGTTAGTTCCGCATCGGCTTCAATGGCATGAAGTTGTTTATGAGCATAAGAAAACGCAGCTGAGTTCCATTTCTGGCGTGGCGATTGGTTTGCCTGATAGCCCTCCTCACGCACTCGATAGAACTGCTTGCCATTCCGTGTATAGAAATAGCCGGAACTATTACCACCCAGTTTGCCACTGATGTGATTAATCGGATCTGATGTTTCTATTACTGCCATACAACCAGTTACGATTTAATCATTTACCAATTACTCAAATTTTTGTATTCCTTTAGCGTTATCTCATTGTGACGTTGGCTTTGACTGTCGGTTCACCGTCGGCTCACTGTCGGGATTGATAGCTATTCACTTGCCAACGCCCATTTATGAAATGGCACGGCCTTTATGTCCGTTGGTTCCTTTACCACTCGTTCTTCATCCCATGTGATAATCCTGTAATTACTGCAACGCAACTCTTCTGCACATTCCAACAGCGATGTCACCTCCCGACGTTCGGTCTTCAGCGAAGACATATCATAGCATACCTGCAGCATCTCTACCACCTTGTTTCCTCTCCGAAGCACAAAATCCACCTCTTTGTCATTCCGTGATCGGTAGTAGAACAGCGTTTTACCTATCTCGTAACCTCTTCGTAGCAACTCAACAAATACCATATTCTCTAACAACTTACCTAAGTCCTGTGACACGCCAAATGCTTTTGCTTTCACAAATCCCGTATCTACCATATAGGTTTTACGAGCGGCTTTCTTCATCAACTGCAATTTATTGTTAAACCGCGGCAGATAGTAATACAGATACGAACTACTCAAATAGTCGCAATATTTCTTTAGCGTGGTCTTACTTGACATCCCTAATTCTTCTGCCAATGACGATACTGTAAATAGTCCCGTCACATTGCTTACCAACCACTCGGCTACGTTATATAAGTCATCCGTGTTATGGATCTTATATCGCTGGATTATATCCTTCAGCAAAACCGTGTCATACACCCCTTGCAAGTATGTCTGCGTCAACGAACGACTCTTTACCACCTCCGCATATCCTCCATACTGCATATAATCATCTACCTCATGCATGAATACTCCACGTTGCTCCGGCGTCTCGCATTCGCGCGGGATAGATAAGTAACTCAGATCTTCTTCTAACGAAAACGGCAGAATCTCTATCTTTAGATACCGGCCACTTAATACTGTGGATAACTCGGATGATAATAATTTTGCATTCGAACCCGTCAGTATCAAGTTCGTCCCACGCCTGTATAATTTCTCTATCCAAAGTTCCCAGCCATCCAAGTTCTGTATCTCATCCAACAACAGATACTCATAACCCGGATATACTTCTTGCAACAATTTGGTCACGATATCCTCATCAAATCCTTGCAACAATTTACTATCATCAAAATTCAGGTAGGCATAGTTCGTACCTTGCAGCATCTGGAGGCAGAAAACAGATTTACCAGCACGTCGCGCACCGCTCACCACTTTGATGAGTGGCGAGTGTAGATACTCTGCCACGGATATATTGACACACCGTTTCTGATATTCTTTTGCAGCCAGATAGTCACGTTCGTGACGATGTTGTAGGATGATTGCTTTCATCGTTTTTGTTCATTATTTTTATTTGGGTGGACAAAATTACTGCTTTTTGTCCAATTGTGCAAATATTTTGAGTATTTTTTTAGATTTATATTCGTTTTTTATAGATATTCCGTATATTTCTATTCATTCACTTGCTTGTTATAATAGGCTCTATCAATCTTGCCGCTACCATTCTGACGCAGCATCTCTTCACGATGATATTCCGTTGGCAACATATACCGCGGGATATGTACCGATACCGAACGACGGAACTCACCTAAATTCAAATCCGTATCCGACTGATAGTAAAGCACTATTTTCTTATTCTTGAAATCATAGATTACGCAGCAATTCTTCACCAAATCCGTTGCCAAGATAGCTGTTTCTATCTCACCCAACTCGATACGATATCCATTGTGTTTAATCTGCGAGTCCACACGTCCCACATACATGATTTCACCACACTCATTCTCATACACGATGTCACCTGTGCAATAAATCGTCTCAGGATAATGCTTCTGCAAAGGGTTCTGAATGAAAGCCGCAGCTGTTTTTTCCGGATTGTTATAATATCCCAATGCTAACGAACTGCCACGTACACACAACTCACCTTGTTCGCCTTGTTTAGCCAGACGTTGTCTATCCACCAATATCAGCACATCGCTGTTGCGGCATGGCACTCCAATCGGCAGTGGTTCGTCGTCCGTAAACTCTCTATCCACCTCATAATAGGTGCAGTCCACCGTTATCTCAGTCGGACCATACAAGTTCGCATAGCGGCACTCCGGCAGATGCTTGCGCCAATAGTTCAGGTGCTTGTTCGGCATCACCTCTCCGGCAAAGAACACATCCTTGATATATTCCGGCTTCTTCGAGGAGAAGATATCCATGTTCGCTACGTTGATCAGCACAAACGGCACCCAGAACACGAACGAGATCTTCTGCTCGTTCATATAGTCCACCAACTTAGCAGGGAAGATGAACCGATCTTCCGGTATGATGCACAGCGTAGCACCGGTTGCGTACATCAAGTAGATATCCAGCGTTGAGTTATCGAAATAGAACGGTGCTTGGTTGCCAATCACCATATCACCTGTGAAACCAAACCGACCAATTGCCCAATCTATGTAATCAATCACACCTCTGTGCGAAACCACTACTCCTTTCGGTGTGCCGGTGCTGCCGGATGTGAAGATGGAATACACAGGATCGGTGTCAATCTGCTCCGTCTCATAGCGCAAGACTTGCTCTTGACTCTCCGCTAACACATCTTCTACCACAAGTATCGTTTTACTATAGAAAGCCTGTAACGCTTCTTTATGGGCAGCGTCCGTAATCACAACTTCTGCTTCAAGCGTATTCAGGATGGACTCCACACGAGCTGCCGGAGACTTAGTATCCAATGGCACGTAGAAATCTCCACTCATGTTGATAGCTGCAAATGATGTCACCATCTTGCATCCTTTCGGGATGTACACACCGATTGGTTGCCGCATGCCCACATGCTGCTGTATCGCATTCGCCAAACAGGCAGCATTCTCCCATAATTGTGCAAAGGTTATCTCCTCCACCTCATCATGCACTGCAACTTTGTTCGGACACTTCCGAACCGTCTGCTCCAAATATTCTATGACTGATTTTTGCATACATTAAAATTGTTTAGGAACCGCAATTATACGTTCTTTGTACTTGTAGAAGACTGTCGAGTCATTCTCCAAATTGGTATCTACTATCATTCCCGCAGCAATGACGTTATTATCTCCAATAGTTAGACTAGGCTGAACCATTGAGCGGATATAGAACGTATTGTTATTTCCTATGTGTACCCAACCGCACACTATTGCAGTGGAGAATACATTGTTATTACCCACCCGACAATCATGACTTATAGCGGAATAAGATGTCAACTGGTTAAAATCACCCATTATCACATTAGCTCCTATCACGCAAAAAGGAGCAATGGAGCAACCCTCTCCTATCTGTACGTCATTTGCTACAATTGCTGTCGGATGAATCAAAGTGTAGAATTGAGCACCTTTTGCTTTCATCGTGGCGATTACTTTCTTGCGAAATTCAATATTCGATACGCCAACAAGGAAATAATCATTCTTACATGGCTGGTATGTGTCTAAATCACCCAAAACCGGCATTTCGTAATGATAGACATTGTAATACTTTTCAATATTATATTCATACTCAAGATACCCCTTAAGAGAAACTCCCGGTATATCTTTTAAATACATTGTTAATTCTGAAGAAACAGCTCCAGTTCCTATGATGATGATATTTTTCATCTCAATATCTTCAATATTATATTAGTGATTCTCTCCACATCCTCTTTTGGCAAAGTATAATACAACGGCAAGCAGAGGATACGGCTTGCAATGTCTTCCGAAACAGGCATCTCTATATACGGCACGATATCACGGAAGGTATTCAGTGACGGATAGAAATATCTACGTGCAAACACATGTTCCGCTTGCAATGCAGCATCCACTTTCAGCAGAGTCTCCTCCAAATCAAAGATCACTGGGAAGTAACTATAGTTGCAGCTATTGCCATTGATGCGCTGGAAACGCAAGGACGGATTATCCGAAAGCAATTGCTTATAGAGCATATATTTCTCTTTCCGGTCATCAAGTGCAGCTTGCAGGTATTTTAGGTTCGCCAAACCTACTGATGCATGCACCTCCGTCATCTTGAGGTTCGAGCCTTCCTCCACAATATTCGTCTTATCCTCCGAGAAGCCAAAGAAACGAATACGTTTCATCTTGGCATCCAAATCGGCATCGTTGGTATAGCAACCTCCCCCTTCTCCTGAATTGAGCATCTTCGTTGCATGATAACTAGTACATGACACATCGCCATATGCAAACACGCTCTTACCTTTATATTGTACACCTACCGAGTGACAGGCATCGTAAATAACCTTCAGATTATGCTTCTTGGCAATCTCCTCTATGGCTTCGATATCGCATGTATTGCCAAACACATGCACTGGTATGATGGCTACCGTCTTATCCGTGATAGCGGCTTCAATCTTAGCCGGATTGATATCCAGCGTCTCCAGATCAATGTCCGCATAGACTGGTGTGCAACCTTCGTACATGATGGCACTCGTTGTCGCGATGAACGAGAACGGAGAGGTGATAATTTCACCTTTAAGTCCCAACGCACGAATCGCCAATTGTAAAGCAATCGTACCGTTCACTACCACCGTATGGTGCTGCATGCCGTGCCATTCAGCCACATCATGCTCGAACTTCCGCAAAATTGGACCATTATGCGTCATCAATCCCGACTCCCATACTTGCTTCAAGTACTCATTCACATCCTCAAGCGGAGCAAGCGTAGGCATGGTAACGTATATATTTTGGCTCATATTCATTTAGTTGTTACTATGTTTTCCTTAATTTGCATCAATACTTTAGCTTGGCGGAGAAATTCATTTCTCCAAGCCGCAGCACTCGTTGCACAATTAGCCACAAAATACCGCATTTCTTCCTCAAAATGATTGCATGCCGGCATCTGATGTTGTGTAATGCCATCTTGAGTCTCAATCGTCAGTGTGGATTGAAAATCTGGTGGTAACGCGTATGCACGTTCTAACGACAACAATCCTTTGTTTCCCCAAATAACCTGTTGACTCTTATAGTTATTGTTGAATCCTGAAACCAAGTTCGCCACTCTACCCTTTCCGAAATCCAACAAGATGGTAGCATGCGTTTCTACTTCGCGTCCCTCTTCTTTGCTCAGCACCGCATACACATGTTCCGGTTCGCAACCATAGAAATGACGCGCCGAATGAACGAGGTACGTACAGGAGTCGAGCACGCAACCTCCTCCCAATGATTTCTTATATCGGAAGTTCGTATCAGCAATCGGTGGGAAACCAAACCAACCTTGGAATAGTTGTGGCTCGCCTATCGCTCCGTCAGCAATCAGCTGATTCTTGATTGCATGCTGAGCATGGAACTGGTACATAAATCCTTCGAAGATTGGGATATTGTACAATTCTCCCAACGCCGCAATATGTTCCGCATCGGCCATCGAACCGGCAAGGGGTTTTTCGCAAAGGATTTTCTTGCTATACGGAGCCACTTGCTCTACGATCTGTACATGGATAGCATTGGGTGTAGAGATATATACAGATTCGAACTCATAGGTTTCCAACACGTGCTTCAAGTCAGTCTCATACGGTAAACCAAAGCGTGTCTCTACAATCTCTCGTTTGCGCTCATCCGTATCCACTACGCATACCACTTCCGTGACACCGGAGTTCATCAATGCTGGAATTGAGCACCTTTGCGCGATGTTTCCGTAACCGATTACTATAAATTTCATTTTACTCATACATATTTAATCGCCGCTATGAGACTTCTCGCTTGTATGTTAATGTAATTATTAAACCGCATAAACTCGTGTATCTGTCCCAGCGTCATCCAATGGTAGTCAGTTGGGATGTTAATTGGGAACTCATCACCTACTTCCACTATCATATTGCGGTTCTGCTCATGATAGAATCGTCCACCTTCTTCGCTCTGGAGTGCATCATACAATATCTGTTCCTGCTTTGCATTCATCACATACTCCACATATGCTGGCCATTGCTCTTTCGGCACATCCAACACGTTTCCTGTTAAGCACTGCACTGTCGGAGCTAACTCATACACATCTAAGTTACCACACTCCATCTTAGCATGAACAAGGAAGTGATATACACTTTCTATCTTCTTAATGATAAACGCACATATTCCCTGCTGCATAGGTTGCACCAATGGTTGACACCATGATGTCACCTCGCGATTAGAGATTTTTACTCGTGTACCAATCACACGGAAGAACTTCTTATCCGTGCGGCTGATTTCATACTCGTTCACTTGCCATTCGCCTTGGATGTCCTTGATTGGCACATACTGCACATTCAGTTCTGCACTCGCCTTCAGTTGCGTCAACCAAGATAGATGTTCGTTCATCGTCCATCGTCCATTGCGACAACGCGCCGAAACCACCATCGCTTGTCCAAAAGACGACATCTGTTTATAGGAACTTAATTCGGCCTCATATTGTCCGAAATCCAAGCCGGCAAGTACCGTACGCGTATCCATGTTTACCATATTATCATGGTGCATCAGTTCCTTGATTTGCGCCAACGTCATCCACACAAAATCTTCATATACCGGCACATCTTTATCCACCTTGATGATGATATTACGGTTGCGTTTACGCAAGAATCGTGCACCTTGCTCACTCTGCAACTGATCAAGCAATACTTGATGCGGCTCCACATTCAGGAAATACTCCAAATACAACGGTTTGCGTCCTTTGTGCTGCTGGGTATAATTACTCTTGGTCGCTTGTAGCGTCGGACTAATCTGCACGCAGTTAACATTGCCTGGTTCAATCTTCGCTTGCATCAAGAAATACAGCACTCCGTCAAATTCTTTTGTTAGAATACCTAGATATCCTATCTCCGGTTGATTGATAATTGGCTGTTCCCATTCTTGTATCACACCCACATCCGCCCGCACATGGATTCCTTCAATTGAGAAGAACCTCCCCGACTCATGACGGAGACACCCTTCCGCATCAGCATACCACCCCTTCATCTCCGCAAAAGGTATCTGCTCCACCAACACTTCAACTTCTTGATTACGCCGCTGAATCCAATCTAACAACTCTTGCATGGAGTGCAAAGCGTCTGTTTTACTATGTATAAGCGATTGTATCATTATAGCTTTATTTCTTCACATCTAAAATGTGGCGTTACATCCCCGGGCTCTTTACCCATCCAACCACCAATCTCCGTTCCCTTGCCCGCCATAGTAAAGGAAATCATGTCCGTTTCATAAACCAAGCAACTGATACTAGTTGTCTGCTCAATGGCATGGAAATCAATGGCATAATTGCCCCAGTTGAGGAAGTCTGCAGGAATGCGAACTATCTGCTCGTATTCTCCGGCTTTCTTGGATTGTTTAACATCGTTTTCAGATGCCCCAAACGAGAAAATCTTCTCGCCTTGCTCATTCTTCATATGGAATGTTAGCCAAAAGCGTTCTTTTGGTTCAGTAAGACGGTATTGAGTGACTAACTCTAGTTCATCCGTCACACTCATGATATCCGTATAATTGCCGCCTTTCGGACGAATGCCAATCTTCAACAGTTCGAAACCTCCATTCTTATATTGTGGAATGTCCCAGTACTTATAATTATCAATCTCACTACTTCCACGAAGATAATGACTAACAATCTGGTCTACATGCCCCATTTCTTTCATCATTCCATTTTCCAACAAAATACCGGTCTTGCAAAGCGATTTTACAGAAGTCATATTATGACTAACAAAGAGGACGGTGCGGCCTTGGCCTTGGGAGACATCTTTCATCTTGCCGATGGCTTTTTTCTGGAATTCGGCATCGCCTACGGCAAGCACTTCGTCCACCACCAGTATCTCCGGTTCCAGGAATGCTGCGACAGCAAAACCCAGTCTTACCGTCATACCACTACTATATCTCTTCACAGGCGTGTCGATATAGCGTTCACAACCGCTGAAATCGATGATCTCATCCAACTTGCTCTGAATCTCACTGCGCGTCATGCCAAGGATAGCACCGTTCATGAAGATATTCTCCCTACCCGTCATCTCACCATGAAAACCCGTGCCGACTTCAAGCAAGCTCCCGATACGTCCATGCGCGCGGATGGTTCCTGTGGTAGGACCGGTTACTCGACTCAACAGTTTGAGCAATGTCGATTTGCCGGCACCATTCTTGCCGATGATGCCCACCACGTCGCCTTGCTCCACCTTGAAATCGATATCCCGCAATGCCCAGACATATTCGGATGTGCCCTTAGAAGAACGATCATTAATTTCCCCTATTTTAAGATATGGATCCTCCTTGCCGAGGATGTTCGTTATCCAAAAACGCCTTATGTCATGACTTAACGTTTTTGTACTGACCAGACCTAATCGGTATTGTTTACTAACGTGTTCAAATTCTATCGCTGTTGCCATACTATTCTATTATCCTTCCAAGCTTGTATTGTACTTGTGTCCTACTTGTATTGCGCTTGTATCCTACTTGTATCCTACTTGTATTGCGCTTGTATCCTCCGCACTTAGAGATTAATCATATTGTTTTCCTTCAACGTATTGAATATTTCCAACCCTTTTTGTGTCAAAAGATATGCCTGATCCGGGGTATTTGGAGATTCAGGATAGAGCATTCTAACATATCCCAATGCCATTGCAGGAATCATGTACTTATCCCATAGGTTCTTCCGAGCACGCAGTTCCATGTTCCCACAGATACCGCGTCTTGTCAGTGTTTCAGTTCCTATCGCCTTGATGAGGCGGATGAGACGAGGGTTAATATGTTCAGTAGTTACCATCAAAAAAAATTTCGAGCATTCGGGTGCACGTATGCGTATATATATGCACACACAATGATTTGGGTGGCAAAGGTACAAAAAAAATCCCACATATGCAAGCATATGCGGGAAAAAGTGCAAAAAAAGTGCATTTTGTAAGAGATTTAGCCCATTTTTGGGTATTCTAAATCATCCATTCGTGTATCTGCGATTGATCTCCTCCCAATTGATAATCTGCCACAAGGCTTGCAGATGTGCAGCACGGCGATTGCGATAATCGATGTAATAGGCATGCTCCCATACATCCATCGTCAATAGGGGTTTGAGACCTTTCGTGATAGGATTATTGGCATTGGTCTCTTGGGTGATAACCAGCTTTCCATCATTGTCTGCACTCAGCCAGACCCATCCTGAACCAAAGAGGGAGACTCCTTTCTGCTCAAACTCCGCTTTGAATGCATCAAACGAACCAAAATCACGATTGAGGGCATGAGCCAAAGGCTCAGGGATGAGCGAGTTAGCGTTTAGGGAATTAGGGGCGAATTGCGCGAAGTACAGATTATGGTTAAGAATCTGTCCGGCATTGTTGAATACGCCTCCTTGCGACTTGCATACGATCTCCTCTAACGGCATGGTTTCGAACTCTGTTCCTGCCACGAGTTTATTGAGGTTATCTACGTAGGTCTGCAAGTGCTTACCATGGTGAAAATCAATGGTTTCCCGGCTTATCACCGGTTCCAACGCATCGGGTGCGTACGGAAGTGAGATGAGGGTAAACATGGTTTTTAACGAATTAACGAGTTAGCGAATTAATGAGTTAGCGAATTAGGGATTAGGGGTTCAAAATCTGCTCCGTGTGGTTCTTGGTATCCACCTTATCAATGATACGTTCGAGAATGCCGTTCTCATCAAAGATGAACGTCTTGCGTAGCGTACCCATCGATGATTTGCCGTAGAGTTTCTTCTCGCCCCACGCGCCGAACGCTTGCAGCATCTCTGTTGTCGGGTCGCTCAACAGCAAGAAGGGTAAGTCGTATTTCTCTTTGAACTTGACGTGCGAGGCTTCCGAGTCCTTGCTCACGCCGAACACCTGATAACCACGCGCCATGAACGACCGGTAGTTGTCGCGGAGGTTACATGCCTCGGCCGTGCAACCCGGGGTCGAGTCCTTCGGGTAGAAATAAATGACGGTTTTGCGTCCGAGCAGGTCTTTGTCGGTGACCACTCGTCCTTGCTCATCTGCCACAGTGAAAGCGGGCATCTTATCTCCGATATTTAGCATAATGATTAGGGAATTAGGGAATTAGCGATTAGGGAATTAGCGAGTTAGTGATTAGGGATTAGTAGTTTTGCGCTAAAAGTTGGAAGTAAGCCTGGGGATGGTTGCAGACAGGGCACTCTTCGGGTGCAGCCTTGCCGACCACGATATGTCCGCAGTTAGAGCATTGCCAGATACAATCACCTTCGCGCGAGAAGACCACCTTATCCTCGATATTCTTCAGCAGTTTGCGATAACGCTCCTCATGGTGTCTCTCAATTGCGCCTACTTGCTCGAATTTCTCGGCAATCTCATCAAAACCTTCTGCACGCGCTTCAGCAGCCATGCGAGCATACATGTCGGTCCATTCCGCGTTCTCTCCTTCTGCAGCAGCCAAGAGGTTCTCCGGCGTTGAACTAACGGAACCGCCATTAAGGTACTTGTACCACATCTTGGCATGCTCTTTCTCGTTATCAGCCGTTTCTTCAAAGATCTTACTTATCTGCACGAAGCCGTCTTTCTTTGCTTTCGATGCGAAATAGGTGTACTTGTTACGTGCCATTGACTCACCGGCAAAAGCCTCCTGGAGGTTCTTCTCGGTCTTTGTTCCTTTTAATGATTTCATGTTGTTTTATGTTTTGGTTATAGTGTATGGTGTAAAGTGTACGGTGTATGGTTAGAGGTGCTTGAGGATTCGGACGATGAAGACTCCGAAGCGGTACAGCATCGGATGACAGACACATAAGAATCGTCCGTGTTCGACTAAAGTGCCACCAAACTCCGCTTTAAAATCGCGTACGCCGTAAGGCTTATTCGGTTCTCCTGCTCCCATCATATCATAGCGTTCACAGCCATGCTCTTGCGCATAGCGGATACCGGAATAGGTTGCCATAACAGACGGATACTGGTCTTTATATCGGGCATTCAAACCACATTCGAACCATTCGTAAACCACCCCGCAGAGAGAGACCAGCATGCTACCGCCGATGACGTGTCCATCGTATTTGACTAGTAGGAATTGAGCTATTTTTTGCCGATATGCCTCCAAGAAAAAGTGCATCGGCAAGAGCGGCGTTCTCACCTTGGTACGATAAAGTTCCGACAATACCGCATACCACTCCCGAATATCGGATTCATCATTTGCTAACTCGCAGATTACCAAGTTTTTAGCTTTGCCTATTTGTCGTCTCCGGTTATCACTCAATCGTGCTTCAAAGTCCTGCGTATCGACATGAAAATTGAGGTGCTGTTTGTATGCAAATCCCGCTTTCTCAAATGCTGTGCGCCATGGGCTATAGTCGTTAAAATTGCGCGTTTCAACGTATATAGGACTGTACACCTTACACCTTACACTATACACAATGGCTCGCATGAGCGTTTCTACTTCGTCGTCCGTAGCATCATCTGCCAAACACGGGCCACCTAAGATGATTGCACGGCGGGTGAAGAATTGCCTGAGGGGATTACGTTCCTTGGTGATATAACCGACGCAGATTTCTCGCAATCCACTCATCCTCTCATCCGCTAACCCGCTAATCCTTTCTATCGCCACCACAAACGGTTCGAATTGCTCGGGCATGGAGGCAAAGAAATCATAGGCCTCCGGAGACTGAAACCATGTGCCTGTTTTGCTTGACCGAATCCGTTCCGTCCATGCCGTTCGGTCTATCTGCTCATATGTCAGCGTACGTATCATGCTTATAACCCGCTACAAAGGTACTACATTTTTTGCACATGCGCAAGTTTTCTGCTAAATTTTTACGAAAAGATTGAATTTATTTGTGTATATGAGTTATTTTTTGTACCTTTGCGCCAGATTAAAATCCAAATACTATGCTTGTTAAGATCTTTAGTGCAGCTCCGGTAGGTATTGACGCTGTTCCTGTAACGATAGAGGTACACTCTACTCCGGGCTTCGATTTTACGCTGGTCGGCCTGCCAGACACATCCGTCAAAGAATCGCATGAACGCATCATGGCAGCGCTGACCGTCAACGGGATGGAGGCGCTTCGCCGTTCCTACACTATTAACATGGCTCCGGCAGATATCAAGAAAGAAGGTGCGGCATATGACCTGCCTTTGGCTATCGGTATGCTGGCCGGTGGAGAGAAACTGCGGACCCGGGAGTTAGCACACTATATGATCATGGGGGAATTATCTTTGGATGGCTCTCTACAACCTATTCGCGGCGCTTTACCCATCGCTCTCTGCGCACGAAAAGAAGGTTTTAAGGGATTGATTCTTCCCGCCGCAAATGCCGAAGAAGCAGCGGTGGTGGACGGGCTGGAAGTATATGGATTGAACAGCTTGAAAGAGGTATTTGCCTTTCTCAACGGAGACCCGAAAGATGAGTTGAATCCGGAAGACAAGTTCGAACCGACAAAGATTAACATACAGGCCTTGTTTGACGAGTTGGCTTTTCCGTCAGACCTTGATTTCTCGGATGTGCGCGGACAATTCAAAGTGCGTCGCGCCGTAGAGATTGCGGCTGCAGGCGGGCATAACATGATTATGGTTGGTCCTCCGGGCGCAGGCAAATCGATGATAGCCAAGCGTATCCCGTCTATTCTGCCTCCGCTGACGCTGGAAGAAGCATTAGAGACCACGAAGATTCATTCCATCGCCGGTCTGACAAACAAACGCAAGGGGGCCAGCAGTGCCCTTATCGTAGAGCGTCCTTTCCGCAGTCCGCATCATACGATAACCGATGTGGCGCTTGTCGGAGGCGGCAGTAATCCGCATCCCGGAGAGATATCTCTCGCCCACAACGGAGTCCTTTTTCTAGATGAACTCCCGGAATACAAACGTTCAGCATTGGAGGTGATGCGTCAACCGCTGGAAGACCGGCATATCACCGTAGCACGAACCAAAGAGACAGTGGATTATCCGGCTTCGTTCATGCTTGTTGCAGCCATGAACCCTTGTCCATGCGGCCATTACGGAGAGAACAACCCTGCGCATCCGTGCACCTGCACTCCGGCTCAAGTGCATCGCTATATGAGTAAGATCAGCGGACCTCTAATGGACCGAATTGATATCCAATGCGAAATTGAAAATGTACCCTATGAACAGCTACGCGACACGCAACCGGGTGAATCTTCTGCAGTAATGCGTGAACGGGTTCTCAAAGCCAGAGCCATTCAGAATGAGCGGTTTAAGCATAGCCGTTTGGTACATTGCAACGCGATGATGAATTCGAAGATGGTACGTCAGTATTGCGCCTTGGATGCCGAATGCGACAAACTATTTGAGCTAACGATGAACAAACTCGGACTCTCTGCCCGTGCGTACGACCGAATATTAAAAGTAGCGCGTACGATAGCGGATATAGAAGGGTCGGAGAACATTCAAAAGAAACACTTGCTCGAAGCTATTTCTTACCGTTCATTAGACAGAAACAACTGGGGGTAAGGTGTAGGATTAACGAGTTAGTGAGTTAGTGAGTTAGGGATTAGGGTGTAGGTGATTAGATTGTATCGATAAAGAATTTCTGCTTGCGATTGAACATAGCAATGCCGACGAGCAGAAGAACAAGCATGCAGCCGAAGCTATAGGCCAGCGCTAACCAGGAAAATTCTCCGGCGCCATATGCACCATATTTAAATGTCTCGATGACAGCCGTCATCGGGTTGGCTAACATGATGGTATGCAACGTAGGATTAGACACATAACTGAGCGGATAGACTATCGGTGTGGCATACATCCATAGGGAGACAAAGACACCGAAGAAATTCGTCAAGTCCCGATATTTGGTAGTGAGCGACGAGACAATCAATCCGAGTCCCAAAGCCATGCCTTGCATGATAAGAACCAACAGCGGGAAGAGCAGCAAATACCATGTAGGATGAAGGTTGACACCTTTGAAAACAAAGAGCAGATAGACCATAACGAAAGTAGCCAACTGCAAGGAAAAACGGAACATTTTCGATATCACCACCGATACCGGCGATACGAGTCGCGGGAAATAGACTTTGCCATACAGACCGGCATTCGATTGGAAGGTATTGGATACCGACGTCAAGCATTCTGCGAAATACTCCCATAAGCATATACCGGAGAGATAGAAGACCGGTTGCGGAATATCATCCGTAGGAATACCGGCGATGCGTCCAAACACGACGATATACATGAACATCGAGAAGAGCGGCGAGATGAAATACCAGCCCATGCCGAAGATGGTTTGCTTGAACTGGACTGTTATATCGCGCTTGATAAACAGCCAGATGAGATATTTCTTCTGCCATAACTCCTTCAGTCCCAAGCCTTTTGCAAAAGACTTAGGCGATATCTCTGTGGTCCAATATGTTGAGTTGTCGGTATTCAGCATTCAGTATTCAGGATTCAGACAGTATCCATGAATGACTTCTGGACTTTATTAAAGAGCATAAGTCCGAAGACGAGCAGTATCAGTGTAAAAGCTGCGCTATAACCGAGCCAGAGCCAGGAGAACTGACCTTGACCGAGTAGTGAATATTTGATGGCTTCCATGACCGGCGTGACAGGATTGAGCGACATAGCGAGATGCAGTTTCTCATTGGTCACCATACTCAGCGGATAGATCACCGGCGTGACATAAACCCAAAGTGAGATAATCTTATTGAGCATAATCTGCAGGTCACGATATTTGGTAGTCATGGACGAGAAGATCATTCCGAATCCAACCGCCATAAAGGCCAAAAGCAAGATCAGAAATGGGAATAACACCAGTTGCCAATGGATGATCAGTTCCGTTCCTGTAGCAATATAATAGATATAAAACGCCACGAAGATAGCCAATTGGATAGCGAATGACAGCAGATTGGTAGTCACCGCAACCAGCGGCATGATAATTCGCGGGAAATAGACCTTTCCGAATATATCCGCATTGGTCACAAAGGAATTGGATGTTGCACTGAGACAACTGGCAAAATAACCCCAAACGGAAATGCCAAGCAGATAGAAGAGTATCGGCGGCACACCATCGGTAGGGATATTAGCAATGCCTCCGAAAACAGCCACATAGACGATAACAGACAGAACCGGCGTAATGATAAACCACAGCGGTCCCAGAACAGTCTGCTTATAGGCAGTACGGAAATTACGCGCCACAAAAAGCAGGAACATATCGCGATAACGCCATATTTCCTTCCAATCGAGCGCCAAGAGACGATCCTTCGGCGTGATGGATAAATCCCAGTGTTCGTTCTTCGAACTCAATTTGTGATTTATGGTTTCTGATTTATGATCGCTTCCTTTTCTTCGCTCTTTTCGCCTGTGAAGCGGTTTTTCTTGCCGTAAACAACCCATTTATCGAGCGCTACCAATACAGCAGGAACGACAGCGAGCGTCAGAATGATGGCCATGAAAGCACCCACTGCCAGACAACCGACGATATTGGAAATCATCAGATCATCAACAAAAAGCGCCATCGCACCGGGGCCGATAACCATGATCAGTCCGGAGGTAAGGATAGTACGTATAGAACCTCTATATGCGGCACAAACGGCATCTACGGGTAGCATCGTTTTACGTCCTTCCCTGTAATAATTGGCGAAGAGAATACCATAATCGATGGTAGCACCCATGAGAATGGCCTGCACGATGAGATAAGCCAAGTATAACATCTGTCCTGTTACCCAACCGGCTACGACTACGTTAACGTACACAGCTGTCATGACCGTAACGACAAGGATGGTAGGCACGATAACGGAGCGGAAAGTGATGGCAACAATCAGGAAGATGGCAAGGATGGTAAGTAAGGAGACGATATTCATCTCATGATTAAATCCTCCGCGCATCTCAGCGTACATAACCGATTCGCCGATATAGAAGTGCTCATGCGGGATACGTGCATCTGCGAGAGCCGTTAGTGTATCCACAAAAGCGTAAGTCTCCGTTGACTCTTTCGACAAAGAGGAAAGCACAACCAGTATAGAGTGATCCTCCTTGCGCAACTGTCCTAAACCATCTTTCATTTGCGCCTTGATAGTAGTAGTCTGACTACTGATGGAATCAGGCAATATATCCGCCAGACGCGGATCATAGACCAATGTATCACATAGATACATCAACAGCGGCTCAAAGCCCAGACGAAGCGAATCGCAATTGCTATGAACAGAACCGTAATAATCATATAACAGAGACATCTGCGAAGGTGTGACGGGTTCTGACTTGACATCGGATAATTTCATCAACCGCTCAAGTTTAGCCGCCATCTCTTCGGGTGTGTACGTCTTACCGCCAAAGACCAGTTCGGTAAACAACTCTGCCTGCAAGTCGGCTTTACTTGGCCCTTTTCGCTTAGTTGTGGCAGGTTTGACCGGTTTTTGTTCAACTATGGTAGCGCGCGCCGTATCGGTGCTATGCAACGAACGTTGCATTTCCACAATGGAATTGACAATCGCTTTCGTATCCAGTTCCGCAGGACTTTTCGCTATCTGCGGTTCGTTTTTCTTAGGCGGTTTGGCAATCGCTATCACGTCATCATCCGTGAGATCCTCTACGCCAAAAGCATGAATAAGTATATTCAGATCAGACGGAGTAAGCACAGCGTTCTTATCCGCCAGATCCATCAGATAGCAGCGCTGCGAGAGCAATGTACGCTGTTCTTCGGAAACCATACCTGCCAATCCCGGACGCTTAAAGAGATCGTCCACTAACAGATGAACATATTGCAGCGGAGAGAGTTTCTTTGCTTTTCCCGGCGCATAGCCATAAACCAATTGTGTCTGTGTAGGCGTGGAGCCAATAAAGATAGACATCTCCTTCACCGACATCGGCAGACGAATTGCGGCCGTGTCTGTCAGTTTACGCATCTCCACCGTCACTGCAGAAGTCTGCGTAGCATTCAGACGCTCAATGAACGGTACGAGGGCTATTCGATTGAAATCCATCTCTGGAATATCTATCGTATCTTCCGTGATGGTTAACGGCGAAGGGTTAACGGTTAAAGGAGCTATCGTCTCACGAGGAAGCGCAGGAACTGTGTCCTCCTGAGGAATGGATGGTGCCTGATGCGTTACGGGTTTCTTTGCCTCAATCTTTTCTACTTTCTGCTCCGGTTCCTCTTCATTCCCCGGGATATCCAGCATCGATTGCAAATCCCCTATCTGTTTTTTCATATCCTCGTCCAAATACGAAGCAAAGAGCGGATTTTCCACCACGTGCGATTGAAGGAATCGTGCCATATCCGGGAAGGACAACTCTTGCTCTATCGAGTCTTTTGAACGCATGTAATAGAGCAATTGCATCATCTCCGGATTCAGCATATCCAAGGCCTCCGGTGGCACCGTTGTCCCTTCCGGCATGAAATCCTTAAAGTCCGTGAGAAGAGAATACACATGGTGCGCCATCTCAGACGGCGTAAGAGGCCGGCTCATCAACGTAGGATAAGAAATGACAGACATGATACCCGGCTGCTCCATGAGATTATCAACCAGCGAATAGATAGAATCCTCATCGTGCGTATCGTAAACCAATACAAAGGGATTGGGGGACGGGAATACCTTTTCTATCTGAGACTCCGCTTCAGCAGAGAAGAAGATGGTCGTTTTCCGGGAAAGATACCATGATCCAAAGAAAAGGATGACAGCACCGACGGCCATCGGAAGCTTATGCCGCGAAATGAATTGCGCCAGTTTATCGGTAGGCGGTACGTACGCTTTTTTCGCTGTATGATTGATAACACGGCGGAAGAGAAGCATCAATGCCGGCATAGCGGTGAACGTGCAGATTAGCGAACAAACAACACCTTTGGCCAATACCACCCCCATGTCTGTACCTATCTTCAGGCGCATAAAACAGAGCATAAGCAGACCTACGACCGTTGTCAGAGCTGATGAGAGGATAGAAGGCGCGGCTTTCTTAATCGCCTTATTCGCTGCCAAAACCGCCGTACGACGATCGGTATGCTCGTCTTGTTCCTGCCTATAGCGATTAAGCAAAACGATACAATAATCCAGCGATAGAACGGCCTGAAGGATAGAACCGATGAAATTCGTAGTAATTGAAACGGAAGGCAGCAGTGCGTTTGTTCCCATATTCAGCACAATCGCCAGTCCGGCCGTAAGTAATATCACTATGGGTTCGAACCACGACTGCGCCATCAAAAAGAGCACCAGCATGATCATCACCGCCGAGATGATGATGACGGACAAAGGTGGTGTAGCACCATCCTGACTGGTCTCTACTACGCAGTTTCCTCCGAATCGGGCACTGATCTGCTTACCGAGAGCTTTCTGATCCACTGATTTCGGCACATCCAGGTCAAAGACCGTGTGTGTGCTATCTGCCGAATAGCGGTATGAAACGGCCTGCACATCCGGATATCCCTCCATCAGCGTACGGATACCCGGCACTTCATTCGGCCGCAGGCCTTCGAACATGACGTGAACATCCGTTCCGGACATCTGAGCCACCGAACCGAACTCCGAATTGATAATCTCCAGTCCGCTCTTCATCTGCGAATCATCCGGCAGATATTTGGTCATATCCGAATTGACGTTCACATGGAACATCATAATACCGCTGATTACCGCCAGAGCGAGCGTGATGAAGAATAATATGTAGTGGAAACTGCGTTTCAAAAGATTCAGTATTCAGTTTTCAGAATTCAGATTATTAGAAATTGCCCATTTGGAGATAAGCAACCTCTTTGGGTGTAAGGAAACGCCATTTGCCACGACCCACATTTTTCTTGGTCAAGCCGGCAAAAGATACACGGTCAAGATTCACCACTTTGTACCCTACTTTCTCAAACATACGGCGCACTACGCGGTTCTGACCGGAGTGAATCTCCAGTCCGATATGCTTACGATCCGCTTTCGGGAACTCCAAGGCATCCGGGATGATTCGTTCATCATCAAGCACGACTCCGGCACGAATAATAGCCTCGTCCACTTCTTCGAGTTCACGATCCAGCGTGACGGCATAAATCTTTTTCTTATTGAATTTCGGGTGTGTCAGTTTGGCTGCCAAATCGCCATCATTGGTAAGTAGCAGCACACCGGTAGTATTTCTGTCGAGGCGTCCGACCGGATAGATACGCTCAGCACATGCATTGCGTACGATATCAATCACAGTATGGCGTTCTTGCGGATCATCGGTAGTGGTAACCGTATTCTTCGGTTTATTAAGCAGAATATACACTTTACGCTCACGGCGAACAGGTTGATTATGAAAGCGCACATCATCGGTCGGAAGGACCTTTGCACCCAAATTATCCACTGTTTCGCCATTGACAGTGATTACTCCTGCCTGAATGAAATCATCGGCCTCACGACGGGAGCATATACCTGCATTGGCAAGATATTTATTAAGACGGATAGGCTTGGTAGGATCTTCGTGTTGCTCACGATAGACTTGTTGTTTACGTCCGGAATAAACACCGGCATTACGTTTAGGTTTAGCGCCGAAAGGGCGTGATGCATGTTCGCCATTAAAAGGGCGCTCAGAGCGTTCTGCATTGAACGGACGTTGAGGACGTGATTCTCCATCACGATGAAAGCGAGGACGAGACGAAACAGGTTCGCTTTCACGGTGAAAACGTGGTCTTGGACGACGTTCACCATCATTGTTAGAATTGTTGTACATGATTCAATTAATGATTTATTGATTTACCATTTACGATTTGTTTGTACCAAGTGGCCCTCACGGGTCACGTACGTGCCTCGCGCACGCGTATAAAGAATACAAGGTAAAAAGGCTAAGGGCTAACTGATTAACCTTTAACCTTTTTCCTATACTCTTTCATTTTTCTTAAGCTTCAGCTTGCTCAATAGCCAGTTTACCACGATAATAGCCGCAAGACGGGCAAACGGTGTGGTAGATATGAAGCGCGCCACAATTCGGGCAAGTAGCCAATGTAGGTGCCTTCACAACGTCATGTGTACGACGTTTCGCTTGTCTGGTGTGCGATTGTCTTCTTTTAGGATGTGCCATATTCTTTAAACTTTTTACTTTTTACTTTAAACGTTCTATTATCTATTCTTCGGGTTCCGGCTCGTCACATAGGTGATGATGGAGGAGAAGTTCCATTTGCGTGTTGCACTCACCCGTTTGGTGACTGTGTACGAGCGGAATATTGATGCTTACTATTTCATAGACGAGCCAACTTAAGTCTATTGTTGAGAGTTTGGTGGTTGGATTTTCTTCGTCTTCCGACCAAATCTCTTGCTCATCGTTAATGTCAAGGGGCATGGGATCGAGGCATCTATCACACACAACAAAGACAGTTCCGCGAACTGCTATCTTGAGCTGATAGTCCTCCTCCCGGAGTATAAGTATAACTTTTGCAGCCACATTTCCGCTTAGGATTTCCGTTTTCTCCAGCGAACCAAAGAAGGCGTCGTCCAGCTGAATATCGAACTCATGCGTGCCAATCGGCAAACGTGACAAGTCGATGATTCCGTGTTGCTGCTCGCTCATAACTTATACTTTTTAAAGGGATTTCTTCGTAATCCCAACAAGCTGCGGAGAGTGAGGGATTCGAACCCCCGGTACGACGTAATGCGTACACCGCATTTCGAGTGCGGCTCTTTCGACCACTCAGACAACTCTCCTTCGCTTCATACCGAAAAAGCGTGCAAAATTACTGCTTTTTTTTGACATGACCAAAAATTTTTGCATTTTTTTGTCATTTTGCCTTAATTTTGTCGAATCCCGAGCCGAAAACACCGCCTACATCGGCTATAGAGACAAGCGCAGAAGGGTCAATCTGTTTAATGATACTGAATACAAGCGAACTCTCCGGTTTACGCACCAAGACAGAGATAACCTTGACCGGTTTCTTGGAGTACCAGCCTGTTCCGTCCAGCACCGTTACACCGCGATTTACCGTTGTGTTAATAGCCGTTGCTATCTCCTCGTATTTGGATGAATAGATAAGGAAATGGACAGAGCGATGCAAACGCGCCATGAGCCAATCTACTGCAACGGTATAAGAAATGGTCATCGCCACACCGTAAAGGACTCGCTTGATATGGAGATAAGTGGAATTGCCTCCTTCGGCAAGCATCGATTCAGGCAATGGTAGGAAGAAAGCAGAGGCAATAATGACCACATCGCATGCCAGCATGATATTTCCCAGCGATATATTCCGATAATGGTTCACTATCATCGCCACGATATCCGTTCCTCCGGATGAACCGTTTGCGGCGAGCACACAACCCAGACTGAGTCCGAAGACAAAACCGCCGATGATGGCACCCAGCCATGGGTCAGAGATAATCGGTTGCGGCAGGATAGGAATGACGCGATACCAGAACGTTATTGCCGCTACGCCTACCATTGTTCGGATACAGAAACTCCATCCAACCGTTAGACCGGCAATCAAAAGCAGTATAGCATTAAACACAAAAGTGGTCAGCCACACCGGTATAGCGCCTCCGTATTCAGGGAAGAGCGAAGGAAAGAGGCCGTCGGTAACATAATAAATTACCGAACAGATACCGGTCAGGCCGCCTCCCACAAAAGCATGCGGCAGTAATACCCAGTTCACCATCAGAGCCATAGGAGCTATACCGAAGATGATAACCAGATATTCGAATATCCTCCGCATTCTTGATTCGTGCGGTGTGCTATGCGGGTTGACAAAAGAACTATAACGAAGCATTGGTTTCGATTAGCGATTAACGATTAGCGAATTAGCGATTTATTATTTCTCGAAACGTGCCACTAAGTTACGGTCACCGAAGCCGTTATCCACGCGTCCTACGGGGCACCAGAATTTTGTCTGAGCCACCCAGTCTGTCGGATATGCGGCTTGCTTGCGGCTGTACGGATGCGTCCATTCATCTGCCACCACTTCATATTCGGGGTGCGGCGCATTAAGCAGCACATTATCCGTCTTGTCGGCTTTGCCGGACTCGACATCCGCTATCTCCTGACGAATCTGCAGCAGCACATCGCAGAAACGGTCAATCTCTTGCAGCGACTCACTCTCCGTAGGCTCTACCATCAGTGTGCCGTGTACCGGGAAAGAGAGCGTGGGCGCATGATAACCGTAATCCATCAGACGCTTAGCTATGTCGGCTTCGGTGATTCCGATAGTATGGAACTGACGGCAGTCGAGAATAAGCTCATGCCCTACTCTGCCCGTTGCACCGGTATAAACAATGCCATAGGCATCTTTGAGCCGTTTGGCCATATAATTTGCCGAAAGTATAGCCGCAGCCGTAGCATGACGAAGAGCTTGCGCACCCATCATTGCGATATAACCCCATGAGATAAGCGCCATGTTCGCATTACCGAAGAGCGCCGAGGAAACACGATTGGCATCATCGGTAGGCAGGCAGTCCGCTAAAGCTTTTGTGCAGCAAACAGCACCCGCACCGGGTCCGCCGCCGCCGTGAGGCGAGGCAAACGATTTATGCAGATTGAGGTGACATACATCCGCCCCGATAAAAGCAGGATTGGTCCAACCTATTTGCGCATTCATGTTCGCACCGTCCATATACACGAGTCCACCGTTGGTATGCACGGCTTCAATCATCTCGCGAATAGCTTGCTCGAAGATTCCGTGCGTAGATGGATACGTAATCATACAACCCGCCAGCACTTCTTTGTTCTCCTCACATTTGGCCTTCCAGTCCGCCAAATCGGTATTACCCAGTTCATCGCATTTAACCACGCAAGGCGTAAAACCGGCCTGCACGCATGACGCAGGGTTCGTACCATGCGCAGATGCTGGAATAAGTAGCACTTTGCGTTGCTCTTGATGCTGGCGATGAAGGAACTCACGAATAACCACGAGTCCCGTGTATTCACCTGCTGCACCGGATGTAGGCTGCAGCGTGCAAGCGTCAAAGCCCGTGATGGCCAATAGCTGTTCTTTGAGTTGCTCCATGATCTCCATATAACCGGCTACTTGCTCTGCCGGAGCCAACGGATGAACGGCCAACGCCGAACTATAGGTAACCGGAATCATAGCAGCCGCAGGATTCAGTTTCATCGTACACGAGCCAAGCGGAATCATCGAAGTGGCAAGACTGATATCCTTGCGGTCCAGGCGCTTGAGATAGCGCATTAACTCAGTTTCAGTATGATAGTTTTTGAACACTTCCGCCTGCATATAATCGACTTCACGCACGCGGCTCTCGTCGATAGCCCATAGTCCCTTGAATGCCTCGTCCGAGTCCTCCAGTTGCGGCATGTTATCCGATGCCTCTGCGAAGAGTTCAATCAAGTCATTCATATCATACAGATCCACTGTCTCGTCAATGGAAAGCCCTATCCATCCTTCCGGATCATAGTAAAGGTTGATGCCCTTTTCTTCCGCCAGTTCGCAAATGCTTTCAACTTTCGACTTTTCGCTTACGACTATCTTCAGCGTATCAAAGAACTCTACGTTCTCTTGCTCATAGCCATATGCCTGCAACATCTCGCTCAGATACACGGCTTTGCCGTGAATACCTTCTGCTATCTCACGGATTCCTTCTGCACCATGATATACGCCGTACATGCCTGCCATCATGGCTGAGAGCGCCTCGGCAGTACAGATATTCGACGTAGCACGTTCACGCTTGATATGTTGCTCGCGTGTCTGTAGCGCAAGACGATATGCCGGATGCTCGTATTTATCTTTCGAGAGACCGATGATTCGTCCGGGCATGTCACGCTTGAACTCATCACGCGTAGCCATGTATCCTGCAGTTGGTCCGCCAAATCCCATCGGCAGGCCGAAACGCTGCGCCGTACCGCACATGATATCTGCGTCCAGTGGTTTAAGAATAGCCAGAGCCATCAGGTCTGCCACCACCGTCACTTTGAGTCCTGCGGCATGGCAATCGTCAATGAAAGTCTCGTAATCCTCAATCGCGCCGTCGCTGTTTGGCAATTGCACAAGCGCACCGAAGAATTCCTCTGACGGCACAAAATCCGCATAGTTACCCACTACGATCTCTATGTCCTGTCCGGCAGCGCGGGTACGGAGAACGGAGAGTGTGTTCGGCCAAATCTTACGATCCACAAACACTTTACGCACGTTATTCTTCACCTGCTCACGGCTCCGCAGATTACGCATCATCGTTACCGATTCAGCAGCAGAAGTAGCCTCATCAAGCAAAGAGCAGTTAGCCAACGGCAGCCCGGTAAGATCGCTTACCATGGTCTGGAACACAAAGAGCGCCTCCAATCGACCTTGACTCACTTCAGCTTGGTACGGGGTATAAGAAGTGTACCAAACAGGATTCTCGAGGATATTACGCCGGATGACGGCTGGTGTGATAGTGCCGTACCATCCGCGACCGATATAAGAGCGTGCTGGCTCGTTGCTATTAAGCAACGTTTGTGCCACTTCCAATTGTTGCTGCTCCGTGTACGGTTCTTCCAACTCGATGGGTTCCGGCAGCAAAATATCGGCCGGCATCGTCTCACGAATCAGTTCGTCAATAGACCCTGCGCCTATGGCGCTTAACATGTGCTTTTCGTCTTCCGGAGTCAAACCGATATGACGAGATTCAAGGAAATTTACTTTCATTTTTCGTTAATTCACAAATTTGGGACAAAGTTACTACTTTTTTTTGACATATGCAAATAAAATTGCATAAATCTGAATTTTCTGTCCGCCTTTTCAAAAAATGTTCAATTTTTCCCATCGGTGTCTCATCGGTATTATGTCGAGGTTTTTACCTATGCAACACCTGCCTAAAATGTTCTATTTTTCCAACGTACTTCCAAGCCTCTAAACTATAAACTTTAAACTTTTAACTGAAAATTTGTAAAATTTTCTTGCATATGTCATTTTTTTTTAGTAACTTTGCACACAAATTTTGGTTTTAGTCTTTAAGGAATGAAACGTAAAGAAGAGCATTTTGCCCCGATGTGGGATTTAAATCCCCTTTGGAACACGCTGACGGACGAAGAAAAGAGTCGTCTGGCGACGAAAATAGAAATCGTTCATTACGAGAAGAATGAAGTAATCCACTACGATGGAGACGAGTCCCGCTATGTATGGATGTTACTTCGCGGAAAGGTACGTATCTACAAAGAAGGCATCGGTCAGCGCCCACAGATTATTCGTTTGCTCAAGCCGTATGATATCTTCGGTTACCGTGCTTGCACGGTAAATGAGCCCTATAACTCCAGCGCAAGTGCGTTTGAAGATAGTATCGTCTATCGGCTGAGCCGCGAGGAGTTTAATGCGTTGATTCGGTCCAACGGAGCGTTGTGCTACCAAGTGATGCTGATGATGGCGAAAGACCTGGCGTTCTCAGAAATTCAGACGGTCAACTTGACGCAGAAGCATATCCGCGGACGTTTGGCGGAAAGTCTGCTGCTTTTGCTGAACAACTATGGTTATGAGCCGGACGGCAAAACGATAGCGATGCTACTGCCCCGCGAAGACTTGGCGAATATGAGTAACATGACAACGAGCAATGCTATTCGTACGCTCAGCCAGTTTGCACAAGAAGGACTGTTAGAGATTGATGGAAGGCATATCCGAATACTCAACGAGAAAGCATTAGAAAAAATATCGCGCCTTGGTTGACGCGATATTTTTTTACGGTTTGCGATTAGGGATTAATCCATCATATTTCCCATATTTGAAGAGAGTTGAACCATACGGTCGTAGTCCTCCGGACTAAGATCGTAGAAATAATAGTTGCGCGGGTCAATCGGCTGTCCGTTGTAATGCACTTCGTAATGAAGGTGCGGGCCGGTCGATTTGCCGGTATTACCGACTAGCGCAACGACATCCCCTCGTTTCACTTTCTGCCCTACTCTGGCGATGAGTCGCGAACAATGCGCATAGCGCGTTTTATAATTAAATCCATGGTCAATCTCCAGCGTCTCACCGTATCCTTGCCGCCAGCCGGCATAAGTAACCAGACCATTACCCGTAGCGTAGATATCGGTTCCGACAGGCGCCGAGAAATCCATTCCTTCGTGGAATCGGCGGATATGATAGACCGGATCCACACGCCATCCGAAACCGGACGCCATGTGCTTGAGATCCTTATTGAGAATAGGCTGAATAGCTGGGATATTTTCCATCCTAACTTCCTGATTCTTAGCGAGTTCCACTATTTCATCATACGAGCGTGCCTGGACATACAATTCCTTCTCAAGGATATCCACTTTACGCTGCAGATCTGCCGCGATTTGCGTATTAGTCATGCGTGCAAGCGAGTCGTAATAAGAGATCTGCTGCGTGGCGCCCATACGCGCGCTAAGCGGAATAGGTTCTGCGCCTAACATCGCCCGATAGAGATTATCATCGCGCTGCGAGAGATCGGAAACAATGAGTTGCATCTGGTCCACCTTTTTCTCCAGGACCTCCATTTCCGCCGTCAAGTTACGGTTATACTGCATAAGCGAAGCCTCGCGGGGCGAAGGGAAGAAATACAGGAAGATATAGAAGAAAATCACACCGAGGCAAATACCACCGATGATATATCCGCCTGAACGGCGAAGCCAATAACGGAAACCATGCTCAACACGCTCAAGTTGCAGCGTTTCAGGGTTTATGCGATATTTTTTAGACATTTGTATTTAGATATTTATGATTTCAAATTTATGCTTTATGCTTTTTTGTACCAGAAAAAGTACTGGTTTTGCTGTTTCTTTTCCTCTAATGTACGCGCAACATATATAGGTTCGCGCGTGTACGGATTAATACCGGTGTAGAACATGGTAGTGGAGAGCGTCATGGGTGTTGGAGTGAAATCCTGTACCTGTTCCGGACGGTAATGCATTTTCTTTGTTTCCTCCGCTAAATGTTGCATATCCCGCTTGGTACAACCGGGATGCGAGGAGATAAAATATGGTATAAGTTGCTGATTGAGTCCCGCCTCTTTATTGATTCGAAGGAAGAGTTCGCGGAACCGCAGATAATTCGCCCAATTAGGTTTGCGCATAATCTTAAGAACGGCATCTGAACTATGTTCAGGCGCCACTTTCAACCGTCCCGACACATGGCGCGTGATGAGTTGGCGGGCATATTCTTCGCTCATCAGGTCGTAACGAATTCCTGAACCTACAAAAGCATGCTTGACGTACGGCAGTTTATCCACCGTGCGGTAAATATCCAATAAGGGCGCAAAATTCTGGTTGA
The DNA here is from genome assembly GCA_017557345.1 of Paludibacteraceae bacterium. Taxonomy (GTDB): domain Bacteria; phylum Bacteroidota; class Bacteroidia; order Bacteroidales; family Paludibacteraceae; genus Colicola. Next base: position 10,372 of record JAFYZR010000119.1, on the reverse strand, counting down.
GATTTTTGCATATAGCAGGCTGCAAACAGGATGGCCTTGCACATTGCTCGCAGAGCGATTTATCCTTGCCTTGCATGCCATACATATTCGCAGAAGGACCGCCTAAATCGGAAATAATGCCATGCCAGTCCGGCAATTGGCTTAATCGCTCGATCTGACGGAGGATCGATTGCTTGGATCGTGAGACAATCTGCTTACCCTGGTGCGCAGAGATTGTGCAGAACGAACAGCCACCGAAACAGCCGCGATGCATGCATACCGACCATTTAATCATCTCGTACGCCGGAATATGTTTGTCTTTGTATTTGGGATGCGGTGTGTATTGGTATGGCAAATCATAGATAGCGTCCAATTGCTCGGTTGTGATAGGCGGATAGGACGGATTGACCACCACAAACTGCTTGCCAACCTTTTGCACCAGCGTTTTCTGATGTATCTTATTCGACTCTATTTCGATGAGACGGAAGTTCTCCGCATGTTTGCGCTTGTCATGAAGTGCCTCTTCGTGCGAAAAGAGTCTGATGGCATCCGCAGGAATTTCGCTCTCATCCTGCGTTAGAAATGCCGTCTGCGGTATATGGTGTATGGTATTATGGTGGCTTTCTATCTGGCGGGCGATTTCGGTCATAGCCTGTTCACCCATGCCATAGACAAGCATGTCTGCTCCCGAATCAACGAGAATGGATGGCATCAATTTGTCCTGCCAATAGTCATAGTGCGTCAAACGCCGCATGGATGCCTCAATGCCACCGATAATAATCGGCACATCAGGATAAAGTTGCTTCAAGATCCGGCAATAAGTGATGGTGCAATAATCGGGTCTTGCTCCGGCTCGCCCTTCGGGCGTATAAGCATCATCCGAGCGCTTCCGTTTCGCCGCCGTATAATGATTAACCATCGAATCCATTGAACCCGCAGAAACAGCGAAATAGAGTCTCGGACGACCGAACTTCTTAAAGTCTCGGTAATCCCCGTGCCAATCCGGCTGAGGAACTATCGCTATGCGATAACCAGCCGCTTCAAGCACACGACCTAAAACAGCCGCTCCGAAAGAAGGATGATCTATATACGCATCGCCGGTGAAGAAGACGATGTCCACTTCATCCCAGCCGCGTAAATCCGTCTCTTTGCGAGTGGTCGGCAAATATTTCTTTAAGTCATAGGGCACTACACTAATTCACTAATTCGCTAATTCACTAATTCGCTAATCAATCTATACGAAGGTCCAATTGGTCTTTCAATTCTGCCAGTTCGGGATTTTGCTCCACCATAAGCGCATATTTCTCTTCGGCCGTAAAAGCCATTTGTTCCTGCGTAAACTCCGCTTGCACAAGGCGGATATTCAAGTCCGTATTATGTAATTTCTTTCGCAGTTGATTCACCAGTAGCGGTAGCGCTTTCTTCATCTGGTCCATCTGCCACGGATTGGGCATTTGAATCTCCGCCGTTGTATTGTCCACTAAATGCGGCATATAGCTCTCTATCAGCTGTTTAAGACGCAATTCCTCCTGATGGGTTGTAGCCAGACCAACCCACGCGTCTTTGAGTTGGTCAGCCGTAAAAGGGCGATTGTTCTCCTCCTGTGAAGGAGTATGGGTGATTGGTGGCTGGGGATTGGTATTTGTTGGTGTCTCTTCTTCAGCAGACACTTCTTTCTTCAAACCGATACCCAGACTGATTTTCGGCATTTTAGGAATGGACGGCATAGATTTGGGTGCAGAAGCCTGCTCCTTTGGAGCATCAGCGGCTGGTGATGGTTGCTCCGCGTTTACTGCGGCCTTTGGTTGCGGAACATCGGGTTTAGCAGGTTTCGCCGCCTGAACTGCTTGCACCGGCACATTTTGTGCCACACCGAGTTGGCATAGTTTGACGAGCGACAGTTCCACCGTTAGGCGTTTATTGCGCGCCGTACGATAGTTAATATCGCAAGTATTGAGTACGTCGAGCGCCTGGAAGAGCCAGACTGGCGAGCATTGCTTTGCCTGTTCGGCATAACGCTTTTGTATTGCTTCGCTTGTTTCCAGCAGAGGTAATGTCTGCGGATCTTTACTAACCAGCACATCGCGGAGATGTTGCGCAAAGCCGGTCACAAAATTCGCAGCGTTAAAGCCATGATTAAGTACATCATTAAAGAGCAGCAAAGCACTTGACACATCATGTTTGAGGGCTGCATCGACCAAACTGAAATAATAGTCCACATTCAGCACATTGAGCACCTCAATCGTTCGCTCATAGGTAATGGTATTCCCACAGAAAGCGACAAGCTGGTCGAAAATCGACAGCGCGTCACGCATACCTCCATCGGCTTTCTGTGCAACCACATTCAGCGCTTCTTCATCCGCTGTGATACCTTCTTTCGCAGCCACAGACTGCAGATATGCGATTGTATCGGGCACCGTTATACGATTGAAATCGTACACCTGGCAACGGCTAAGGATAGTCGGCAACACTTTATGTTTCTCTGTCGTGGCAAGAATAAAAATGGCATATGAAGGCGGTTCCTCGAGTGTCTTGAGGAGCGCATTGAAAGCTCCGGCAGAGAGCATGTGTACCTCATCGATGATATACACAGAGTATTTGCCTATCTGCGGCGGGATACGCACCTGGTCGATGAGCGAGCGGATATCCTCTACAGAGTTATTCGATGCTGCATCGAGCTCATGAATATTAAACGACCTTTGCTCGTTAAAAGCTTTGCACGATTCGCATTCGTTGCATGCGTCAAAGCCGTTCTGCGGGTTGAGACAGTTGATCGTCTTCGCAAAGATACGTGCGCAGGTGGTTTTACCTACTCCTCGCGGTCCGCAAAACAGATAGGCATGCGCCAAGTGATTTTGGCGAATGGCGTTTTGTAAAGTCTGTGTGAGCGCTTGCTGACCGACAACCGACTCAAAGGTCTGCGGTCTATACTTCCGCGCCGAAACAATGTAATTTTCCATATGCTATGCTGTATATATAATTCTCATTTTCAACGGTTTGCACATTCCATTCATCATTTTGCAAGATGGTTTGGATCTGTTCGAATGACTGCAAACCCGTTCCAATAGCCTTTCCTACGGCCTCTTTCTGCGTCCACAGACGCGTGAAATCCCGATCGGTCTGTATCCGTTTCTGTTCCTTTGCATTCATCGTCCGCTCAATCAGTTCCCGGTCCGCATGGCGAATAGTTTCTATATCAATCCCTATCGGTTGCTCATCTACTGCGACAGCGATGCCTGACTTGCAATGACTGATACTAAAATACGGTCCGTTTGGCAACAGCGGTTTGCCGTGTTCGTTGTAGATAAATTTATGCTTGTTGATCGGTATTTCATCGGGGTTTTGTCGGTATTTCATCGAGGTTTTAAGCAGTCCATCTAACATCAACCAGCTCTTCAAGCAACAAAACTGCCCAAACGTATGTTTATAACGCAAAGCCTGCTCACGCCGCTGCGCGGAGACAAGCGGTAACATCCGTTGCACTTCCGCTTCGGTACATTGCGCCATATTGTCAAATATCTCGATTTGCATCTTTTCTCGCATATATCTTCCAATAGACAACCGGCAGGATAGTTACCGTAAGTGGTAGCGTAAAGATCGTACCGAAACAGATAACTACTCCCATTGGCATCCAAAGGCTGGTGTGCGCTAAAATCATCGGTAGCACGCCAAGGGCGGTAGTTGCGCTGGTCAGGAAAACCGGTCGCATTCGTCGCAATCCGGCCTGAAAAGCCGCCTCACGATAGGTCAGCTGTTTATATTTCCGCGCATCCTCGGCATACTCATACATCATAATGGCATTTCGCACAATAATTCCTATCAAACTGACGATTCCTAACACAGCGGTGATAGAGATGTCAAGATCAAAGATAGTCAAACCCAACATCGCGCCAAAGACGCATAAAACGGCACTGGAAAGCGTGAGCATCGCCAGACCTATCTTTCCGAAATGGTAGAGTAGCAGAACCAGCATCACAGCCAAAGCGGCCACAATTGACCATAGGATCTGTGGCAAAATCAGTCCGTTCACTTCCGTCAAACCGCCATATTTGAGACTGACACCTTCAGGCAATTCCGTAATATGCGTCTTGATCCAGTTCTTCACTTTTCTTTCTGCAGACACTTGGCTGGTCGTGCCGCGTAAGTCTGCTCCAACGGTCATGGTACGAATGGCATTTCTGCGTTCAAGATTCGTATGATGCCAGTCCGGTTCAATGGTAGCCACTTGGCGCAAAGGAACCCACACACTCGGAATAGCTGTCGGCACTTGGATAGCACCTAACTCATCTGCATTGAGCGTGTTGACGCCTGCTGTATAAAGCATTACCGGCACAGCATAACTGCCTTCGTATAGCGTCGTAACCATTGCTCCTTGCGTAGCCTGACGCAGATAAACGGAAAGCATCGTTTCCGTTATGCCCAAACGCGTTGCCTCATCCGCTTTGAGCACTATGCGCGTTGAGGCTGCGATGTTATTATAATCGCAATGAACCCACTGCAGTTCCGGTTGTTGAACCATAAAATGGAAGATACTATCCGCATAAGGTGCCATCTGTTCCCAGTCTTCGCCTTGTACACGCACCTCCAACGGATTTTTCACAGCCTGATAGTCTAGTTGCTTGAAGCGTGCATAAGCGTTAGGGAAATAATTCTCATACTTATTGGTATATTGCTTGAGCACCTGAGAAGTAGCCTTTCCGGACTTTGTATTGACGATAAGTTGTGCATAATTGGTCGCCGGAGTCTGAGGCGTATAGGTGGCATGGAAACGCGGCGAAGATTGACCGATAAAGGCCGTGACGCACGTAACTCGCGGGTCTGCACGTAATATAGAAGCCAGAGAGTCCGCTACAACAGCTGTCTCCTGCAACGGGGCACCATCACGAAGATGGATCTCCACGGCAAAGAACTCACGCTCCGCTTTCGGCAACAACTGCAGATTCAGATTTGCCAAAAGTAGCAATCCTATAATCGTTGTTCCACCCAATAGTAACCATACAATAACCGGATGTTTGAAACAAGTCTGTAATGCTTTTTTATATGCATTTTGCAGCCATGCAAAGAAGCGATTCTGAATTCGTTCCACGAGATTCAGTTCTTCCGGGCGTCGTTCGCGCACATAACGAAAAGCCAGGAACGGAGTTACCCATGATGCATAGAAAATACTTGCCACCAAAGCAAAGAGAACCGCCCATGGGAAGAGTTGCACAAACTCGCCTAACGGACCGGTGATAATTCGTGTCATCGGGAAAAACATTCCACAAATAGCCATGGTGGCCAATGACATAGGAACGAATAGCATACTGGTGCTTACTACTGCCGAATACCAGCGAGAGTGACGTTTTTCCAACTGATTTGTATAACCGTCAATAACGATAACGGAGTCATCCACTATCATTCCAAGCACAAAAATCAGTGCTGCCAGCGTAACGGTATTCAATTCAATGCCCGTGAGATACATTAATCCAACGCAAATGGCCGTACAGACAGGCAAACCGGTGGCTGCCACCAATGCCGTACGAAGAGGGAAAAGCATTAACATGACAGCAATGACAACCAAAATGGAAATGAGTATATCCCGCAAGAAAGAGAGAACCGAATCGTCTACTACTTTAGGCTGGTCAGTTATTCGATGGAAATGTATATCCGGTGGTAAGAGCGCTGCCGCTTCTGCCAGATGTTTGTCCACTTCTTTGCCGAAAGCCACAATGTTATTACCCGGCACCATTTCCATATTCAGGATAAGACACGATGCTCCATCGAACTCAACATACTGTTTCGGTGTCTGGTAACGCCGTTCAATAGCAGCAATATCCTTCAGTCGCACAGTAGCGCCGGTCACCGGATCCGACCAAACAATCTGTTGCTGCAGTTCATATTCGGACATATAAGGAATGACCACTTGCAGCGAACCGTTCACGTCACTCTCTCCGCCTATTGTCCGCAGTCCCTGCATCGCCATTTGCGCTTGCAGGGCCGATGGATTAATGCCATAACGGGATAGCTGCTCCATATCAATGGTAATCGCTATCTCTTCCGTCTGCTGCCCCATTATACGCAGTTTACCCATTTCGGGGATAGTGCGCAAAGTCGAACATACTTGTTTGGCATACTGCTCCAATTCGCGAGGACTGCGTTCCGCACTCTCAACAGCTATCAGCAAAGACGAAGTATTACCGAAATCATCTATAAGCACAGTTTGCAGCACACCTGCCGGCATTTGTGTCTTCTGGAGAACAGGCAAACCCGCACGAATCTTATTCCAAGCCACTTCATTATCGATGTCACTCATGCGAAGCATAATATAGACATATGCGATACCGTCTTGACTCTGGCTATAGGTGAGTGATTTATCTACTGCCTCGAAGGAATTGATATAATCCTCCAAAGGAATAGTCACTTGTTGCTCCACTTCGCCGGCCGTCGCACCGGGATAGACAGCTACCAATAAGGCTTGACGCATCGTGAACTGCGGGAATTCATCCTTGTTCATGCGAGGCAACGACCATATGCCGAAAGCCATTAATGCAAGGAATAGCGTCATCACTAATCCGTGACGACGCATCGCGCCTTCTATGTGCCTGCTCGTTCTCACTAATCCACTATCACCTTACAGCCGTTATACAGTTTTTGATAACCGTCAATAATCAATGTGTCTCCTGCCTGCAAGCCGGTTTCTATTCGCACGCCATCCGCCTCATAGCCTCCAATGATAATCTCTTTGCGTACGGCAGAATCGTTTTCAATCACCCAAGCGGTATGTCCCTTAGGCTGGAGCAATACACAACGAGCCGGAATGATTATTTCCTCTTCCGGTGTCTCATTTTCAATTTTCAGTTGAACCACGCCTACCATACCTGCCATCAGTATATCTGTGCCGCCTTGGATCTGCGCCACGACATCATAGGTGTGAGTAAGAGGATTTGCCGTCACGCTTTTCTCTTTCACCACTATCGGGAATGTCTTGCCAACAGCAGCACACTCCACTTCTCCTTTCAGATTCAGTTTCTCGCCCCTAAATGTATTAATCTCTGACTCAGGAACGGTGAATCGTACGCTAAAGCCGGATATATCGAGAATAGAGCATACTTTGGTTCCGGGAATAATGGTTTGGCCTTTCTCTATATTTATTCCGTCCACCACACCGTCACACGGAGCCACTAAAGTACACTCTTCCAAACGCTGTTTGGCGGCGGCGTGCAGCGATTTAGCTTGAGCTAATTGGCTTTCTATCTCTACCATTTTCTGATCTGCAATCACACCTTTGTCGTGCACTTGTTTGGCGCGCGTATAGCCGTCCTGAGCATGTTTGAGCGTAGCCTCAGCTCCTTTCAACGCATTGAGGGCTTGCGTTTTTTCGACCTCTAACAACACCTGTCCTTGCTTTACTCGGTCTCCATTCTTCACGCGAAGAGTCACTACTCTACCCGACGCCTGCATACTAAGCGGCGTCTCATGGGCCGGTTCCACCGTTCCCACATAACGAGATGTAGCACTTCCTGCCTGAGGCGCCACAACCATTGTCTTCACTTTAATCGGTGCTTGTTCTTTCGGGGTTTTATCATTTTCTCCGCAAGCCGCCAAACAAAGTGCGACAAATCCTATAAACCAATATTTTTCCATTCTACTGTCAAATAGATAGCCCTTGCTATCAAATGTGCAAAATATGCTATGTATAAAGCTTGTACTCCTACTAATCGGTACATGGCCAGATATCCTATTACAAATGCCACTGCCGCCCAGATCATCGAGTTGCGAATCTGTATGCCTGCCGTGGCACCGACGTACACACCATCCCACATAAACGCCAGCGTACTGATAAGCGGCATAGCAATAAGCCAACCAATGTATTTCGTTGATGCTACCAGAACCTCAGTATCATTGGTCATGAGTTCAATACAGCCCTTTCCAAAAACTGCATATACAGCCGTAAAAAGCAATCCAACTCCTATTGCCCAGTTAAAAAGCGAACGAACAATAGCATGAATATCTGTCGACTTTTGTCCTGCCACGTTCAACTCTCCAAATGCTTTTCCCACCAATGCTTCTCCTGCATAGGCAAAACCGTCCACGAAGAAGGAGAAGAACATAAATAATTTCATCAAAATGCTACTAACCGCAAGCTCCGTATCTCCGTATTTGCCAGCCAGAGACGTAAAGCCCACATAAACGACCATGAAGCATAACGAGCGGATAAAGAGATTTCCGTTAAGCGCCATCATTCGTCGTATCTCTTGCCAGCGCATAGCATCACGCAGTTCACGCAGATGGATATGTATGATGCCGTACTTGAAGACCATTATCATCATGGCCAGGATTAGTCCTGTAAATTGCGCGATAAGCGTACCCCATGCCACGCCGACCACACTAAGAGGCGTATAAACGGCAAGACAATAACTGGCTAACATATTCACCACGTTCACAAGTATATCCACCGCCATTGGACTCTTCGTATCTTGCATCCCGATGAACCAGCCTTTCATGGCCATGAGCATCAATGTAGCGGGGGCTGCCCAGATACGGACGAAGAAATACTTTCGTGCCACTTCTGCCACTTCTGCCGAACAAGGCACAATCGCCAAAACAGCTGTTACAAAGAACCATTGTATAGCCCATATAACCGCAGTAGCGATAAGTGCAATACTCGTACTCTGCGCCAGAATTTTATGGCATTGGTCTTTTCTTCCTGCTCCATAAGCTTGTGCCGTGAGACCGGAAGTCCCAACACGCAGAAAACCGAAGTTCCAGTACAATAAATCAAAGAGCATCGTGCCGATAGCTATACCTCCGATAGCCGCAGCGTTACTCAAATGCCCCACTATCGCCGTATCCACAATGCCTACCAGCGGAATAGTTATATTCGCCAGGATACTTGGGATAGCGAGACGTAGTATGTCCCTATTCGTTGTCGTCACAGGAACAGCAAAATCATCAATTGTCCCGTTAGCACACGCAGGAACATCGTCAACGGATAAACCGTAGAATAGGCTACGGCAGCTCGATCATTGACCGAACTGAGCGAAGTAGCATAAGCCAAAGCAGGTGGATCTGTTGTTGAACCAGCCATCAATCCCATTAGTGTGAAATAATCTAATTTCATCCACTTGCGTCCCACAAAACCTATAATAAGTAAGGGTAACAGAGTTATCAGCACACCATAACCTATCCATACGTAACCGCCACCTACTAGTGTAGGTACAAAACTTTTACCTGCCCCAAATCCTACAGCGGCAAGGAAGAGTGCTATTCCTATTTCACGAATCATTAAGTTGGCCGAAGTCGTAGTATAAGTTACTACATGATATCTGGTGCCAAATGCGCCTATCAGGATAGCGACGATAAGCGAACCTCCCGCCAAACCGAGTTTGAACGGTTGGCCAAGTCCGGGCAAGGCAATAGGCAGCGAACCCAGCGTAACACCCAGCACAATCCCAAAGAATAATGACGCCAAGTTCGGAGCATCCAGTTTCTTGGTGTTGTTACCGAAAGCATTTGCTATTTTATCCACAGCTTCTTTCTCTCCCACCACGGTTAAACGGTCACCTAACTGAAGGATGAGATCCGGTGTCGCCAGTAGTTCAATACCTGCACGACGAACACGAGTAATAGTAATCTTAAAAGCCTCACGTACCTTCAAATCACTAATCTTCTTCCCATTCATCTTAGGTTTAGTGATAACGATATGTCGATTCACAAGATGGATATTTTTCTCCTGTTCCTCCCATTTTATGTCTTCCGTCTCTCCTAACAGCATAACTGTTTTCTCGTTGATAGAATCCGTCACAAAACGCGCCCGGTCTCCCACATGCAGAATAGTATTCGCATCCGGCATAAACTCATTGCCTTCTCTATCAATCAAACGGCTGACAAGAATAGTGATATGCGTTAAAAGCGAGAGGTCACGCACGCGAATACCTTCCACCTGCGGATTTGTCAAGCGCAGATCAAAATGCTCCACTTGTTTTTCTTCCCCCTTCTCTGTTTGCACACGCTCTTCTTCTTTTTCCAATTTGATGCGGAAAATCCACCGAATGAGTAGTAAAGAAAAAATAATACCTACTACACCAAGAGGATACGCCAGAGCATAACCGCTTGCAATGTCAGGATTTGAACTGCCGGTTAAATCTTGGAATGTCTGTTGGGCAGCACCAAGACCGGGTGTATTCGTTACAGCACCAAAAAGCACACCGGTCATCGTTGCTATATCTTCACCACTAATCCAATGGATAGCCAACGCTGTAAGACACCCCAATAACACAACACCTATAGCTAGCATATTCAGACTAAGTCCGCCTTTCCCGAAAGAAGAGAAGAAACCAGGTCCTACTTGCAGACCTATTGAATAAACAAAAAGAATAAGTCCAAAATCTTTTGCAAAAGACTCCACAAGCGG
>JAFYZR010000118.1 GCA_017557345.1 Paludibacteraceae bacterium | reverse complement strand
GATGTACCGGTCCAAAGCGTTGTCCTTAACCAAAGCCATGTGGATATCTACAAGAGTTATTCTTTTCAATTAGTGGCAACTGTTTATCCTTCAAATGCGACACTGCAGAGCGTAAACTGGTCTAGCGCAAATGCGAGTATCGCTACGGTTGATTCTACAGGATACGTTACCGGTGTAAGCTACGGAATAACCACAATAACAGCTACAGCTATAGATGGCTCAGGTGTTTACGCAACGTGCGAAGTGAATGTCAGGCCATACAATTTGTCTATTACCGCACCGAGTTATAATCAGGATTGTAGACATGTCCAGTTTAGTTTTTCAATCCCCGCTGAATTCCGGACAATAGTATTGCACATTTCTAATCGATCTTTTACTATAGAACGACCCGGGAATGGAGAAGATTACGATAATACGGTTTGGACTCCATACGTGGGATATGATCGCATAAAAGTATCATTTGTTTTTGAAACAAATACTAATAATGTAACGTGGAATCTACAACTCCATTTACTTAATGCGACGCCGGTTGATGGACACGAGACAATATGGTTGAATATGTATGCTAACAGTCATACTTTGGATACGTTAAGCGTGTCAGGGTATGTTTTTTGGAAGTCATATATAAAGACAGGGCTTTCCAGCGGGGAATTTATTAAAGATATAATGGACGATTACGACATTGATGGGTTCGATTGTGATTTATATAATTCAACAACGCATAATGCTATTACATATAATAATTCCACTTACGCATCAACAGGCATGATGATTGTCAAAAAAAGAGGACTTACCATTTATGAGGTCGAGTTCCTTCTCTTGTATGGCGATGTCGTCAGTAATAATGGTATAGGTGATGGGCTGATAGACCTTAATGATGCGCTTTTGGTGCTTCAACACGCTGCCGGAACAAATACAATAACAGGAGATATTTTTCTGCTTGCGGCTGATGTTAATAACTCGTTGGATATTACACAATCAGATGCTCAAGCTATACTAAATGATGCCATGGGCGTTGAAGATTTGTATCAAGATTATCAACCGTTGATACCTGATAGTTTGTATTACCAGACAAGTGTTCAATTTACTTAATATGATTTGATTATTAATATATAGATACATTAAGGAGTTGAGGAAATAAATATGAAAAAAGCATCATCGTTGCTGCTGACCGTTATAATGACGCTCGCCGTATTCGGTGGCGTAACAGTCAGCGCGGAGAAATCTTTGGTTGAGTATACGGCGATACCGGGTTTTACCGCTTTCACAGAGCAGGAACTGTCGGAACAGACGAATACGACTGCGACTTTCACCGGGTTCTCTGCGGATGGTCTCGCGACGTTTGAGAAAATACAGGATGAGACATGGGGAAACGGCGGATCGGTCACGCTCTATACGTTTGAAAGCAAAACGAATCTGGGCGATTACGGCGTTACGTGGTCGCCGAAGCTCCCGTTCGAGAGCGGCGATATCTTCGGCGATACCGGTCTGACGTTTGAGGGGTATGACGGTATCAGATTCTACATCGTCGTCAACGGCGCGCCATATAACGGCAGGGTCGATCTGACCTGCAGCCAAGTGCCCGCGAAAGGCCCGTACTATAACGCTCCCAGCGGAGATCCCGAGGCGGATAGTTGGCAGGAGTTGACGCCGGGCTTCGCGTATAAGGCGATCGCAAACGCGATAGACGGTTACGTTTCGTATGACTTTTCCGATGATTTCACTCAGGCGGATTGGTGGTCCAGTGACGATGAGGGTATCAGTCATTTTGAAGACGGAACCAAATGCGGCATACTCGCGAGTAAACTGCCGCTTGTAAACGGTCTTGAAATAACCGTTATGCCTCCCGTCGGCGTTCAAATCGATACAGTCGCGATCGGCGATTTCAGCATTTTTAAGGGTATTCATGTTGCTGATGAAGATTTGTATGAGTTTTATGTTTCGGGATTTAGAATCGGCAACTATAAAAATGATGTGGTTGTTAATACGCGCAACGAAAACGTCGATATAACGTATACATGTGTAGTTAGAGAAGATTACAAAGGGCGCACGTTTGAGGCGGGGTATAACTACTGGTTGGGCGTGAAGTTCACCGGCAAGGACGGACAAATAATTGATAAAATAGCGAAAGAGAGTGTTGTGCTTGTATTAGAAACGGGCGACGTGCTCACCGCGGGAACGTTAGTTCGAGGAGCCAATGGGGACGTAAGAGTAAGATTTTATCTCCCGGTCTTAAGTGATGAAGTTGGCGGCGAAGCGTTCGCCGGCGACGTTGACGGCGACGGCGAAATAACCGTAGCTGACGCGCTGCTCGTCTTGCGCGTTGCCGCGAAGCTTGCGCAGCCGACTAAGAGTACCGGCTCAGCGTTCGATTTCGACGGTGACGGAGAGGTCACGGTCGCAGACGCGCTTTCCGTACTCCGCATAGCCGCGAAGCTCGCGTAAGAATGGCTACTCTGTATCGGACGGGATGCCCGTCCGGCAGCTTATAGCTCATGGCTCTAAACATATAGTTCACATCACGATTCAGCTCCCTCAGATGAGGGAGCTGTTTTTCGTCGCATTGCACGGTCGGAACAGGTGACGCGTTGCTGCCGTTGTGCAAATCGCAGAAATAGCGTTTGTACCACTTGACAAACTCATAATCGGGTGTATAATAATAGTGAAACTATTAAGATAGAGCTCCGCAAATGAATGCTCGGGAAACGTAACTCGCGCGGCGAGACAAGCCCGAAGGAGCGTTGCATTGCAACAATGACGCAACACGACTGCAGCAACAATGTGACGCACTTGTGTAACAATGTGACACGCTTGTGTAACAATGTAACAAAAGTGTAACAACTTTGTTACGTAGAGATAGAGATAAGAGATAGAGATAGAGATAAGAGATAGAGATAGAGATAAG
>JAFYZR010000012.1 GCA_017557345.1 Paludibacteraceae bacterium | reverse complement strand
GTCCGCTGCTTTGACTGACGTAGCCGCCTCTTTTTTCAGCTGTTTGAGCTCCTGCTGGATTCTAGTTCTCCGCTCCAGCTGCTTCATCATCTCTTCCCGCTCGGTTACCGTGATATAGCGGGATTTCGTTTTTCCTGCTTCTGACCATTGCAGATAGGGCTGCTCTTTGCTTTTGATCTTTTTCAGGACGAGGCAGCCTGTCGGCAGTGCGGCAAGCTCTTTTTCCAGGGCCGCAATGCGGGCATTGATTTCGATGGATGTCATGCACAACACCTCCGATAACATGATAACACGAGATAACCATTGAGTCAAGCACATTAGTGGTTATCCTAGGGCGATCGCTTATTGCGAAAGTATTACAATACATTACAATTTTATTACCAAAAGGAATTTTAGAGTAGATGTCAAAGTAATCAAGAGGGGGTGATTGCTTTGACAAAGGAAGAACAGAAAACATTTCTCGAATTACTGGCAGAAGTACCGGAATTCCGGAAAGGGAACGCAATCAAATATTCATTGCGAGATGTACTGTTTTTAGCGATATTTGCGATTTTATGCGGAGCAAATACATATACAGGAATGCAAACATTTTCGGAATTACACATCAAAGAGCTGCGGAAATATCTGGAGTTACCGGAGGGAATACCATCACACGATGCATTCGGGGATATATTGAGTCGGGTGGATATCCAGGCGGTCAATCAATGCTTTCGGATCTTCACGGATCAAATACAAATGGCTGAGAAGCAGGATGTTGTTGTGGCACTGGACGGAAAAACAATACGGAGAAGCCAGAGTGAAAAACACAGAGCATTCCACATAGAGACAGCATATTTAAGTGATATGCAGGTTGTTCTTGGACAGGTTGCAATTGATGAGAAAAGCAATGAAATCACAGCAATACCTGAGTTACTGAAGATGCTGACGCTTCAGAAATGCACAGTAACAATTGACGCCATCGGGACGCATGAGAGTATCGCAAAGGCAGTACGCGAAGCAGGAGCGGAATATATACTGCCGGTGAAGGAAAATCAGCCCACAATGCTGGATGACATTCGGTTTTATGCGGAGAATGAGGTGTTTACCGAAAAGCATTCCGTTCTGGCAGGAGAAGATCGTTATGCCGTACAAAATGATAAGGGGCATGGCCGAATCGAAAAAAGAGAGTGTTATATTTTTGACAGTGCAGACTGGCTGAAAGAACAGTACCATTGGACTGATTTACATGGCGTGGCTGTCATCAGAAGTACCCGCACCATGATCAATACGGGAGAAACAAGTACATATGATCGTTATTTTATCTATAGTCACACTGAAATGACTGCAGAACGTTTCCTGAAACTTCAGCGTAAACACTGGACAATTGAGAACAATTTGCACTGGTGTCTCGACTGTTGCTTTCACGAGGATGACATGCATGTGCGCTTGGGCCATGCTGCCGTTGTTATTAACAGTTTTCGAAAACTTTGCATGCAAATGCTGAAAGCAGATTCCACTGTCAAAGATTCTCTTGCCGGTAAACGTCAACGTTGTGCCTGGTCTTTTGACTATGCTCTTTCTGTCGCTCTTAACTTTGCTCTCTCCCTCCCTTAATTTCGTAAGCGATTGCCCTGGTCGGCGGGCCGTAATGATTGACAGCGCCGCTTTGCGTAGCTATAATTTGTAGGACCAGCGGTATACAGCCAAATAC
>JAFYZR010000117.1 GCA_017557345.1 Paludibacteraceae bacterium | reverse complement strand
TCAACGGACAGCGACGAACAACTGACCAGTTACAGGGCACAGATCGAATACTATACTGCCAAGATCGCGGAAAACCCTGACTGGACGATGGTTCGTATGTATGCGGATGAAGGCACCACGGGCACCTCCATGAAAAAGCGCAAGGAGTTCCTGAAGTTGGTGGAAGACTGCGAGAAAGGAAAGATCGATCTTGTTATCACGAAGTCCACCACCCGCTTTGCCCGCAATACGCTGGAGGGCATTCAGACCGTCCGCAAGCTCAGACGGCTCGGCGTCGGCGTGTTCTTTGAGAAGGAGAACGCGAACACCCTCTATATGGACAATGAGATGATCCTGACGTTCTTCTTCTCCCAAGCCCAGGCGGAGAGCGAATCCCTCAGCAAGAACGTCAGCTGGGGCCATCGCAGGAACTACGAAAACGGGAAAGTCTACTACCAATACGACAGCTTCCTCGGATATAAAAAAGGCCCCGATGGGCAGCCGGAGATCGACGAGGAGCAGGCCCCCATCGTGCGGCGCATTTTCGCCCGATACCTCATGGGCGACAGCGTCCGAAAGATCTGCAGGGACCTGGAGGCGGACGGCGTCAGGACCGTGCGGGGCTGTGAGAGATGGTCGGACAGCACGGTGCAGAATATGCTCCGGAACGAGAAGTACATCGGCGACGCGCTCCTGCAAAAGACGTACATTCAGGACATTTTCACCCGCAAAAGCATGAAGAACGAAGGCCAGCTTCCCAAATACTACGTACACAATTGCCATCCGGCAATCATTGACCGCACGACCTTCCAGAAGGTCCAGGAGGAAATCGCTCGGCGCGCCGGCAAAAGGAAAACCTCCACCAAGGCAAAAACTGAGTTGGGCAAGTACAGCGGGAAATACGCCCTCAGCGAGCTGCTGGTCTGCGGAGAGTGCGGCAGTCCCTACCGTCGCCAGACCTATATGCCAAGGGGCGAGAAGTATCACGTCTGGCGCTGCCTGAATCGGCTGGAGAACGGAACGCGCATATGCAAGCATTCCCCGACCTTCCTGGAGACAGATATCCATGACGCCATCGTCGCAGCGATGAACGGGCAGCTTGACCGCCAGAGAGCGAAGAATGCGCTGAAGCAGAGCATATACACGGCGCTGGCCGCAGCCGAACAGGAGATGACGCTCCCCGCCGTGGAGAGTCAGATCAAGGTTCTTCAGGAACGGCAGATAGAACTAATCGGACTCGCCACGGCGGAAGGTGCGAAGTTCGAGGACTACGACGAGGAGATCGGTCGCGTCAACAGGGAGAAATTGAGGCTGCAGGGGATCAGGGCAGAGCTGGAAACGGCCCAGCAGGGCAGCGTCGCCTTCAATCACCGCATGGGGGACATCGACACGGTGCTTACGCTTGACAGCGGGATGATCGAGGAATATGACGATATCCGGACAAGGCAGCTCATCAGCAACATCAAGGTGCTGGACAAGGATCGCCTGCTCATCCGGTTCAGGGATGGAACGGAAGTGGTTCAGGAGGTGTGAAAGCGTGAAGGAAATCAGCATCAGCGCTAGTGAGTATTCCAGCAAGTACGGACTTACCGATCTTTATCCGGAAAGCGAAACAAAGCTACGGGAGGCCCTTGCGTCCGGTGAGGACTTCACAACTGGCTGGACTGGCTGCAGGAAGGAAATCCGATATGTGAATTACACACGGGAAGAAGGCAGCATCACTATCGAAGTCTCTGCACATATGGATGACCTGTGGGAATCTGACGATCTCATCTATGATGCACTATGGGCAGCCTGCAAGGTTGAGGAAGAATTGTCGGACGAGTTCACAGACCGTATCCGTGAGTTGTTGCCAGATGACATTGGCGACCATACGAACATCACTGTGGTGCTGTCAGCCTCCGCAACCTTTGAAGAGATCATGGAGGCGACTGGCAAAGCGGAAAAGGAGGCCGAGCAGAACAACCAGGAAATGTTTGAGCGTCTCTGTGAGATTGTCAAGGCACATTGGCTGAGCATGAAGGGGATAGACCTCAACGCAATGGAGAGTATGGACAGTAAGGCCCTTTGTGAAGGACCTGCGTTAGAATTGTAATGGCGGTAGCGCTTGGGGTGAGCTTGTCGTATAGAGGTCGTTATGTCGTGCCGGATTTCGCTTCCCCCGTTTTTTCGATCTGAAATTGCAGCTTTTGAATACCTGTGGCTGTTTTTAAGACTGCAACACAGCAACGAATTTCACAGCCCGGAATTTGCAAACTTAGAACAACCGGAAGTTCGTATCAACCCCCCAGCAGCCAAGCCAAAGAAGGTAACTGTGACAACCGGACACGGCCTTTAGGAGAATATCAAAATTCAGTGTGCTGATGGTCTGATTCGAGATTCTGGAATTGTGCCGCAGAAGACTTGATGCACTCTTGTCGAAAACAGATATTTCATAACTCACAGTTAGTATCCTGCCGAAAATTTAACTACGAGTTCATTGAGGCCAGGTACAAAAGCTAGTATAATACTCATGGGGAAATGCTGAAGCTTATGTATCCGGAGGAGTTGCCTTGGAAGTGGAGCTGTTTGATGGTCAGCTTAAACGATACAGCAGTGTAAGTGCGGCAAAAGTTGATTGGCTGTGGTATCCATATATTCCGTTTGGGAAGATTACGCTTCTTCAAGGTGACCCCGGATGCGGAAAATCTACCCTGATAATGAGTATTATCTCCACTGTCTCGAACGGCGGTATTACCCCAGATGGAAGAAAGCTCAAAAGACCGATGCATGTCATATACCAGTGTTCAGAGGATGGGGCTGCGGATACAATCAAACCGAGATTGAAAGCTGCCGGCGCAAATTGCAGGAATGTTGCTTTCTTGGATGAGGAAATGGAGTGGATCACGCTTGGCGATGAGAGAATCCGGCGAGCAATCGAAAGCTTTCAGGCAAAACTCTTGGTAATTGATCCGGTACAAGCGTATCTCGGCGATGCTGATATTTCAAATGCAACCGGAATGCGGAAGATGCTCCGTCAGCTTGCAATATGGGCTTCCCATTACAAGTGCGCAGTTGTGTTGATTGGACATTTGAACAAAAAGGAAGGTTCAAAAGAACTGTATAGAAGCCTGGGCAGTATCGACATCATTGCTGCAGCCAGAAGCGTAATTCAGATCTCAGCCAGCGACGATGGTTCCGACACAAAGGTGCTTCAGCATATTAAGAGCAGCCTTACACCGAAAGGAAAAGACGAGTATTTTGTGATCGATTACCAAGGTTGTATACGTTGGCTGGATCAAAACGAGGCCCTCTCTGTGAGCTATGACGTTCCGTCTCTGAAAACAAGCAAACATATGCAGGCCATGGATATGATTCTGGCAGAGCTTTCATCAGGCCCGATGAAAGCCTCTGCGGTACAGAACAAGTTGGTGAGTTGGAACCTCAGTGAGCGCACTCTCCAGACCGCAAAGAAGGAGTTGGGGGTAAGGTCTGTAAGGAAAGGCGGCGTTTGGTATTGGGAGTTGCCGAATGACTGTGGGATTGTTTAGTAGCCTTTTCTAGTCTGCGTAATTACGAATAACCTGGCACTTTACTTTTCCGCTCTCTTGAGGTATTATAAAGAGCGTGAAAGTAAGGTGAAGAAATGAGCAAATTTGATCTGTTAGACGATCTGGTCGAAGCTGGAAATGGATATCTCTGTACTGCACAGGTGCTGGAATCTGGAGTTTCCAAACCGACGCTTGCGGAATACGTCCGGACACGGAATCTGCAGCGTGTCGCCCAAGGTCTTTATCTTTCTAAGAATGCGTGGCCAGATAATCTTTATCTTCTATGCCTCTCGAATGGGCGAATCATTTTCTCGCACGAAACAGCCCTGTTTCTTCATGGACTGATGGAACGCGAACCGAAGTCAATAAGCGTGACCGTAAAGGCAGGTTATAATGCAACACATCTTCGTAAAAAAGGCGTCCGAGTATATCAGGTGAAGCCTGATGCAGCAGAGCTTGGCGCAATCGAGATTGAGACCAGCTTTGGGAATGCTGTCCGTGCATACGACATGGAGCGGACGATCTGCGATATCATCCGTTATAAGGATTCGATGGACGTACAGGTTTTTCAGTACGCCATGAAGGAATATATGTCAAGTAGCCTCAAGAATATAAACCACCTGATGGACTATGCCAGACGGTTCCAAATGGAATCTGCGGTACGAACCTACACGGAGATTATGTTATGATCAAGACAGCAACGCAGTTAAAAGCAAAAATAAGAAACCTGTCCGGCAGTGATAGCCAAAAAGCCCAGACGCTGATTCGAAATTATGTCATGGAGCGATTTCTGGAGCGAATGGCTCTTTCCCGTTACCGCAACAACTTTATTCTGAAAGGCGGTATGCTGGTGGCTGCGGTCGTCGGGCTGGACACTAGGGCCACAATGGATATTGACACGACGGTTAAATCTCTGGATCTTTCCAAAGACAACGCTTATAGGATAATAGAAGAAATCATAGCGATTGAGATCCCTGATGGTATACGGTTCCGCATTACGAAAACTGCGGATATTATGGAAGAACATGATTATCCTGGGATCAGATTCATGCTGGAAGCCACATTGGATAAGATGCGGCAGGCTATCAAGATCGACATTTCCACCGGAGATGTAATTACTCCGGGAGCCATAGAGTATTCCTATCCGCTGATGTTCGAGGATCGGGCGATATCTCTGTGGACATACAATCTAGAGACACTTCTGGCTGAAAAGCTGGAAACAATCATGGCGCGTGGAACGGCAAATACCAGGATGCGCGATTTCTACGATATCCATGTCCTCTGCCGCCAGGAAACTTTTGCCGCCAGTGTCTTAAAAAACGCTTTTCGAGCGACCTGCGAAAAGAGGAGCACGACAAACCAAATTCCTGATTTCAAGGAAATCCTCTCTACTCTGGATACAGATGATGCCATGCGTCACTTGTGGGATAGCTATCGAAAGGACTCATTCTTCGTTGAGGATTTGTCTTGGAGCGAGGTTATGGGGAGCGTAAAGAGGCTTGCTGACTACGTTCTATAAATAATCATCCTTCGCCAATAACTTGAAGACCGAATACCGAGCACCCTTTATTCTTACAGAATTGCTAATTCATGAGAGACGATATAAGACTCTTTGTTGTCGGAAATGGCTTTGATTCATTACATAAACTGCCAACAGCATATTCTGATTTCCGCCAGTACCTCATTACAAAGTATCCTGGCGCAGATGAGTATGATGAATTAATACCTGAGTCAATCATGATGCCAGATGGTAAAGTGAGGTATGAAATTGACCAGGTTGTTGGTTATATCTCCAGAATAATTGACGAATGTGATGGCGGAAACTGGCAGAATCTTGAATCTTTTCTCGGGACCACAATCTTTGATAATTTGCTGTATGATCTCGATTGTGTGGACATGGAAATGCCTGATAAAGAAACGATGCGTGTTATCCATAGGAATGCGGAATTGTCAGAAAAACATGAAGCAGGTCTTCATTAAGGTGAAATCTCTGTTTTGTGATTGGGTGCGTGAAATGCTAGGTAACATTGATTTGGTTAGTATTCGGCGGTCTCAGACCAATGAAGATCAAGTTTTCTTGAAAGCCGTTTGCCCGAAATAGTCGCGGTTTGCCATAAGCCTCCCCGATCCCGACCGCGCTGTGACCCTACCTGAAGCTACCGGGAAAGTGACGCCTCTATTCAATGCGCTTAGGCCAGTTATCTACTCTAGGCCCTTTTCTCCTACAACAACTTGACACCGTCCTAAAGCAAATAATGGATTGACACAAGTTGAAATACGTGTTATTTTATGTAAAAACTGAATGTTTTTACGTACCTAAGACGTAGGTGGTATTACCATAAGTCCTACCGAGGGAATGTATTAGGGTGGGTTCTTATGATATGTACCCGCCCTTTTTGTTGTGGTATTACACATAAGATAGAGAGATGTGAATTATACTATGGGTACAAGTAAAGCAGAAAAGTATGCCATTCAATGGAAGAAATTTTGGGGGCGCTTTATATTTTGGTGCCTTTGCATACCGGTTAATATAATTCCAATTTTGTTAAGGCATGCTCACAATCTTACTCCAGGGACGTTTTTGGGAATTAAAGATTTAGTAGTGGTAACTGTAGGTGACTTTGACTTTTTATTTATTAGCCTAAGTGTTGTGTTTGTTCTGTGTATAGAAGGATTCTTTGCAGAAGGGGAAGTGGCAAAAATATACTCTAAATTTCAACTTGGTGCGCTCCTTTACGCATTCTGTCTACTTGCTCTATATATGTACTTCTTCTTTAAGCCAGATATGTTTTCTTCAATGGGAGATCGTGGTACTTTTACATACAATTTGGTTCTAATTGGACTAACCATTGTAATAGGAGCTCTTTGCAATGCCACAATTTCTATGAAAAGGAGCGTGAACGAATGATGGGAATTGTATTACTTGTCATTCCGCTTGGGTTCCTTGTAGTCGGCATAGTATATTTTTCTGCCTCTTTGGGAAAGCTAAAAAAAACTGTATATGCCCGCAGTTCGCAGGAAACGGTTGCAATTTTAAAAAAAGAAGACATGGCATCTGTTTCCAGAATTGCAGTATTAGGAAAAGAAATTGAGGCACTAAATACAAAATTACTGTCTGACAAAGACATTGAACTTCTATTATATGGTGTATATATAAAGAGCCATGATAAAGTAGTAGAAATGCACAATCACAATATAGAAGTGCAACTTAGGGAAGATAAAGTTAGGATGCCGGATTGGGTATTTCTAAAAACATCAGTTTCGACAATAAATCAAGTTGCTTTGATTAAATCTATTCGCGATCAAAAAATTAAGGAGGAACCCTTATGGGCGCAGAATTGAACTCTGAATTGGAAATATATTTATCCAAAGTGCGAAACAAGACCAAAAATGATAAAATAAATATATGTGCATACATTTATAAGAAATTAGATCAAAATCCGTCGATTTCAGTTGAGTTATTGAAATTCTTTTATAGAAATGCAGACAATATTACATCGTCTGAGCAAGAAGTCGCTGAAACCATCATTTCTGAAGAAACGGCCAAAATTTTACATCGGCAATATTCTGAAGTAGTGGATGCTCTATTTGAACAAGTACTTGATCAAAATCTTCCGGAAGATCAGTTTTATTCGAAAATTTGGAAAATGATTAGCGAGTCCCCCTCCTTTGAAGATAATAATGCAAAGGCATTTGCCCTCTATTATATTTGGATTGATGCCAGAATTCCTTATTTTCAATTAGAAAATGGTCTTGCAATGTCAAACAATGAATTTCGCGAATTATCTGAATCATTAATATCATCTATTCAAAAAGCGCGATTTATTATGCACACTTCTTTGTTCAAACAGCGAACCAGCCGTGCATCTGTTTTATTAAATTTGTTAGATAACTTTTCAGATGAAAAAGAAAGAGCGGTTTTAATGGCACATATTATATCATTTGCTGTGCCAAGCGAAAGTCATCATACAGCATTACGAGAGCTGTTGAGCAAATTAATAGAGGATTCTGATTAAGAATAATGAATCACCTTTGCGATCTGAACCTCCTGGGTTTTGGACAGCGAAGGGTGATTCTCTTTTTCCCCTGATTTCATGCGGATTTGCGCACCCTCAGTTCCGGACTTCAAATTGGACACGGAAGTCGAAAACGGGCAAAATCGAAATCAGAAAAGAAAAATCGTTATGATCTGAACTCCTCTGTCCAATTTGATGATTGCTCTGAAGGCGCGTTTTTGTTGAGGTATTCGACTCCTTTCCTGAGCGGTTTCTTGTATCCATTGCCTTCTGCTTTTGGGAAAGTAGGAGTTTTAACCGATTGATGCAAGCAAGACGCCGTCCGCATGGACGGCGTCTTGCTTGGCATAGAGAGAAAGGTGAACCCGAGGCACTCGGAGAGTGCCGGGCGGACGCCCTGAGCGCCGCCGGGGGCGGATGAAGCGAGGCGGGGCCGGCGCAGCGGTCGAAAAGCGCAAGGCGGTCACCACCCCCGCAGCGATTTTCGGGCACCGCAAGAGGGCCTGTTCAAGTCCTTCTGCCCCTGGGGCCGTTGTAAAAAGGAAGTTTTGCGGCGGCCCCTATGTCATGGAAAAAGCAGCGCAAAACCGGGAGATTGTGGAAAAGCAGCCGCAAATCTCCCGGTTTAGTGTATAACCATATCGACCCTGGACTTAAACCAGCGCC
>JAFYZR010000116.1 GCA_017557345.1 Paludibacteraceae bacterium | reverse complement strand
GAATGAGTGCAGCCACCAAACAGCCCCCGAAGAAACGGACAGGCAACCACTTAGTTTGAAGGCCATAGACAAACAAGGCCAGGCTGAGGATGGAGATGGACCATAGAATCCATTTAGCGACCTTTGACGGCTCAGGAAAACGATGCTGAAGCAGCTGCCCTACCCAGGTTGCCAGCAGCAGAATGGCCAGGGTCTTACACTCGCCCAGGCCGATGATGATCCAAATCCTGAGATGTTCACCGGTTGTAAGCATATCGGTGTCCGACACGAATGGGAAGGGTATCAATTTGCGGGCGATGACCTGCAGGATGATAATAGCGGTGGCTACGCCTACCAGAAAGCGAGAGGATGGAGAAAGGATGAGGCGGTCAGGTTTCATGGCTTCAGAGGGGGTACTGATAGGTTTTGAGTTGCTCGTCGGTGCAATCGAAGGACAACAAAGATGCTTCATAATCAGCACTAAAATAGCCGAAGCAATCATAGCGATTTTTGAGGGTGATGAGTTTTCGGCGGCAGATTGAACGGGTGGCGTGGTCGAAGGCGGAACGCAGAGGTCCCGGCAGTTGGGAAGATACTCCTGTTCGGTAGTCCATCCATTTCTTCCAGGCTGCCTTCTCCTTCTGTAACGCAGTCCGTCTTTGCTCAATAGGAAGATAATACTCGCCTTCTTCAAGGCTGCTGATAAAAGTATCGTATTCGGACAAGACACGGGCAATTGTAGCATAGTGACTGTCTTTGCCGATCAACCTGGAAGAATCCGGATATACCCAGACATTGACGGCGCTGCGGACCATTAGGGCATCGTTGGTTTCGGACTCGCCATCAGTTACTGGATAGGATGATGCCATTGCGTCGTAATAATTGACTGTCTCAAAAGCATCGCTATAAGCCTTGGTGTACTCCTCTGCCAAGGAATAATCCTGCGTGATAAAACGAGCAACGTCCACCCGCTCTTTAGCAATCTCCCGCACAGCAATCCGATTGAAGCGATGCTGGAGATATCCCTCCATACACGCTTTCATATTGAGTTCAACCTGGAATTGGGCGTCGAATTCGAGCAGCATCTCAATCTGACGAAGGAGCAGATCCAACTTAGTCCCTACTGTCGGCGGAGTGATGGAGTCGCCCGTAAACTGTGCGAGCCGCCAAAGGATGAAACCGTCCTCCTCCGAATTGTCGACGGTGAGATTGTTTAGGTCATAGAATACCGTAAGATGACGAAGGCCGTAAGCGAAACGAGACAGCTCAAGATTGTCAACCGAATGCAGGGTGTTCCGGTTGCAGGCGTCTTTCCATTTGGCCACCATTTGCCGCGATGGCCTCTCGAACAGATGGGCAATACAATCTTCAGGATACCAATGGCGCGTTATATCGACCTCTGCGTCCCAGTCGATTGTGTCGGCAGCGGCTTCCTGCGCTGTCGGTTCAGCCTTGACAGTATTGAGATACTGGTTGCTCGGTGAGAGCCATACCCGGCCTGTGGTCTCCGTTGAGGCTGGTTTGTTCTGGCAAGCAATCGTGCAGAGTGCCAGAAAGATAATTAGAAAGCGTTTCATTATAATCCAATAATTGTGTCGAACAGCTGCCACCCCAACGCTTGGCGATAGGCTTCAACGGAACCTTTCGGAACATGAAGGGTACAGCGAGAAATGTCGGTACCGAAGAATGCTCCCATTGTTTCGAAGTCTTCTTGCTCGTCTTCGAATTCGAAGTGCGGCGGCTTGGGATTCCTGACAATGATGGTACGCAGGCTATTGCAACAAGAGAACGAATAGCCTCCAATCCACTTAACCGAGGCCGGAAGGTCGATGGTCTGAAACTTATGGCAGCCATCGAAGGCTCGCCAGGGAATAGATGGAACCGGGCCTTCGATGGTAACCTTCCGAAGTTTCTCACAACCAAAGAACGAGCAAACGCCTATCTCGCGAACGCCCGATGGAAGAGTTATTTCGACCAAGTGCTTGTTACACTGGAAGGCTCTGCTATCGATGATACGAACAGTCTCAGGGATTGTGAAATGCGAGGCTACGGAATCCCTCGGGTAGTAATACAAGGTATCGCCGGCTGCTGAGTATTTAATCGGCCACGACGGATCATAGAAGTATGGCCCGTATGCAATGCCGGTGATAGCCGAGATAGTGTCGGCCCAGGCAAAGTCAGATGTCACTGATTCTTTCGCCGCCACCGATACAAACTGTTCCACCCGGTTCCTGTCACACTGGGTAGAGAGGTCTTTGATGATCATAACGGCCAACCCCTGTAGGACAGCTATGACGAACCACCGGCCCATTTTAACGAAGAACCCCTTCATAATTCATTCACTAAAAAGCTTCTACGATGGAATCTTTTTGCCGGTAAGATCATTCTGAGCGGCGAGAAGAGCGGAATTAATAGCTTCCTGTGAGGACTTTTTCTTTTGCTCCTTGAGTTCTTCGTAACGGCTGTAGAAGTACCCGCCGGTGTTCTCAACCACTTCCAGGAAGAAACGAATGTTGTTTCGCAGATAGAGATAGGTATCTGCATAGATGTCGGTACCGATAAGGAAGCAACCGTCTTCCGGGATGACAAATACACTGGCCCCAGAGGACCGGAGAGATACATACTGTGCCGCCTCTTTCATCAGTTCGGCGTCGTCTTCCTTGTCTATGCCGAAGACTATCAGAATATTCACGTAAGGCAGACGGCCCAGATTGAGCCGATACTTTCGATCATTGAAGGTGAATTTGATGACGTCCGGCTCGTGCGTATCCAAAATCTCCGGTGAAATGCCGTTGTAGCGCAGTGCCGACCTAACCGACTCGATAGTGACGGGTTTTGAGGTTTCCGCTTCCGGTACTGCTCCTGCTACCCCTTGCTTTTCAGTCGCTTCCTGCGGAGCGGGCATCTTGTAGACGAGACGGTTCAGCGTATCGTTGATACCCCGAACCTCTTTGGTCAGCTGGCCGTAGCTTTCGTCACGGCTATAGCTGATAAGCCACAACACCAGAAAAATGATGGCGAGGGCGGCGAAGGTTAGTATGAGTACGGTTTCCATGGTTTTGTTTGTTGAAGATTGGTGTTGGTGACTCGGCTATTTGCCGACAGCTAGCGCTACCCGCGACGGTTTAGCCCGGAGCTGCAAGTGATTGATTTATGGCCGAAAGGTTATGAAACCGTCGGGACTTGCGGTGACGATGGCCACGGCGCAAGTGTACTGCGCGTTATCTGACTCATATTAAATGTGATATGTTGTGTGAGTGATTGCGGCGGCCCCCAACAGGCCTTGCCGCTTTACAAAGTTATAGGAATTCGCAGGTTTTTGCAATAGTTTTTTTTTCGTCTGTTTGATCTTTCTTTCTGCCCCTGTCGAGGAGACCTCATAACGCTGAAGGCGTGCCTGATCATCTGCCGTTTTGTGTTCCGCAAGTACTTTTCCGTGTTCTGAAGAGTGTGACTGGATCAATCAGGAAAGAAGACCCGCCACATAGAGCTTATGAAGTCCCCATCTCCCCAGTCATTTGAATGATCCTCTCCCGTAAAGAGTTTCATCGGAATCGTGATAAAGAGCCATATGAAGCGAAATGGGATGACTAAGGCGCAGGCGCAAATCGCTATGACGAATTTGATGATATACCAGGCGGCTATCAGAGGCAAAGCCAATATGGTCAAACAGCCATCATTTTGATTGTAGTATGACATACCGGCTATTTATTATTGCGACGGTTTTCTAGTTCAATAGCAAGTGCATAAACGAGCCCTCCAAGTAGGCCACCGACAAATGTTACGAGTAATGCTTCCATGATTCCTTTAGTTTGTAGATGATTGTTTGTTTTACTCCTTTATAACAGTTCTTCCAAAATGTAACCCCGATATTGACTGCTACCTGTAATAGCCAGGTTTATACTGATTAACGAACACCTTAGCCTGCTGCACGCAAATATTGGCAAATGCACTCCACTCCATCCAGGAGTATTTCCGGCCATTTGTCCAAGGAAGAAGGAGAGAAACCTGCTCCGCGTATCCCAAACGGTCCACGCGTTGCGTCATCTCAACGACATCTCTGGAGATGCTGCTAATGAGGGTGTTTACCTCATTGAAATTTCTGTCATTAACCCCACGGTAACCATTGATGAGGTCTTCAAGTCTGTGAAATTTGGTTTGAACTTCGGAAACAGTCTGGTTGAGTTCCCGGTTGACGGCGAGCATGTGTATGAATCCCATGACATATAGTTTTAATTGTTGAACATCTTTTGTTCATTAATGTCATGAGATGAAAAAAGGTAACCCCGAAGGATCACCTATTTTCAAATATAACCTTATTCTGCTTTTCTGACAGTCATTGGAGAATATCATTGATAGTCTCTAACTCTTTGAGATGATGCGAATAATAATAACTAAAAAGTTCTTTAAACTCTGGTATTTCTTTAATTGGATCCACATCGTCATCTGCAATAATGTGTGCAAACCGACGGTAACCTTTACTAAATGCTATCTTTAATGCGTCAACGGCTTCTATTAATAGGCCCATTCTGCAACAAAGGCATGCTTTATCATAATAATGTCCAGGATTATCTGGTTGATGTTCGATTATTCTATTCATCCATATCAATGCATCATCCTCTCGCCCCAATAACATTAACGCGTATTGCCGACACGAACCATCACTAATAGTCCGATCCAATCGTAAAACCGTATTAAAATCATCCTTTGCTTGCTCTTCCCTTCCTAGCTTTAGTAATAACTCTCCACGCATCAAGAAAAGATAAGCATAACTCTGATCTACTGATAGCCCCTTGTTATAGTATTCAAGGGCCAGAGAATCATCCCCAGAGAGCTCATATGACCAGCCAGCGCCATAATATGGCATCGCCCACGCTGGTCGATTATTCATAGCTTGTAAATAGTGCTCTATAGCTTTTTCGAATAATCCTTCAGCACGATAGCACTCTGCAATTAGACAATTAACATAGCCTTCATTATAATCATCAAACATTGAAGCATATTTAGCAATGGCTTTCTCATATAAACCTAACTCCTGATAACACTCTGCCATCAATCTGGGAGGGACATATTCATCGGTTACCTCGTCAAGAGAGCGTAGACAATTTATATAGTCATTATTCTCAAAACAGACATTCGCGCGAGCTAAATAGTAGTATCTTCTTAGGCTATCATTTAACTGTTCGATTACTTTTTCTGACTCAATTCTTTTCAATAAGGAATCAGCTTTAGAGAACTCTCCTTTTTCAGTTAGATAATAGGCAGTAATCTCAAGGTCTGGGAAATCACCGCTATTTCTTAAATAGTCAGCATACAAGAAATAAACAGCAGCTCCATCTGCTCCTCTTGAAAGGGCTTCTTTGGATAAACTACGCAGGTCGAAGCCCTGCCCAAGTGCCGATTGACTTATGGATAAAAGAATGGCACAGAATACAGTTGCTTCTTTCATCACAATAATAATAAATCGTTTCATTTCTTTATTAATCAAGAAGAATAAAACCAGCCCAGAAATAAGGGTTACTATAGTGTTTTTTCTGCCGTACTTTTTTCTTTGCGAGATTTAAGGCAATGCTATTCTCAACACCTTTCGCCATTAGAGAATAAAACTCCGACATTAATAAAGAAGTCGCTTTATCATCAACCTTCCATAGACTCATGATCAAACTCTTAACCCCGGCATTTTTAAATGCCCTTTGAAGACCGGCTATGCCATCCTCAGTCACCTCCCCCAAGCCCGTCTCACAAGCAGATAGGACTACTAATCTAGACAGGGACAAATCTAATTCTGCAATTTCGCTTGCCGTGAGAACACCATCCTCGCCATTCCGAATAATAGCCCCATTCCAAGCATCATTACAACCAGCCATTAATAATCCCGACCTACGCATGGGAAGCACATTTATATTGATATCACTATCTCTAAAATAGCCAATATGATTCATTGCCTCTATCGGTTTATAAAAGCCATGAGTCGCTATATGAATTACCGAATTTGCCGATCCGGAAAGAGCCTTGAAAGATTCTTCGGTTGCTTCATACCCCAAATAAGAGACTGTCGGAATATGGCTATTACTTAATATTTTAGAAATATCGTTTGCTTCAATCTTTGTCCCAGGGAGATAATCTATTGTTTCGGTTCCGGCGCGATCAGTCAGATAATCATTATCATTATAGACTAATCTTTGATCCAATTCCAGAGTGTTAGAACTATTATCATATAGAATTCCCCCGAAAACCGATGCTGTAGTAATCGGTTCCGTTTCAGCTCTTTTGCAAATCTCGGCTGTCGATGATAGCCTTGCAATACTATATGAGTCAGAGATATAATTCCCTTGAGAATCCGATAGTGCCTCTATGGCAATAGTACTAATCTTTCCGGCCGGGGATATGTAAATATTAGACTTGTTTGTTAAAAACGGCAATAGCGGCCCCCAAATATAATTAAACAATTGTTCTGAAAAAGGATAATTAGAATCATATAGTTTACTGGGGGCTATTTTGATCAATCTCTCTATTTCTGAATCCAAACAAAGATTAATAAAAAGAGGATGACTAAGAGATTTATCAACTAAAAATGCAAAATACTGTTTATCGCCATTGGGTAAATAGCATTCATCTATCTCAATGGCCACATCGCTAATTTGCAATGCATTAACTATATCACTGAAAGTTTTTGAGGCGAGAAATGCCGAATTAGAATAATTCCTTATACGGCTAACTAGCGATCGATTAAGTTCTATTTCTCTCAGGCGGAGACTATCAACTTCAACAGGCGAATTGTATAGGCTCCGATCATTTAGTTTTTGTCGGGTATCTTTTAGCTCTTTAACCTCCTTTTTCGCATATTTATCGCCACTCTCTGCAATTATGTTAGATAGGACAATGTTACTTCTTAAAAGAAAACTCTTACATGCGACTGAAATATTGTACATTAGCTCGATGTCCTCGTCCACGTCTAAGTATGAGAACAACAAGTTTTTAAACCGTAAGACATTCGACCAGTAAAGCTCTTTTTCTGCTTCAGAAAGACCAATCACGGATTTCATTTGTCCGTTGATGTATTGCTCAATTAATGTGGCCAGTTGGGAGCAAAACTCGAAGTCTTCACTTTCTGCTGCACTTAAGTAGCTGGCATACAGGTAATCATAATCCTTTGAATCAATCCATGTCGGGAAAGTTAAATGAAACATCATATTAGCTGACGAATAGTCATAATCTTTTGCCATCGCATAGGCAATGCGAGCTACCGCCATCTTTTCATCTGTACTCAATCCTTCTTTTTTTGATAGAATTGTAGTTATATAATCAAATAAATTAACTTCACGAGGTAAAAACTGCTCCCCAATAGCAAAAATAAACTCATTCAAATAATCTTTATCAGAACAAGATGGAGCTGAGTCAAATAATTCGCTAGCATGTTTGAAAAGCTGGAGCCCCTTCTCAACTTCTCCCAAATCATAAGCTTTTTGAGCATCATGAAGAGAATAACGAATTTGCGAAAAGACGTTATCGGCGAATAACCTTCTTGTCTCTTCAAAAAGAACTTCTCTGTTCTGTTCATCATTCAAAGCCTCATAACAGTCAAAGAGAACGTTCCACGCGTCAACAAAGAAAACATTATTGGTATGTAATTGCAAATCTCTGCACTCTTCGGCATATGAAAGCGCCCTTCCATATTCAAGCATCTCCAATGCACATAGTGAAGCATGACCTAATGAAAGGATATAAGAGTAATTGCTTGTTTCAGATAGTCTTCGAAAAATATCAATAGCTATTTCAAAATACTCTTCTGCTGCAGTTAAATCCCCTTTATTCCGTAGGTTAATGCCCATTTTATTCAGGGTTTTTGCGTAAAGAATGCCATGCCCTTCCGCTTTATCATAGAGTCTTAGCGCCGCATCATAACTTGCAAAAGCATTATCATAATCATTTATCATCTCATATGCTTGCCCTAAGTTGTACAGATTTGCCCCCCTTTCAATATCCTCTAGGTCGTTGTCATCAAGGGCTGATTTAAGGATGTTAATGGTCTCTTCAGCATTAATCCCTTGATCTATATATATGATTGCTTTTTGGCCCAGTATTTCTTTTTGCATATACTTTCGCCATTCTTCATCTTCTTCTGTTTGAGAAATGGCTTCAGCTTCGTTGAGTAACTCAATTGCCGTATCAAATTGGTTCATTCTTGACGCAGAGGCGGCAACGACGATGTATAATACTGAAAAGGGGAAAGAGAACGATTCTTGGTAATTATCGATTGCATTAATACCGTGTATATAAGCGTTCGGGAAATCGCCCAAGACTTGATAGATGTTAGCTAGCTTATTTTCATATACAACATACTGCTCTATGTTTCCCTGTGCCTTCGAATAGTCGCTCAACTCCTGAAGGATACGCACAGCCACCCGATCGCTCCACATACTTTGACCATCTTCATTCTCCACAAATTGATGCTCTAGAAACGTAAGAAGATCGATGTGCTCGTCAGTTGCTAGAGAATCTCTAGCATAGTCAACAATCCCGTTAATAATCTCGGACGCCACGTCCCCTTGCTTGTTATTTATATATGATAATGCAAGAGATAGCTGTAAACCCTCCCAATAAAAAGCATCTATGCCCCTCTCTCTTGGATAGAGTTCCTTACTCTCTTCAAAACACTTTATGGCACTTTCCGTCTGGCCATTATACAAATAGGCTCTTCCAAGATTGTACAATATTACACATTTATCTAGTAATACGAGATTCCTTTTCTCCAGATCTTCGAGTATTGTTATACCCTCGGGTAAGCGATTATTACGAATATAACAGTCAGCCTGCATAAAACGAACAACCTCATATTCTTCTGGATACTTATTGGGCCTTTTTATAAGCTGTAAAGCTTCTTCGCAGAGAGGAAGGGCCTTCAAATAATCGTTAGCTGTCATACACGAATCTGCTCTTTGCATGAGATCCAGAATTTTTTGCTTTTTGTCTGGGGTTTTCTCATGCGCGTACAGGGAATTTGCGCAGGAAAGCAGAATGTAAAATGCTATTAATACACCTTTCATTACGAATGATCTACGCTTCATCTTTCCGGTTTCCTATAGTAAATCATATTGTTCCCATCGGCATCTTGTATGAGATAACAAACTGCGTGTTTTCAAATTCTTATCTCACGATTCAAGGGTATGTCCTTAATTCTATTTGTTTAATAATGGCAACCCCTCTAAATAATCCTTCTGGCAACACAAAACCAGAGGGACTGCAACTGGCAGAGCCCCAGTACTTAGTGGCCAATGACTCTATCTGCTCATGATAACATGGTACACCTGCCTTTGTGAATAGATCTTCGTCGAACCAAAAGAGTTCCCCGGTAAGCTCAAGAGAGAGAAGCGCGTATTTACAAACCTTAAAACGGCTATTTAAAGAAACCCATAGCTCAACTACTGCATCTTCTCTGGGAAACACAAATAGTGAAGAGAGCCTTGAAGGCAGGTGATTAAAACTATTCAAGCGAATAGTCTCAAAGAAATCCTCAGAAGCAGCTTTAGTGGGAGATTCCACCAAATTATCGCATTTAGTAGGGATATTTATTGCGTCTCCAATATGAAGATTGTCTGCCACAATGGGCGATTCTACCCTATAAACGACAAGTTTTTCGACATTCATTATCTAATGGACAAGAATTCCTGTAAACTGCCAACCCGAATCGGAGGGCTCGCAAAGATCAAAAGAGGAGATACTGGCGGGTAATGCGGGGAAGTATAGCGTGAAATCCAATTGGCTCTGAGCGGGAAGGACGGTTTTCTTGGGGGCGATTTCACAACCGTCTGTGGATTTTATGACGTACTTTTTTCCTGTAGCCTTATCCAAAAGATAAGTTCCCTTTTCAATATTGAACCATACGTCTTCCTTGCCAGGATTGACAACCGTCATATAAATTGACGTGCCTCTTTCGGCAACCTCAATTCCAATAATGCCGGCGATATTGGTGTTGGCATTTTGGACTTCGGGCATATTCACTCGAATAGGGTACTTGCCAGAAGCTCCATAGGTGGAAGAGGAAGAGGTCCGGCGAGCCTGGCCTTCACGCTCGTTATCGGCAATGACCATCACCGTACAAGGAATAACCGCCTTGCACTTCTCGCTGAGTTTCTGAGTCGCAATCTGACTGCCACGGGTTAAACTGATGCTTTCGCCAGACCTTGCAATCAGGTCGTTGAGGTAACTCAATTTAACGGCGTAGCTCACGTTCTCGGCTCCATCGGTGTGTTTTGCCGAGATAATGCCGATGAGTTCCCCGCTATCGTTGAACAACGGCCCACCGCTATTACCAGGCTGAACGGCAGCAGAAACCTGATATTGCGACTGATTGCCCTGGAAGCCACTACGGGAGCTGACGACACCGGTCGTGAGTTTTACTTCCTCGCCCATCGTATCGACGCGAGGATAGCCCAGTACGAAAACATCAGTCCCGACATCCTCTACGGCTTTCTTAAAACCATAACGAATCGCAGGAAATCCCTTAAATGAGGGATCCACAATCCTCACAAGAGCCAAATCATTGGTTTCATCGACAGTGATTGTCTCGGCTTTATACTTTGCCTTCGTCTCCGGGAAATAGACATAGAGATGGGTCGCCCCACTTACCACATGGTTGTTCGTGGCCAGAACCTTTGAAGTGAGGGCAATACCGGAGCCCGACCAATGACTGGGCTGCTGTTCCTGCTGTGTATAAGGTGTCTGTTGGCCACGATGGCTACCACTCTTAGAGTTGAAACCCTGGGCGGCCGCAAAGAGCGGGAACAAAACCACCATTACTAATAGGAGATACTTTTTCATACGGGTTGTAAATAACGGAAAAACGGGGTTGGGAAGATTCCCAACCCCATACAATAAAAAGATGATGCTAGTTCGTTGCGATAGCGAAGTCACTATAAACAGCTCCGCGGTTCACGATGCGAATCGTAAATGTCCCCGTCCAAGCCGGTACCCAACGGCAGACGCACTGATCGGTATAGTCCGTGTCGCTGGCAATCAGATTGCCGCGCTCATCGTATACATACATATCAAGGTCATTGTCACCGTCACCGACCATAATCACTTCAGCAAGTTCGTTTGCCCAGAACTTGGCTTGATAATCGGTGTAGCTCTTGCCATATACACGACCTTCGCCATACTTCGGACCGCCGACAGCGCCACGGGTAGAACCAGACTTCAGGCCTTTTTCTACTTGTTTGGCATAAGCCAGGACAACCTTGTCTTTGCCCGCAAACTTTTTCGCATCAGCCAGCAGCTGTGCGGGATCCAACACGAGCTTATTGTCCTTTTCGGTAACGGTCTGCGGATCGGCCGGGACACCTTTCATTCCGAGATCCTGAACCTTCGTTTCGGAAAAAATCTTGGCGGCTTCAATCAAGGCCGTAGCTGAATAATTGGCATAGCCATACCTCGCCAGGCTGGCGGCTGTCTGAAGGGCCGTCAGTTCAGGCGAAGCCGGCTTATCGATTGTGGGTTTCTCTTCTTGCGCAAACGCGGTTACTGAAATGCCGAAAAGGCAAAGAACAATAAATAACTTTTTCATTGCTTTATGGATTTATAGAATTTAGATCTTAGTATTTCTTCCGCATTACGAGCATAGGGGCTACCTGAATCAGCAATCTTTGTCAGGGCTCTCTTCGCCTTTCGGACATGTCCCTGCGACATAATCGAGATAGCGGTATACCAATCAACTTCGTATTTCTTCTCCTGCATCAGGCGATGCTCATACTCAGATGCCTCATCGACAATGGGCGCATTAAGCGCGGTTTCTGCAATAGACGATGCCTGAATAAGCAATGATTCTGCTTCAGCGAAAGAACCGTTGCCTAACATAGTGTAAGACATCTGCAGTAAGCTATCAACAGGATTCGAGGATCGAGTTGCCTCCGGGACTAGATCTGCATAAGCAACGCGACCGGCCTGCCGGCAATAATTATCCTGAAGGATACCGTTGCCGACAAAGAACAGTACGATTCCTGCTGCAGCTGCGCTCATAAGTCGGAACGATATACGCCGAGTTCTTTGTTTCTTTTGATGAGCAGCTTCCAGGTCTTGCAGGTGGCGCTTTAAGCTAATAGCTTGTACCGCATCTGCAATGGAACTTTGAACCCTGACCTCCTTTTGGAGATCCGGATTAAGCTGAAGCTCACTCTCGAATATCGCCCGGTCGTGTTCAGACATGGTTCCCCTAATGTATTCGTCTATTCTATCCTGTATGTTATAGTTCTCTGACATAGCTTTATGACAAAAACACTTAAGAGGTAACCTAAAAATCTATGTTTTTTTCTAAAACGGCCCGAAGTTTCTTTATGCACTTCGATTTCTGCGTCTTGACAGAGTCCGCATTGCTA
Source organism: Paludibacteraceae bacterium (assembly GCA_017557345.1). Classification (GTDB taxonomy): domain Bacteria; phylum Bacteroidota; class Bacteroidia; order Bacteroidales; family Paludibacteraceae; genus Colicola. The sequence continues at coordinate 13,139 of JAFYZR010000116.1, read as the reverse complement.
AACCCATATTTGACAGCGATCTCTGTTCCAGACAGCTTGTCCCAATAATGCGCCTTCAGTATTGAATCACACGGCGGCTTCATCTCACTTACGGTTCGCAAAACAATTTCATCCCGTTCAATACGCTCTCGAAGAGAATCAGCATCATCATCAATGATCTTCATCCTGGCTATTTCGCTGTCGTTGACAATCTCCTTGAATTTCCGGTCCTTGGCCATCATGGTGAATCTTCCGACAGAAAGAAAGTAAGTGGATAGCGAGCTGCTTAAATTGGTTTCTGAAAGTTTCCCTTGATGAATATTCTGCCATAAGACCACACATGCATCTTGAAAGAGATCGAAGATATACGCGTCGTCCTTCGAGAAACGAGACCTGAAGAATGCAAAGAACAACTGGCGGAAGTTCTCATAGAAAGAGGTCACAACCCGCTCGTCGTTGTTTCTGAAGCCTTGTATGTATTCCTGGTCCGTCATTGTCAAAACATTGAATTGCTCCTCTTGCTTGGCCGGCCCTCATCATCCATGTCCTGCGGATAACGAGATAGGAGCGCTAATCTAGACCTCCAGATATCGAGGATATCCTTATAACTGGAATTGACCATATCCTGACGCGAGTCAACTATCACAAAAGAAAGGCTTCCGTAAAACTGGCCATCGGACGAGTAATGCTCGTGGTTGGTCTGATAGGGCTTGCAGGCACCGACATAGAGCCAGTTCACCGGCGCTTCTTTTTTCTTCACGTTAGGGCCGGCAATGGGAATGATAAACCGTTCATTTGTTCCCCTGACGGGGAGTTCGTCGTCAATAGAGCCCCGAGAGCCACTCCCGCTATGACAAGCATCAGAAACTACGACAATCTTTCCCTCCGGCCCCACCTTTGCTCGCAAGCCACTTAGAAACAATTTCAACTCGTCATCAAGGATGTGGTTCTGCCCCTCGTAAACACCAGCTTCATATCTTTTCGCTGCATCATAAGGAACCCAGGCTTCGTCGAAATAATCGTCTTCATCTCCATCCAGATCGGTGACTTGTTGGCCATGACCGGAGAAATGAATGTATACGACATCTCCTCTTTTCGCCTTTTCGCGAACATTATTGAGCGCTGCAACTATCGCTCCTTTAGTCGCCTCTTCATTGGACAAGGCGGTTATATTATTCTCGAGAAACCCCAGTTCAAGCAGCAGGGGAGAAATGATGCTGATGTCATTCTCACCATGAATCTGCATCCATCCAGAATCGGCTGGATATTGACCGATACCCACCAACAGGGCGAAACGCGTTTGAGCCACCGAAAAGGTGGTGAATAATAGCATAAATAATATGAGCACGCAACGTTTCACAAGCAGCGTTTACTAGCCATCAAACGGATATTCTCACAAATTTAGCAAAAAGCGGTTGAAACTCAAAGAATACAACGGGATAGGTGATTATCGCAAACAATTATCTTTCATTGATTCATCCTCGACGGCACCAAATTTACGTAAGGTTCATTGTAGTCGACAAAGCGGCATTCGGATTTGAGGAAGCGCATTTGGACTTCGCCGACTTCGCCGTTGCGGTGCTTGGCGAAGATGACGTTGGTTTCGCCTTCGGGGCTGTTGGTGTCGGCCATTCCGTAGTATTCGGGGCGGTGGAGGAACATCACGATGTCGGCGTCCTGCTCGATGGAGCCGGAGTCGCGGAGGTCGCTCAGTTGCGGGCGCTTGTTGCCGCCGCGCTTTTCCATATCGCGGTTGAGCTGCGAGAGCGCGATCACGGGCACGTTGAGCTCGATGGCGATGTCTTTCAGCATCCGCGAGATGGCGGCCACCTCCTGCTCGCGCGACTGCGCGCTCGGCGGGCCCGTCATATGCTGCAGATAGTCGACGATGATGATCTTCACGTGCTCGCGGCTCACCAAGCGCCGGGCCTTCGCACGGAGCTCGTGGATCGAGATCGAGCCCGTGATGTCGATGCTCATCGGCACTTGCTCCAGCCGCCCGATCGCCTCGTTCAGGCGCCGCCACTCCTGCGGGTTCATCTTCTTCGCGCCGCGCAGCTTGTCGGCAGAAAGGCCCGCCTCGCTGACAAGCAGACGCGTCATCAGTTGCTCGCTCGACATCTCCGTCGAGAAGAACGCCACCGGAATGTGGTGGTCGGCCGCCATATTGCGCGCCATCGTCAGCGCAAAGGCAGTCTTGCCCACCGAGGGTCGCGCCGCAATGATCACCAGGTCGCCCGGCTGCCAGCCGAAGGTCACCCGGTCGATCCCCACATAGCCCGACGGCAGCCCGCTGAGCCCGTCGTCGCGCGCCTGGTTCTCCGCAATCCGCTCGAGCGTCTGGCCCAGCGCCGCCTTGATGGGAATCACCGCGCTCCGCGCGCCCTGCTCCTCGATCTGGAAGATGCGGTCCTGCGCCGTGTTGACCAGCTCCTCGACGGGCACCTCGCCTTCAAACGCATCGTGCAGAATGCTGTAGGCAATCGCGCCCTTGACACCTTCCGGATGGTTATGGGTTGGCGCTGCCGTTTCTGTGGCCAGACGGACACATTCCTCCTCGCTCTGCGCCAGCCACCCGGCAGAGGAGCAGCGCATGGCAGAGCCGTTGCCGAAGCTGCCGTAGGGCGGTTTTTGCTTGGAGTGGGCTTCGCCCCGACAATCAGAAACCGACTGGAGGCGGCCCTGCCGAAGGCTGCCCGAAGAGCTGTGCCTCTTAGGGGCCATTGGGGAATACCTAATGTGGAAGGGTGTGGCTGCCCCAAATGGACGGATTCACGCTCCCACGTATAAAATGACTCAAAAAATGTCAGATAATGATTCCAGAGAACCGTCTAAATTGTTAATTTCGATGAAACCATAATTCTTTGATAGTCTCAATATGTCCGACCTAAGATAAGAATCAATAATCTCATTGATAGGCCCTATATTCCCTCGCCGTAATCTCTCTTTAATAGTTACTAGAAAATAAAGATGTATTAGACACATTAAAGCCCACCCCTCTGACGAAGTGTATTCCTTTCTATAGGATGGCTTAGAGGGATATGAAGAAGTAAAAACAAACGAATAGCTGCCATCATACTTAGCAAATCTTCCTTCGTATTGCCCCCTAAAGAATAACATCCCTGCGAGAACAGATACTCTTAACCTACAGATATCCTTGAAAACGCGACTTGCCTCCCCATTTTGGAGAAGGTTGTACATTTCTCTATATGTCTTTGCTGTGACAGAAACTTTCTGATCCACGAAATGGATGAATTCCAACAACTCGTTAGAGTATGATTGCACATCACCATTAATATAGTCTTGTCCGCATAGCTTTTCATTGTAATAGCAACTCGCTTTTGCCGGACCTGTAAGAATCCTAATTACGGGAGCTTCTTCTATCTCTACCCTAAATTCAGGGATTAATTTGAGCCTTAATGTTTTATATATTCTGGACATAAAATAAACAGAAATAATAACTTAAATCTCTAAATAAAGAAGTTTTTACGCTTGTTTCTACAAAAATACAATTATTAGCAGTATTTTCTACTCAATTACCACACTTCAATTTAATTATAATGATGATATAACGATTTTAGACAAGGATTCGACAATCCCCACCACAACCACAACCACAACCACCATCGCCCACCTTCCCTCTGGGCTCCGCAGGAACTCCAGTTCAGTGCGATTGTCCATGAACCCACATTCCACGAGGGCTGCCGGACATTTCGTGCGGTTGAGGATGAAGAACCCTGCTTCTTTGTCGAGATCGCCATCGGAATAATCCGTTCGAATCTTCCCCCCCAGAAAGGTAATGCTCTACAGCGTGATATAAGCAGGTCGCAAGTTCATCGCCCTTGGTTTATCCCGGCGACGTGTAGCAGGACCAGCCGGTGTCGTTGTGCCACTGACCGTCGGAGCCTGCGGCATCGACGTGGATGCTGATAAGGATAGTTTCGGTTGCCGGATGACCGAAGCGGCAGATCTTCTGATTGGCGCAGACGCGTAGGTTTTTACAATGTCATTCCTTTATGAATCGCCCACACCACCAACCTCACCCCCTCCACATCCGGATGCACCCCATCATAGCAGTACCGCGCATCCGTGAAGAGATCGATCAGATCAATGCACTGGAGTCTATACGCCTTGGCTACCTCGCGGATTACGGGCCGAACCCCTTCCTCCAGGATCTCCGGCGATAGGCCGCCGAAGGTAATGCCCATTACCTGAAACATCCGGATGGGGGCGATAAGAATGACGCGGGGTTGCGATGGAAGGTTGCGGTATGATGTGACGATGCGCTCATAGTCGTGGCGGAAGGCGGCGGCATCCCAGTCCCACGGTGTAGCATCATTGGAGCCCAGCATCAGCAGTACGATATCCGGATTCCAGGCCCGACTTTCGCAGTAAGCTATCGTCTCCACATACGGTAGGTCCGCATCTAAGCGGACCGATGCGCCATTGCAACCGAAGTTGCGCACTGCGTAGCCCGCACCCAGCATATCCTGCAACAGGGCAGGATAGCTCTGCTGCCAGGGATCCGGCAGCGAATAGCCCCACGTGAGGCTGTCACCGATACAGGATATGCGTTTTATCTTTTGGCCGTCCATACATTATTCCAAAATTGCGTACCTTGAGGCCCAATGGTCACCGGCCGTCTGCCTCAGTGAAATGTAACAGCTCCAGCTGGAGGCAGTAGAAGAAGGCTTCGAGGCTGATTTTCTTGATTCGGTTGAGCTTGTTCAGGGACTGGTCCTCGATGAGCGTGGAAGCTAACTCACCGTCCATATCGGGGCTATAGTGCTTGACTTCATTGTTCCCGGTCTGGAGGAGGCGGACCAGGTAAGCCACCTTGGCGGCGTCGCGGATGGCGACATCGACATTATAGGACTCCGGGATAATGAAGAAATTGACACGGCGGGCTCCGTCGGCATAGTAGCCGTATTCGGTACGGTCAATGCCTCCGCGGAGGCAGATGTTCATGGCGCAACGTAAGGTATCTTCGAGGACATCAGATTCGGTGAGGTGGTCCAGCTTCCTGTAGCCTAGTTCGATAGGGACGATCTCGGAGTAGGTTTTCCGGACGGTAGAAAGATCATCGATGCGGTCCAGAATGGAGCTGACGTCGTAGAGCTGCTTCATGATTTCCATAAAGAAGGGGTCACCGTGCTTGAAGAACGGGATGCCGGTGGTGTGCGGGGCGAATGCGGTGAGCTTGTCGCCCAGCATATCGGCGAGGCTAGGACACGGGACTGTGACAGGGGCGCCATTCTGAATAAGCAGCGGGCTTGCTATGGGGAGATCTACTACCTGATTGTAATGAATGTCTTCGTAGAGGACGTCCAGAAGGATCTTGTCCGTGGGATGGCCGGACGGATATGAGACGGCGTAGTGGTATTCCGCGTGGGATTTGGGGACGCCTGTGCGTGAAAAGCGCTCGATTTCTTCGGCACCGGTGAAGCCGTACTCCTCTGCATACTTGCCCAGATATTCTTTGATGTCCGTGCCAGTAGGGCAGACGATATCGACATCGATGGAGAGTCGTCTGGACGTGTTGAGGTGGAGCATCAGGGCCGTGCCACCTTTGAAAATGAACGGGCAGCCGGAACGCACCAGTGATTCCAGCAGGGAAAGAGCGCGGATGGCTTTCTCTATAAGCGGGGTGTCATTAACACCGGGAATCCTGTCTTTTGCCTGCCGGATCCATTCAAGGCTTCTGCTTCTGGGGTCAATCATAGTCGGGTGCGGTTGTACGGTTGATCAGCTGCTGTATCTTTTCTTCGCATCCGCGGCGCCGGGCGTAGCGGAGCAGACGGCTGCGGGAAATGTCGTAATCGGCGAAGGCTTCCTGGTAGATGCGGCTGAGTTCGCTGCCGCGCAGAAAGTCGAATTCGGGGTTGAGGACGATGTCCACCAGCATTTTCTCCGCCTGCGGGACAGGAAGTCCTTCGAAGTTGTCAAGCGGAGACTCGGTGGTGAGGGGGTGCAGGACGATGCAGTCGGAGGTGCGGCCAAACTTGAAGAACTCCTCCTGGGTGGGATTGGGAAGAATCAGCAGGCCGGGATACTTTTCGCGGAGGGCATCCGGGAAAGACTGCTCCAGCAGGCGCTCCACGTCCACGATGGTCATACGGATGTTGGGGACGTGCAGCATAAAGGGGATGACGCTGGATGCGTCCCAGATACAGAAATCGGCCAGCGGATAGCGCTCCTTCAGGTATGCGCCCATCTCCTGGGTTTCCGGCTTCAGGGTGAGATAGTACCGCGGCCTAGCCTCCGCATTCAGCTGGTATGAGCCCCAGCCCGCCTTGGAAAGCCAGCCGGCGGCGACCAGACGCTCCAACTGCTTCTGCAGACTGGTCAGGGACAACTCGCCGGAAGCAGAAAGCCAGGCGGCAAGGTCTTTCTTTTGGAAAGGCCCCTGCTGCATGGTTGCATACTGTATGATACGTTCTGTCGTGGTCATCGTTCACATATTTACGGCACAAAAATAAGACATTCTTGGCAATAAACATATAAAAACTGCCAAAAAAGTCTTACTTATTGCCGGCTATTCGCATAGGATGGCCATACTGTCTTCACCGGCCGCAACCACTATTTCATCCCGTCCAGCATCCTGTCGAGGTCTTCTTTACTAAACGTGAATACGTGTCCGAAAACACCCACCGAGAGTCTTTCTGAACTGCCGTCACGCATCAGGAATCCCTCGCTGTAGACGAAATGATTCTTGACGGTCAGGTGCTTGTCAAGGGCATATTCGATAATTGAGGAACTTAGGGCGACGCCAAACACCGCCAGACCCTCGCCGTTCTTTTCAGGAGTAATCTCCTCGTTGATCTTTTCGTTGACAACCGACATCACGGCATCCTTGTGCGCCAGCCGATCGGGGCACGTCACGACAGCGACCGCGCCGATCGCAACAAGGATCAGAAGCAAAATCAAAAACTTTTTCATAAGAACCGGAGACTATTCCCTACAAATATACGCTTTTTCTGTTGAATCATACCCGGATTAGCAGTTATACCTGTAGTTGAGAATCTTCCAGAACGATGCGGGAAGGTAAATGTTGGAAAGACCGGTAGCGATGGCGAAGAGCGGTGCAATCTGCTCATCGGTATAGCCGGCGATGCCGCAGCCGATGTGCGTGACCAGGAAGGTCAACTCCGGATGATGGGCGTAGAGGCTGCTGGCCAAGACGCGAACCCCTCGGGGCGTTTATCTCACCACCGGCTGCTTCCCCCGCGGCGCCGAATTCAAAGCCATGTCCGAAAGCATCGACCTGGTCGACATCGACCGTCTCAGGAGTCTGGGGGATCATTTGTAGGGCATAACCCGTCAGGGCGTTCTGCAGACAACCTTCGGGGCGGATTAGAAGAGCAGGAGACCCTAATCATTCATAGCGTGCGAGCATAGCCTTGGCGTCTTCGCGAATCTGATCCCGGAAGGAGGCGGGTGCAAGAACCTCTACTGTCGGACCTTTGCTCAGGATTTCCTGTTCAAAGTCGTAGGTGGGGACGAGCCGGTACTCGAAGATCGTGTACTTATCCGTGGCTTCAATCTCTTTCTGCGAACTGTGGAGCGGCAGAGACTTGTAGAAACCGACCTGCCCGGCATCGACCTTCAGTCTGATCGTTTCGGGCATCCGCTCGTCAACGGTAATGCCGAAGAAATGGCTGAAGAACGCGTCGGCCTTGAACTTCTTCGGAATCTTGAGCGGGTTCTTCTTCTCTTTGACGGCCCCGATGCGGTCCAGCGCGTAGATACGGGGAATCGTGAATCCCTCGCTTTGGGCGAGAATATACCAGCGCTGCCTGAAGAGTTTCAGGCACCAGGGATGCACCTCGAAGGTAGTGGGTTCGGGACTGTTGAAGCCCTGATAGGTGATTTCGATCGTCTTCCGGTCCTTGATAGCGCCTACTATGGCCGTCAGCCAGTGTTGGCTGGAGGGAATCTCTTCGAAGAGGATACGGTCGCGCAAATCGCGGCATTCGATCATCATATTGCTCAAAGACAAGGAGTTGAGCATCCATTGACGGATGCCGTCATCCTCCAGGTCTTCTCCGTTGGCGATATAGTATCCCAACGAGCGGTCGCATTTGATCTCAATACCGAAGGTATCGAGAATGGCCTGACGATGATTGTGGAAAGTCCGTTCCGGGAGATAATTCTCGCCGAGTTTGTTAAGCGGGCTGCGCGCCCAGAGGCGGCTGATGTCGCTGAACGAAATATGTCCATATCGGTTGATGGTATCGATCAGCCAAATGTAACGGTCGAAGTAGTTCTTAGCCATATTCGCGAAATTCGGTACAAAGATACGGAAAATTACTGCCAGATTTTGGCAGTCTGTCCCATTATCTTTGCAATCAAATCAAAACCGGATTACGATGGCAAAAAAGTACAGGCCTTATTTTGAACAAGGCAGTATTACCCAAAAACGCCTCACAAAAGAAGAGGCTTTGAACGTTTATAAGGAAAGAGGAGGCGACGAGGACTTCTTTTCATTCTTTTATTTGCGTTATGACGACGCGTATGACTCCTATAAGTGCTGGGAACTGGCTTCCGACCGTTCGTTGCGCGATGCCTTCAATATGACACGCTGGTATGCCTTCTACAAGAGAATCGGGCATAGCAGTGCCTGGTGCCTTACCGCAATGATGTATAATTACCCGGATCTCGACTGGGAACATTACAATTTGGAGTCTGATCCCGAAGACTATGTCGATAAAGAGATCTCATTTGAAAATGATATGGAATGCTTGAAGTTGTGTATGGATAAATATCCCGATGAAAAGGAATATCAACTTCATCGCTCCTACTACGAATCCCTCGGCACCAATGCAGAGCTCATTTTTTGAAGACATCGACATCCCGGGGATGGATTACTCCCCGGGACAACTGATCCTCATCGGCGGGGAGAACTGGGATGTGAACCAATATGTGCTGAAAAACTGCATCCTGGAAGGGATCAAGGATATTCCGGTGCTCTATTTCTGCGGCAATTATTTGTCGCCTGTGACAAACGCCCTGGTACGGCTGGGGGCAGAATCGTTCCGCGATGCGGAGGGCTACATCGATATGGACGATTTCCATCTGCCGCCCGTCTATTTTGACGCCACGGTAGCCCCGTCGGTCTCCTATCTGATTGGACGAATCTTTCACTTTGTGGAGACGCAAGACATCGGATGTATCGTGCTGGACAGCCTTCAGGACATACAAGGCGGTCCGGTGAAGGGATGTCGGGAGCACCAGTTGAACGGCACGCTGAAACTCCTTAAAACCATCGCGGAAGTGACATTAACGGTCGTCATCGTCCTGTCCAGAATCAACTACCCCCGCAGAAACCGCCGCCTGACGGTCGACGACCTCCAGGAAGCTCCCTACGTCGAAAAATACTGCGACCAGATCATCTTGATCGACAGCGAGCGCCCTTTCGTTGAAGAACCTATTGATATTCCTGCAGATGTTCGTAACTTAGCACTATGATAAAGTACATCGCAGACGAAGATCATATTCGGGATGTTCTGGAGCGAGTCCCGAATGCAGGAAGACGCTCTGGATCGGGACGGCCGACATCAACCAATTCGACAGCGTCTGGTGTGGCGCCAGATGCAAAACCTGCGGAAGAAAGAAGTTCTGCGGGGATCCGATCGTGAGATAAATAATATACTCCCCTTCTTTCTAAGTATGGAAACACTAACTATTTTCGATGATCAGTTTAGTAAAGTAAAAGACCTATTACATTTTCCTTGGGTAGGATGTGACTATCCGGCAAATAAGATAAAAGTTCTTGTTTTGGGAGATTCGCATTATACAGTAAATCCTGATAGCTCTTTTTGTGAAGAAGAATACCAAAGATGCCTTGTAGATAAAGATTTTACCCGAGAAATCCTGGATGACGCTGTTAATCGAGATGATATTTGGAGTATGTTCAAGGGTCTGTACTCATTGTTTGGGGTAACACCTTATTCGGCAGAAAGGTTATTTTGGAGTAAAATTGCATTTGGCAACTTTGTGCAAAGACCGATGAAGAGAAGCGATGCGAAACCGACATCGGACGATTTTAAACAAGCTTGGTTTTGCTTACTTGACATCATCGATATCATTAAACCTAACATCTGCCTATTCATCGGAATTCGTGGATGGGTTAGTAATGGTTACATCAACATTGAGAATAGAGGGTATTGCAGTATTTTGGATGACACTGTAAGAATCAGCAGATGTACTCCCTGGAGGGCAACAATAATGACCAAGAATGGCGTAAATACGCGAGCGATTGCCATTCATCATACTTCCCAAGGCTTTTCTCCCCAAATTTGGCGAGATTATTTGACTCTTAGAGAACCGGTCATTTTTTCTTCTATTAAGGAATCTTTAGATTAGTCCGATTATTGGGGTAGGTCGGTTGAATAGCGGCAGACCTACATCGGAAGAAGCGCGGAGAGACCGGTTTTTGGGGTAGGTCCCGCCTGAAACGATGGACCTACCCCAAAACGGGTGGGACCTGAGCGGACTAACGGAGATTGGGCAAGGTCCCGTTCCTATGAATACAAGCTAATAATCGCCCCAGGAGTCGCCCCAGTCCTGCTCCTGCTCTTCCTCCCACTCGTCAACGGGCGTGATCTCTTCGGTTTCGTGGTCGACGGTCCAATGTGTGTCGTGAGTATCATTGGTATCGCCAAAATCGTTGCGTATTCCGCTGACACAGATTACGCCAGCCTGCTTCACTTCGACAACCGTCATGACGGGTCCTTCATAAATCAGTTTTACTTTCTTTTCCAAAAGCCCCATTATCGTATTGATTTAGCAGGTTTTACAATTTAGCCATAAGAGCAACAATAAATATACTGATAATAACTCAAAGTTTAATCTCATTTTCCGGCAGCGACGCAGACGATTCATCCATTACGTGTGCGTCGCTGACGGTTTTGGGCCGTTTTCGGCCAAAAACTGCGGGCGACGCACATCAAGCGGCGCCCTGATCTGCGTCGCTCGCAGCCAGGCGACGCAAAGGAATGAAAGCTGGAAGTATGGACCAGGGGCGCTCTTTGTTTAGTCCGTTTGATTTTAATTCCTTAACTTTGCTTTACGAAGTACCCATAGTCGGAATGAAACCGAAGCGGAAATCACCTATGAGCCCCATCTGGGCCGTTGTCATTGCCGGGGCGGTGTTGCTAATCCTGGTGCAGTTACTGCCCGACAAGGAGAGTGCGCAAAAGCTGGCTCATCTCTTCATCGCCATCGCGCTTATTGTGGCGCTGCTGATGGGATTCAAAGATTTCAGGAAGAAAAAAGAGAAGGATTAACCATCTCAGTCGGGCATACGCCGGAGGAACGGTAAAAAAGAAAGAGTGTCTTGCGTTGCAGCACTCACTTTAAGCTTTCTACCAGACTTTCTACCTGCTGTTTCAATAACGGGACATCTTCCAAGGCGGTATGCCAAAGTAGTTCCGGAAGAATGGTCGCATAGCCGTGGACCAAAACGTGACGCATACCGATGATATCTTTCCAGGGTATTTGATTGTGTTTTTCTTTGAATTCCAACGATAGCATATAGGCCGCTTCTCCGATGATTTCAATGTTTTTAACAACGGCGAAATAACGAAGTTTATCGTTCATCAGATCATCTTGAGATAATCCTTTCGTAAAAGAATCGATGTGGTCAGCGGCCTGGATGATATCCTGGAGGCGGCCCAAATCGCGGTCAGGCTCTCTCATAGACCAATATTTTATCGCGGTCAATGCTTTCTTGTGCGAAGGATTTGACGCTGCCATTGGCCACCAGATCAACCTTCCGGCCCAGCACATCCTCCAACTTGTTGATCATACTGGCGTATTGGAGAAGGCCCATTGGGACCGTTTTGTCGAGATCGATCAAAATATCGATGTCACTATCCGGCCTTTCTTCCATTCGGGAGAATGAGCCAAAGATCCAGGCTCGTTCCACCGGCTCATCGCGGAAGAAATCCTGGATGGTATGAATGGTGTCGACGCGTTTCTGGTCCACTCGCGCCACGCGGCTGCGGATCTCCTCTTTTTTCCCTTTTCTGCCCGCATATCTGAGAAGACGTGAGGTATTGACAGGGTATAACTCAAATGCGCGCTGAAATTCGTTTTGGATGTCGGTATCCGCTACGGATGCATATTCTTTGTCGGAATCCCGATCCACCAACAGTTTCTCCAAATCTGGCACATAGACTCCGCTTTCCTCATAGACAGGCGCTTCGGAAATGAGGGGCTTTACCAAAATAAAATCGTGCAGATCCTCCATCATCGCATATGCGTTTTTTATCAGTGCGACATCGGGGAAATAGCACTTGAGAATGGTTCGCACCTCTGCGCACTTACCCTTAGGGACTTCGACAACCAGGTTTTTGTGCGTATCAGTAATGCAATAATCCATCCCCACAAAGGTGTCCATCAGCACTTTTGAAACCGCCTTCATTTTGGGAGATACCAAATTCCTGTATTCCATAAGCGCATCTTTTGGAGCAAAGATACACTTATTTTGGCAATATTTCAAATATATTGCCAGATTATACAGCCATCTGTGTGCTTCTGCCGGTGTGGTCCTGCCTGTTTTTCTCCCTGTTTTTCCGTTCTTGCGTCGTTTGCGGAATTCCTTGCAGAATAGAAAACTATTCTTACCTTTGCAGTAGGAAACAAACCGCGATACGGATGAGGTATTTCGCTAAGTGCAAAGTCCCCGCCTCGAGCCTCACCGAAAGGTAAACATCCATCGTGTATTCCCGGGGCAAGTATTAAGGGATGAGCTATCGGCCATCCCTTTTTTTTCTATGATTCCAGCGACGTAATATACTTCTGGACTTTATCCTTCACAGACAGTCCACAGCAAGTAATTACCGTCAGAGTGAAACGGTTCGTGCGTGGATGCGACGATTTGTAAGCGGCAGGGTTTGGGGCAGAGCCCCAGTAAACACATTCCGCTCCTGCCGCGAACCATGAGGAGCAGCCACGCGCGAGCCGTTTCACGAGACACATAAATTGCTCGTGCAGGATAATACTTCTTTTTCGTCAGTGAAGAGTTTGGAGATAGGACGGCGCATAGTCTGGAAGCCCCTTCACGGAGTTTTTGCGGGGAGGCTTGTGCGGGTAGCCGTAGCGGATGTGAAGGGGCTTCCAGACTATGCTTGCAGGGCTTTCAGGGCGCGGGCGAG
>JAFYZR010000115.1 GCA_017557345.1 Paludibacteraceae bacterium | reverse complement strand
AGTTTTCCTTCGTCACCTCCGCCTTCTCCGTATCCGATTGCCTGACTATTTTCCTCTGAAGATGCGCATACTTCGCCGCCGTTAATCGTGACATTTCCACCGTTTCCCAAATAACCACCGCCGATACCTGCTGACAGATGTAGCTCTATTACAAATAATTCAAGAGGTGTATATCCTTGGCCAGTAAAAAGGAGATGTTGTTCATCAATAATGTCATAGAGTCTCCCATCTTCCTTGATGTTTATTTCCAAAATTTTCTTGCTGGTTAGAGGATCATCCTTAACCATGTCATTACAATTATGATCGGTTCCTCCATATGCCGCGCTCCACCATCCTGTGGTGACGCGAATGTTGGGACCAACCGATTCCTCGACAGCAGCAAGCAGATAAATTGTTCCTTCTTTTATGTATTCTTCCCAATCTTCTTCCGGAATACATGTGATTTCTTCACCGGTAGAATGATTGGATGGAGCAAACCGATATTCCCAAGTCCATTCAGTCGTTCCATGCGATCCATCATTTTCCCACAATGCTCTTCTTTGTTCCTGGTGAGCACCGGTAGCGGAGATTTTTCCACCGTTAATGATAATGTTGCCACAGCCTTCAGCCTTGGTGCCTCCGATTCCTGCATCACCGGATTGAGCCACGGCAATTAAACTTCCCATTTTTTCACCATCGGACTGCGCCCAAACGGTGAATGATGCATTTTCGGGTACTGTGATGCCGCTACTTGCAATAAGTGTCTTTTCGTCAGAAAGAATTAGATTAACGTTACCGGTTACTTTGATACGTGCGCTAATCTCTACATCCTCATCTACCACATACCATTTGCCGTCTTCCAACTGTGTCGTCGATGCCGTTACGGGAATGCATCCCTCCTGCACCTTATTTGGGTTATTCGGATCCGTAGGGTCATAGTAATCCACCGTTTTCATCTGCGAATTGACGGCATATGCAGGAACGCACATTTTTATACCTAAAATAATCAACAGTATGACCATCACAACCTGCAGGATTTTTCTATTGGTTTTTTTCCCCATTTCTTATTACCTCTTTAATCAAACTATCTATTATTCAGTGCCTCGTTCTCCGGGCCTATAAGAATCCCTATACTAATATAGATACCGAAAACCCAAAATCTCCTAAAAGAAAATGAAAAAACCAAAATAAAGGTCTCCACAAATTTGAATTGGCAAATCTCTTAAACAGAATATGCCAAAAACCTACACTTTCTTCTTGCTCACAGCATTCTTCGCTTTATATTTGGCATACGCCTCATCGATGTGCGCCTTAAATACATCATAATCTTCCCACCGGAACCGGAATCCGAACATTTCGGCATTCAGGTATTCCTTTGCGAATGCCTCCACCTCAGGAAAGTAAGCTCCGATGATATCGCCTTTTTTAGCGACCTCATGTCCGTTCACATATTCCGAATTGGACATATACTCTTTGACAAATCCGACCGCGCTGTCTTTTATGTTGTCCTCAAAAAGCGTTCCGTCATTTTCCGAGATGTACGATGAGGGCAGAATCTCCCGCGTTTTAATCTTCCCGACCAGTTCCGCCAGGTAAGGGTCATCCCCTTCTGCGGCCCTGTAAAATCCATGCTCTGCAATCCACGCGACCAGATATGTAATCTGCGCGTATGCATACTCCCAGATCATCTGCTCGTCGTCATGCGTCAGTTCATCGTCGGATTTACCTGTCTGTCTGCAGTACTGCTCCTGTGCAGGCTCAAATCCCAATTCGTAATCCTTGTACAGAGTAGCACGGCGACTGGTGACGGGACGTTTCTTCTCACGCCGCTTTATCACAGCCACAGGATCCTTATATGCCCGAATTCCGCAAATCAAAGGGATTGACGCAGCCACGGTAAGGAATGCACCGAGGATCAGACACAGGGCAAGGTCATTGACATGAATAACAATCGGCACAATGATAAACAGCCCAAAGCACACAAGTAGGCATACTATTCCGATTACTATTGTAAGTACTGCCTCCCGTTTCATATTTTCCACAGGAGACATGTTTCTTTGCTTTTCCAGATAATCCGGGTCTTTCATCCGTTTCTTCCGCTTGCGGATTGCCCGTCCGATCACAAAGATATCAACTGCAACAAGTCCCGCCGATATTATCAGTTCGATGATGCCTCTGGGGATTTTTCCATTGTTTAGGTGATTGATTCCGTTAATTACAATAATTAACAGCGACAATCTTACCAGAAGCCACCTTGCTATTCTCAGAAAGAATATTTCATTTTCATCCATGTAAGTATACATATTCCTTCGCCCCTGATTTAAAGATAATTGCCCTACATACCAAAACCGGTAAGCCGAAATTTAATAACTAAAATCCCTTTTGTTTCTTATTCAATCGAGCCGTTCTCCTCGTGCTTCCATCTCCTTGTTTGCCAACACAATCTTGATGAACTCAACAAGATTATTCGCGGCAAATGTGATCTGGACCTCACCTTCATTATCGATGTTGACAATTCTCGGTTCACCGTTACTATCTACCACGCGGTAATCCATATAATACATATTATGTCCGCTCCCGTTAGTTTCTCCAAACGGGATTCCGATGTCTGGGTATTCCCAATCATTCTTCCAATTATCAAACATATTCTCGAGACTGTTCGGGGAATCCGGCTTCGGTCCGATTCCGTAAATTGCCGTCAGCCATCGTTCATCGGAGTCATCACGGATTTCACCACCGTTTTGATAATCAAGCAGTTCCCTGTATGCAGGAGAAATCCTGTAACCTATTGCCTTCTCCGTTCTTTCAATCCACTCATCCCGAATCTCAGGAAACTCATACTTGCTGCGACGCTCTCCCCTGTTATCAAACAGTTGAGACAGGTCTGTTCCGGCGAACAGACCGGACGGATTCTGAATCCGATTGGAATACATCGCTGCCTGCTCAGGAGTTTCCTTCGTTTCCGGTTTCGGATTTCTGTGCCAGAAGTAAGCCGTATCATTAGGGTCTGCGGCGGATACATTTACATTTGTCTCAAGAATCTCCTCCAAGACGAAATGATTGCTACCGAATTTACATCTTCTGACACGAAGACGGTAGTACTCGTTTCTTATGAATCGCGGTGTATAAGGATATCCGAACAATTTCTTCTTACTAAACCAATAGACTGTTCCGTTAAAACCGATGGGATGCTCTTTATCCCCCTTCAGAGTTGTACAGAGAATACTTACCAGATCTTCCTTACCGAAGGTTGGAAGCTTTGAACATCCTTTCTCCCATGCCCAGTGAACTCTGGCAACAATTTCTTCGGTTTTTGCTAAAAACTGTCCAAAGAACTCTTCTTTCGTTAGGTTGGTCGTTCTGATATACTTCTCCATTAGTTTATTCTCCGTTCACGTTTTTATTGTGCGACATTCACATCATCCCAAAGATAGTATCACTCAACTCAATTTTCCCGTTCCTGTTCTTCACGTCTTTTGCGTCGCTGTTCGCGATTTTGTTTTTCGGATTCAAAAACATTCACTGCCAGATCGGTCAACTCCGATTCCCACATCTCCCCTGTTTTTTGTATGTCAGCCCATGGACAGAAAGAGGCATAGTCTTCATCAAGTGCAATATCGTATGAACCGTTGTTTTCACTGACGCTTTTATACAAATGCCTGCCGGTATGGATCAGTTCATGGGCTTCTCAGCGATCTTTGCCTTTCGGCTTCAGTTTGTTGAATATTTCCTCATTGATCTCATAAAGATCGTAGTAACCCATCCACAAGCTTTCAGCGGTATAAAGCTCCCGTTCACTGTCATAACAGGCCTTCCAACCCGGACCTGTCTTGAAATGAAGCATCCCCTCTGAGTATTCTGCAGGAAGTCTGGCTTTTTTCTTTTCTTTAGAAATTTTTGCCATACTCTGATCTCTCCATCGCACGATTTATTAAAAGATAGTCTCTTATCGCCTGGAATTCCGTAATTATCCACTAAACTGTCTTTGCTTAATTCGTTTTTGTTACATATGATCTGAGAAGTCAATCTCTCGTGTCTGCTCATACTCAATCATGTCTAAATGCTTCCGTATCTTTTCCTTATCTGTCCCTGCTTCCTGTATTTCTTCCGCAGCATACCACCACAAAGGACGAATGCACCTATACAACAGCAGCGCAGCCTTCTTTTCCAGGTCCGAAAAATGATAAACCTTCTTTGCGATATCCAGAGCATGAAACACACGCTTAAGAAAAGTATCATTTGCTTCCAGTCCGCTATACGTATCGGCCGTTGAAACATAGGGCGCCTGACGGATTATGTAGTTAATATAGACTTCTCTTCCGCCTAAATTGAAATCATAAACTCCTTTGAAATTACCATCTTCATCCAACAGGACATTTGTTTCGTTGATATCTGCCTGAAATACAGACGTCGGCAACTGACGGTATATCTTTTCCAGTTCTTTTCGTGCTTCAAGCCAGTTGTTCCATATCCGATCAACCCGGTCTGCAAACTCCTCCGGAAGAGTTTTGGCGGTTGCCAACCATAATTCTGCATCTTCGGTTGTTTCATCACATCGGTCAGTCGGATCAAACAGTTCAAACATACATAAACCGGACGGCATGTCTGTATAATCAAAATGACATGCGGCGACTTTCGCATCCATGGTCATGGCATCATCAAGATACGAATACCATCCGTCCTTTACCAGTTTCGTATCGGAAAACTTTTCTTCTATCAATTCAGCCGCGGACCGGTATTTTGAAAACTCCTCACCCCATACGATGCAGCTGTGATTTTTGTATATAACCACGGGGAATGTCCCGTCGACAGCGCGGATAAACTGCGGGCAGTAATACCCAAGGTTCCGGTACTCCTTTGCGATTCTTTCCCACAGAACAAGATGTTTTTCATCCGTGAAACCATTCGCTGCGAGTTTGATCACAATCTTATCTGTCCCGAAATCCGCAAACAGTGTTTCTCTGAAGTCATCATCCCCATGACTCGTATTCTTGAAATCAATTTCGATCGGCTCCCTATTCGAAAAGAGCGCCGCAATATCCTTTGCTTCCATGTAAATTCCTTATCGCGCGACTTTCCAAAATATACGGCGCAAATGTTACCAATAATTCTTTACTGCAACCTGAACGCTCTCTACTTGTGCCACATCATCGTCCTCATCTTCATCATAATAGGCACAGACACCAAAACCTAATTGGTTGCTCGTAAATCCAACTTCATCTTCCTCAATATCTGATGTCAATTCCTGAGCAGCGGCTAGAAGATCATCATAGAATAACTCTTCGTTCAGCTTCTTTCCATCCATAGACATTTCATCCATGGCGGTGCACAAAATGAAACTCACACAGTCGTTCTCATCGTAGTAAATCTGAAATTCATCATTACTATCATATACAACCTCGTGGTCATAACCATATGGAGTCTCTCTCCACTCTTCAAGGTCGTCGAACAGACTCCGGACTTCATCTCTTTTCATTCCGATTTTAGCTTTTCCGATTGCTTCCCCGATTTTTATCTCATACAATATCAAGCCCTCCATAATCCTCAAAAGGAATCCCGAAAGCTAAAACTCAACTTATGCTCTCTTTCGTCTTCTCATCACAACCACCGATGCACCTGCCATGGACAGAAGAATCAGCGCTGCCCAGAAGATCGGCATGCTTGTGTCACCCGTGGTAGGAGTGGTGTCTACTGCCGGTGCTGCAAGGATATTCAGTACTACCGATGTTTCCCCGTCCTTGAAGACAACTTTAATCATATGGCTTCCGATTGCAAGGGTTTTCAGATATTCCGGCTTAAAGGAAATGATGGTACTTCCGGTACGGTCGGTATAATCGATTCCCCGTCTTGCAAGATTACCGTCCACATATACTTCACCGGTGAACAGCTCATGACAAAGCATATCGTCTACCGCTCTCTTTATCTGATACTCCGCGGATTCGTTGCTTCCGTTCTGCCAGTCAACAGTGCCGAGAAGGGATTTATAGAGTTCCTTAGGAAGGGAACTGAAGACCGGCTGATACGTCTTGGTCTTGCCGGATACGGTTCCGTCGTCCCATTTGGCGAAGGTATAGTTATTCTTCTCATCGGTCTTAACCGGAATCTTCTCAGTTTTAGGTTCCGTTGTTCCTTCCGTATAGGTCTTCTTATCCAGTTCTTTCCCGTCTCCGTCCATCCAGACAACGGTATATTCGGCCTTAATTGTGACCTTAAGGGCTTCCCCAAAGAAATCAGTATGGTTCTCATCGGCCTTATAGAATACTTCAATCGTGTATTCACCGGATTCCTTACCGGTAGGAACCGAAACCCATGTCTTTCCGCCGTCCGTGCTGTACTCGATGGTATAGCCTTCCGGAAGATTTGCGGGAGCAAGCACAAGAACCTGCTCCTTGCCGTCTTCCTTAAGGTCGTTCTTCGGAACGGGCTTCTGATTATCGGAAAGTGCCGGAGCGTCAGATGCCGTAACGGTTAATGTTCCGTTCTTATAGGTGATATCGTAACTTGAGGTTACATCTTCGCCCTTAGCGTTTACGATTACCGCCTTGCTCGGAACGTTATCGCTGCTTCCCTTCATCGTCTGACTTCCGGCAATGGCGACGCTCTTAATGGAATCGCCGTCAGCAAGGCCGTAGACTGTATAAGAATCCTTTGTTAATGCGGTCTTGTCATATACCTTAGTATCACTATCCGCGGTGATGGTTAATGCTTTCTTGGTTACTTCCAGCGTGCCGTTTACATAAGTAATCTTATAACACTTAGTTACATCTTCGCCGTCTGCATTGACAATCTTGGCCTCACTTGGAGTATTATCACTCTTCCAAGCTACAGTCTGGCTTCCCGTGACAGTAATGCTTTCAATCTTATCCCCGGTAGCAAGTCCTTCGGCAGATACGGAATCCTTTGTCAATGCTGTTCCGTCATATTCCTTGGAAGCACTGTCAGCAGTAATGATGATAGTTGCCGGCGTAATGGAAAGCGTTCCGGCCACCTTTGTAATCTCATAATTACCAGTCACATTTTCCGTGCCGCGCATAACCTTTACATCATCCGAAACAGGGTTATTGCCTTCCTTGGTATCCGATACAAAGGTTACTGCTCCGGTTGCCGTTGCAGAAAGTTCATCTCCATCTGCAAGAGAACCCTTTGTTATCGTGACTGTATTATTCGAGTGGGCGGCACCGTCATACGTCCACGCTTCGCTTGCCGCCTGAATGGTAAGCTCTCTTTGAAGAATTGTAAACTCCTTGGTGATGATTTCCCCCTGTTCAGGTACGTATTTTACAACTTTGTCTTCTTCAATAGGGACAAGGAAGGTGATAGAAGCCATATACTCGCCCACATTTATACATTCTGTTGAAGGCAGCCAATCCGAGCCCATCGATTTAGAATAATAAGATACATCATAATTCTCTACGGGAGATAAGATGGT
>JAFYZR010000011.1 GCA_017557345.1 Paludibacteraceae bacterium | reverse complement strand
GGCAATCTCTGTGAACTCATTCATTTGCGTTTCCATTGACATTATCTTCTTGAAAACGCAAAGGTAGAGGCGAATCAATGGCCCGTCAATACGTAACCGCGGAGACGCTTACCGAAAATCGCTAAGTTGTGAAAAATCACATACTTAGCGATTTTTCTTTTTATATTTGCCCCACGGTTGCCCCACGGATTGAAAGCAATACTCAAGCACTTTAGTCTGATTCTCTATTGAATCTTGCTATTCGCTCATTGACTATTCTTAAGTAGTAGCGCTTCAACTTCTCGCTTAGAAAACTCCTACCAACAAGTGTAATGGCAGACTCTGGCAGTTGCGTATACTTATCGAGTATCTTGCCCGCACGAGATTTCACCAGACCGATGCAATCTCCGAAACGTTCAAAGTCCTGGCGACATGGATGCCCGGTTTGGGTATACACATCACTCTTAAAGATGTTTGGAGAAAGACCTCCATCCAGACCGAAATCGTCGCCTCGCACGTGCAAACTTGTGTTTAGAAGATCGTATGCCGGAGCAAGACGATAATCCTGTCCCTGCAGAATCAAAGAGAAATTCTTCAAGTGGTCATCGCCATTGGCGTAGATGTAGTTAAACACTACCAGTTCAAAGAACCTTTCCATATCAACCATCCATGCGGAGACATTCTTCCGGATGGCTGTGGCGATATCCTCATAGCAACCACTGTATTTGAATTCCTTTCCATCGTCCTGTTCGTTTCTTCCGATTACTGCAGCAAAATCTTCCATAAGCATCTTTGACCCGTCTGGAAGGACATCAAATCGTTTAGTAATATATACCGCTTGTCCCTTCCTGGAAAAACATAAGCCGTTTGCCGCTGTCTGTATTCCATACACCTGTGCTGCGATTTGCATAGTAAGATTCTCATTCGCAGGAATCTGCTTACGCTCCCGGAGTGTTTCATCCCAAGGTGCGGGCTTCAAAATGTAAGTGGACTGCTCATCTTCCTTAGCGATACGGATGCTGCCCCTCTCTATGACAGCAGGAAACTTCTCTTGAACACCGGAAACGGAAATCCTGTGCATGGCTTCTACAATTTCCGGCTTGTTATGAAGTCCGTCAATATCAAAGTCTAATTGATGGCTCACCTTATGGCCATCAAATAACGCACGGGCAGCCTTAGGGCTATATGTAGAGAAGCCCTCGTCAAGACTGGAAGGGCAATGCTTGATATCAATCATTTAGCTGCTGTCGTTTTAATGTGTACTCCTCCTATGAAATCTTTTCCGGCCATAGCGGCAAGAATACCGAACAAATCGTTTTCATCAATCCGATATGTCCTGCAAATCACTTTGCGGTTAGCTCCTTCTGGAAGCATATTTGCGAAGAAAGGAAATAGAGAGGATGATTCATATGAAGCATTATTTTTGGACAATGATACGGATATCGATGGGGCATCAGACGAAAGATAAACCGGATCATACTTGAAAGAATAACCCTTACCAGGATGCATCTCTGTCAACACCCCGGCCTTCCGGTCATTCACATATACATTTACTTGTCTCATTGTCTATAGAATCATACTGTCTGACGAACCTTAAACTCGATCTCCATTCCAAGGACTTCCATAATTTTTGAAACAGTCGCCATAGACGGATTTCCTTTTCCGCGCTCAATATCTTTAATTGTTGCGAGTCCAATTCCAGCCATCTCTGCAAGATCTTGCTGCGAGATAGCAAGCGTTTTCCTTCGATTCTTTATTACTTCTGAAAGACTCATAAGTCTAATAAAATATACTTTTGGCGCAAATATATGCAATTATTATTTAAAGCGCAAGAAAAAGTCCAATAAAATATACTTTTGTTGCACCAAGTCGGATAATAATGCCATTATTGCAAAAATGGAACAACATATCAGACTATTTTGCTACGGAGAATTAGTTTAAGATAAAAACACTACACCAAAAACTACCTATAAACTACACCAAAAAACTACCTATAAACTACCAGATAAATGCTTTATGTTATTGCATCACAATCTCATATGATTGCAAAGTATCTCTGTTGGAGTCACTTCATTTGCTCCGAATATGCTCCGAAATTTTACATTTCAACCCGTCGTGTCCTGATGAAATGCCCTTCCTGCACGGCTGCGAAAGTAGCGACACCGGCAACAAAAGCAATGGGGACAATGGACCAGAACACTGTAGGAACAAAGAGGAAGAGCAAAAGACCAGTCATTTTGTTGGCCTTTGTGTGAGGAAAGCAGAAGCGTTTGCAGATTACGAGTGCCGATAACTGATTTGTAAGTTTGATTACGACAATCAGTCCAGCCCAGATCCACAACCATGTCGGAATATGCAAAACGGGTATCAACTGTATTGCGCAGCAAGCGACAAAGCCGATATCAGCTATGCTATCCAACACAGCACCGGTCTTACTCATGGCGTGGAGCCTCCTCGCTAGGTACCCATCGACCATATCGCTAATGCCGCACAGGCCATAGATCACCCAGAAAGCCGCACTTGTCGGATTAAAGAACAACAGACAAGCAGCCCCCAGGAATCTGAGGGCAGTGATTATGTTTGGAATGTGATTCACCTGTTAGGGCCTTCCTTAGCCTGAGCCTTACGCCAGCGCTTCAGCCCCGGGAAGTACATTTTCATCTGTCCGATATACTCCTCTTTTGTAATCGGATTGGGTAACCCTTCGTTGACTGCTATTTCCATACTTCCTTTAGTTAGTTTTTAGGGTAAAGCTCCAGCATTGTTTGGTAGATGTCGTGGACCAGTTGAGGGGTAGGGTAGGGAACGAACTGAACAGTGTAATCTGCCGCCAAAGTGTAATAGCCATTGAAGCCGAAGCCTATCAGGTTTCCAAAGTTATCGGCTATACACTCTTCTGCTGCAATTAGATAGTCCGTGTTTTGACCGACAACCTGGTAAAAGTCTGATGCCTCATCAAGGGGAATCATCGTATCGGGATCATCGAGCGGAACAAGAACGCTTTTCGAATAGTCGAAGAAGGAGGCCCCGGGGGTAGTTTCCGCGGCTTCGGCATAGCTGCATTCATATACGGCGACGAGGATGCAACGACGCTTTTCTCCGTTGATGGTAAATTCGGCCCAGTTATCGTACCGTTCCACATCCGGATTCATTAATATCATATTCCGAACCGATGGGCCGAATTCCACCTCGTGGTCCATCACCGTGAAACCGATGAGGCTGTAAAGCCGCTGACGGAAACTGGCATTGTTGCGGGTAAGGCAATGGAATATCTCGTGAGCGATAAGGCCGGGAGCAATGAGGGAAATATACTCACCGTAGTCGGGCGAATAAACTTGTTTTCCCTGCCACAAATCGGCAAGGCTCTCAAGAAGGAAGCAACTCAGGAAAATGGAGTTC
>JAFYZR010000114.1 GCA_017557345.1 Paludibacteraceae bacterium | reverse complement strand
GCTAGAGCACCTGCTTTGCAAGCAGGGGGTCAAGGGTTCGACTCCCTTGTTCTCCACAAAGCCTCAAGCGTTTTGCTTGAGGCTTTTTTTGTGGAGAACAAGGGATGACCCGTCCTGATTTTTGTTTACAGTTATAGGCGCTTTCTATTTTGATTCTATTGGATTGTCGTCAGTTTGTTGGCACAGTCCTACATCCGCTTGTCAGGTTCGTAATGACTGCGATAACTTCTTCCGGTTTATTTGCTTTATAGTAGTTTTTCCATACTCGTTTCTGCAAGCCTTCTTCCAAGTACGCCTGTGCGGGTGTTTTGTAATTGAGACTCAAATGAGGCCTGCGGTTGTTGTAGATATTTATAACCTCCGCAACCCTCCGTTGTGCATCTGATAAGCCTTTAATGATCTCATCATTAAGCCATTCTGTTTTCAATATACCATTTACACGCTCTGCTATTGCATTATCACGTGGGTCTCCATTTTGTGTCATACTGATCTCAATATGATTGTCCTGCAATAGCTTTACATACTTCTCGCAACAGTATTGACAACCTCTGTCCGAATGATGGATGAGTCCGGTAAGATTACACCCGGCATTACGAATAGCCATCTGCAAAGCTCTTATCGTATATTCCGCATGAAGGCTTGGACTCAAACACCATCCCAATATCTTTTTTGAATATGCATCTGTTACCAAATGTAGGTATACGAAGCCATCTTCTGTTTCGATATACGTTATATCGCTGACCCAGACTTGGTTCGCCGCCGTCAAAACGATATCTTTAACAAGGTTAGGGAACCTATGCAACCATGACGCACTCCATGTTGTTCGTATAGTTCTTCTTCGTCTGGTTACTTTCAGGTTATACCTGTCAAGTATGTCAAACAACTTGTCGCGGCTTACCATTCCAGGGTGTGCTGCATTTATCTCATGCCATAATTTCCGACCGCCTAGTTTGCCCATATCCTTCCTGAGTTCGGCTATTATGTCGAGGATTATGCCTTCTTCTGCATATTCCTCGTACCTGTAATTCATTTTTTGATAGTAAGCTTGTCGAGTTTTGCCAAACAGTGCACATAATGCATCCACGGATTTTTTTGGAAGCATTATACGAAGCTTACCTACTGTTTGGCACCAGCTTTTTTTCGTATCTCTATACCGAACTGGGTCTCGGCAACATCAATCATTGTGCTGTATGCCAATGACTTCAGTTTCTCTGCTTCTAACTCTGACCTTAGTCGTGCCACCTCACTTTCCAGTTCCAGCTGCTTTGCTTTCTGTTCCTTTAAAAGAGTGACGTCTGTGCTGTCTTTCTTCATGATTGCTATTGTTCCTGAGGTCGGATTTGTAATAGCAAAGTTAGTTAGCCATCTTGATAAAGTGCAATGTCCCATCCCATATTTGTTCTGGAACGTCTCCATCGTTTCCCCAGATGCCAAGAAAGCTTGAATAATCTCGAGCTTCTCTGCCCTAGTGTAAGATCGTCTTTGTCTAATCATTTTATCCTGAATTAAGTTTACAATTTTGAACCTATTGCTGTAAATCTATTTCAGGACAAGTCAATGGATGGCCGGCGCTCTGCGCCGCGGGGGTTCGGGGGCAGAGCCCCCGTTAAAATAGGGACCACGTTACGTGGGCACAAAAAAAGTCGCCTCTCAGCGACTTTTTTTAGTGACCACGTTGGGATTCTAACCCAAAACCTCTTGATCCGTAGTCAAGTGCTCTATACAGTTGAGCTACGCGGCCGTTATCAAAAATACAATGCTACTCGGCGTCCTTTGCAACGTTGTACTTTTTCTCTTTGATGCGGGCTTTCTTGCCGGTGAGGTTGCGGAGGTAGAAGATACGTGCGCGACGCACCTTACCGACCTTGTTGACCTCGATAGAATCGATGAACGGAGAAGCGAGAGGGAAAATACGCTCAACACCTACACCGTTGGATATCTTGCGGACAGTGAAAGTCTGTGTCATACCTGCACCGCGACGCTGAATGACTACGCCACGGAATTTCTGCTGACGCTCTTTGTTCTCTTCTTTGATCACATAAGTGACGGTAACGGTGTCACCTGCCTTGAAGTTGGGGAACTCCTTAGGCTCCTGTACCAATGCGTCCTGAGCTACTTTAAGTAAATCCATTTCTTTCTTAATTAACTGCAACATTGCGGCTTGAAAGCCATTCTCGCAAGAGGTTGCTTTATTTTGGGACTGCAAAGATAGAAATAATTTTTATTACGCCAAATCCGTACGCAAAAATTTTGCAGTTAGTAGATTACCTCAAACTCCACTGCAGAGGAGTTGCCGCAATGGTCGGTTGCAGAAACGTAAACCTTGTGCTTTCGGCCGGTGCGATGGCTTTCGTCGGGGTATATCTGGATTCGCCCGCCGACATATTGGGAGAGTATCCACTTGCCATCCATCTGCGCGTCATACTCCGCCACCTCAGATTCGCCGTCGTAGGCCTCTATGGAGAAGCGACCCGACTCGGGCAGCTTTTCGCCGTCCTTGACGCG
>JAFYZR010000113.1 GCA_017557345.1 Paludibacteraceae bacterium | reverse complement strand
TCGTAGTTTTTCGTTTGACTACGAAAGAAACTATAACACAGATCTTTTGAGTATGCCGTTAAACAGGAAACGCGTGCCGTTGCGTCGGAACAGTCATGCCGCCGCAATCGGAAACGGCGTTCCGTTTAGGCGGAATTTGCAAACTTATTAGCTAATTATACCTTTACAACGGCACATAGTCCATAAAAGAACACGTAAGAATTGCACTTTTTTTGCAACAATAGGGCTTTCTGAACGCTATTGAAGTGTATCACGTCACAATCCCAACACTAATAGCAACAAGGCAGCCCTGTTGAACTGCCTTGTTTCGCATTTTACTTGTAGTCATAGAACTCCAATGTGTAAGACTCGCTCCGATCCAGATCAGAGCCCATGTATGCCTCTTGTTTCATGGCTTCGCCGACCGCCATCGGTCCCACATAGCACGTTCCACTGTCAATGATCACTCCAGCGGAGTTCTTCAACTTATATCCGAAATAGCAGTAGTCCGATGAACTCTTACCATTTTTATTCTCTAACAGTTTCACGGTGAAGGATACTGTCAACGTCCCCCAGTCGGAAACCTCATACGAAATGTCAGTGATTTCCATTTTCTGCGCTGTTTTTCCATTGTAATCGTACTCTTTCAGTGTCACCGGCGCCTGGGGAATAGTGATTTGCAGAGGCCGTACCGGCAGATCAGATATCTGTAAGCGCTCCTCGGTCCAGTACGAGCCGTCCTTCAACTCCGCGGATATTGTCAGCACTCCGGAAGACTTAGTCCCTTGAGTAATCTCCGAATCCCGAATATAGATACATCCAAGTAACTGTGTCCCTCGAAACGCGCTATTCCACATGGAATAATCCTTGTCTGTGACACTGTGATCGCCCTTATACACCTGCACGCCATCATCATTTGTTATCGATATGTGAATAACAGCGTCTTGGCGAATCAACTCTCCGTCCTCAGTTACCGAAAAGCTGAAGAATACCTGATGCCAGGAGTTTTCTTCCTCATACTGCACGGAACGATTACCAAAGTAGTGAGCACTTGGCTTGGGTGTATTGGTAGGTTTCGGTTTGGGCGTATTCGTCGGAAGCGGAGGTTTGGTCGCCTTCTCTCCTGCCTTTTCCTCAGTGTCAGCATCTGACGCTTCACTGTCATCATCACGGGAAGCCCGTCGAGAAGGTTCGTCCGAATCACCGCATGCAGTAAGTATCAAGCACAGCAAAAACGTGACCAAAAAAATTTGTAGTTTCCTCATGGGTCTTCACTCCTTCCAATCGTAATAAACTCATATCTCGTTACATTCATACAAATTCCAGACTATTGTCCTATCTTGCCTGAATCCGATGCTTTTCCGTTACCTTGCTTAGTTTTTGTCCTTATTCTGTTTTGGATTCGTCCGACTCTGCTTCTATTGTCTCCTCACCCACCACCAGCTCGCACACGCAGCCCTTCGGGGTGACGTACGCGATGGTGGCCTCGGCGGTGTCGCCGATCTTGTCGTAGACGCGGCCGGCGCTGTAGCAATCGCCCAGGACGGTACCGACGCTGTTCGCCACCCAGCCGACCTGGCCCAGACCGGGCATGTTGACCTTGATGGCCTCCTTGTCGTACTCGTTCTTCGGATCCTTCTCCAGCGTGACGGTCATGCCGCGCTCTGCAAAATCCGTGCCGTAACGGAAGTTCATCCCTGCGATCGTGAAATAAATCTTGTTCGTCATACTATCCTCCTTCTGCGGTTGAAACCGCTGCTATATCTTTGTTTTTCTCTGTTAACCCAAGTATAAAAATGATGCTGTCCAATAAAAACCCCAGCTTATTTCCGGGGCCGGGCACACCAAAAAGGAGCCAACCCGTAAAGTGAATTTTTAATTTCTACATGTTTTCCGCTAAAGTAGAAGTTTCTCTTGCACAGCCTCTTTTGGGCATGTATCCTATACAAGGTTATCTGTCTGTCGGAAAGGATGCCCATATGAGTCATAATCTTAAGGGTA
>JAFYZR010000112.1 GCA_017557345.1 Paludibacteraceae bacterium | reverse complement strand
TTGACGAGGGCGCGGGCGATGGCGACGCGCTGTTTCTGGCCGCCGGACATCTTGCGGATCTCACGCCTGGCGAGAGCTGCGACGCCGGTCTTTTCGAGCGATTCCATAATGCGCTTGTGAGCATTCTTCTTGTTCTTGGAGAAGTACAGCGGGACCATGACGTTGTCGTAGGCTGTCCTGTAAGGGATGAGGGCGAAGTCCTGGAGCACAATGCCGATCTTGTCGTTGCGGATCTTGGCAAGGGCGGAATCACTGAGGCCGGATACGTCCGTGCCGGAGATAAGGACAGTGCCTGAGGTCGGCTGGTCGAGGCAGCCGATGATGTGGAGCAGGGTCGATTTGCCGGAGCCGGAGACACCGCAGACTGCGATGAATTCGCCTTTTCTGACTTCGAGCGTCAAGTCGTCTAGCGCGACTACGTCTTCGACACCTTTGGCTCTGTATACTTTGGTTACTGACTTCAGTTCAATTGCGTTTTCCATGGTTTCACCCTTAATTCTGCTCTGATATGTATTTTCTGATCGCGTTATCTATTTCCTTGGCGGCGTTATCAGCTGAGATGTCACCGGCACAGTATTTATCAATAATGGGATATGCGATATCCGACATGTAATACGACGGGAGATAGATGGCCGCCTTGTTGTTAAGAAGAGCGCGGTAGCTGTCGGCAAGCTTGCTGACCTCATCTGCGCTGAATTTGCGAAGGTCGCCGGGCGACAGCGGAGTGTGGTCGACTTCCTTGCCCTGCTCCATGTCGTTGATCTCCTGGACGACCTTAAGGCCCGCGTCCGATACCTCTTTGTCCGAATAGATCAGGAGCGCATCCTGCTGGTATACGCCATTGACAGAAGCCTCGCCAGGCTTGATCTGTGAATCGTTATAGGCCTTGGTGGTCATGCTGATGATGTTCTCGATCACGGCCTTTGAGACCGGTGTCCTGGCCATGACGTTCGCCGCATCATCGGAAAGGGCATCGTCCGAGAAACAATATTCAAGGAACTGCTTTACGCCTTCTTTGCAGTCGGTGTTCTCGAAAACACCGAAGAACATGTCGCAGTTAACCATCGGCAGAGCCATCTCGGGCGCGCCTCCGAAATATTCGCAGAGTAGCAGATAGTTGCCGAATCCTCCGGCCTCGCAGTCGATGAATCCGAGATCTCCTGAGCGGATCTGTGATGCGACGCTCATGTTCTCCGTATAAGTGAGCGTCTTATGGTTGTCGATAAAATCCATATAACTGTAGAGCTTATCTGAAGAATATGTATCAAGGGTCAGCAGGCGGTTCACGAGTGCATCCGTGAGCGTCTTTGCATCGTCGTGGCGGATGACATGTTCACTCTTGCAGGAGAGGACATCACCTGTCTTACCCGCAAAGCCTGAGATGCGGAAGAACGGCGCAGCAAGGAGCATCGTACCGTCCTGTTCCTTCATGCCGTTCCATACACTGGTGAGGTATTGCGAATCGTTAAGCTCGGCGCAGTCGTGCAAGTTCATGAGCATGCCGGAATGCTTGATTACCGATGCATATAATTTGCCCGTGCAGATCATGTCGGGGACGTTGCCTGATGTAAGATCGAGCATTAATCTCTCGGCATCGGTAGTGCAGTACACGGTGTCAGGGATCGTGCTGTCCGTATAGTATTTGACGGTCAGATGGTACTTGCGGTTATCGGCATTGAAATCCGCGATGCGCCTGTCGAGCCACTTGTCGGTGACGCCGATCACGGCAAGCTCGATCTCAGTTCTGCCCACTATCTCATCGCCGAGCTTCAATGCGAACAATCCGTCAGCGCCTCTGTATTCACCGTAGACCAGGAACTGCCCGTTGTTATAGACAATACTCCTGTCCGCTGTCACGATCCTGTATTCATCAAGGTTCGCGACTTGGATGAGAGAATTATCGGCTGCAGAGAACCTCATCAGGAAGCGGTCGTTCTTTATAAGATAGACCGAATCGCTGTCCTGTCCGATGAACTTGAGGCTGTCATTATTGGAATCTGCGGTGATGTTGTACACGTGATCTAACGAGAGGCCTTCGCTCTTGAGCTTCACGATATTAAGGCCGCTGCCGGAATCCGAATAAGATGTCAGATACAGAGCGCCGTCTTTGCAGCACACGGAGTCGAAATAGTAATCGCTGAGTGTCGCGGAAGACTTTACAGAGAGGTCGTTTCCGAGCTTTGTGATTTTCGAGCCCGACACAACATAGATATTGCCGGAACCGTCCGTACACATACCGGAGAAGCCGTCGCCCGAAGTCTCTTCGATCACGGAATTTGCGACAAGTCGCAAATTGGCAAAGTCGTAAATGATCAGGCGTACCGGAGCGCCCCAGACATCAGAGCCGTTATCTGTCGCGATTACAAACACGCCGGAAGTGACCTCTGAAGCAGCGAGAACGTTCTCGTCTTTCTGAAGGATGTTATCGATCTTGCAGTTAAGGCCTGAGCCGACGATACCGATATCTTCAGACCCGTATAGGATCCACGCGATGTCGCCTGCATTCGTGCCTGTCATGACATAGCCTTCGATATCGTAAGAGCTCTTATATACCGACAGGAATTCATTCTCGATCCCGTCACCCGTCAACAAAGTATCAACGCTCGCTGCATAGGTTTTAACTAAAGGCGCGCCCAGTTCCGTCACATTGAACTTGCGGAATAGACTGCAGCCGCCGAGCATTACCGACAGCATCACGATGCATGAGATCATTCTTAACTTATTTCTCATGGTAAGCCTCCGCTATGCCGGCGATCGTCGTCTCAGCCGTAACCGTGGCGAAGAACAGCAATGGAATAAGGATCGCGAGAAGCCCCAGATTGCCCGCGTGAGTCCACCTTGAATAGATGAACAGTCCGGCAATGCCTATAACGCCTGCAAGTACCGAGAGGCACGCCACATGTACAAAACGCGCAGCCAGTATAAAGCCGTTGGCCGCGCCGCATATCCTGTAGCTGTCGAACTCGCTCTTTCTGACCTGGATGGGGTAGTTGATCACAGGTATCAGCACTATCAGGATGACGGCCGTTATGAGCGCGAAGATAACGATTTCCTTAAACACGTCGTAGCTGTCCTGATATACTTCCGGCGCCGCGAATTCGGCATCCGGTATGTAGTGCGCCGCATATTTCCTGAGCTTGGCTAACTCGCCATTCTTAAGGACCCTGTTGTATCTGAAAACTATAATCTCCGGATTGTTATCGTCCGCGTAAATATCGTTAGCGCGAACAAGGCTCTTCGGATAATTGTCCTTAAGCACCTGAACCTTATCTGAACTGTCGCTGCCGCTGATAAAGGTGTAGCTCGTATAAAGATACATCTCGCCTGACATTGAGAATGAATAAGCATTCGCGATGAGCCCCTGCGCGAAAACCAGAAGTGCGAGCGCAAGACAGACAAACAGATTGATGAGAGGTCTGTCAGCAAGAGCTTTAATTGTGATCTTGATAAGCCTCATCCTTCGATCCTCAACATCTCTATAGGTGATCTTCTGTATTCGTATGCGAAGAACAAAAGATTAACCAGAATATATGCGCCAAGAAGCACTCCTGACACAGCCGCTATGGTCTTCCAATCCAGGATAAAAAGGCCGTTCGAGTACGACTTCATCACGGGATTGAAGTTATATATGCAAATGCCGGTAATAAGCCCGGCAAGAACTGTCGGAAGATAAGAAAAACATGCGGTCAGGCACACATAAAGCCACGAGCCGCCGTTAAGATAGTAGATGACCAGTTCGTTCTTTCTCAGTGAAAGTTGTATAAGCGTGTACGCGATAAGGAGCTCTAACGTGACTATCGCCGTCGCTATCGCAATAGCCTTAAATACAACGGCGTTATCGCTGTCAGCATCGTAGAGCTTGTCGCGGTATTCTTCATAAGTGTAAGCGGTCCCGCGTCCGGCAACTTTAAGCACCTGCGGCTTTATATCGCTTACAGTGTACCCTGCTGCCGGGTGGATGATCATGATATCCCTGTTGCCTGTCACATCTTCGGGCAGCACATCACCATGAGTAAACGCGCTCGCGTAAGCGCCCCTGCTGCTGTCGATCTGATAGACAAAACTGTCGCCAAAAAGCGCCCTGGAATTGATATCGAAGAAACCGGTTACCTTGAAGCGGTATTCCTCTTCAGGATTCCTGGCCCTGTTCAGGACCAGTGTATCGCCGACATTACATCTTCCAATGTAATTGCTCGAAATACATATCTCATCTGGTGCATTCGGATCAGGCGCTTTGCCCTTCACGATACGGTATGGAAAACCCTTCAGATCCTTAGGAAGCTGTGCAGCTTCCAGGTAAAATGGTTGCCCGGATGCTGCACGCTCCTGGTTTACAAGGGTAATGCCTCTGGTAAATGTCTCATATTCAGCGGCTGATACACAATCAAGGTGGTTGATCAGGTTGAGCAATTCATCCGGTTCGTTGCTCCCGCTAAAATCAATCCTTATCATATCGGCCATTGAATATTCCGGATAATAAACCAACGTCTCATCAAGCCCATATGCTTTGTATGCCTTCAAGCCCTGTGAAGCACTGACATAGTAGCTTGAAATGCAAAAGATACCCAACACAGTTACAGACGCATAAAGAACCAGCGTGATGGCGTGGCTTAGAATATGTTCATACAGATGTTTAAAGAATAAACTCATAGTCCGGATGAAAACTACTTCTTTGAATTGTAGCCTCTGTTGTAATACATCTTATTACCTATCTTGTAATAACCGGTAAAATATCCTCTGTTAGATAAAAGGTTAAAATACCAAACATTGTGATCAAGAGCAGCCGCATCATTTTTCCATGTGCTTCGCTTAGCTCCTAAAGATTTGCTATTCTTAATCCCTTCGGCTGCAAGCGTGACATAAGTAGCAGAATAATCTGAATCGTAATAACATGTCTCTGTCCAGTTGCTATACGAACCTGTTATCTTATCGGTTGTATACGCTGCCGCTGAACTTACTGCTGCAAATCCGGCAATAACCGCTGCTGCTAAAACTACTGAAATAATACGTTTAACCATAAAAGTGTCCTCCCAAAATAACATTCCACAATGTGTGATTTTCCATGTGTAACTGATCGACATTTCGATGCCGCAAAACCGCATCCATAATCCGGTAATTATGAACACACGATCCACAGCACTATGTCATGACTCGTTCTTAAAAATGTTACTTGAATTGAACCTTGGTTTTCCCCAAAACGATAGTAGCACCCTCAAGATATTTTTACAAGTTCCCATGAATTATTCCGTTCCGCTCCCCCACAGCAAAACAAGCCCCGTGCTTTCGCTTCGGAGCTTGTTTCGCGTGCATCTATGAGGATTGATACTTATTGGGGCTAGGGTTTACTAAGGCACTTGCCGGCGCGCTTTCTACGCTCTTCGAAGAGCCTCTCTTATCCTCTCTCACCCAGCACTTTCTGGACTCTGTCCTGGGCGATCTTTACGACCTCATCAAGTGATTTCTGGCCTGAAAAATACGCGGGCATTTCTTCGACCAGGATCTTCTCGATGTCAGGGTCATATTGTTTTATCTCTGTCGCTGAAGAGATGGCCTTCTCGACCATGTCGATATAGTCTCTGGTGAAGGTGACGCGGTTCTTGGCCACGGTGCCGTCGGGATCGAAGTTGGCATTGACGCTGACGGTATTGAAGTAATCGACCGCTTCGTAGCCTACATTGCGGAAGATCTCACGGTTGAGCGGGAAACTGCCGTGCTGTGCAAGTTCATTCTGGACGTCGTCAGTAAGAAGGCTCTTTACGAACTCGCAGCAGACAGCGACATCTGCGGCGTGGGCAGACACGGCGACCGTAATGCCTGCGCCTGCAATAGGGCCGCTGCCGTCGGGTGTCGGAACGCCTAATAATGCTGCATTTCCGATGACCCTCTCCGCTTCTTCGAAGAACCAGTCATAACTGCCTGCTCCGGAAAGCACGGCCGGCTTTAAGCTGTACCAGTCGTCTTGCGAATAATCTTCACCATCCTCAGGAATATATTCCGGAAGCTCGCTCCCGGGCGCGTTGTCCTTTACGAACTTCGCAAGCCGGGCAAAGTCTTCGCCGGTGAAATCCGCCTTGCCGTCCTTTATGAACCTTCCCCTCATGGCGTTGAATAGCTCGACGAAATAGTACGGCTGCGTACCGTCGATAATGTCATTGCCGTTGAGTGTCTCTTTCAGGAATTTCTCATATTCTTCTGTCGTAAATCCGACGCCTGAACTGCCTGCATATTTCGCATCCGTCAGGACGCCGCACGCTCTGACCGTGATCGGCAGCACGTAGAGCTTGCCGTCATTTTTGGAGAGGTCAACGACGTTGGTGAAATACTTGTCTTTTTCGAGCTCTCCGACATATGGAGTAAGGTCGACCAAATGCTCTTTGTAATTGAGCGATCCGAAATAAGACGGATCGTAGAACAGATCCGGACCGTTGCCGTTCATTATGTCCATCGCGAGCTTATTGCCCATCAGGGACTCGCCTTCGAGTACAGCCTTTGACGAGTCTTCCACATTATCCGTGAACGCGGCATCGTATTCCTTGGTATACCTGTCGGTGATCTCGATAAAATACTTGCCGTTCGTGTTATTGAACTCCACGACCTTGTTGTACACGGCATCGTTCACATCACAGTACGGAGCATACATCTCAAGGATCTGCTTTCCCGCGTGCGGATTCGTCTTAGCCTTAGTCAGCAAAAGAAGTGAATATTCCTTCAATGATTCGCCATAGTAATATCCGAACTTGCCATACCCCATATTCTCACGGCTCATCAGGATCGTATCATCCGTAATGTCGAGCAATAAAATGCCGGAGAGCTTGCTCTTCGCAACATCGCACCAGCTGTAGTTCAGGACATCTTCTATGCACTTCTTATCGAAGTTGAACTTTGCGATGCCATTGTCCTGGGACAGATAAGCATTACCGTCAGAACCCGTGACAGGTTCAGCCATAAATGACATGTTGAGCCAGTCGTAATCCTTGGCATTCTCTTTGGTGAGCTTGCCGGTCTCCAGATCGAGCTTGTAGTAAAGCTCCTCCATCTCCAACATAACATAGACAAGAGCCTCCGTCTTGCCCATCGGAATGAAGACCGGCGCGCTGTAAAAGTCCCTGCCATCCTCCTTAAGTTCTACCCTCTTTGTGCTCCCGTCAGGAGCGAATATGTCCAATACGTAGTATAAGTTTTCATTGTTCTTGTCCGCCTGCGAAAAGCTCTCGACTCTGTAACCGCCCAGCTCCTTTGATTCCTTCCCATAGAAAGCGTCTTCCAGAAGCTCCTTATCGGTTATCTTCTCTGTAGTAGGATCTATCTTAAAATCCCAAGTCTCCGACTCCTTCTTCTGCTTGTTCCATGTATCTGTCGATACATTGATCGAGCCGTTCCTGTACATCACACTATTTGGATAGTAATTCTCCGGAAGGATCTTCATCAGGTCCATTACCCTTACCGTCTCGCCGGTATTCCTGTCGACCATCGAAACATTCCAGATCCAGTCTTCGGCCTCCATAAAATCCTGCCCGGGATGCTTATAACTTCCTTCCGTTAAGACATAGAAATTCTTATCATCCCCGCCTACATACTTGTAACAGCAGTAGGCGATCTCCCTGTTCTTATCCAGCCCCAGATCCACCGGGTATTCCTTTGATTCATACCACGGAGTATCCTGCGCGATCTTCATGCCGCTGTGGGATCCGTTCCCGTCATCCTTTTTTGTATTACACGACGCGGCCGACATCACGATCGCCGCCGAAAGAGCCGCCGCCAGCAGCTTTTTGCAATAACTCTTCATATGAGTTTTCCCTTCCTGTTGTTCCCCGGTTGGTGCTTAAGTGTTACTTGTGTGAATTGGTTTGTAACTGATCGTTACTGTCAGTTCGTTACTGTCAGTTCGTTGCTGTCAGTTCGTTACTGTCAGTTCGTGATCGTTCCTGATTGTTCCTGATTGTTCCTGTTTGTTCCCCGCGGGCCGCGCCCCCACAGCGCCGCCCGTCATGGCTTCATTATAGGAAGCCGATGTGTAATCTTTATGAATGATTATCGGGAGTTGCTTCGTGTTTGACGTTATGACGTACTAAAAATAAATAATTAGAAATTAGTACGTAATTTTAGAAGCAAATCACCACACCTCGCACAAGTTTTACGGACTAATAATTTTTATTAAAGAATTAGTACGTACTTTTTCACACTTTCGAAAACGATTTCTGATCAACCCTACGGACTAAAAATACGTTTTATAAAATTAGTACGTAAAATCCGCGACCGGCAACGGCTTTTTCGAAAAATCTTACGTACCAAAAATGCATTTTCAAATATTAGTACGTATGCACAAAAACGCAACCAAAAACCGCATTTTTATATCAATTTGCTTTGACAAATTTTACTTTATCACTGGATTTTTTACTTTATCCCTGAGTTTTGCATTTTCGCTTGAAATCTTTATGGCATTCATGATATCTATGAAACAGCTTTATCAAATAGGCTCAAGAGCCTTAGATATAAGCATCTTGGGGAAATGGAGGTATAGACCGATGGGTTGTTGAGATTCCGGAGGCTGTGTTTGACATAAATCAGTTGCCTTTGTCCGCGCAGCGAATAAATACAAGTTTTGGGCACCAAATTATTAAAGGAAAAAATTTCAATTGTTAAAGGAGATTTCATTATGAACAAGTTCACAAAGGGAATTCTGTCATTAGGTCTTGCACTGAGCATTCTCGCCGGTGCTGCAGGCACAGCATTGGCTGATACTAAAACCGGCTCACTTGGCGGTAGCAATACCCGTGGTACATCAACTATCAGCAAATATTCTGCATACGTTTCCACCTCATTTACCGGTTCAGGCACAGTTTCCTATTCTACGACATATAAATATGTTAATTCATCGAACCTTAGTACAGGTAAAATATCCAGGGGTGATGGAAAATACGGTTCATCTGTATCAACTACAATACCTGCTCCTGCAGGCTATAAGAGTGTACGTGTAGATAGCCGTCATAACGTCGTTGCATCTGGTCAAAGCTGGAACGCTACAACGAAAGCAGACTATTGATCTGATTATATCTGCTTGATCTTTAGATCAATTTGCATCTTATGAACCGCGGTGGTATTGCTCGTTCAAAAGCAATACCACTGCGAATTTAAAAGCTCAAATCTGACGGCATTGATGAATACTTAAGCTCCGTGCAAAAGCAGTGGAGTCATTTCATAGATCAGATATTTAGTAATTATGTTGGACTGCTTTCGCACTTGAGGTCATACAAAGGACACATGCACATTATAGTTTAATCCTGTGGGAAAGAATTCTGATGAAAGAAAAGGAGAATAGGAATGAAAAAGCTCTTACAAAAAGTCATTTGCTCAGCACTGTTTCTGGCTATGGTTCTGCCAATTGCCGCATGCGGTAAAAAAGACGAGAATTGGACAACCATCAGCACATCGCAGGAAGAGCAGACTGTTGTAAATTCAGATGTTACTAAAATTACCTTCGCCGTGCCGGATTTTTGCAATGTCGATAGTAATCATCTGCAACTTTTCAATGAGGAGCTTCAAAAAGATGGTCATAAATATCAACTTGAGATGAAGAAGCTTGACAGTGAGAACTATGCTGCAAGTCTCGAGAATGAATTGAAAAACGGAAATGTAGATGTTGCATTTCTGGGATTAGGTGATGGAAGCAATAGTTTAATCAGCCTAATCAACTCAGGATTGTTACTTAACCTTGACGAGATACTCTCGTCAAAAAAAGGGAAGGCATTATATGATTCTTTCCCAAAAGCTTTATGGGAGTCTGTTAAGTGTAACGGCCACGCTTATTCTATACCGAACGCTAATGCCAGCGATCTCGGTGTATATGCAGCATTTAATAAGGATTACATCGAAGAAGCTGCGATCGAAAGCTGGGACGGAAGCATTGAAGGCATTTACAAGATAATTAAGAACGTTAAATGGAATGATGAGGAAGCTCCCCGCCTTCAGTATCTGGTATCCGATTTTGATTTTGCAGATATGATCAGATGTGAGTTCCAAAACGGCTTGCTTTATGATTATGACACCATGAAGATAGAAAACCCTTTGGAATCGGAGAAATTCATCAATTACTTTAAAGTGCTTGAGCAGATGAAGTCTGACGGGTATCTGGCTGATTCCGTGTCATACTATCAGAACGCCTCATATGCCGAGGAGAATGCTCACTTAACTTCGGGAAAATTCCTTGTCGTATTAGCAACAGGCGAACCCGATGAATATCTATTAAAAAATAATATTTGCATCAAACAAACAACTTCTTACCTGTCATCAAGGATAAACGGCTCCATCGGAATCTCAAAAGAAACCGGCAATCAGGATGCTGTTGTGGATTTTCTGGGAATTCTATACAGCGAAGAAAAGTATGCAAATGTTTTAATATATGGCAAACAAGATGAGGACTATAAGCTTGAAGACGGTTTCCCGGTAAACATGGATGGTTCTGAAGTTTACGATAATTATCTTGCAAAGATTTGTCTGAACCTGTTTATAAATGTTCATCCGGTTAAAGATGACATATTTACACATAACCGCAAGGAAACATTTTTCGCATTCTATGATGATATTAAACTATCACCTTTTATCGGATTCGAAGCAGATTACGCCGGTGCCGGTACTATCTCGAATGATCTCGAATTATTTATGGAAAAACTTAGCCAAAAGTCCTTGGATGAAGCTGTCAGTGCGTATTCCGGGAAGTTTAAATCAGATGGCATTGATGCCTATATAGATTCTGTGAAAAAACAGTGGGATTCATTTCATCAATGATCCTTAATAGGAAATCTGTCAGCAAAATGCCATAGAGGAAAGTAATGAAAAACAAACTTATAATCAGAGTATTATCTTTGACTTTAATATCCGCAATGTTGCTGTCAACCGCATCGTGCGGAAAGAAAAACTCAGGAAAATCGACAAAAAAGATCGCGGCTGAAGATCCCTGGTTCGACTCCAAAGTGTATAGCATCGATCCGGATCTTGATACCGCCGGTAAAGAAATCAATTTTAGCACGCAAAAACTTGCAGGCGCAGATGACAAATATATCGTAGTCTTCTCGTATGGCTACTATATTAATCCGAATACAAATGATGAATATAACTCAAGTGATTATTCATACTATCTAGCCACCGTAATCGACCGGATTACGGGTGATAAGATCAATACCATCGATTACGGCCAATATCTTTCAGGCAATGGATTTATTGAGGATGTCAAGTACTTCAATGGAAAGATCACTTCAAAAGTATATATAGAGGATGAGAAGGGCGGCCGCACCGTAGAGATGGATAATGACGTCCTTACGGGGAAAAAACTTGATGAACGCGCACTTTCTGAATCATATTACGGCTTTAGTAAAGCATTATTCCAAATCGGAAATTACACGATCCTCGCAGAAAGTGCGACTGATCAAAGCAGTTCATCATCAGAATTTTATTATGTGCTTACGATCATTCCTTCCGAAGGAAAAGAATATAACGTTAAATTGAAGAAAGAACATACGGATCTTTATTCTGTCTCTGTTGTCCTTCCATTGGACGAAGATAGGCTCTTGGTACCGGTTATGTCTACATCAACAAATATTCCGGTTTATTTTGAGGTTGATATAAATGCAGCAAAAGCTGTTGAAGTAGATGGCAAAGATTACGACTGGATCGATTTCGACAGGGTCAAAAACACATTTGTCAATAAGAATGGTCAGGCATATTTTTCCACCTCATCAGGCATCTCAATGATCGACATGAAGAATAAAAAGATAGAAGAGGTCTTCAACTACAACGCATGTACGATGAACAAAGTCCACCTTCTTTCCACCGAAATGATCGACTGCTCTGACAAGGAAATAGTACTTCTTGGAAATAGCGTATCGTTTTCTATGGAGAAAGGCTTTACGCCCGATTTTGATATTTACGTAATAACTAAAGCATCGAAAAATCCTAATGCCGGGAAGACAGTCCTTGAACTATATTCAACTTACGGAGTTGAAGAGACAATAGCCGAAGCGATAACCAGGTTTAATGAGACCAACGAGAGTTTCTTTGTAGAAGTTACTGACCGTTATGAATTTGATTCTGTTAAGACTTACTTGTCGGCTGACAGTAAGGATGATGAGGCACTTGATAGTCTTAAGGAAAATCTGTCACTTAATGACAAGCTAGCCATGGACATCATGAATGGGACAGGACCCGATATCCTGATCAATACCGGCGATATGGGCAGGCTGTATAATTCCAATTATCTTGTTGATCTAAGCAAATACTTCGCAGATCTCGATTCTGAAAAATACTTTACGAATATAATAGAAGCAGCTAAAACTGACGGCAAGTTATATCAGCTTCCCATAAGATTTGATATTGAAGGCATCCATACCGATTCCAAGTACGCAGGTGCATCAGGCATGGGCTTTACGACGAAAGAGTACGAGGACTTCCTATATGGTCCTCTGAACGGCTATGATCTTAATCAGACAGGACAAGCTTTCTATTTCGCTACACTGTTTAATGCAATGAGTGACAAGTTCATCGTTAACGGTAAGGTGGATTTCTCAGGACCGGAATTTGCCGAACTCGCTGATTTTGTAAAGGACAATGTCCACGAGAAAGCATTATCTAATGAAGCTGAAATGTCTGATGAAAGAAGCTGGCAGAATGACCGGATAGCACGTCTTACCAGCTACACATTGATCACTATGTATTTAGAAGGTGTCAATGATCTTCAAGGTGCAAATGCTATTCTTGGTATCCCATCTTCTGACGGAAGGGGACCAATGGTCCGTTGCAACATTTCTGCAGCAGTGTCAACTCAGTCAGTAAATATCGATGCCTGCGTTGAATTTACAAAGATCCTTCTATCTGATGATATTCAGTATGATATGTCAAAGAAAGGATTTTTCTCCTTAAGCCGTGAGGCTTATAGGAAAGCCGGAAGTATCATACTTGATTACTGCAATGGCCCAAGGGGTAGTATGGCTTTCCAAAAGATCACTGTTACCGGACAGAAGATCAATAGAACGACTGATTTTACAGAAGCCGATCTGAACAATCTTGAGAAGATAATCTCAAGCTGCACTCATTTTGATTCGGCTGATGCGTCGATCAACATGATACTGATCGAAGAGATGCCGGCGTATTTCCTCGGGCAGAAGGATCTGGATTCGGTTATCAGGATCGCACAGGACAGGGCGCAAAAAGTTTTGGACGAGAGGTAAAAGGCGCAAAGGCAATCTATAAAGGCTTTTTGATTATTTTACTTTATCCCCGGATTTTTTACTTTATCCCTGAGTTTGGCGATTATGGTTGAAATCTATGGGGGAAACGTGGTATTAAAGATAATAGTTTTACCATCAACTGTTATAAGAGCTGATTCGGTAATCGTTTTGCACGAGCCGGGCTCAGATCGTTCTGGACTAGAGATGGTAGGACCGATAACTCGATTATCTTTTTCGAGGCTTTCCAACAAAGGGGCTGTCTTAGCAACACTAAGGCAGCCCTGAGTTTTATTCAGAGCGAAATCGCGCCCGGAACATATATGTTCCGAACATATAATTTCTTGTCGGTAAAACCTCCGAAAACCGACAAGAAAACTGAGAAGCTCTACAGAAAATCCCTGAAATTGTCGGTTAGCCGAATCGAATATCCGACAAAACTCGACAAAACCCTACAA
Source organism: Paludibacteraceae bacterium (assembly GCA_017557345.1). GTDB lineage: Bacteria > Bacteroidota > Bacteroidia > Bacteroidales > Paludibacteraceae > Colicola. The sequence continues at coordinate 9,367 of JAFYZR010000112.1, read as the reverse complement.
GAACCGACAATGAAAACCGACAACTTGAACACTTTTACCGACAAAGGATCAAAGGGTTCAACGCCGGTTAATAAGAGATCGGAACGTTCCGTGCATGGTTTTCGACGCCAATAAATAGGGCTGCCCGTGATCAGGCAGCCCCGGCTATTATTCAGATGTTGGTTATGTCAGTTTGTCTTAATTCTCACCTCACGCATTTGACTTAGTGATGGATCCGCTCGCGGAGTACTTCTCGGCGTATTCGGATTCTGTCCATGTCTCGTAGTACTCCATTGTGTTGACGTCAGTCTCGCTTGTCTTGAATGTGTACTTAACGCCGTTTGAAGATTCTGCCTGTACGATGAATCCGCCTGCGGCAGTCTTCTCGAGCTTGGAGATCTTGTCGGCATACTCTTCGACAAATGCGCCGTCCTTCATCTGGCCGTACTTGATGTCAGTTGCTGTGAACTGGAGATAGCGTGAAGGCTCTGCCATTCCTTCGGCATTGCTTGTCATGGATGCTGTCTGCCATGTGCCCGGAATCGTGTCTGATGCCAAAGGATCAGCCTTGTCAGAAGAAGCCTCGGTTACGACTGCATCGGAGCCGCCGAGGTTGTCGCCGAGCTCGTCCTGGCCGCCGCCCAACGGCTTATCTACCTGATCGTCTGTAAGAACGACAGATGCGTCCGGAGCAGATGTTGCTGCAGTATATACTTCCTGCTGTGTCGCACATCCGGCCATACCCAATACCATTGCTGTAGAGAGTGTTGCTATTAAAATCTTTTTCATTTTGTTCTCCTTTTAGGTTATACAGGAGACACTACTACGGAAAAAATCCAATAAGGAATACACCGTTCCATAAGTCATTCAGAACGACAAAAACCAAGATTATTCCATTGTATTATCCCCCAGTTTCAGCGCGCCGTTTCCTGCATTGCAGGACGCGGAACACATCCACTGGTCAGATGATAACTCCGGCGGAAAGCAACTTGTGGGCAAACCGGGGGCAAAATTGTGTGACTTGCACTGAAAGAGATTAAGTTTTTGGTGGTTTTGACAATATTTCGAGGCGCATACAGGAGAAGATTGGTAAACGGCACACTTCGTGCAAAAAGGCTCTTACCTGCCCTCTTTCTCCCACCTCTGAATGCATTCGACGGAGATGTCGACGACCTGGTCGCCGTATTCACCGTTGAACGTGTGTGTAGCGCCTTCTATGACGTAATATTCACTGTACGGAAGCGAAGCTCTGGCCTGGTCGAACTGCTTTGCAGGATCGCACGCGAAAGCCTTTGTGCCGGATATTATTACCACTGGAATATAGCATCTCGAAATAAGCGGATAGATATCAGTTCTGATGGTCTTCTCTTCCTTGAACTTCATGATCTTAACGGCATAGTAACTGGGGTCGTTGAGGATCAGGCCCTTGATCTCAGTCTGGCGCATCGTGCCGACGTAAGAAGCGACAAGGCCGCCCATGCTGTGACCGAAGAGATAGATGTTCTCGATATCGACTTCAGGGACCTTTTTCGCGCCATCCAAAACGGCATAGAGGTCTAAGACCTGCTCGTAGATGAAGTCACCGAGCCAGTCCGGATCGTGGTAAGGCGAAGGCGCGGTGCCGTTCTGGAACTGGAATTCGATAACGGCATAACCGTATGTCGTATACCGCTGCGCCTTGTCGGCATACCTTCCGAAATACGCATAAAGACCGTTCGAGATTATTATCGTCTTAAACGGGCCTTCGCCTTCAGGATACGTGATCCTGGCCTGTATCGGATTGCCGTCGCGGTAGAAAGTGATGTTCCTGATCTTGTATCCCAGCTGGGGATCAGAAGTCACATAGTCGTACTTGAATTCGGGAAATTGTGGAATGGGCTTTTCCGTCGGCAAAGGTGTCGGCGTGGAAGTAGCAGCTGCCTCTGTAACAACCGCCGTGGATTCCGGCGACTCAGCAGGCAAAGTCGTCTCCAATCCGCTCGGCCAATCGGAACAGGATGCCAGGAGCATCGCCGACATTACAGCTGCAATAACTTTTGTGATTCTTCCGCTCATGGGCATATTATAGCATTGAGCGGCTAAATGATAAAAATATTTAAGAATTAGTTGTACTGCCGCGTTCCAGAGCCTGTCAGCCGTGTGTCCTGCGAGCCCTTATTTGCGCTCGTCCAGCACCTTCTGGATCCTGTTCTGCATTACCGGAATAACCTGCTCTAACGTCTTCTGCCCCGCGAAATAAGCCGGCATCTCCTCTATCAGTATCATGTTGATCGCCGCATCGACCGAATCGGCCTTCGAGCAGCTGAGGATAACGTTCTCCAGGTTGTCGATGTCTTCGGTGGTGAACTTGGTTCTGATACTGACATAAGTTCCCAATGAATACTCGAAAATGTTTTCCTGGCCTTCTTCCGAATTGTAATACTTGATCGCATCGTTTAGACCCTGCCTGAGAGCTTCCCTGTTCAAAACGAAATTGTCATTCAACACAAATTCCGTTTGAATCTCATCTGTCAGCATCATCTTAACAAATTCAATGCAGGCATCTTTATTAAGGGCATTTGCAGAAACTGCCACTGAGAGTTTTGTTCCGAACATCGGTCCTCTGCCGTCTGAAGAAGGAAGACCGAGTATATCAGTTCCGTTCTTTATTCGTGCCCGTTTTACGAGATATCCGGTGATTCCGGGACAAACACAATAGTATGCTTTATTGTTTCTTGCCGCGAGACTTGAATCAAATAATTCGTTAGGATCAGAATCATCTTCATAGTTCCACATCTTGCTGTTCTGCTGAACATTATCTTTGACATAACCGGCAAGTTCATTAAATTCAGGACAAGTCAGATCCGCCTTTCCGTCTTTAATAAAAGCATCTTTCATGTTATTGAACAACAGTGCAAAGTAATAGAGCTGTCCTGATTCAATAACATCTGTGCCATTCAAAGTATCAATAAGGAATTCCTTATACTCGTCGGTCGTAAACCCTATTCCCGACTTTCCTGCAAGGTTTTTATCAGTCTGTATTCCTTCAATCGTGTAACAGACCGGCAATTGATATAACTTACCTTCAGTTTTCGCGCCATTGATAATGTTTTTATAGTACTTGTCAGAATCAAGTTCCTGTATATACGAAGAAAGATCAACAAGGCAGTTATCATTATTGAGCTGGCCTAACCCACTTGCATTCAATATTATGTCCGGACCTACACCATTTGCGATATCTGATGCAAGCTCATAACTGAAATCTGCACTTGCCTTAAGAAATGCAGATTCATAGTCATCATCGCTTCTCAGGTTGTCATAGGACATATACTTCTGCATGTCGTAACGGTCTGTCGGCTGAATATAATACTTGCTGTTATTCTCGTTGAACCGGATGATAGCGTTGGCTATTGTTCCGTCTATCTCACCATCATGCATATACAATTCGAGTATTGTTTTTCCTGCATGTGGATTCTTAGCTGCCTTTGTCAATTCAACGATGACATAATTCTGAACAAATACTGATTTAAACATATTCGTAGAATCATATGATCCGCAAAGAAGAATCTTGTCATCACTACAATCCACTATTCTCAAGCGGTGCGTATAGTTTCTGTTAACACCGCACCAGTCAAAATCAAGGATCTGTTCTACTTTTTTATTCTCTATGTTGATCTGTGAAATACCCTTCGTTGTTGTCGTATAAACGTTACCATCAGGACTATTGAACGAACCTGACAACCGCTCGACATCAATCCAGGAGTAATCACCTTTATTAGCTTTTGTCAATTTATTAGTTTTAAGATCCAACCTGAAAAACTTGTATTCTCTGGACATTGCAGCAGGAATCAGAGCTGTTGTTTCATCCAGAGGCATAATAACCGGTATATCATAAATGCTGTCAGAAGAATCCTGTAGTTTTACTTCTGTCATTGTTTCATCAGGTGCAATTATCTTAAGCAGATAATACAGCTCAGTTCCTGTATCCACCTGTTCAGGAAGTATCCTGTATTTACCGATATTATAAGAGTCCAATATCCAACCGGTCGCAGAACCTCCGTTGTTGTTGATATCCCTGGTATTTATTACTTTTTCAGTAACCGGATCGATCTCATATTCTATATTCATCGAAGTTCCCGTATCCGGATCAAATGTATCCGCGCAAGCAAATATCTTACCATCCTCATAAGTTACATTTGTCGGGAAAGCATTATTTCCAAGAATACCAACAACATCTACGGTCCTCGCGGTTTGTTTGGTTTTTCTGTCTATTAATGTAACAACCTTTATCAACCAATCCTGGTAATCAACTTCATCCCAGTTAGATACTTGGTAACTGCCATCAGAAAGAATAGCAAGGTTATTCTCGTCAGAACCCGCTACTTTGTGCGATAAATTATATAATTGTTTATTTGTGTCGATGTCAGGCTTAAAATCGATGATCTCCGCATCGTACCAAGGACTATCTGCTGATATCTTTGTGTTCTTGTTTTTTGTTTCCTTCGTATTGCACGAAGCAACAGATAATGCTACCGAGAGTAGCAAAGTTATTGCTATTAATCTGTAAATTGTGCGATTGTTTGTATTATTCATTTTGGTTGTTCCATTAACTATAATTTATTGATTCTTATCTGTGGAGATTGTTATAAATCAATATGAGTTACGCTAACTGAATTAGCTCCGCGGCCTTGCACTTGATAAGAATAACAAGTCATTGTATTGCCATTTCTAGAGCCTTTAACACGAGTTACTTTCCTAGCCATCCATTTTCCGTTTTTCTTTATCATTACATATACGTTAGTTGCAGCAGTTGCACCCTGAACATTAACTTTAGCCCAACCAATATCATAGTAATAAGATCCATTGTATCTGTTGTCTAGGCCCATGTTTATTACTTCGCTACGCGCAGAGCTCATTGTAGCAAGAGAGCAGACGATAATACCTATAATTGACAATGTCACAAATATCTTTTTCATAGTTGTTTACCTCTTTAAGAGAATTAAAAACAGCAGAGAAAGGCTTCCGCCTTTCTCTGCAACAAGATAATTAAATATCTGCGCTAATAACGGCTACAGCATCAGAACCTTTGCCCTGAATAGTTTCAGAATAGCACGTATATGTAAGTCCTTTTTTGCTGCCCTTACAGATAGTCTGCTTTCGAGCTTTCCATTCGCCATTCTTATGTAAATATAAAACTACAGAAGCTTTAGCATTTGCTCCCGTAACTTTAACACTAGCCCATCCACGATCATAATAGTAAGATCCGTTATATATATTGCTAACCCCGGAATCATTAACTTTATGAGATGCTGAGCTCAATGTTGCAAGGGATCCAACCATAATACCCATAACTGTTAAAGTGACTAAAAGCTTTTTCATTGTTTTTACCTCTTTCTAATTGTTTAGTTTTGCTTTTTGTTCGACTATAAATGTGCTGTAAATGTGTGAAGTTACGGAGGTTCACGATTTGAACGCAATCCCTTGATATTCTTGCGGGCTTGTTTGTTGCCTGATACAAGAACACCTAAAGCGGTTTTCGCTCTCTTCATTTTCTATACCTCCTCTCATTTGCTTTTAAATGCAAACTCCCGGTGCATACAGCACTGGGAGTAAAACAATCAAAAGTGTTTTGAAAGCACAAAACAAAATGATTTACTTATCCCCGCTTTGAGGATAAGTAAATTAGGCAAAAAAATAAAGCGATTTTGCAAAACTCAGGGATAAAGTAAAAAATCCGGTGATAAAGTAAAATTTTTGGCGGTTTTGGCCGTGTTTTCGCGGTTCCTGATCGTCGTCATCGCATCGAGTCGACGAAGGCTTTGAAGATCTTTTTGCTGTTCTTGTCGGTCTTAAATGAGAACTCGGGATGCCACTGAACGGCCCAGAAGAATCTGGAAGACGGCATGTACAGAGCTTCGACGAGACCGTCCTCCGATTCGGCCATGACCTTGAGGTCAGGCGCAACGTCTTTGACGGCCTGATGATGGTAACTGTTGACCTTTATGTGGTCAGTTCCGAGGCAGTCGAAAAGCGGAGTATCCTTTCTGATAGCAACTTCATGAACTGGAACGTCGTAAGGCGGCTTCTGGTGGTGCTCAACATTTGTCGGACGCTGCGTCGGGAGATCCTGATAAAGGGTCCCTCCGAGCAAAGCGTTGACAAGCTGGATGCCTCTGCAGATGCCCAGGATGGGCTTGTCCTTCTGCATCGCATAAGAGAGCACGATCTTTTCCATGTTGTCTCTCTTAATGCAGGAGACTGTGCCTTTGAGAGGCTCTTCGCCGTATATCTCAGGCGTAACGTCGTGGCCGCCTGTGAGTAAGATGCCGTCACACATTTCGATGAGTCTTAATAACTCGTTCTCATCTTCAATCATGGGCAGGATGACCGGCGTCGCACCGGCTTCGAGAAGCCCGTCCAGATAGCCCGGCAGCATCCAGATACTTTCTTTATCGTCATCCCACAGGGGCATGACTCCTACTATAGGTTTCATAAGTTCACCTCAAACTCTGATAATCCGGTCAATTTGATTTAGATTATATTTTTCCGGGCGAACTTTACCAATATCTTTTAGGTATCACTTAACCCCAGTCTTCGAAATAGACGTCTTCCTCATAAGCGTCGTCGTTATAGTCCGTATAAGGGCCATCGGAGAAGTCGTATGCATCTCCGGGCTGGACGACTCCCGCGCCAGCTTCAGGATAATCCTGATAGTAAACGGAGCCGGACGCACGTGCCGGATAAAGTGAACCGTCGAACTCGTGATACTTGTCGGCGATCTCGTCATCCGTAAGCATGAAGTAAAGGTCCGGATGATCCTTAAATACCGTCGCGTCGCAGTGATACCACTCGCCGTTGAGCTGAACGAGATTCCAGAAATGGCCGTTCTTTACGACAGGATGTCTCTTGACCATAAGGTTAGGGATCCTTGCGCGGTCGAGGAGCATTTTCGCGCACGAGAAATAAACATAGCAGTCGCCTGATCTCTGCGTGAAGCCCATGTATGCCGCGTCCTCATAAGAGAGGCTGCCGGAAACATGCTGGTAGTAGATGTTCGAATGAACCCAATTAAAGATCGCCCTTGCCGTTTCGACATCGTCGTCGCTCTTGAGATACTCCAGGATCGAGTCTGCTATAGCGTATGCTTCGTGCTCGCCGCTGCCTGAGTCAGAATTGCTGTCTTCCTTGGACTTTGTAGTGTTCTCGGGAAAATCCTCGTGTCCGAGAGGGATCGCATTCGCGCCGGCCTTGTTGTTAGGGTCGTTAGAGCCGCCCTGGACAAAGATATTCTTTATAAAATTGCCACCATCCGTATCATCAGCCAGATAGTACTTCGCGAACAAAGCACCGCCCAGAATGACTGCAATGACTGCGAAAGAACAAAACAGGACCTTTCCTGCACCGCTCTTCTTGCCGCTGCCCTTGTAATTCCTGACCTTCGCCTTTCTTACAGACCTGTTCAAAACAGGCTGAGGCTTTGCAGCCATCGTAAAATCAGTGTAGCTGCTGCCGTTCGCAGTAAAATCGGTGTAACTGCTGACAGGATTGTTATAACTCATCGTAGTAAAGTCAGTATAACTACTGTCAGCTCTGTCGCCCTCAGTAAAATACCATCCTTTTATACTCATTAGTTTTCCCCTTTATGTGTTTTTGTTTGCCGGGACACACGTTTGTGCCTCTGTTTCTGTATAAAGGTTATTCTTACGGGTTTTCAAATAGTCTTCATTTCAGCATCAAAACGACAAAGAGAATGTGAGAAAAAAGGGGCAGGAATGGGTGCGAAAAATGCCTGAAATGGCTGTCCTTGTACGATTTGAACGTACACTAAAGGCGTCAAAGGCCCTTGTGCTACCCTTACACCAAAGGACACTAAATGGCGGTCACAGAGGGAATCGAACCCCCATTTTCCGGTTCGTAGCCGGACGGTCTGTCCGTTAGCCTATGCGGCCATTTGGAGCTTCTGCTAAGACTCGAACTTAGATACAGTGGTTTTGCAGACCGCCGCGCCGGCCGACGGCGTCAGAAGCATATTGGTTGGAAAGGAGAGACTCGAACTCCCGCCCACCGCTTTATAAGAACGGCACTCTGCCAACTGAGTTACTTTCCAATAATTGGGTGCAGGGCCGAGGGTCGAACTCGGATTGGCGGGCTTATGGGGCCCGCTTGGAAACCGATCCTCCCTGCAATATTGGTGTCCGAGGCGGGATTTGAACCCGCAAAACCTGCGTCCTTAGCGCAGTACCTATGCCAGTTCGGTTACACGGACAAATTGGTCGGAGTAGAAGGAGTCGAACCTTCGCCACGTGGTCCCAGGCCACGGATACTTCCGTTATACGACACCCCGATGATGAAACAGGCTGCATTCCTATTATCTGAAGACCTTTTACAACCTGTTTCAAACACGAATCTTAAGACTGAATAGAACAGTCTTTGGCGACCTCAAGGGGAGTTGAACCCCTGTCTCCGGCGCGACAAGCCGGCATAATTGCCGTTATACGATGAGGCCGTTTTATGGATGGCTTAAAGGATATTGCTTCCCCTAAGCCACCCTGACATCCCCGCAAAGAGTGCCTGTTTCTTATTGGGGAAGTCTTATTGGCACCCACGGAAGGATTTGAACCTTCAACCTCCCGGTTAACGGCCGGATGCTCTACCTGTTGAGCTACATGGATGTGTTGGGATTAAGTTGTCAAGTTGCGCGAAGAATAAAAAGGATCGCTCGAATTCTTCATCCGGGCGATCCTGATCTAACACTTCTAATGTTTGTGCCTAAACAAAAGTCAGATTAACATCGTAACCGCCCACAGTTTTCGCCTATGTTCTCATAAAGGTAATCTCGATCCGGGAGGTTTGCCGGGGCAAAAGAACATACTAAGCCAAATGCTCTGTTTCCAAGCATTTTGAGGTTCTGCACCAGATTCTGTCTCATACTTACAGTCTGCATTGTTCTTTTCCTTTCGTCATATTTCCGTAAACCGGCATAAAAAAAGAAGTGCTGTACGATCCGAACTCAAAAATTACGAGTCAGATGTCGGACAGGCACTTCCTTCATCGCCGATAAGATAACACATCAAAAACCGATGCGCAACCCCCAATTTTGCATTTTTCGAAAACCCTGAACCCCAGTATTCATAAGGGTTTCCGGGCCCTATATTATTAATATTTTAAAGATGTTTTTTAAGTCGAAAATTTCATCAACATTTTCGAGAAAAAAGTTGAGAGAAAAGTTGATTTTTCGCATTTTTCAACATTTTCCTCAACAATTTTGCTGAAAAAGTTGAGGCGAAAATTGAGTGGACTGAGCATCAGAGAACATGAAGCCCGCACACCTTCAAATCGTACTTTTTTACCCCCTAAAAAAGTACGAAAAACACCTTCGCAAGTTGCGCGGCCTCAAACCGTACTTTTT
>JAFYZR010000111.1 GCA_017557345.1 Paludibacteraceae bacterium | reverse complement strand
TTGATCCATTTCTCCAGTCCAGGCAGATCTAAGGTGGATATCTTCCGCCCGGGAGAGTACTCCGTTGAGGACAAAATGGCTGCCGCAGAGACATTTCTGGACGGCGGAACAGATTATGAGACGCCCCTACGGACTGCCATAACTCTCATGGAAAAAGAACACTTCGAAAAAGCAGACATCGTCTTTGTGACAGACGGTTACTGTGAGCTGCCTGAGACTTTCAAGGATGAATTGACACGCAAGCAGGCAGAGTTGGCATTTCACATCACCGGGATTCTTCTGGATACAGATGTCGGTGCCGGAGATTTCAGCTTGAAGCCTTTTTGTCAGACCGTATACCGTACTTCGGAGATATTCCGTGATGATATTGCGCAGAAGTTGATATCCGCACGGATATAATATAATAACACTCAAACAGGCAGAAAAGGTTGTGGGAGGATTTCACCATTATTCAATACAAAACTCTTTGCATGAGATGTTAAGCCGTTATTCGTGACTTGTTCTTTCACCACAGTCAGACATGCGAGAGAAACAGATACCGGACAAAAAACATCGGGTCGGCAACTTGTGCTGACCCGATTTATTCCCAATAGGAAGAGGGGAGGGAAGAACAATTAGAACTGAACGAAACGGGGACGTGGTTACTATTCAGCGCCACTGGTTGTTTGCAGCTTCAACGCCTCGATAAGTCTATGAATGGTGGTGCATGAATTCCATCTGAAATAAGGGTAGTCCTTCACTTCTGGTCGTTCATGATTATACTCTGCAATTCGCTTTTGCAAGGACACATCCGCATGGTGAACTGCATCCGTCAAACGGGGGATAAAAACATTCGCAATCACATCCGGATCATTCTTTGCATAGCCTTTCGTATAACCTGAGTCTTTGAGGTATGTATCAAGGATTGGAATAAGCTCAGCAGCGGTTTTCTCTTGACTGAGTTCCACGAAATGATCAATGAGCCAGACTTCAAATGCGGCATTTGAAAACGCGACGCCGATGCTATGTAGCCTAGCAGAATGCATGGCACTTATCACAGCATTGTCCGGAAACTCGTCTTTGTCAAATACGACCCACACCTGATTTGCGCGATGTTTATACTGAATCGCTTCATCTACCAGATTAACTGGGTCACTATTCGAAAACTTGATCTTAATTTCGAAAATTGATCTGGTAAGGCTTCTCAAAATTTTAAAATAGTTTTTCTCGGTTGCTTTTCCATTTGTGAGGATAATGAATTCTTTCCTTTGCGGAAGTTGTTTTAGTGTTCTTGCCATGCGCGTATCACCCTCTTCCACGTTCCATGTCCGGTATTGCTGCATAGAAGCCGGCGAGATACTTTTTGCTAAAAAGATCTGTTTTGCGAACCCCAGTATAGTCGGCAAGAGATACGAGGGAACTTCGCCCAAAGCTGTCCTTACTGGTGAAATAGATCTGATCGCGTCGGAAACCGTCATCCATAAGCATAACATTGTGAGCTGTGCATACCAACTGAGCATTCTGCGGATTGAATTCAATGGAGTTGAATAGTTTCAAAATATAGTCAGCAACAAGAAAATGTAGCTTTGAATCGATCTCATCGATGAGTATTACTCGACCTTCATTAAGAGCTGCTAAAATCCATCCAAGATAACAGAGCAAGCGCACAGTTCCTTCGGAATTAAAACCGTTCTCTTTAAAAAGCATGACATCTTTTTTCCCAACAATATCATCTTGTTCATTGAAGATAGGAAACACCGTTTTCATGTCAATGCTGTATAGACCTTCATTGTCTGCTTGAAGTTGACCAGCAATTATAGATGGATTGCTCTGCAGTTTTGCATTCAGCGTCATCAAGCTGTCGGGGTCTGCAGGAACTGCAATCTTATCCTTAATCACATCAATGTCCTCAATGCCGATATCAGCCCGTGATAGAATATCCAATGCCTGCGTTTTATACTTGCCGTTTTCAAATGTGTAGATGTCCAGGGAATTACTTGCATTCTCAAAGACGATCAACACCTTCAAAAACCACTCCATGACGTCGTTTAGGTATTTGTTGATATTAAGGTTGAAATTATTCCCGATAGATAAAAACAAAGAGGCCTTCGGAACTTTGATTAGTTTGATAGACTGTGCCGTTTCGCCCAAAATTTCCAGCTTATCATTTTGACGTTTAAAAACGCAGGTGAGCCTTACCTCACGTTTGTATAACCATTCACTTTCTACGGTCCCATTTATGAGGACAAAGCCATATTTGTAGTACCTGCCGTTCTGTATGAATTCTGTTTCATATAGACTGCCTTCTTTGTCTGCACCTTCCTTGAAGGCAAAACTCTCGTTAGAAGAAACGATGGGGATTTGAGCCGAAGAAAGACGTACCACATTTACCATATACGTAAAGGCTTTCAATACATTAGATTTTCCGGAAGCATTTCCCCCAAATATTATGGCAGATTTTAACAATTCGTTATCGCCTTTGGTCATAACACTTTCTTTGACAGTAAAGGTGTTTAGTTCACGGTAGGACTCATCTGTGGTGGAACGCAGGGACAACTCTGCCTCTTCGTAAAAAGAACGACAATTCCTGAAACGAAAATTGACTAGCATATGAAACACGCCCTCCAAAAACAAGGTGTACGATAACAGTATAAGCAGATATCCTTGAAACGTCAATTGTTAATAAGCGTATTTGCGAAAATTTTGCGCAGTTCGCGATTAAGAACGGCGGAGCTTGAACATAGGATACCCTAATGTATGCGTTTCATACATTTCCTCTATTCACATCCGAAAAGTTAAATGCTATTGAGCTATTAAGAGGTATATCTATGTGAAAGCGGCAGCCACACATCCTGTGACTGCCGCTCTTTGTGATTGTTTGTTTAGTCTGAAAACAATCTAACTCCCAGCATCATATCTAATGGTTTCTCTGCTAGCGTGATTGTTACATGTGAGGATAGTATACAGAACAGCCCAGAATGCACAATTAAACTTACTTCTTTCTTAACTTGGCCCTGGTACTATACTTTGAAGACTGTTCAATAGATACAATTCTTTGCTTAGAATGTGTACTAGCCCTATTTACTTCGGGCATGCCGACAACTATCACGCCCCTTGCAGAAGTGGATCCCTTTGACTTATATGCTTTCCCGGCTCGTAAAACTACTTTGTCCCTACCTGATTTTCTCGTTGTCACACTTGCAACGGAAGTTTTGAGTATCTTAAAGCCAGGCTTTGATGAAGGCGGCATTTTTGAGGCAGCACATGTTGCGCCTGTTTTTTTGATCTTTGGTTTTGGATAATCGGTATGTGTGATTTGTGTTGAATTATTCTGAATCACAGAAGATGGCGTCGGATTTATTTGTTCTTTTGATTGTAGTTTATTGATGCCTGCATGATCAAATACTATGGCACGATAATACCCTATTAAGCCTTTATACATCTCTTTCGCACAGTCGATTGCTTGAGAAAAAGAAGGAAACTCTCTTCTCAAATCTATAGCACCATATTCATCAGTTGAATATGCAACATAAACACCTTGATTGTCTGGATCATGGGCTATTCCCACAGTATCAGGGCGTCTGCAGTATGCTAAACTATCGAAGTATTGAGCTGAAGAGAAGTTTTTGACAAAAAGATCACTATTAATTAAATACTTGTTAGCCATAGTAGGACACATCTTTCTTCCTGTTTATTTTTCTACCTCATGAAGAAAACCAAAGGCAATAAAATAATATATCGAAATGGGAAGACGGTACTGCTTGCTTCCGCCTATACCCTGACATTCAAATGCAGTTACAGGTGCAGTTATTCCTACGATAATCCCTCTATTCTTTACGAGTTCAACAGCACGTTTGCGCGATATATCATCAGGAAAGACCTCGTTGTGTATATCATTCTCGATACTGGTAATGATTGCCTCTTCAGAAATTTCTTTTATAACCCGGTAGTGATGGTAAGATGGTTCGAGTACAAGAGATCCTTCGAGAAATTCGTAAGGGATTGCTCTGGACTCGACAGAAGAAACAGCGCTTTCTTCGCGCAGACAAACAAAGCGCCCGCGAGTCGAACCAAGCCGGTCTAACGATGTGCCAACGGGTATAGTTGCGTGGCGTGTTAATCCGTCAGCAATAAACTCGTTGCACTGATCTGAGGTAAAATTCTGATTCCAGCGATACACTATCGAGTATAGTTCCGTCCCTTTATCATCACGAATGACACTGATAGGTTCATCATTGGTGTCTATGTAATTTGCAGAATGCGGAATAAGAGTATCGCCTCTAAAATCACGACTGGAAGCCGCATACGTTGTTTTAAGGTCGGCTACGAGGTTTTCCAAATCCAATGCCTTTTTGTGCAGGGCATTGTATGCATTTTTCAGTTTCTTTTGGAAGTATTCCTCGAACAAGTCAGCCATATGAAACCACCCCGCTCTAAGAATGTCTGATCAAAGAGACAAGAGTAAACATAAAATAACAGTATTTGCCTACTCTGTCAAGAAATGAACCACAGTGCGGGGTTATTCGAAAGGGCTTAGTGATGAACACTTTGCACCACATAGATACCATAGAGTTGAGGTCGAAAAAACGAGCACTTTGGTTTTGAAGCTTTCTTATCTTGCTTTCACATCTTGGCTGATGTCCCTTCAATATATATATTGCACCAGAAAGCAAAAAAGGGACACATTTCGAGCTTTTTTTCTTAGGCAGAAAAAGAATTAAAGTGCCGGTTATAGTCTTGCGGAATGTTTCCTAATGCATGCAGCGAAGATTAGCTTTTGTGATATGCTTCCAGTTCAACCGTTGGCCGCAGCGGTCACAGAAGGTCTGGTATTCCCGATCCAGGGTGACATCGCAGCGGGGACAGATATAATAGGCACTTTCTTTGTAAAACGCACTCTGGTATAAAACGTACTCCCCGACTGTCATAGGGCAGCGGTAAGCAGAGAGGTTACAAAGATTCTTTATCAGAAATATCAGAAGCTTGGGCAGACGCCATTTTGCGGATAGGAGGGAGGATGCACATTCATGTATCTGCTTTGGATCATCAGAGAAATGGTGACACCCTGTAGATTGGGCTCTTGTTCTTCCTTTTTGATAGCCTTGTGTTGATGCTGGCTTATTACCTTTGTAAAAAGGCCCTGGATCAACTGGAAGCAGGAGAGAATCATGAGTTAATACGCCAAGCCGGCTTTTCTGTTTGTCCATCCCGGGATGCGCCTTTCCGCAGGATGCTCTGTATCAAGGCGGATACTCCACCTAACGCACCTCCAAACCGCCATAGCCCAACTGGCTGACTTCCTGCTCTCGAAGATTCGAGCGCCGGGCTTTTCGCTCTGTGAAATATACCGGTCAGCATAGAACGGACTAGAGACAGCAGGAAGGAGAAAACGACTCAATAAAGAATTATCCCCGGCCGAGTTTTACTCGACCGGGGATAGTTGCTTTAAAAGAGATTAGGGACTAGGCGGGAGCGTCCCGCCATAGGAGGTTGGGGTATTCTGGGGAATAGTATCGCTGCCGCCGTCCTTTTCCGCGTAGAATCGGCAGTCAGCATAGTAGCTCTTTCCGTAAGAGCCATTGTAGGAAAGGTAGGCTGCTTTTGCGCTGGAATTGGAGTTCATCATCGTTGCAGCATATATGGGGTTCGTGTAATTGAAAGTTTTTACCAAACTCCAGGTGTTTCCATTCAATTCATAAAGATATACGTATTTCACCCCGATCAGATCCATGGTGTTCGTTCCTACAATGTAAAAGTTTACCTTTACTGTGTTTCCATCACGGGTGATCCATGCACTCGTAGCAGCAATGTATGCACTGGCATTAACAGCAGCAAAAGCCGAAGTAGACAGGAGTAAAGTCAGTATGAGAATCAAGGCGATTATTCGAATAATACTTTTTTTCATTCATTAACCTCATAGACAGAATTAATGACTCTTTTCATTTCCTCCAGGGGAATGTTTCCTACGATTAACGTCGTGTAGCTCTTTGTGTACCAAACAGCTGTCGTTTCGTTTGTGTTATCAATAATGTAATGGACGACATTGTTTCCAGCTATGTATTCCAGCGGTGGGTCCTCTTCTTTTTGATAAACCGCCGTTTCAGAGCCAGAAGTACGCGAGATGGTGATAGTAAGATGACGGTCATCCCCCTTGAACTCTTCATGCAAAAACAGGGGATCTTCTATGATTTGTACTTCTGTCCGCGCCAAATCTTCAGGCAGCCAATTAGGATATAGTGGTTCGTTGATACCAAACGAGGCCAATACCATGGGGATATTCTGCAACACGACCTCAGTCGGTTCCTGCCGCGGTGTTTCTGATTCGAAGTGCAGTTCTTCCTCGCCCCAGATCGGCAGCCAGCCCCAAAGGTCATAACCAAGCGCTGCAGTGGTAACCGTTACTGCGGCTAAAACTGCCACCAATACAGCGGCGACCAATCCGACACGAAGCAACTTCCGATAACGCTTCGGCGAACTTGGCAAGGCACTCACATTTGCAGGAGGCTCTACTATCACACCGGGCTCTGATCCTGCATTGACCACCTCCTCGGAATCCGAATTGTTGCGGATGCCGAGTTCGGCCTGGTTCTCCAAATAGACAGAATAAAATTCTTCCCGCAGTTCATCAACGCTGCGGGTCGGGGGCAACGGATCCTTCTCCTGCAGTAGGGCAAGGATTGTGTCCATCTCCTCCAAATCCGCATCGTTGAGATCTGACAGGAAGAAAAGCTTTTTATAGGCTTCTTTCAGTTCTTCTACGGAATAATCCTCATAGGGCGTCATAATTTCGGCATCCTTTTCAGGCAACAGAATCACCCCCTTCACCTTATTCATTCCATGGGAAAGGTAAAAAGGGACATCCGGTTAAGAAATTATTGTAAAGGTAAAGATGATTCAGGTGTCTTCCATAAGATCCTTATATGCTTGGTAAAAATGAGCTTTTGCACGTTGTATACGTTTCTTGCAGGTTTCAAAGCTGATATTCAAGCTGTCAGCGAGTGATCGTATGGAATACCCTTCAACATAAAAGCGAATAAGTAGCGTCAGTTCTTCATCGCTGACCAGACCGGAATACAGATCTTTCAAATCAGGCTGATCCTCGTAATGATCACTGTAATGCTTCTCCATGTCTGCTTTCAGCCTTTGCGCATATTGCATTGCTCTATAGTTGTGTCCGATACGGTTGCGCAGTGTTTTTACCAGCCAGCCAACAGGGTTCTCGGAAGCATATAAGTCTGCGGATTTTACTACGGCAACCTGAAAAACCTCCTGAACAATATCCTCGGCATAATCCGGACTGCAGCCGCAGCGTTGTGCCTTTTCGACAAGTTGCTTGGCGTTTTTCCGATATAGTGAGTCCACCAGCTGACTGAGTTCTTCAGCTGAAGGGTTCTCGGCCTTTTCCAAACGGTACACCTCCCTGGGCTTTTTTCTGTTGTCAGGTGTTTTTGAGGAAAAATCTGTACGGAAAAACATTGCCGAGAGTACATGCGTCTCGTGAAGCATCCCCCTTTGCGCATTTCGTGGAGAAACCGTTGTGCTGTAAGGCTTTGCTATATCTTTTTGACCATAATGCTGACAGCAAAAGCCGTCATACAACCATTGGAAGAACAGTAACCGCTTCCATGACGTCTCTTTTGTACTGCATTGAAGGATGAACGTACTTCATGGTTGTTTTAATGTTCTTGTGCCCTAATATTTCACTCAGGGTTTTCAAATCGTAGCCAGATTCTATCCATCTTGTGGCAAATGTGTGTCGTAACGTATGAAAATGAATATCACGTAATCCATGGTCCTTCAGAAATTGTTTGAAGTGAGCCTGCAGAGTCCGAGGCTCTTTCGGAGCCGTTCTGCTTCCGCTTAAAATATAAGCATCCTCGGAACAATTACCCTTCAGTTTCATGAGCAGGGAAAGTAGCTCTACTGGAACGGGAATTGTCCTGACAGAGTTTTCAGTCTTTGGCGGTTGTACAATCAACTGTGTGCGATTACCGATCTTAATGCGTGTTGTCGTACGATTAATAGTGATCAAATATTCCGTGCAATTAAGATCTGACCACATTAAGCCACAGACTTCCCCTAAACGCAGCCCGAGATTTAGTGCCAGTAGATAAGCCATGCCGTACACGTCGAAAGCTTCGAGTACGCATCGCGTCAGAATCTCGTACTCACTATTACCCAGCGTATCGATATGCTTTTCTCTGACCGGAGGGAGTTTTACATCAAAAAGCGGCTCGACACTAATGTTATAGAGTTTTCCTGCGAGTCGAATCGCAGAAAAAACAATGCACATAATGTCACATACTGATTTCTCTGAAAGCCCGCCAGTGCCGTTTGTTCGACCGTTTTTCAAGAGCGTTTGAACATAATTGGACAAAATGCTCGCTGTCAAGGAACTGAACAGGATACCTCCGAGATGGGGAAGAATGTGCCGATTGATGAGAGATTCATAGCGTTGATACGAGGATTCCTTTACCAAAGTCCTGCGCATGGACAACCACGTTTCCATGAGCGCTTTGACGTTGAGTCCACGCGGCGGGAGAGGCATGATTCTTCCTCCCTTCCGTTTTTCCAGAAGAGCCCGAACTTCACGGTAACTTTTTCCATATATCGATGTGTATTTTGCTTTTCCATCCGGCCTTCTGCCAGAGATATATCGTCCTTCCCAACGACCGTCTTTTCGTTTAAAAATGTTTTCACCTTTTCGTGACATAACGCAAATCAGCCTCCTTCTTCTGTGACCAGAGTTCTGACACCGAAAATTCTTCTGTTCTTAAAGACATGTGAGAAGTATGTCGAAAGCAGATGTTTTGTCGTCTTTGAAGACATGACATTCGACAAGATTCCCATGTCATCCCCATGTGTGAGAGCAAAAACAGTTGACTTTGCTCCTTGTTCTGCTATACTTTACCTAATTCTGATCCTCAAAACTGCTTTTCGGCATCTCACCGAGGGGGATGCTTCACGAAAGGCGTGCGTGGATCTGGGATTATTCCAGTATAAGTCTCCCCATTTTTTGCGGTTTTATCCGAAAAAGTAGAAACTGCACCGACTCTCTTCAAGAAAATTATCTGCAGATGTCCCTTTTTGCCGTTCTCAGGGAATGAACAAAGTAGAAGAATAACTGGATATGTTTGTAATCGATAACTGAATACAATAGGGAAAGGTCGTCCTCCTCGTAAAGACCATTGGTCAGGGGTGGGCGTAGACGGAATGGGGTGAGAGGCCCCGCGTTCCCGGCGCTGTAAGCGTGAGGGATCCCCGAAGCATCTGGATGGATGTGAGCCAAAAGGCTACCACTGCATGACTGCTGGTGTCATGTGGGAAGGGAGGGAGCATCCCGCAGGCGGCTATGCCGCCCTATCGCAAGTCAGAAGACTTACCACCCTATCGCATTACTCGTGTTATTAACACAGGCAAGTAAAGCCCGTGTATAATTATGATGCAATTAACCGGGAATCCCGCGTTTGTGGACCTCCACAGCGGCGATTCCCGGTTGCTTTTTCTGGAACTAATAACCATTTTGGAATTCTGAGAATCAATTATGAAAAATGCGGAATCTGATTAAGAATAATTGGAATTATTTTTGAAAAAATCGGAATTTATTTTGAAATCGTTGGCAGCGTGGTGAAATTTTTGGAGAAAAATAGAATTTTTCGGAATCAGATTTGAAATCCTGGGATTTAATACTGCGTTTGGAAATATGCTAGAATCGCAAATGAGGTAAGAACTGTGCGGGATGCAGATGAGATCAGAAAGAAAGTCAAGGAAGGCAAGCGGTATATTGAGGAACATTTATACGAGAAGGGTTTAAATGCAGACCAACTGGCGCTCGTTCTGGGGCTTTCTAAGTCGGGATTGTGGCGCAGTTTTACTGAATTCGGAGGTTATACGGTTGAGCAGCATGTCCGGATTCGTAGACTGCAGAAAGCGGCGCGAAATCTCAGGAACGGAGCCCGAATCGAAGATGAAGCAGACAAGTGCGACTATGGCACGGTAAGCGGTTTCGCCAGGGCTTTTGAATCGGTCTATGGAATCACCCCTTGGGAGTTTGCCAAGACTAAGGGAAAATGCCTGATGCCGGAACCCAAGATCACGGAGCACGTTCCGTTTTATATTGTCGGATACGTGTTTCCAGGGGACGACGGGTTTAATCCGGAGGATACAGGCGCATACTGGATCACACAAGATTTTCCGAAAGTCAGTTCACGGGAATATGCCAGGATCGGCGGCGGAAGCGACATGGTTGCTACTTGGTCTGTACGAGACGGTCAGCAGGTTTATATCATGGGCGCTCCGGTGAAGCGGATCCAATACATACCGAAACTGATGGATTCGGAAAGAATACCTGGTGGATCTTTTGCAGTGTTTCCTGTGGAAAGCACTAGCGATAATACCATTCTGTGCGAGGATATACGTGCCACTTGGTTCTTTGCGTTGCATCAGTGGCTGCCGGATTCAGACTATGAGGTAGACGACACCAGAAAGTCATTCGAGTATTACTTGGCTGGGAGCAACGCGATCTACATTCCTATTGTTCCAAAAATCAGACCGCAGAAACGACGAGGAAACAAAAGCAAAGATAAGTGAATAAGGCATCGTGTCACCCTTAAAGGCTGCCGGAAGGCAGGAGCGGTGATTAGGAAATCCGGTGGGAGTCCGGGATACGACCTTTCGTAGCTGTAATTGCGGGAGGGTGTGGCTCGAGGAGTGATCCGGTCATTGGGGCATTGCCCTGAGAAGGCTGAGCTGCATCCGCAGGTGCGCATAACGCACACCCAAACGCATAAGTCAGAAGACCGACGATGACGAATGAACTGCAAACTGCCTAATGGCAGGGAGCAGGGCATATTGCAGATTATGGTCGTGTTGGCACCTTTGTGCCGATGCGACCTTTTTGCTTTGCCTTGCGCCAAAACAGGAGGTCATCGTATGGAAAACAGAAAGAAAAGGGTCAACTGGGATCCCTCTCGTAACGTAGACATAGATGCATGGCGGGAGCGACAGATCGCAAAGCGTCTGAAAATGCGCCTGGAACAGCGGGATCAGGTTTTCCTCCAGGAACATAGTGAGGATACGGATGAGGAACTTCGGGAATACGTCCGCAGAAATGCAGCTTCGTTTGGCAGGATGCCTCACCCGCTGGAAATCCCCGGAGGTGAATACCTGAAAAAAAGACTCGGAGATTGGAGGATGCTGGCCCGGAATCTGGGATACATGCCGGTGAGCATTAAGCAGGGGCAGATTGTCCTCCAGCGTATGAAGCAGCAGGAGGAGGAAGCGTTTCTCATGGAACGCCGAGCGCTGCGGGCGGAAAAGAAAATGGCGAGGATCGCAAAGGATAAGCAGACAAATCTGCTGCAGGTTTTACAAGCAGAAAAAGAGAAAGAGCAGAAGAACTATCCGGAATAAGGTTACCTCTCTGCACGCACCTCTTGCACACTCCTTTCCCAGCCCGGACGGCAACGGACAGCCGTCCGGGTCATGGGAGGGGAGAGCGATGTGAAGGAACCGGTGATACGTCATGTACGAAAGGAAAGAGGGAAGCAATGGGTAATCGGCGTTGTGGAGATACTGAGAACGATTCGCCTCTGTATATGGAATTGTCAAGGTCCAGATTGCAATGCATTTCCTGCTGGGCTAGAAGAGTTCGGCAAAGCGTACATGCATGGAAAAGTAGGGCGTATGCGGATGTGTAGTTTTCACGACGTATTTGGGACCTGCAGAAGCGGAGTGGCAATTAACCTGGGTGCATTACAAAAAAGACGGTTGGCTAAAGCTGATCAAACAAGACGCATATGAGCGTTAGTCCGCACAAGACAAATATCCGCCCGGTTGCTACCCGAGCGGTCATCAAAGAGCTTGATCGGGTGTGACCAATAGTCACTGCAATGATGCCCTTTTGAGCGCACATTCTAGCATGAGTTAATGCTTTATCTAGAAGCAAAAGGCAATCCTATTTGGATGAATCAGTTCAAGGCTTATGTCGGAACGCAGTTCCCCGAAGTCCGAAAGACAAGGTGTTTTGGCAGCAGCCTGGACTGTTCATAACAGAATGTCCGTTCCCCGATTGTGCCCTGTTAAATTCAGCAAGTTTAGTGACCGAGATCAGCGCTTGTACGGGCTAGTTCCTACGCCGGAACAGCTGTCAGCGGGACAGTCAGGATCAGCGCGTATGCGGTGGGATTTACTGCGATCCAACCGTGCGGAAACGCAAAACGGATTTACTTGGATCAGCGCAAATGACTGCAACAGAATATTGATTCTCCGTGTTGCTATGCATTGACGAGTTCAGGGAACGAACGAGAAGCGGATCAGTTCTGTGACAAGCCGCGGATCAGCCAACCGCGGTCTTGCTCTGGAGTGGCTGAACCAAAAAAGAACATTTTGAAAGGAGAAAACGATGAAAAAGACCAGCAGAATCTTGGCAATCGTCCTGGCCCTCGTCATGGTACTGTCCATTGGCGTTTACGCTGCGTGGAATCAGTATCAGAGCAATGACAACCATAATGGGCGAATCACTGATGCGGTTCCTCCGATCAGCCCGTCTCCCGCAATTACGAACCCAACGCTCAATTTTAGCGGCGGCGGATGGTCTGGGGTAGACACAACTCCCGTGATGGAAACAGTGGGAAGCACTACCTATGCTTATGTTACCTATAACGGTCGTAGTAAGGGAACGCAGCTCTCTAAGATTAACTGCAATGATGGCACGACTGTATGGAGCAAACAGATTTCTTCAACTACTGGCGGTAATCAGTTATCAACACCCTACCTGGATTCGACGAATGGGGTAATTTATGTTGCTGCAACTGATTATTACTGGTTCCTCCAGAACAATGAGTTTACTTCCAACTCCGATTGGACACTTTCAACTAATGCATTCATTACTGTTGGCATTTCTGATGAAACGAGCTATGTAACCATTCCTAGCGGTGATTATATTTCCCAATCTTTCAATAATACGACTTCCGGAACCATATCAACGCAGTTGACCTCCGGCCTCAAGTTGGCTACAAATGGAACCAGCGCAACTGTAACTTATACGATTAAGAGGCCCGACAATTCTACGGATAATTTGAAGACCATAACAGTTACGTCTGCCAATGATTGGGTGCCCGTGGAAGAAATACACACTGACAAGGTCAACGCTACGGGGAATTATACGGTCACCGTTTCTGTAAGCGGTGCAGATGTTATTATTGATTATGTGTCTTTCTGCCATCAGACAGCGGGCATAAAGGCTTACAACCGCGATAAGACAGTTTATCGTTCCAATGTTGCTGTAGCTACTTATGGTGGTCAGATTAACACTCCGCTCTATGTTTACGGGAACTATCTCTATTTTGGCACATACAATGGTTCCAAGTATTACTATCAGGTTGACCTGACTAACACCAACACTTCGACAAATACAAAAGCTTATCAAGGCGATAACCATTTTTACTGGGCTGGCGCTTATTCGGATGGGAATTATGTCTACTTCGGAGGCGATGGCGGCAAGTTTTATAAGAGCTCAGTAACGAGTTTCGGAACCTCTGTAACAAAGACTAATCTGTCCAGCACTGCCACCAATCCAGGGAATGTACGTTCTTCTGTTTGCTATTATGATGGGTATCTCTTCTTTACTAGTCAGGGTGGGTATCTATGGAGATACAAGATCTCTGATGGGACGATTGCCTATGCTTATATTGGTTCCTCCACCACAAAGGGGTGTTCTACGTCCACTCCCGTAATATCCAGCTCTGGCTATGTGTATATTGGTTCTTATGGTACTAATTACAAAGGCATTTTTAAAATCAATTACGATTTTACATCTGGTTCCAGTATGACCCAACTTACTGAGAGCAGTCCTAATACCATTACTACTCTTCCAGTCCAAGCCTCTGTTATTATTTATACGAATAGTGGGACTGATTATATTTTCTTTACTACCAATGTGACAGGGGGACGTGGATACTGCTATAGTTGTTCCAGTAATGGTTATACTGCTTCGCCCGTTTGGGATACTGGCAGCGGCAACTTTGCGCTTCAAGGTATGGCAGCATGGAATGGCTACTTGACGTTTGGCAATGATGCAAATACATTCTATGTAATTCACACAACTGTCTCATAAATTGCTTTATTATTTGGTGGGTGGACTGTATAGTCCACCCACCTATCCCCAAAAAGGAGTATAGTTATGCGGACAAGAATACCGTCACGCGTATTTTCGATAATAATAGTTTTGGCATTAATCTGTTCATTGTTGCCAAGCAGTATTCTGGCAACATCTGCGACATTCACCGTGACATATGCGGTGGAAGGACCGGACACGCAGACCTTCCGGGTGATGAATGCAACGAACGGAGAGTATAAGCAGAATCCGATCAACAGCATCAGCAGCACGGAGGGGCCGCAGACTTATGCGGTGC
>JAFYZR010000110.1 GCA_017557345.1 Paludibacteraceae bacterium | reverse complement strand
GGCAGTATTCGGAGAATCTTGGTGAGGAATTCCTGATTCCTTCTTATAAACTGTTTGATGCGGGCGTATTTGCCTCTGTCACTCGTCAGCTGGATCGTCTGACACTGAGTGGTGGCCTGCGCTATGACATTCGCCGTTTGCACAGCTATGAACAGGAGGATGATGGGGAACTGCGCTTCGCCGACTTTACTCGTAACTTCCAGGGACTGACGGGCTCTGTTGGGGCTATCTATAACATCACTCCCAAGCTGAACATGCGCCTGAACCTGTCGAAAGGCTTTCGTGCGCCCAACCTCAGCGAATTAGGCTCTAACGGCGAGCACGAGGGCACCTTCCGCTATGAGATTGGCAATCAGCAGCTGTCGTCGGAGCATAGCTGGCAGTTGGACCTGGGTATTGATTACTCGTCGGAAATCATTTCCACGCAGCTCTCGCTCTTCGCCAACCATATTTCCAATTACATCTTTCTGGAACGTCTGACAAGCGTTGATGTGGATCGTTCGGCCGAAAATCTCTATCAATATCGGCAGGGTACTGCACGGCTGATAGGCTTCGAGGCAATGGTGGATGTGCACCCCATAGAAGTGCTGCATTTTGAGAATAGTTTCTCTTATGTCAATGCCCGACAGTTGCACCAGCCTGAGGAGAACCGTTGGCTGCCCTTTACGCCAGCTCCTCGCTGGAATAGCGATCTGCGCTATGATATTATCCGCGATGGCCGGACGCTGACTAATACCTTCGTATCGCTGGGTATGATATGCTATCTGTGTCAGAGTCATGCCCATACGGCCTACAACACAGAGACGGCTACACCCTCATATACACTGCTTAATCTGTCGGCAGGTACGGATATCCGTTGGCATAACCGCACTGTGGCATCTGTCTATCTTTCGGCTACCAACTTTACCAATCGCGCCTATCAGTCGCATCTGAGCCGTCTGAAATATGCCGACGGTCCAGGTATCTGTAACATGGGACGTTCGTTTGGTGTGAAACTGCAGATTCCTCTGCAGCTTTCAGGTCACTTGCCCACGCAGGAACTGTAACTAATTGATAATCAGATACTTACAGAGATAAGGTAGAAATAGGATAGAAAATCTTGTAATCCGTTGATAATCAGGCTGTTGTGTTAAAACCGTCTTCTGATTATGAGCGGATTCTAACCGTTTTCGACCTGTTTTCATCCGTTTTTTAGCGGATTCTTGACTGAATTTTGAAGACTCAGATTTAAGCAAATTTAACGGGTTTATAACCATTTTGTTCATTCTTATCTGACATTTCTGCGTGCTAATTTGCTGCAAAGTTACATAATAATTTTGGAAATCAAATCGAATTGAGACATATTTTTTAGCTGCAACTTTTTCGGTCAAAAGAAAAAATCGCCTCAGGTTGGTCTTATGGGTTTAGGTTTAAGTTTAAAGAGACTTATATACATATAAGAGGTAAACTAAACCCATTGCGTAGTTCAGGTACGCTTGATTGAGTTTATGAAGGCATGTATATATACATGGTTACCCCTAAACCTTAAACCTGATTTTTTTTCTTGACCGAAAACCTCTCTTACAACGTCGAATGTTAAAAGTGGCCTCCAGAATCGCATATTTACCCGAAAAAGTTTGTTTGATTGGAAAATAATGCGTAATTTTGCGGCATTAAATATTAATAAAGTGAAGATAAATAATAGAAACGATATATAAATATCAGTTTGTTGAATTATAAACATTTCAAATATGGCAGACTTATATGAATATTCTACGCCTGAACTGGTCCGGTTGCTTGGTTCACGGTTCAAGGATTACAGGATGCGCTGCAATCTCACTCAGAAGGAGGTGGCAGAGCAGTCAGGCATCGGTTTGACCACCATCCACAAGTTTGAGAATGGTACGGCAGGCAATCTGTCGTTGTCCACCTTCATCTTGCTTCTTAGGGTGGTCGGTCAGGTGAATGCACTGGACGATGTGCTGCCAGAGTTGCCTGAGTCACCTTACCTTGTTCGCAGGGACGAGAAGAAGGCTCAGAGAATACGTCACACAAATAGGTAGTAGACTGATATGACAAGTTCACTGAAAGTAATCCTGTGGGGAGAAGAGATAGGCCGTCTGGCATGG
>JAFYZR010000109.1 GCA_017557345.1 Paludibacteraceae bacterium | reverse complement strand
GTCTCAGCTTTCCTATCGGTAAAGTTCTCTCCAAAGACAGCGGTTCCATATACAAAGGGCTTGCTCATAAGTCTTTATTTTTTTGCAAATATAGTGCATTATTTTTGGTCCACAAAATTGTGGACCACAAAATTGTGGACCGCCTCGCACTGGTGGTTGTTTTGGTCGCTTTTGGAGATGTGGAGAAATGTGGCTATCTTCGCCGGGAAAGAAATGAACAGGGACACCAATTATGAGAATCAATCAAATACTTCTCGACATCCTTTGCATCCTGATCATTGGGCTTGCCGTTTTCTTCTTTGCCGGCGGCTTTGCAAAGGACTGGGCTGAGGATTTCTTTGGCAGTCCGTTCGATCTGGTCGATTGCCTGGTAGGGTTATTCATTATTACCAGTCTTTTAGCAGCGATAGCAACTTGCATCTGCCGTTTATGCCGTATTCACTTCAAGTTCCGGAAAGCCGAGAGAATCATAGCCATTGCCTATCTTTGCCTGGCCGTCTTGAGCATCTATCCCCTCCTTACTATTTCTGCCTTTGCCACTTTGGCGTTCTATCCGGATGCCAGCCAATGGTTAATCGTGAGAAATAACCTCTCCGTCCTGGCCATGGATTTATCCGTCTTCTGGCTGGCTGTCCTGTCCGCCAAATTGCTCGTCAGGACCCGGAAGTGACCTAATTAGGATCAGAGGCGCATTCTAATAGAATGGAAACACGATTCAAGTATAACAAGGGATCATTATGGATAGCAGGGATTCTTTTCCTGGTATTTACCGTCCTGGCCTTTATCGCCCCTAAAAGTTGGGGGCTTGCCGTTATTACGGGCTTAACGTTCTTTGGGGGACTATACTTTTACAGGACTGATAAAGATAACGACCTTGTCATCGATGAATGGGGAATCCATCAAGTGAAGGGGGTGGATTACAAATGGTATCAGATCGATCACTGCTATATTGAAGGAAGATTGGATGGCACGGTTACCCAGCCGATTCGATATCCTTATCTGATTATTGTTCTCAAGTCAGGGAAAAGAGTGCCCGTTCCCCTGAATGATTATAAATTCAAGAAAAAAGCTCTTTTGGCGGCCATTGACGAAGCCTCCGGAAAAAGCCTCTGTCATAAGGATGACAGCGACAAGCAATACGAGAAAGTCGTCTGGAAAAAAGAGTATAAATCCATGTTCATCGGAGCCATTATCGCTCTAATCTTCCTTTTCGTCTGGCTGCTCTGCTCGTCGGTCGACTGATAAGCCAACAGGATTCCAAACCAGGGCACAATTAAATCGGTCACTTTTGGTCACCTTCCCTGAATTTGGTCACTTTTGGTCACCTTTTTCGTGGAGTTTTTTGAATACATCTATCATCAATCTAACCTTCTGGAAATCAATCTATTCGATAGCCACCAAGAATACACGATAGCCAACGATTCCATTATCTCCGCCCGGGGCACACAAAAAAGACCGCAAGTTGCGGTCTTTTTTGGTGCCCAAAGGGCCCTTCCACGTTACCCCCTCCCTAAATCCCTCCCCTCGGGGGAGGGACTCGGCGGCAGAAGCCGCCGTTCGCCTGACGGCTCAGTCGCTTCGCTCCGATTGTTGTTCAATTGCTCGTACAGGTCCATCCTTTGGACCCTTGCAAGCATTTTCCGCCATTTTTGCTTGTACGGGTCCAGTCAATGGACCCGTACAAGCACTTCTCCTTTTCAAGTGGAGACCACCATCTGCAATCGTTGGAGTAGTATTCACCAAATTTGGTCACCTTTTTACTCCAACAAGAAGGAACCCCCACTTCAAAGAAGAAGCAGTGGGGATTCAAATAAGACTCTTGAGAATCTCAATCCATGGTCAAGACCGCCAGGGCAATAAAGCAAGTCAAAACGAATGAAGCCGTTCTAAACGAGACCGTCAAAATAATCTATCACCTTTCTTAATCTTTTTCATGTCTCTGGGCTACTTCTGTCTTTATGCTGCCTCGATAGTCTCAATCTTGACGGCAATCTTGGAAGAGACAGCCGGGAGGGTCCACACTAGGTTTCCCACATCGCAGTGGCGATACTCCCGATTCCTGGTTGTCAACATGTCTGAAATCGCTTAAAAAGGATATGGTTTCTAGTACGCCATGATTGTCAAAACCGTTTACGCTTTTTTCGTGGATTAATCTTTGCTCTTTCTTGGCAAAAAGCCTTGTACTTGTCAAGACATTCTTGAAGTTTCCCTTCGATGCTTAGAAAGCGTTGCAGGACTTCAACTAAACTTTCGCTATATTTGTGTATCGGGATCTTCTTTTTCCCACCATGCATAATGGCTGTATGGAATCTGGGCTTTTCCTTAACATTTTGGGTGTGAAGAACAGCTTGCAGCTGGTAGTTGTTAAGATTAAGACGCTCAGCCAAATCACTTGTTGTGAGAGGATAGATTGAATCCGGCCTAATAATCATTGTATTAGTATCAAGGCCCTGGACATCTCCAATCAAGCGGAGAGTAGGCGCACCTTGACCTTCTTTCTCAGTAAAGTGCCCTTCTTGAATGAATTTGATTTTATCGATAATTCCTTTGTCTATTAGGATCTTCTGAGTGCCAACATCGAGTTCCCCCTTGTATGTATCTAATATCTGAACGTTTTTGGGGCCAATCATGGCAATTCGCTCAATATTATGCACCCAGAATAGGCGTTCTTTCTCACGCTCTTTATCAAGTATTCTCTTCAATTCAGTATATGCAATCTCTTTGGTCTCTCCACGATATCTATAATATACAGCGCCTTCTCTAAACAATCCAGCCTTACTCTTTTTACAGAGAACAGGTTTTTCTTCCTGCTCTTCGACGGCAAGAATACCGAACTCTTTCCCATCTATTGATACAATAGAAGAAAACCATATTATTTCACTTGAGAAATAATCTCGAAGAACACTATCAATATCTTTAGGATCACATTCCCGAAATTTGGAATTTGTCATTCCTAATGGAATGTGGGGAGAATCCTGAATGCCAAATACTATTTGTCCTCCTTTATTATTTGCCATACCAACAAGGGTCTTAAGATATTTTGCAATATCATCTCTCTGAAAATTCTGTTTGAATTCCAGATCAAAGCTTTCACGCTTTTTAATATATCCCTTGTTATCCAACTGAAAATCAAAAGTCATCATAGGATTAAGAGTCTATTCTAAGAACCATACATCAAACACTATTCCGGCTTCAACTATCTGACAATCTGTCATTTTGCTTATCATCCAGCAGGCTTTGTACCACATAAAATGGGATTCCCATAACTTCTTTGATTATTCTTCACCAAATGCTCATCTCCTTATCCATCGTCTCCTCGCCAGCGTGTCGCGACCTCAGTCCTGGTCGGGAACGGAGCGTCCGCAGTGTTCTGCAAATCCCGCCCGGAGCACCTTAAAACCGCTTTGTAGATATCTGCAAGGCGGTTGTTTTTAATGCTGTAACGGTTTATGATGAAGGAGCCAATTATGCGTAGAAAAATCGGTATTTCCGATTATTCTACGCATAATTATCCTTCCATTATAACATTGCTCTAATTTGATTTTAAAAGAGACCAAGTCATGTGGTTGTTCGGAAAAACCGAACAACCACGCTCCTCACGCGATGAGTAGTAGCTATTCAGCATCGGCCGATGTATATGAAAGATTACATCAAACAATTGGACGGAATCTTGAGCGGCACAGGAGAACAACTCCTCATGGATGCCGGTTCAGTAAGTCATCAGCAGGCATTAGAAAAAGCAGCAAAAGAGTATCGAAAGTATCAGGTCAAAACCCTTTCTCCTGTGGAGCAGGCTTATCTAGATACCGTAAAGCAGTTGGAAAAAGCAGCCAAGAAAAATGGCGGAGACGACGCCTAATACTGCCATATAAAGCCACTAACGGACATTTTTGTTTCAGTATTGTTTCAGTAAACTGTCCGGCATCTTTTTCTTTACTTGGCAAACATTTGGCAAACATCGACCTGTTGTCAAGCAGAAGTCCAGACGGAGTTCCAGCTTTGTGAGGCAATCTATCGCCAAACAACCAAACAAAATCTTGCCAAATAACCAAACGATTTTCCGCCAAACAACCAAATTTCCTTGTTTGTTTCATTTCCAATTCATATCTTTGTCCGGTAGATAGAGACATTATATGGAATACAAAAAAAGAATCGCAGACAGCATCCTCCGTGACAAATTAGACGCAATGGGCGCTATCCTAATTGAAGGTCCAAAAGCCTGCGGCAAGACTACGACGGCAGAACAAATAGCAGGCAGTGTGCTTTATATGGATGATCCAGATAAAATGGATACCTATCTGCAGTTGGTTGATACCAATATTAAACTCCTATTGGCCGGGAAAACACCGAGACTGATTGATGAATGGCAAATTGCACCTAAGTTTTGGGATGCCATTCGTCACGAGGTGGACCGTCGGGACGAAGACGGGCAATTCATTTTGACAGGATCCGCTGTCTCGGTCGATAGTGAAAAGATATTTCATTCAGGAGCCGCCAGATATGGCTTCCTAACAATGCGCACGATGTCCCTTTGGGAATCGGGTGAATCTTCCGGAAGTGTCTCGCTTGGCCAACTGTTCCGTGGGGTCAATACCCTTGATGGAAGATCTTCTATCTCTATCGAGGAACTCGCCTATTTGACTTGCCGCGGAGGATGGCCAAGCGCAACAAAGAAGAAAACACGCAAAGCGGCTTTGACCATCGCCAATGAATACTATAAAGCCATCACAAGAACTGATATTTCCCGTGCAGACGGAGTCTCCCGTGACGAAGAGAGGGCAAAACGCATCATGCGCTCCTATGCCCGGCAACAAGGTTCCCAGGCTACAATTCCAACCATTCTTGCCGATAT
Source organism: Paludibacteraceae bacterium (assembly GCA_017557345.1). GTDB lineage: Bacteria > Bacteroidota > Bacteroidia > Bacteroidales > Paludibacteraceae > Colicola. Next base: position 1,932 of record JAFYZR010000109.1, on the reverse strand, counting down.
CTCAGCCAACGAACAGCATAGGATCAGCGATGAGACCATCGTTTCCTATGTAAAAGCTTTGAAGAAGATATTCGTCATCGAAGACATGAAAGCCTGGAATCCCAATCTTCGGAGCAAAACAGCAATCCGAACATCGGACACCCGATATTACACGGATCCATCCATTGCCGTGGCCGCCCTGGGTGTTGGCCCAGAAGATTTATTGAACGATCCGAATACTTTTGGACTCCTATTCGAGACGATGGCTGTCAGAGATTTGCGCGTATATGCAGATTCCTTGGGTGGAGATGTTTATCATTTCCGAGACAAGGAAGGATTGGAATGTGATGCGGTCGTCCATTTAAGGAACGGATCCTACGGATTAGTAGAGATTAAGTTGGGAGGCGAGACACTGATAAAAGAAGGCGTGGAAACCCTTACCGAGTTGGCGGAAAAGATTGACACGGAGAAAATGAACGCTCCATCCTTCTTGATGGTTCTTACAGGCATCGGAGAGTATCCATATCGCCGGGCCGAAGATGGTATACTCGTTGTTCCGATAGGCTGTCTTAAAGATTGACGATGCCTCTTTGTCCCTTTATTTGAGAGCTAACCGTCTGATTTTCAGCGGTTAGCTCTTTTTGCATCTCAATTTTAGGCGACTTTTTGGCGATTTATGGGCGTTAACCGGAAAAAGCTTCCTGAATTGTTTATCCGGGAAGAAGGCGTATCTTTGTGAATAAAACTAATAATATCCAAACGCCCTATGAAAATCCGACTTGTTTTAGCTGCCTTATCGGCCCTGGTCGCCCTCTCTTCCTGCGGCCCTGTCAAGTATTCCTCCTCGCAGCATCTTGACCTGAAGAGCGTACCCGAGTATGCCTTCATCGAGCCCGTGGCAGATGTCCTTTATTACGACCGGAAAAACAAGCCCGTTTATGACGCCGAACTCTCCGACGAGGCGGCGGACCTCATCGCCACCATCGTATCTTCCCAAAGATATCCGTTCTCGCGGGTCATCGGCATGGATTATGACCGGGCGGACCGTTCCATCCGCAAGTGGATCCAGAGCATCGGTTCCGTTTCGACATCCCGCCTGGACAGAGTGAAGGTCCCCGGTAACCTCCTCGACGCGATTGACCGCAGCGGCCATCGATATGGCGTGGTCATCTTCTCTTCCGGGTACATCCGTTCCCGGGAGGCCATCCGGTATGAGGAGACCTCGGAGGCCATTGGAAACGTACTCGGCGCCGCCCTCGACGCGCTGGTGAACAGCGACAAGAAAGACAAGGACGGCAAGAAGAAGGAATCCAGCTACAAACCGTATTCAAACCCGGAGAAAAAGACCCCTTACGACTGCAATCTGTATTGCGTGGTGATCGACACCAACACGGACGAGATCGTCCACTACATCCATCCTGTGCCGTTCTTCGAGAAGAACCCGCTCGACGGCCGGGACATGGAGTCGATGCTCTCTGACTTGCTGGCCGATTTCTAGGGAATCTATCCGGCTGACCCTTACGCGATTCCTGCCATCAGGCGCAGGAGGGTTTCCTTGGCGTCTCCCAATTCCAGGTAGACGCCTTTTTCGCGCGTATAGATGGGGTTCTCCACGCCGGCATAGCCGGGCTTGAGGTCGAAGTTGCACACGATCACCTCGGGCGCCTGGTCCACGTTGAGGACGGGCATGCCGTAGATGGGCGTGCCCACGGCGTTGCGGGCGGCCGGATTGAGGACGTCGTTGGCGCCGACGACCACGACGGCGTCGGCGTCCTTGAAGTCGTCGTTGATGGCGTCCATCTCGTACAGCTTCTCATAGTCGACATCGGCCTCGGCCAGCAGGACGTTCATGTGGCCCGGCATGCGGCCGGCCACCGGGTGGATGGCGAACCGGACGCGGGCGCCGCGGCTTTCCAGCAAGTCCGCCAGCTGGCGGACCTGGTGCTGCGCCTG
>JAFYZR010000108.1 GCA_017557345.1 Paludibacteraceae bacterium | reverse complement strand
TATAACCAAGATTATTTTCGCCAGGGGAGGGATAAAGTATCCCGATCCGCTTGTGGAGAGAACCGATGTTACAAAAGAGGAATTTATGCTCGCAATGCAGTTTTACGACAGGGAAAACTTCTGATCTGCATATTCAACAGTTTTATGCTCTAACATGGGAAAGTAAATTTCAGTTTTATAGACGATGACAGAATCGGGATTTGTGATGGAGAAGAATATCAAGAATCATAAAAATGGAGGCGCGAACATGATGATCAAAGCGGTAAAATTCAGAAAGGACGGGTTCTATTCACAGCCGTTCGTATTTGGCGGTGAGGAGGGCATGGATCGGTTTGATCCCAAAGTACGCTATCGCGGGAGCTTGCAGAATTACCTGATCGATACCGGCGATGAGGTGATCCTTGTGGATACCGGACTGCCCGCAGGTACGCCGGAGGAAGTGCCGGACGAAAAAAGCATCCTGTACACAGGGAAAGATATCTCCAGCTACATGGAAGCATTTGCCGCCCTCGGTTATAAGCCGGAACAGGTGACGGCAATCCTTCTGACCCATAAGCACGGTGATCATTCCGGAGAACTTCGTTCTTTTCCTAACGCAAAGATATACGTCAATGAAGATGAACTGTCTGCCGCAGAACTTCAGGGCATTCCGAATATTGTCCCCGTTCAGTTCACCAATGGCGCATACTATAATTTTCCGGCTTGTCAGAAGATCCGCGACGGAATCTATTTCATCAAGGCAAAAGGACATACCAATGGCAACAGCATTGTCATCATAGAGGTTGGCGGCCTGTTTTATATGATCCATGGGGATGTCACATATGTGGATGAGGCACTCTATGAAAACAAGCTGTCCACGGTCTTCGACGATCTTCACGCAGCCCGCGAAACACTGGATCGGGTGAGAGAGTTTGTCCGGAATCACCCGACGGTCTATTGCGGAACGCATACGCCGCAGGGATTCGAAAATCTGGAGGCCAAAAGGGTCATGGATCTAGACAATCCCGTACCTACCGTTCTGGCAGAAGTCGATTTCTCAAAAAATGAAGGTACCGGAAAATATGTCTGCTCGATCTGCGGCTATGTGTATGACCCGGCAGAGCATGATGGTGTAGCTTTCGAAGATTTGCCGGATGATTGGAAATGTCCCCGTTGCAAGCAGCCCAAGGAAAAATTCAACAGAGCATAATACATATCGTCTGATTCAGACAAATTCAACTTTGTCGGGATAGTAGGTTATACCCGAATATTGTGTAACAAGGTTTAGTTCACATAATACGAAGATACTTGAGCAAGAAACTTTCAGTTTTTCGAAATATTGGGGAATGATATGAAGAAACTATTTACTGCAATTTTCCGGTTTGGATAAATCTTTAACTTTTGGTTAATCGAGCAAGGTAAGATAATGAGAAGAAGCAGGCGGTGTATATGGAAGCGAAAGATTATCTTAAAATCATCAGCGAGGATATCCATAGGACTGTCGTTGCAACGGTGGATGAAGAAGGACTGCCGGTTACAGCTGC
>JAFYZR010000107.1 GCA_017557345.1 Paludibacteraceae bacterium | reverse complement strand
TTTGGGGTATCAACATCTTAAACAACGCAGGACTGTCAATTGGGGGACAACGTTCCGCAGCTACTCCGAGCCCCTACGGACCCTAAACGGCGAACTCGTCCTCATAGTCCCCATGCGGGGGCCTAACGTTCCTCGAACAAACCCCGTTCTTAACGGGATCCTCCAGGGCTGTAATTTGCTGATTTTGGTTGTCAGATTACTGTCTTACGACTAAACCAAGTTGACGGGTTATTTATTATGACTGTTTTAAGTTGTCAGTCGCTATAATTTACGACTGATATGAGTTTACACCTATTACTAGGTGTGCCGTCGCTCGGTCAACCGAGGCAAAAATACTTTATTCCTTTTACATAGCCAATGTTTGTTGTTTTCTTATTGCATCTTCCCTCCAGGAATGCCAGTGACGCTTCATCTCACCGCTCATCTCGTGAGCTTCGTTGGGAGTGTGCCAGTCAATGCTGCTATGGGGTCTCTCTGAGTTGTAGAAATCAATGGCAACATCCACAGCTTCTATCACCTGACGCATACTGGTAAATGTCTTTCCGTGAAGGAGTTCGTTCTTTATTGTGTTGTTTATACGCTCAGCCATGGCGTTATCCTTGGGATTACCGCTTTCGGTCATGCTGGGTGTAATATTATTCTTTGTTAATCGGTCAATATAATCCGCGCTTGCATATTGGCAGCCACGGTCAGAATGGTGTATAAGTTTATCTGCAAAGCCGTATGGAAGGGTATCAATAGCCATTTCCAAAGCCTTTAAACAATAACTGGTCTCTAGTGTAGGAGCAACATACCTGCCAAGAATACGCTTGCTGTAGGCATCCATTATCAGCGTCAGGAAACAGAACCGGTAACCAAGCCGTTCTCTGGTATCTTCAATGGGAACATATGTGATATCACTTACCCATATCTGGTTTGGACGCGTTGGAATCACATCTTTAACGAGGTTAGGATACGTGGGCAGATTATGCCTGGAGTCTGTAGTGCGGGGAGCACGCTTTCTGCTTCTTATATTCAGACCACGCTCATGAAGAATACATCTGAATGCATCTCGTCCTACACGGTATTCTTCACTTATTTTGTCCTTATATATGCGCCATAACTTGTCTCCACCCAATTGCGGATCCTTGTTATCCCTCACGTTCTTAACGAATTGTACCACAAACTGTTCTATTGCCAATCTACGGAACAGAATTTCGTCATCTCGTTTGTAAAAGGCCTGTCGCGTAACACCGGCCAGTGCACAGAGCTGATTTACTGGATATCCTTTTTCTCTGTGCAGCCTTTCGACTGTCCGGTGCCGGCTTTTTTTCGTATCTCAATGTTGAATGTCCCCTCGGCCACATCAACCATAGTCTCATAAAAGTCGGCACGCATCTGCTCGTCGCGGAGCTGTTTCTTCAAACTTAGAACTTCCTTACGAAGCGCTTTTAGTTCTTCTGTTTGGTCGTCGGATGGCTTGCTCTTCATTAGAAGCGTACTCTTTTCATTTTCCGCTTCAAATTTACTGACAATCCTTGAAATTGCACCAAACGAACTTTTATACTTCCTTGCCAGTGTACTCTTGCTGGCTCCTTCTAGAAAAAATTCTCGGACAATTTCATCCTTAATTGCCTTACTTAAATAGTTTCTTCCTGTTGGTGAAATAAAACCTTCATCAAACTTCATTTTCGTTGACTTTTGTGTCAACTTGTTTCAGCGTAAGACAGGCTCTACGCTTAACGCTGCTGCACTGATGATCCCCCAACCGATAGTCCTGATACTGCAAAGGGAAAACTATATTTGGTATAATCATACCAAAGGGGGCAGGCCCCATTGGTATCATTTTTGTACCTTTGCGGCCGAAATTAGAAAAAC
>JAFYZR010000106.1 GCA_017557345.1 Paludibacteraceae bacterium | reverse complement strand
TTTGGGAAAATGACACGGAAGGAACCGTCCCTACTGTGTCATTCGCTCTTGATTACTTCAGCAGGATTGGTGCGCATGATGGAGCGGATCCTGCGGAAGACGGAGAGCATGATGACCAGGGCTGTCATTACCAGCGCTACCAGCGCAATCATCAGAATGTCACTGCCATAATCAATATCACTTGATTTGATCAATGCCACCGATGCCAGGCTTCCTATCACGAAAGATACAAGCAGTATTATGCCGTACGGCTTGATGAACAGCCCCATGATATCAGCGGCTTTTGCACCGTTGATCTTGCGCAATGCAACCTCCTTGCGGCGCATGTTTGTCTCGGCCGATATGGATGATGACACGCTCAGTATTACCAGCAAAATGCAGATTATGCTTCCCAGATTGAAGGCCAGGAGACGGTATTTGAAATCATCATCGACATACTCAGGAAGAGGGGATATTTCTAGTCCGTCAGTTGACATGGGATACAACTCATTCCATTTCTCCCGGATAAGGGACTGCGCCTTTGCGGGCGATACGCTCCTGCCGAATTTTATAAAGAACTCATTAGGATACGCATCAGGATTTTCTGAGAAATGAAACGCCATGTAAAATTTCCAAAACAGATTTCCATCGTTCTGTTTGCTGTTTACACGGTCTGTATAGCCTGACAGGTCGTCACAAATACGGTGGTCAAAAATACCTGAAACATGTATCTTATTGTCCGAATTGTAATCTGGAGCTAATTTCAATGACTCCATATCGATACCGTTTCTAAGGAGTTCATCATATGTGTAACGGTCCAACAGATATCCGTTGCCGGGAGGTATAGGATCAAGCCATTCTATCGGAATATTGAAGAATGAGAAATATCTGATATCATGTCCCAGGAATATGAAATTTTCTAATCCGTTTCCGGTATTTACATGCTGGAATCCCGGATAATCCCTCCATGATCCGTCTGTGGTGATGATTTCATCCACCTGGGGCATCTGTCGGAGCATATTATAGAACTCTTCAATGTTTGATTGCTCATTATTCTCCACATAAAAGATCCTGCGGCTAACCTGTTTGGGTAGCGGGTTGTATGCTCTGGGGGCATTTTTTGAAGAATACAGCGCAACAGTCAGAGCACATATGGCTACCGTAGTCTCAAGACCTATTACAATATGCTTGATTGTCTTGTTCTCATGTCTTTCGGCCACAATCCTTTGCTTGAGCAACCTGTTCTGACGACCGGCCGATATGCGGCACACAAAGGCACCTGCCAGTCCAACGACGGCAATCCCGAATATGTCAAGCAGGGCAATGTCAGCATAATTGAAATATATGTTGTCCAGAAACTCTGCGGCATTGTTAAGCCAATTGCATATGTAGAATGAAAGATAAAGTGCTATGGCAAGAGAACATACAAGTACCAATGCAATCTCAGTCAACAGCATCTGTGACAGGCTTTTCTTTCCTGCGCCAAGACTATATCTGACAATGTTGGCCCTGCCACGCTGCTTGAGCAGCATGATGGTGTGCTTGAAAAAATTTGCGGCAGCCACCAGCAACACTATTATACTCAAAAGACCTAATATCGGATCGTCCGGTTGAGGATAACTGTGAGACAGTTGCACAACCAATTTTGAATTTTCACTTACGTATGAAGTTGAGAGGATTCTGTTTACATCGTCTATGTCAACTCCTTTCTTCAGGACTACATCACAGTATATGTTTGTGGGGGTTATCAGGACACTTATCGAGTAATCGTTTAAAAAGAAATATATGTCTTCACTTTGATATCGGCTCCACACATCATCGCGAATTACATTGACAATAAAATACTCTTTGTCTGAACGGGTGTCAATTATTGAACATCGACTTATATCCTTATCATAACCAATACGCTTTAGAAAGGACTCGGATACCACTATCTCGTTGGCGTTCTGCGGGGTACGGTCACCATACAGAAGCGTCAGGTTATTAACCTTGTAATAATCACGGCATACCTCCAACCCTCTGACTGCACCGTCCAGATAAACCCGGGTGGAATCAGATATACGGAAATCGGCAGGAATACTTGAGCCGTATCCGGACACATATTCTATTTCAGGGATATCCAGTTTGGACATCATCTTGAAATTTATAGGCAGGGTTCCTCCACGCTGTATGAATTTTCGGTTATTGGAAAAACCGTCATCACCGGGAATATCCTCATACGCTTTTGCACTGCGGTTGTACAATGGCCGGCGGTTATACTTGTAATAGTCAAAGTTTACGCCGTAGAAAAACGCCGAGAACATAGCCGTTCCTATGGCAAGGCAGCAGATGCTCAGAATTGTATAAACCCAGTTGCTCCTTATGTTGCGAAGCGCGGTCTTTAGGTAGTGCAGAATCATTGTAAGGACTTTGTTTGTTTTCGCCTTCAAAATTACCCCCTTATGCTGGCTCTATCCAAAGAAAAAAGGCGAAAACGTTCATTTTCGCCTAAAAGTGTCTAAATATTTGACACATTAGGGACGGTTCCTTCCGTGG
>JAFYZR010000105.1 GCA_017557345.1 Paludibacteraceae bacterium | reverse complement strand
CCAGTTCCGCATTTGCCTTGTAATGCTCCTTCTCAGAAACGAAAGTAGGCACATAGGCTGGCAGTGGAGCCAGTCCGCAATAGCACTTCCCGCCTCCGCAGAGCATGGTCTCAGCGTCTAAGCTTACTGGATAGCCACATCTGGCATCCTCTAAGACGGGGATGAAGCAGCCGCCGATCTTTTCCGGCTCTGCTATAGGTGTATCGCTATGCCAGAAAGCAATAGGGAGTGCCGCATTATGCCCAAATGCCTCTTCGTAGTCTTTTACAAGTTGTTGTTTATTGAAAGCCATATATACATCAGATGATAGAATTTTGTGCAAATTATAGTAATTATACTCCAATCGAGATTCATATTCAACTCTTTCTTAGAGAAGTTTAAGATAAAAGAATGCTTAATGTGGCAAAGTGGCGTTGTGGCAAAGGGACAAAATAAATCCGCAACCTCGTTGAGAGATTGCGGACGTGTAGAGATTAGATGGTTTCTGTTCAGATGGCGAGTGGGCCGTGGCCCATGCAACTCGTAGTTCCGAGGGCAGTCAGAGCTGCCGTGAGGATTGATACGATGACCTGAATGATGGTCTTCCAAGTTTCCTTCTTCATAGTAATTCAGATTTAAGGGTTAATACTTTCTGAGTTTCAAGGAGGGTACAATTTGTACCCCCTTTAGTCCTCAGACATCGCTCAGTTCTGGTCGGCGTAGTCCCACTCGTCAGGCTCGGAGTTGATCTCCAGCACGGTGCCCTTTGTAGGCATCTGGAACGAACCTGTGTAGGTTCCGTCGTTCTCGGTCAGCGTGATACGGTTGCCGTTCACCTTGGCGATAGGCTCCTTGCCCTCAACAGGCACGACGCTGATGTTCACGTTAGAGCCGGAATGCACGTTGTCGTTGCTGTTGATTTCCTGCTCGCTGTCGTCGGTTACGGTTGACGTGCCGTTGCCGTACTTGTAGATGACCAGCCTGTAGTCACCCTCAGTGCCGCTCTGCGAAGAACTGCTGTTGCCGCCGGTGTTGTTACCTGAGCCGCTGTAGCCACTCTGCGAACCTCCGTTGGTGTTGCCCGAATCGGAGTTGCCTCCGTTCTGTGAGCCGCCGTTGTCACCGCCGCTCTGCGAAGAGCCACCACCGGAAGGCGTTACGCTACCCGTTCCGCTGCCACTCTGAGAACCACTGCCACCGCTTGGATTCTGAGGCTCGTCGTCCTCCTCGTGATAGTCGGTGTAGTTCTTGGGCAGTTCGGTCACGTTGCCGGCCTTGGTCAGCTCCTGACGAGTGAACTCTCCAGTGGCACGGGCACGCATGTACACGCTGTCGATGTGCTTCGTGGTTGAGAACTCTGCCGAAGTCGGCGCACCGTTCTTCTTCGTCTTGATGCCTGCTGAGAAGATGGCCAGCCCTTCCAGCTTCACGGCCTTGCCCTCCAGCATCAGTTCTCTAACGCAACCGATCATGTCGGTCAATACGCCCTTGATGGCACCCTTCGAGTACGGAGTATTGTGCTCCGACATGTGCTTTGCCAGTTCGTCGATGTTGATGGTCTTGCCGATGGTTACGGCGCGTGCGAACCACTTGCCATAGGCTACGCTCTGGCGATTCTTGTTTTGATACTTACGATAAAATACGCTCATAATAAATGTGTTTTTACATGGTATTAGATTCCGTTGCGACCAGCTACATCGGGTGGCCGCCTCCCGCCTTTTGTCTCTCATGATTGACGATGCAAAGGTACTACATTTTTCGCCAAGTTCCAAATTTCGGATATCCATAACTTGTAAAAATCTGTTAACGAAACACAAACATTCTCTTAAAATATGTAAACGATACATTTAGCCCATTCAAACGTATTTTTTAGCCTCTTCAAATGTGCCATTTGCGATTTACAGACAACCGGGCTCAAAACTCGGTTTGTCCCAACGCCACAATGCCACTTTGCCACATTAAGCCTCTGCCGAGTACGCAAACTTATGCTTTAGAATAATATTATATTATAATATAATAATATTCTAATTATATCACCTCTCTCTTTCTCGCCATTCTTTCCACATTTGCCACCTCCTTATTGTGGCAAAGTGGCAAAGTGGCGAAATGGCGGGATGAATTCCGAATAATTTGCCCCAATCTTCGAATTTTACCATTTTTCTTTGTACCTTTGCAAGCTGTTAGCAGAAAACGTTAAGATGAAGAGTGACATACGACAGGAACTATTGGAACTTCAGGTTCTACAAGGCATAGACTTTGTAAGACAGTTGAAGTTGATTGTATCTCGCAAGGAGTTCCGTCCGCTTGACACCGATCCTGAGATATTTCTGGTTGGTGGCAAGGATGATGCCGACTATCCTCGTCTTCTTGATGCTGCCAGAAAAGCAGTTGCACTTGGCTACCGTGTCTATATGCTGCCAAATCCGCATGGCATTCGTACTGCTGATTTCATTTTTGAGCGGAAAGGCGTTTACAGGATGTACGACCTGAAAACAGTACACGGCAAGAGTTCCGTTGACACTCAGCTTCTTGATTCCATTGGCCAGGCCAACCGCATACTGCTTAATATGACTTCTGATTATAATCCACGTACCCTTGCCAAAGATATACGTCGCTATTTCGAACGGAATGCCAATGCCGTAGAGGTGCTGATAATGAAAGGGACACGCCCCATTTCTGTTATCCGAGAGGACACCCTTGGCCAGTCGTACATCAGGAACTTTATGATGAAGTACAGACAAAAATAAAGAGCTATCGCAGAACGACGGCTCTCTATAAAATTGGGCAGTATCGATAAAGCCTTACCCCACGCGGGATTCTACCCGGATAGCCAGAACATACATTCTGACGCTGCAAAGATAGATATTATTTCTGAAAGTTCCAAGTTTTTTAGCAACTTTATTTGTTCCAGCACCAAAATAAGCACAATTTTCAATACCTTTAACACTAATTGCATCAATATTGTCACTATTATACGCACTATCACTAGTTTCAGCAATTGAATTAGATGCATTGCTAATCTTTCCTTTTTCTCAAAGTTAGGATTCTAGTATCCCAATATCAGTTACATTTATCATATTTACCTCGGAATAAAGGCCATATTTATGTTTTTTCGAAGAAATTTAGGAAAAAACGACTTATTATTGAAATCTTTTTGTATTTTTGCAGGTGCAATCCGTATGGAGAGCAAGACATATTGGTTAAGATTTAGCGTTCGCTTTCTCTTCTTGTCCCCCGAAACGTGGAAAATTTCAACAGGACAACGTTGCTTGAATTAACGTAGAAAGAAAAGATAAGGTGAATGCTCACGCGATAGGCGTGGGCTGAACTTATCTCTACGTTTGGGCATTTTCCACGGCCTCGGGGAAGATAAAGGAGGTTCACGCTTCTTTATGCCCTAATGCATAGTGGTGTATAAAACGCTTAGATGACTAAAAAGACATATAATATGAATCGAATTAAAGTATTAACATTACTTACTGTAACAATCCTGCTGTCAATTGGCGGAACATCACTTTACTATAAAAGTGAACTTAGTTTCTATAAAACCAAGTTTGAAGAGAAAGAATCAGATTGCAAAGATTTGTATAAAATATCACTATCAACAATGGGGTTGGTAAAAACTCTGAGAGAATCTTACAATAATCTTTTGTGGAATAGGAACACCCCATCCATTAAGGATAAAGAGTATCATAATGCTTTTCTAAATCAAAATGAAACGTGGGTTGAAGATTTGAATACATATCATTGGATTAAACTCAATAAGAAGTATGGCGAGAAATAGTATGAGATTAGTTTTTTCATTATTAGTTGTGTTGTTTTCTCATAATCTATGGGGGCAGCACCTTAATATGTTTGGTATACCCCTAAATGGTAGCATTGATAATTTTACAACAAAACTTGTTTCCAAAGGATTAAAAGTTGACAGAGAATTTAACAAGCAACTACCCAATGGAGTTAGGGCTTTTAAAGGTTCGTTCTCTGGTTATTTCGCCTCTCAAATACTAATCTTTTATGACCCTCGTACAAAAACAGTTTTTAAGGGGACTGTTAATTTCACAGATTTAGCAGACCAAACTTTGTTAGAAATGTACGGAGATCTAAAAGCAAAAATTCATGCAAAGCATGAAAACATTTTGTTTTTTGATGACAAAAATGATGACGGGTTTCCAAAGTGTGAAATTAATGTCTATAAACCAAAAACTGACACTTGTCTTGGTGTTATTAACATGGGAATATTGGTTATGAAGGTATATCCTTTTTCGAAGTCTTTATATATCTCCTACGAGGACAATATCAATGTGGAAAAATTTACAAAGCAAAGGTCTGATGATTTGTAAGTTGTGGATTAAATCAAAAGAGACATGAAGAAAATATTATTATTATTGTCGATGGTCGCCTCTTATGGATATGCTCAATATGCGACATTTACGCCTCAGGTATACAAACCAGTGCAGCGTGACAACTCTATTCTCCAACGTTCACTTGAACAAATAGAAAGGAGGCAAACAGAGGCAAATGAGCAGTTTAGCAAGCTACAGATGATGCTGGCAGAATATGCTGCAAAACTCTATAATGATGAAGCTACATTGCTTTGGTTTGATGAGTATAAAAGGAGTATTCATGACGCATACAATACGTTAACAACTATTGGATGGGATGAGGCAAGGAACTATGCCATAAGAATGCAAGGGAATATTGCCATTGATCCGGAATTGACGGCTCGTATAAAAACTGCCAGTGAATATGTGAGTAAAAGAAAAGCCATCGAAGACAGATCGGATATGAATTGGCAGGAGAAGAGCGAATGGATGGAAAACAATCCATATTGCTTTGTGCCGATTAAAAATCACGAAGGTGAAGTAATCGGTGGGCGACTGGGTTCAAAAGCCGAATATGACGCTCAAGTTCAAGAAGCAGAAAGAGTACGACAAGAAATTGAGGCAAGAGAAAAAGAACTTGAGGAATTAGAACAGATAAGGCTATACGGGATGGTGCACGCTTTCGACAACTATGATTACAGCAAATATGAGACAATTGTTTCTTATCCTCCTGTAAAAAGTAGCCCGGATGGTGTAATTGTTACTAAAGTTGCATTGTCATCAACAGAAACTAGAGTTGAATTTGAATGTACGAACATGTACGAAAACAACTATTGTTGCATAGATTGGCAAACTTATTTGACAGCATCTGGCATAGGTAAGCAACGTCAGGTTAAAGTTGAGAATATTGCAATATCACCGTCAAAAAGTCAGTTTAGAAATGTAGGGGAAAAACTTAAGTTTGCACTTACTTTCCCAGCTTTGCCACCGAAAGTAAAAGCAATTACCATATCAGAAACCGTTAAAAATGGCTGGAAGTTTAAGAATATAAAAATTAAATAGGAAAGATGTATGAGAAAAATTTTTGTTATGTTAGCAATCTGTTTTGTCGTATTAACAGCAAAGGCGCAAAACGACTCAACCAAAACAGTTAAGACTTACATTGAAATATGGTCGATGCACAAGTCATCAACACCAACCATTGATACAGGGGAGGGTAAAGGTTCTGAGACATATAAAACGGAGGATGGAAAGGTCATAAAATTCCACAGTTCAATAGGAGCTGTTAACTGGTTCGTTAGTAATGGATGGAAATTGGAATCTGAACACATGGCAACATGCAATGACAGGACTGTTAAGATGTATGTTGTTAGTAAAGAGGTTCCTGTAGGACAGGCTATTGCTAAGCAGGGCAGTTATGTTAATAATTGAAGCATATTAGATTTTTACCTATAAAGGATAATTTAGTGTAACATGCATTTGGGATAGATACATCCAAACGCTGATTCCCTCCCACATCTGTCCTTCAGGTGTGGGTTTTTAGTATAATTATTGAGATTTTTTGGATAAGTCGCCTTTATCTCCCAATTTTTTTCTATCTTTGCGCTCCGAAAGAAAATTGAGGTAAATAAACAATGAACAACATAGATAGAATAAAAGAATATATTCAGGATGCCGTTATCAGCCCTTTGGAGCGACTGATGAATGGGGATAGTGGGGAGCCGAGTGTGAGCTTGTATGAGAAGTATTACATGCAGGGTGGTTATCCTCCGAAGGACTCCGTTTATAAGAGTTTGTTGCATGCGATGATGGTGCCTTACTACGAGATGTATCTGAACGGTGACATCAGACTCTGTTGTGCCGGAAATCGGCTGGAGTTCGTGGGGCGGAAGATGGAGAGCATTATAGAGGATGATGACCAGTTTGGAAACTGGGCTTCGGAAAAGAATCTGATTACGGCGGCTGAAAACTGGGGTGACAACTTGAAACGCTTTGAGAAAGAGTCGAGGCGTATCTATCGCTTCTTTCATGTGCTTGAGGTGCTGTTGGAGTCCGATTGTCAGCAAGACTGGCATGCCCGGTCTGGGGAACTCAAGGAAATGCTTTTCAAGTCTGAGGTGTGTTACGACTACAAGACCGATGAGGTGCTGTGTGTGTTGCACGCCTTCACGATGATTATGCAACAGGATTGGACTAAGGATAAAAAGAAGGAAATGTTGGATCTGCTCAACCAGCACTGGCTTTTCCTGAAGCACTACTATTCGGTCATGATTCGGCATATCATCGGCGTGAAGTGGACAAGGTTTCATAAAGTTGCAGAGACCGTCATGAATTCCAGCCAGTCGTTCAAGCCCCACATGCACATCTTCTATTGCGGACTGATGGACTGCGTGGACGAGTTGCATCTTGACAGGAAACATCAGCGTGAGATGGACAGGGTGATGCTTCTGATGCAAGAAGAGATGAACCGAGTAAAGGAACACTCCGAACTGCTTTATCCGCTGTGTGATGCCATTTTCCCCGAGGATTTCCAGCGCCTGCTTCGTGAGCATCGCCCCAAGAGTTATAAGGAAATTGAGGACGAGAGCAATCAGAAAGACGAACTCATCCAGCAGTTGAGAGACCAAACAAGCCGTACTTTTAAAGAGTTGGAGAAATCGAAGGAAATCATTAAGAAGATGGTGCTGTCGTCAATCCCCATCGAGGATGTCGATGCCGAGTTGGAGCAGTATCCTCCAGAAATCGCTTTTTCCATGCTGAGAGACCTTCAGGCAAGTCCTATCATCAGCGTGCAAGAGGCATGGCGTGAGCACTATCCGGAATTACTCAAGAAATACCGCAAGCGTCTGATGGAGCCTATCGAGCAACAGAAGGAATTGACGGAATCGATGGCGAAGGTGGCTGAACGGCCTACATACGGTGCATATTATGCATCGGGTTCTACTCATGATGACAAGCGCAGTCAGCTGCTCTTGGGAGAAGAAAAGGAAAAGTTGGTTCCACTTAAACGGATAAGCAATGAGTAACAGTTATTATGAAAAAGGTGCCAACCATTACGACCACCACAAGGAACTGCATATCGACACGATGAATGGTGGCGATATTGGGAAGTTGCTATCTGCTTTCTTCAAGGATGATGCCGAGGATGCGGTGATTGTTGGTGAAGAGAAAGAGGTAAAGAAGCCTAAGAAAACTACAGGCCAGAAACCCGAAAAGCCTCGTGAGACGATGACCTTCGGGCGTAAAAGTGGAGTGACCGAAGGGCATATCGTGCTACTCTATCAGAAACTGGTGAAGGAAGGTTGGATAGAAGGCAACGATGCTGACTTCAAGGCTTTGTTCTCAGGCAGTCGCGATGAGGATTGCGAACTGGTGTGGCTGGGAAAGTATGGCAAGGGCACGCTTGTTGAGTTGTTCAAGCAGTTTGTTCAAGCCAAGTTGATAGTTGTGTCCGATGGGTTTACACTTTCTTCCATCCTCGAAGGCCACTTTAAAGACACCGATGGCAAATGGCTTACAGGTCTTGACAAGGGCGACTCTGCTAATAGTAAGGCGTTGCCAGTGATTCAAGAGTGCGTAAAATTGCTGAAGGCTGATCCTGAGCATATGATCTATGGCAACTATGATGAGGATGAAGATGCACGTTCGGAATATGACCAGTTTGACCAGCAGGATATGCATTGGCATAAACGATAAATAAGGCTTAATCAGTACCTTCGGGAAATCTTTCGGGAAAGCACAGATTTTTTTGAAAAATTTTCGCATATAGCGGAATCTCTTTGAAACACAAGGGGTTCCGCTTTTCTTTTTTTCTTTGCTCGGAGGGGTGAAGTATGCCCTTCCCGAAAGTTTACCCGAACGTTTTCCCGAAGAAACAGGGGTAGGACGGGGATTATGGATGCTGACTTGAACAAAGCACATCCAACGAACCAATTAAGACCCCGCCTAAGGAGCGGTAATAGAATAAAAATGAGCAGAACACGTAACACTATCACAATGGCAAGAGGCACCATCGCTGAGAATGCACGTCGTCAGCTGTCGCTGATCAATAGGTGTCAGATGCCGAGAAACGTGAAGAGAGACTGGCGCTTCATGGGTCACAGAATCTAAAACGGATTCGAGCCCGAATCTCGAAAGAGAGAAAGGACAGTCAATAAATCACATTTTTCAACAATCCGAGTTGAGGCGAGCAGGATGAGGGGAGTCCCCGGGATAATTTGCGCAACCTTCTTTTCTGAAAGCTCCACTCACCTCGCTTAACAACAAGGATTAAAAATGAAACCATCTTTTTTCAGACCACAGATTTTACAGCAGAACGTTCAGATGGACGGCAGTATTAACTTCATGACCAATGGCGACATCAACGTCTATCCGTGCCCTTGGGAGGATGAGAAGCAGGTGACTGGCGGTGAACGCGTGCGCTACCGTGCTGGCATCGAGGTAGATGCCGACGGGCGTACAAGAGTGAAACGCTACAACGATGGGCTTCAGGGTCCTAAGCGCGATGTGCTCTACGAGACTCCCCACGGGGCAGTGAAGATTACCCGCCCGCTGTATCGCAGCGATAACGGTCATCGCCGTCTGAAGGACGAGTATGTTTACATCACATTTAAGTTCCCGAAGAAGTACGGGCTTGCACTCACCAAAGCGCTCTATCAGGAGGAAGCCGATCAGATTTTGTCGTACCTTAAAACCAGAAAGGAGGAAGCAATATGGAAGTAATCCGTAGGATGATAGCACTCAACCCGCGTCAGAACAAGGAGCAAACCAGGGCATTCGTAACAGAATGCCCGCTCCCTGACTACGATACACTAACATGTTCACCGAGGTTGAAGCAGCTGGCAGAACGCATCAATGCCGCCACAGATGAAGAGGAACAGCGTAAGTTGAAAGGGTATCTGCCGTTCCGTTGTCCGCACTACAGCCGATTCCGTGACAACTATCGCGACCGCGAGCATATTGACCCGGAAAGTTTCACTTGGCAAACATGCGTGGATATAGATGATGCCGCGCTCGTGGAGGAAGCCAATAAGCGTTCGGAGCAGCTGGATATTGAGATTGGCGGCGAGTGGCAGGGCATGATGTTGCACAAGGACTACTCGGCTCGAAAGAAACTTCACATCGATATTCGTCTGCCGTTGGGAATGACGGTGCCCGAGGCTCAGCGTGCCTATTGCAAGGCGCTTGGTGTGGCTCCTGATACGTCGTGCTTCACGCCCGAGAGGTTTATCTACATCACACCAGCGGAGTATGAGATTTATCGTGCCGATGGGTGGTATCAGCAACTTTCAGAGGATGAGGTGGCTCAGCGTAGGAAGGCTTACACCGATAGAGGTTTGAGCATTGACGGGCGCACCGAAGACGGTTCTTATTATGACCCAGACGATGACAGCCCCACGCCCTCACCAGCGGCTCCGGCTATTGTGCCGTCGGCTCCCGTAGCGGAAAGTGAAAGGAAGTTCCCTTCTGATTTTAAGAGTATTCCCTATACCTCTATTATTAGTGAGTATTGGCGCAGGACTGGCGGCGAACCCAGCGAGGGCGAGCGTAATAAGCGGCTGCACCAACTGGCTGCTAATCTCCGTGCCATCTGCGACAACAACGAGGAATGGCTCTTAGAGGTGATGCCACGTTTCGGGTTGTCGGCTCAGGAAATGCGGGGCATTATCCACTCGGCTTGCAAGGAGCCAACAAAGGGTTCGCGCCTGATGGATCAGATTGTGAACGCCCTCGAAATGGGTATTCCTTCTGATGAAATCGAGGATGCTGAGGTGGTGGAGGCTGAGACTGGCGTGAAGGTGAATGTCAAGACGTTGCCTATAGGACTTCGTGAAAGTCTTGTGGGTGTGCCGGTTACGATGCACATGCCTGTATTGTGTTCGGTGATGCCTATTGCGGCTGCCTACGCCGATCAGGTAACGGTAGAGTATTGTGATGGCAATACGCACCGCCTCGGACTGATGTCGATTATCCGTGGTGAGCAGGCTTCAAACAAGAGTGTTTGTAAGAATGCCGTTGACATCTGGAAACGCCAGCTCGATGAAGAGGACTCTTTAGCCCGCAAACGTGAGGAGGAATGGAAGGAACGTAAAAAGGGACGTAAGGCCAACGAAAAGGCTCCTGAAGATCCGCACGTTTTGATTCGAGTTGTGCCTGTAACGGTATCGTGTTCTACGCTATTGAAACGATTCAAGAATGCACAGGGGCATACTATCTACTCCTTCGGTGAGGAACTTGATACCCTTCGAAAAACGAATGGTGCTGGCAGTTGGAGCAGCAAATACGATATCTATCGTCTCTCGTTTGACTTCGGTGAGTGGGGCCAGGACTATAATTCTGATGCCGCAGAGTCAGGGGTTGTGAATGTTGCGTATAATTGGACGATGCTTGGAACGAACGGGGCCATGAGGAAGTGCTTTAAGTCGGACAATATCGAAAACGGACTTTCTTCGCGAATCTTGGTTGCCGAAATGCCAGATAGCTCATTCTCAAAAATGCCGAAATTCGGCAAGCGCTCGGCAGAGGATGAAGCACGGATTCAGGAAGCCGTTACCCGTCTGCGCTCGTTTACAGGCATTGTTGATGTGCCTCGGCTTCGTAAAGCCATCGAGGCATGGGTAGAGGAGAAACGTGTGGAGGCTGCCAAGGACATTGACCACGTAAAAGACACCTACCGTAAACGTGCGGCTGTCATCGGCTTCCGCTGTGGGGTTATTTTTCACTTGCTTTCGGGCAAGGACAAGGAAACCAAGTCGTGTCTGGACTTTGCGCTAATGATGGCTGAATATTGCCTTTCGCAGCAGATTAAGGTCTTCGGCGAGGCACTCCGAAATGAGTACGTCAATGCGCAGGATGAATGTCAGCGGTATGGTGCGAACCACTCTATATTCGACCAACTGGCT
>JAFYZR010000104.1 GCA_017557345.1 Paludibacteraceae bacterium | reverse complement strand
GCTTTTCTCCGAACGGAAATCTGTAATCCTCCATAGTCCTATATTTTCGATGTTACAGGACAAATATAAGAATACTCTCCTAAATCCGATATCCCCGATACCCTTTTCTTCCGATACCCTCTCTTCCGATGTCCTATAACCCTTATTTAAGCATTATTATGAAATTTCTCCTTTAACACAAGACGCATTTTTTATATAAATCAGTTTAGATAACAAACAATCATTGCATTATGAGAACTATAGTTCAACTGTTTGCATTGACATCTTTGCTGATGTCACTCTGCATTCCAGCCTATGCACAGCAAGGTGCGTCGTTAGAGGATATTGCACGTAAACTTGGTGCAGAATTAAGTGATAGCGGTGTCCTCATGGTGAACGGTCAGGAATTGAAGAAAGAAACTCGCGCCATTAGTCCTAAAGACCGTGGGCTTGTCACAAATGATAATTATTTGGCTCAGTTGCTTGAATATGCACCCGAAGGTCTTGTCTGTGGATATATTATGCGTAATTCATGGAGAAAGAACCTATGGGGGATATTCCTAGTAAAGGAGAAAAAGAATTATTACCTGGTTTACAAGGAAGAAGATAAAGTACAGAAAAGGAAAATCAAGTCTGATCAGGCAACCATTTTGGAAACATCGGTCAACACCCAAATCTCCAAGATAGAATTTGACATAAACAATCCCGTTTTCACAGAGGTATATGCAGGATTTCCTGAAGCTTTTATGGTTTATGAAGGTGATATAGCTTTTGCTGTCACACCCTCTAAGGCAGCTCATTTCCGGGCATGGAACGGTCATGAATACTATGGTATAAATGATGAATACTGGCAGGCGGAGGTAGACCAGTTCAAAAAGGAAATCAAATAGGTATCTGCGTACCATCAACCTTTCTGCAAGTAGCAGCCGAGATTTACTTACGGCCCCGCCCTATAGAGGTAGCAGCCAGCGGCCCTCCCGCACACTCCAAGGTAATAGACCAGACTCCATCACCCGCAACCACCTCAAAGCATATAGAAACGCCCCTGTCTGGCTTGTTTAACCCGGCACAGCCAGGGCCTGGAAATAAAGGTATAGAGCGTTATTCAAACTATAGTGGTTCCAGTCCCCGTCCGTGCCCTCCCGTGAAACCTTCTGCAAGTCACCGGCCGCATCAAACCCCAATCCTCCCTCTACCAGTCTGCATAAATGGAACCTCTCTGCGCAATTCAGGCAGCAGTTCGGAATATTCAATAAGGTGTTCCACACCATTACTATATCTACACCCTCCACGGTGCAAGCACTGTTCCAGGCATAGATATAGCAATCGTGTTCCACGCTTCTTTTAATTGCGGCTTCGGGCCGCAATGGGGTATGGTTCGCTTAGAGACAGTACTGCAGGCTTACCCGGATATTTAACATAACGGAGCGGTATTATATTAAAGCGCCCTCCCGCACTCGGTCCCTTTAATATAATATCCGTTATGTCTAAATATCTACAGCATCAGGCGGTCCGCCCTCCAAAACAAATGTATCGCACCTGCGCTTCCTGCCGCCAGCGTCAGGCGCAACCCTCACGGGTGCTGGGTCGTAACGCTCCGGCAGAGTCTTTACGGTACGCACAGCGTCCTCGTAAAGACACAGCCTACACGTCACTCCTC
>JAFYZR010000103.1 GCA_017557345.1 Paludibacteraceae bacterium | reverse complement strand
GTGTGTAGAGAGAGCGTCATAAGCCTACAAACCATTTTCCGCTGCAAAGGTACAAAAAAATTTTGACATGTGCAAATTTTTTTGCGATTTTCGATTAGTGAGTTAGGGAATTAGTGATTATCGCGAGACGGGCGGGCGAGAGGAAACGAGACGTAAGCGATAAAATATCCGAACGCAGAGAGAGGATAGCGAGGGGCTAAACCGCCTATGCCCGAGCCCTAAACGGCAAAAAAATCATTACAAAATTTGCATATGTGCGATTTTTATTTAGTAGTAACTTCGGCACGCCCCTTCCCCTACGGGGTGGGTTCCCTCCGAAATTACGTCCGCACTTTCGTGCAAACACCAATATTTTATCCCTAAATTCCAAATTATGCGAGCATATTTGAAAATTTACGTCTAAAATCTTGCAAATTTGAAAAATTTGTAGTAATTTTGCACTCGCAAAAGTTTGTTCGTTGGATGAAAACCATAAACACCCTAATACTTATGTGTCTTGCCTCGCTATTGAGTTCTTGCAGTGGGTTCAGCGCCCCGAAAGCACCGATTGAGAAATTCAGTTATAACCATGACGGAACGATAGGCAGAAACTCATTCAACTGGAGTGTCAATCGTCTGGAGGATGGTAGCGGGCAGTTCATCTATACGAACCACCTGAGCCGTGATCAGCATGACCTGACAGACACCATCCCTGCAGCGCTGATGGACTCTCTCGAGGCGATCTGCCGGAGCTATAAGGTGCATCGCTGGGACGGGTATCGGGGAGATGACAAACGGGTATGCGACGGAACGGGATTCTCGCTGTACATCCGCTATGCGGATGGGAGAACGGTAAACGCGCACGGAATGAATAAGTTTCCGAAGAACTACCGTGCGTTCCGCGATGAGCTATATGCCCTATTGATGCCCGTACAAGAGAAGTTAGTCGAAAGATAAAAGTCGAAAGAAAAAAGCGAATAGTCGAAAGATAAAAGCAGAAAGATATGGAAAGAAGAGTAAGAGTACGTTTTGCGCCCAGTCCAACCGGCGCGTTGCATATCGGCGGTGTGAGAACCGCATTGTATAACTACCTGTTTGCCCGTCAGCACGGCGGTGACATGCTGCTCCGTATCGAAGATACGGACTCGACCCGTTTCGTGCCGGGTGCAGAGGAATATATCCTCGAAGCCCTGGACTGGCTCGGTATCGGAATAGATGAAGGCCTGCGGGCAAAAAAGTCGAAAGTCGAAAGTCAAAAGTCGAAAGATGGCATTGAGATTGAGGCTGTCGGTGAACATGGCCCTTATCGTCAGTCTGAGCGTCGTGAGATTTATCATCAATACGTGAAGCAACTCCTGGATTCCGGCCATGCGTATATCGCCTTTGACACGCCCGAAGAACTGGAAGCCAAGCGTGCAGAAATTCCTAATTTCCAATACGATGCGCGCACACGTCTCCAGATGCGCAACTCCCTTACTATGCCAGCCGAAGAGGTAAGCGAACGGCTTGCTAAAGGAGAAAAATACGTCGTTCGCTTTAAGATTGAGCCGGACGAAGATGTGCATGTGCACGATCTGATTCGTGGAGAAGTGGTGATAAACAGCAATATTTTGGACGATAAAGTGCTGTATAAATCGGCGGATGACCTGCCTACTTATCACCTGGCAAACATCGTGGACGACCATCTGATGGAGATCAGTCACGTCATTCGTGGCGAGGAATGGCTGCCTTCCGCCCCACTCCATGTGCTGCTTTACCGTGCATTCGGATGGGAAGACACCATGCCGCAGTTTGCGCACCTGCCTTTACTGCTCAAGCCCGACGGAAACGGCAAACTGAGTAAGCGTGACGGCGACCGGCTGGGCTTCCCGGTATTCCCTCTGGAGTTCCACAACGAGAAAGACGGAACGGTCAGTTCCGGTTACCGCGAGAGCGGTTATCTGCCGGAAGCAGTCATCAACTTCCTGGCATTGCTCGGATGGCACGGCAGTGGCGATCAGGAGCTATACACGATGGACGAACTGATCAAGGAGTTCAGTCTGGACCGCGTGAGCAAGTCCGGTGCGAAATTTGACTACGAGAAAGGCAAATGGTTTAACCACCAATACCTGCAACTCCGCTCCGATGAGGAACTGGCACAGATGTTCCTGCCTACCCTTGCAGCAAATGGAATCAAGAATCCTGATATGCAGATGGTCGCTAAGGTTATCGGTTTGACCAAGGACCGTGTGAACTTTGTTCCTGAGCTATGGGAGCAGGTCAACTTCTTCTTTGTGGCCCCGACCGAATACGACGAGAAATCACTCAAGAAACGCTGGAAAGAGGACTCCCCGCGCCATATGCAGGAGTTGCTGGCACTCCTTGAACCGCAAGAGGACTGGTCGCAAGAGGCACTGGATGCACTGGTGATGCCTTGGATAGAAAGCAAAGAATACGGTGTGGGTATCGTGATGAACGCCTTCCGTATCTGCCTTGTCGGTGCTGCTCGCGGACCGCATATCTGGGCGATTACCGACATTCTCGGCAAAGAAGAAACCATCAGGCGCGTTAAGGATGCCTTGACACGCATTGGTAATTTGTAATTGGTAATTTGTAATTGGTAATTTGTAATCGGTCATTATGTCCCCGCGCGAGGCATTGAAGACATATTTCGGTTACGATGATTTTCGCCCGTTACAGGAGGAGATCATCGCTTCCGTTTTAGCGGGACGTGACACTCTGGCACTCATGCCGACGGGAGGCGGGAAGAGTATCTGTTTCCAGATTCCTACCCTCGTCATGGCGCACGACAATCCAGACAAACGTCTGTGCCTCGTTATTACACCGCTGATTGCCTTGATGCGCGACCAAGTGGCCAATCTGCAGGAACGGGATATATCATCCGCAGCCGTCTATACCGGCATGAGTTACGATAAACAACGCGTAGCGTTGGATAATTGCCTCTATGGACCGTATAACTTCCTTTATTGCTCGCCGGAACGGTTGGAAAGCGAGGAGTTTCGTAAACGTCTGGCTGACCTGCCCATCGGTCTCATTGCCGTTGACGAGGCGCATTGTATCTCACAGTGGGGATATGACTTCCGCCCGTCGTACCTGAATATAGCGGCAGTGCGGGAGTTGTTGCCGGACGTGCCTGTTCTCGCGTTGACGGCTACCGCTACGCCCGAAACGATTAAGGATATTCAAGATAAATTAGGATTTAAGGTGCAACATGTGCTGCGTAAGTCCTTCCACCGCGAGAACTTGACGTACATCGTACGTCATACGGATAAAAAGGACGAACAAGTGGCGCATATCCTATCGCGTGTCCCCGGCTCGGCTATCGTCTATGTGCGTAACCGCAAACGTGCACAGGAACTGGCGGAATGGCTGGTGGCAAATGGTGAACCAACGGCAGACTATTACCATGCCGGACTGACCACCAACGAGCGCAATGAACGTCAGCAGGCCTGGACGGAAGGCAAGACACGCGTCATTGTGGCGACGAACGCTTTCGGAATGGGCATTGACAAACCCGACGTGCGGCTCGTGATTCATTATGACCTGCCCAATACCATCGAGAGTTATTACCAGGAAGCGGGTCGTGCCGGACGAGATGGGGAAACAGCTTATGCTGTTTTGCTTTTCAACGACCAAGAAGACAAAACCAAAATACGCAAGCGAATCACCGACAGTTATCCGCCCAAAGAGTTCATCGAGCAGGTGTACCATAAGACCATGGATTTTCTGCAAATAGGCGCTAACAGCGGTCTGGGACACCGTTTTGCCTTGCATATGGATCAACTATGCCATGTGATGAAACTGCCTGTTCTGCCCACCTACTCCGCCCTGCAAATATTGACAAACGCGGGCTATATAGACTTCGAAGAAGAGCATGAGACCCAACCGCGTGTGCAGATTCTTGTGCCGAGACATGACTTGGGCGAATACAACCTTTCGCATGAACAGATAGCCTTGCTTGATGTATTAATGCGCTCCTATTCAGGCATTTATACCGATTTGCAATACGTCCGTGAGGCAGATATTAAAGACAATCATCAAATATTAGTCTCTTTGGCGCAACGCGGTGTAATCACGTATATTCCCCGTTCGATCGGCTGCAGCCTAACTATGACAAACGAGCGACAAACAGAAATCTATTTGTCGCCCGCTGTGTTTGAAAAGCGTCAGGAACGCTATATTCACAAATTACATGCTATGCTGGAGTACGCCGAGCAAGTTCAGTTCTGCCGCGAGCAGATCTTACTCGCTTACTTCGGAGAGACCGACACTATCCCCTGCGGTCGATGCGACGTTTGCCGTGCTAACCGTGTCCACGCGGAATAGAACACTATCCTCCCCTAACAAATCATTCATTTGCTTCAATTCCGCCGCATTGACGGACTTGTCACGGTCGTTAACGCCCATTAGCGGCCCAAAGAAGACTTTGAGCAAAGCACGGCCGATAATCTTACCGAAATTGAATTTCGGATTCTTCGCGTCACCGGAAATAGGCACATCCAGTAAGATAATATCTTGTGCCGAAGTGAGTAACTGAAAACCTGCCTTGACAGGAATATTCTTATACGGAGCCTTGGTAAAGCGGTCTTTCTTACCTACCCGCGGATGGTCAATCTCAATGCGGTTATTGCCCTTCAGTTTACCGTTCTTCACGTCCAAATGGCTGTCGAGCGTTAAGTCTCCGCCATCCAACGGGTAACCGGTATAATTGCGGCATAAAGCACTGAAATCCTTTAAGTTAACGCCTGTCAGCTTTAAGTTGGCACGCGTGTCCTGCGTTCCCATATCGAGTCCGCCGATGAAATCAGCCTTCAGCTGTGCGTCGCCGGTCAAAGTAGCCTCCAGCGTTGCGCTGTTACGGCCGTTGGTCGCGATATTTTGTCCTTCAATCGCCAGCGACTTAATGGCATACTCCCAGTCATGTTTCATCGAATAGTCGTGATAAGTCAAATCATGGCCGGTAATGCGCACATTCTTTGCCATCCATACGAGCGGTTTGTCCTCTTCCGGCTCTTTCGCGGGTGCAGAAGTAGTGTCCGGCTCCGATGTTTTGTCCTCCGCTTCTATCTCCTTCTTAAGGCGTGTCAGAGTATTCCAACTGTCATGCACCTCGTAATCGCCCGTAATGCCTATAATCGACAGAGTATCAAGGATAAACGTCTTGGTGCTTAGGTCGCCTTGGTTAATAGCGACACGTAGTTCCTCCAATGCCGCCACTTGATCGTCATGATTATCACGGATACTCAGTCCCGCCATCGATAGGTTGCCTTTCATCTGAATATTCATCACGTTCTCCAGGCTTCCTTCCACATGGATTGAACCGTTGAGCGTAGCGCCTAAGCCGGTAATGTCCAGATAGTCCTGCACAAGCGGCAACACTACATCGGTATGCACATCAAAGAGGTTAAGCCGCACCGCATATTTGTTCGACTGCATGCGGTAACCGGCGAGGATACCAACCCGTCCGCCTGTCGGGAGCGCGAACTCCAGTCCGGCATTCGTCTGTGTGTTATCGAAATACAGTCCGGGGATACGGAGGGAAATATCCTCCAGTTTCCATTGTTTATCGCTCACTACATCGCGGTAACGGATGTTACTGTTCTTAATGCGGATGTCATCCAATGCCACGGTCCAACTGCTTTTGGTTGTATCAACGTTCACCTCCGGTACCGAGTCTTTCTTCGAGTAGCGCTCGATGATATCCGAGAAGTTCAGTTTATCCCTGCTCTTGAGCACTTGCCCGTTGAAACCGTTGAGGTGAATAGCCCGTATTTTCACGCGCTTAGCCAGCAACTGCGGGTATGCGATCTGCACGTAGAGCTTGTCGAAAGAGATGAAATTGGTCTCCCCATTTACCTCCTTACACTCGAAGCCTTTGATGGTCACTCCACCCCAATAAGGATTGATGATCACAAGGTCGGCATTCAGCTGACGACCGATAATTTCCTCGCCGTAGTTATTCACCACATATTTGGCAACAGGCGAGGCTACGATAAGAATAATAGCAAAGAGGAGCACTATTACAAGTGCTCCCCATTTACATATCCTCCAGAATTTTTTCATGAGTTATTGCATTACTCTGCGGATAATGTAATACGGCGGAAATCCAAGATTTGCACGCCCTTAGCTTTTAGTACGTCCTTCACGAGTTCTTTGCTCTCGCTCATGATGTAAGCCTGCTCAACGAGTGTGTTCTCTTTGAGGAACTTACCCAGACGCCCTTGCGCGATCATCTCGATTTTCTTAGCCTGATTAGCGAGGTTAGCCTCTGCCTCTGCAGCTACGTTCTTCTTGATCTCACGCGCGAGTTGTGCCTGCTCTGCAGTAATCCAGCCCTTAGCCTGATTTGATTCGATGTGATCATCGCTATCAACGTGAGCGGGGTTAATACCTGCTTTGCGGATTGCATTCTCAACAGCTTTGTTGATCTCGTCCTGTTTGGTCTTATCGATAGCGAGCTCAAGCTCATGCTTCTTAACCTCTTCAGCTACGTGATCTGCATCGAGAGCGATTGGGCTCATGGCAGCTACTTGCATAGAAATACCGTGAACGGTCTCTATATCTTCTGTAGCAGCTGCAGCTACCAGCGAGCTCAGTTTGTTGCCAAGGTGGTTATAAGCGTCAACAACGGGAGCCTCAAGGCAAGCGAAGTCGGCAAGCTCCATCTTCTCACCCGTTACACCGGAGCGCTCGGTTACGATCTCTGAAACGGTGAAATTACCGATTTTGAGATTCTTGAGCTCTTCTTGTGTACGTACTTTGTTATCCAAAGCTGCATCGAGGATGAGTTTAACCATACCTACGAAATCTTCATTCTTGGCTACGAAATCGGTCTCGCACTTTACGCCAACAATAACTCCAAAGCCGTCTTTTACTTTTGCAAGCACGCAGCCTTCAGAAGCCTCGCGGTCTGAACGTTTTGCTGCGATAGCTTGTCCACGTTTGCGGAGCAAGTCCTTTGCTACTTCGAAATCGCCGTTTGCCTCTTCAAGGGCCTTCTTTACGTCCATCATACCGGCACCGGTGATGTCACGTAATTTCTTGATATCTGCTAATGTTACAGCCATTATTGTAATGTATTTAATGTTTAAATGTATTACTCAGCAGCCTCTTCTGCTTTGGGCTCTGCTTTCGGTGCTTTTGCTTTTGGAGCTTTCTTTTCAGCCTTCGGAGCCTCTTCTTTTACTTCTTCCTTAGCTTCCTCTTTTGCCTCTGCTTTTACTTCCTCTTTTACTTCGGCTACTTTCTCAGCCTCTGCTTTCGGGGCAGCTTTGCGGATGCGTTGACGGCGCTCTTTAGGTTGTGGAGCCTCTGCAGTTGCTTGCTCAGCAGATGCCTCTTCGTCAGCCTTCTCTACCTTACGTTCCTCGAGACCTTCTTTGATAGCCTCGCAAACAGCGGTAAGGATTACGTCGATTGCTTTCGTTGCATCGTCGTTGGAAGGAATTACGAAATCAATGTTGTTCGGGTTCGAGTTAGTATCAACGATACCAAATACAGGAATACCCAGACGGTTTGCTTCTGCAACAGCGATTTTCTCTTTAATAACGTCTACTACGAATACAGCACTCGGCAGACGGGTCATGTCGGCGATTGAGCCAAGGTTCTTCTCGAGTTTCTCGCGTTGACGGCTGATTTGCAGTTTCTCACGCTTAGACATGTTGTCCATCGTACCATCAGAAGCCATTTTGTCGATTTGGCTCATTTTCTTCACAGCCTTACGGATAGTCGGGAAATTGGTAAGCATACCACCTGCCCAACGCTCGGTAATATAAGGCATACCTACTTCTTGAGCATGAGCAGCAACGACTTCCTGAGCCTGCTTTTTCGTGCCTACGAATAATACCTTACGGCCGCTACGAGCCATGTTCTTCAATGCCTCTGCTGCTTCTTCAATCTTAACAGCAGTCTTGTTGAGGTCGATGATGTGGATTCCGTTACGCTCCATGTAGATGTAAGGAGCCATGGCAGGATTCCATTTGCGTTTGAGGTGACCGAAATGTGCGCCAGCCTCGAGAAGTTGATCAAAATTTGTTCTCATTTTGAGTGTTTAATGTTGTTTAATTGATTAATTATTTGTCTCCGTGAATTTTAGAGCATTCTTTCACGCGCATAGTACATTATTAAAAATGCGCGCACGCATACACGTTTGAAGCTCCAAAACAATCGCGGGGTAAGCCCGAAGGCGTCCCCACGATTTGGAGTGTTGCGTAATATTAACGCTTGCTGAATTGGAAGTGTTTACGAGCTTTCGGTTGACCCGGTTTCTTACGCTCAACTTCACGAGCGTCACGAGTCATAAAGCCTTCTGCCTTCAATGCAGCTTTATCTTCCGGATTGATTTTCACCAGTGCGCGAGCGATGGCAAGGCGAAGAGCCTCTGCTTGGCCTTTGAAGCCACCACCGTCAAGATTAGCCTTGATGTCATATTTCTCTGCTACGCCGAGTTTGTTCAGCGGTTGGAGAACGATGTAGCGCAGAATAGAAGACGGGAAGTACGTCTCGATGTCGCGGCCGTTGATCTCAATCTTACCGGCACCTTCATTTACGTAAACGCGGGCTACTGCCTCTTTACGACGACCTAATGCATTAACTGTTTCCATATCTTCTATTATTTCAGGGTGTTAATATCAATTACTTTCGGTTGTTGAGCCTGCATATTATGCTCTGCGCCTGCGAAAATGTACAGATTGTCAATCAGTTTCGCGCCCAGACGATTTTTAGGCAACATACCTTTTACTACTTTGCGAACGAGCTTGTCTGCACCTTTTGCCATCAAGTCAGCCGGAGTATACTCACGTTGACCGCCCGGGAAACCGGTGTAGCGTACATAAACGCGATCGTTCCATTTGTTACCAGTCAGCTGAACTTTGTCAGCATTCACGATGATTACATTGTCACCACAGTCCACGTTCGGTGTGAAACCGGGTTTGTACTTGCCACGAAGCAGTTTGGCTACTTTCGTGCACATACGGCCAAGAATTTGGCCTTCAGCATCTACTACTACCCATTCTTTCTTTACGGTAGCCTTGTTCAGAGACACTGTCTTGTAACTGTTAAATTCCATTAATGTTGTTGTTTTAGGCCAATCCGACAGACATCTATTAAGCGTTTCCGCACTGCCCAAATTGGCGATTTATAATTAAATTTTCACATGTCTGTGCGTAGTACGCGCACAAAACGGCTGCAAAATTACTGCTTTTTTTTGACATGACCAAATATATTTGTACTTTTTTTCTAAAAAAGTGCATTTTCGGTCATTTTTCTCGTTCGGAATGATGATGTTTGAAGAAAATATTGACGATCATTATGGCTGCAGTTCCCAAAATGGCTTCTGCAAACATTCCGCTGCCGCACAAACATCCAATTGCAGCTGCGCACCAAACTGTTGCCGCGGTCGTTAAACCTTTTATTGTGTCGCCATCTTTGAAAATGATTCCGGCACCAAGGAAACCGATTCCGGAAACTACCTGCGCGATAACACGACTGTTATCTCCACCGAGAATGGAAGGAGACATCAATACATACAATGCGCTACCTATCGCTATAAGCGATATGGTTCGTGTGCCGACTACTTTGCCATGCAATTCTCGCTCCATTCCGATTAATGAACCAAGCGCAGTTGCTACGATAATTTTGGTGATTACCACCAGCCATTCTGTTTGTAAAAAATCTTCCAACATACTTCTCGAAAACCAAAATGTTCAATAACTTATTGCAAGCAATTGTCCAGAGCATCGGTAAGTGCTTTTTTATCAAGATGCTGGCCGATAAAGACCAGTTTTTGCATTCTGTCGCCATACTGTGCATCCCAATCTTTACGCAGTTGCTCATCGTCGGCCATAAGTTGCATAAGTTCTTCTTTGGGCATAGTAGCAAACCACTCTCCCGCTTTCCGAAGATTAAATTGCCGACCGGCCTGTTCGAACAGATAGCACATGTCATATTCTTCGGCAAAATAGCACATTCCTTTGCATCGAATAACATTCTTCGGCCAATGTGCCGCAACAAACTCATCGAACATGCCCAAGTCAAATGGCCTGCGGGCATAGTAAACATAAGTATCGATACCAAACTCTGCTAAATGATCGTGACCTTCGTGGTCATGATCATGATGATGCTCGTGTTCATCATCATCGTCGTCATCATCGTCATGGTCGTGATGATGGTGAGCGTCTTCCACTTCCTGAATCCATGTGGCCGATGTTGCTGTACGGTCAAAGTCAAAAAGATGCGTATTCAATATCTTGTCGAAGTCCACATCGCAGAAGTTCGTTTCGATAATCTCTGCGGTAGGCTGAATAGCGCGAATAATGGATTTTATTCGTTTCAACTCTTCTTCGCTCACTTCAGATGCCTTATTCAAAAGGATTATGTTACTGAATTCTATTTGCTCTGTAACAAGCGCGGCAAGATCTTCTTCCTTTGGAATATAATGAGCCAAAGCATCTCCGCCATCAAACTCATCACGCAATCTTAGCGCATCCACAACGGAACAAATGCAGTCCAAGACAGGCAGTCCATCTGTTACAAATTGTGGCACCATTTCCGGGTACGAGCAGATGGTTTGTGCAATAGGCGCCGGTTCGCAAATGCCCGATGCTTCAATTACAATATAATCAAACGCTTTTTGTGCGGCCAAGTCATGAAGTTGCGCAAGCAGATCCATCTTCAAAGAACAGCAAATACAGCCGTTTTGAAGGGCCACAAGCGAATCGTCGCCCTGACTTACTACTCCGCCCTTTTCAATCAAAGAGGCATCGATATTTACCTCGCCGATATCATTGACTATCACGGCAAATCGAATGCCTTTCTGATTCGCAAGAATACGGTTGAGGAGCGTCGTTTTGCCGCTCCCCAGATAACCGGTTATTAATAAAACTGGAATTTTTGAAACACTTGTCATCTGTCCATGTACATGGCGTAATCGCCATAATATTTTTCTACAAAATCATTCTGATTATAACGTTCGCAAACTTGCAAAACATAGCCTAAAATCGCAGCTTCGCGTTCGGTTGTCGATTTCATGACTTCACGTTGCCTGCGATTGAGAGACTGAGCGAAACGAATATACTCAACGCTGTTGTTTGCCACTTTATCCATGATATTGAGCGCTTTTTCGTCCTCATGCAACATGAAATACATCGAAGCCATCGAAGCTGAAGTATAGTCGTATGGGATATTATAGCCCGGCAGTTGTTCTTCTGCATAATCAAGCACTTCCAAGGCTTTATCTCGCTTATTTTCACGAATAAGTTGTTCTGCCAGTTGAGCGAACATCATTCGGTGAGTACGGCACATGCGCATCAAGTTCTCGTCAATATAGATGCCAGGAATATTCATATTTCCGTAAGCAAACTTGTGCATCATATTGTCATACATCTTCTCCGAATTGACACGCGGTTGTCCATCGCGGCTGCGAGTCGGCATGATTTGATAAGTAAGACCTGTCAATTCAAGCCACGGCTCAAGTCCTAAGTAATAATCATTACCTACGGTTGCACAGAAATAGATAGGACGCTGCCACTTATTTGTGGACATCATTTCCATGATCATCATTTCCGAGCGCGTGTACATGCGTTTCTTTTTAAATAATATCTGTTCACCGGATGGCGTTTCTACGTACAATTGATCGGACGGAAGATAATTATCTCCTTCACGCGTTTTTGTGCGCGGATCTTCGGAACGCAAGAAATTAAATGCCTTCTCAACCGAGATAGGTTGACCTAATCGATTATCAACTCTAGCAATTTCATTGCTACCAGGCATGAAATCTTTGTATTCCCAAGATATCGGCAGCGCCTCAGATTCATAGTACGGACGTTTCATTTGGCTTATATACCAATCGGTTTGCAAATATGAAAGATTGCATACGCGGATGTCTGTTCCAACTTCCTCTACTTCCTGATTATACCAAAGCGGGAAGGTGTCGTTATCGCCATTGGAGAACAGAATGGCTTGCGTCTCGCAAGACTTCAGATAGTTTGCTCCGAAATCACGGCATGAGTAACGGTTTGAACGGTCGTGATCATCCCAGTTCTGGCTTGCCATCAGCGCAGGAATACCGAGAGTTAGAATGAATATTACAACTGCAACCAATCCTTTCAAACGCTCATCTTTTAGCGTGCTATTTATCCAATCAATAAGCGCCAAAACGCCAAGTCCAATCCATATACAGAATGCGTAGAAGGAACCAGCATATGCATAGTCACGTTCACGCGGCTGATAAGGCGTTTGATTAAGATACATAACGATTGCAAGACCTGTCAGGAAGAACAAAAGGAACGTCAAAGTGAAGTTTTTCCATCCTTCCGCCTTACCGTCTTTATCGCGTTTTCCGCATTGCCATACAATACCAATTATACCAAGCAATAACGGCAGGAAATAATAGACGTTATGACCTTTGTTTTCCTTCAATTCAGTAGGCAACAAACTTTGATCACCAAGCATCGCATTATCAATAAACGGAATACCGGAAATCCAGTTGCCTTTCGTTATTTCTCCATACGATTGCAAGTCATTCTGACGACCGGCAAAATTCCACATAAAATAGCGCCAGTACATGAAATTGACTTGATATCTGAAGAAGAAACGCAGGTTTTCGCCGAAAGTAGGACAATAGTCCGTTTTTTGCTGTCCGCAATAGTCATATTTGATACGTTTACCTTTGACATTCGCCCACTCTTTGTATGCCGAAACATGGCTGCCTTGCGATGAATACATACGCGGGAAAAGCATGCAGAATTGAGGCATATACTTGTAATTGGACTTATAGCCTGTGATAACGTAATGATCCTTTTCGCCTTCTACTTTCGGTGCCGGAGCATATTGTGCGTGCCCTTGTTTTTCAACGGGAATACACATGTTTCCTTCTATACGAAGTTCAACCGGAGCGTTGTATGCCTGACCATAAAGCAACGGACGATCACCATATTGTTCGCGGTTAAGATAATACTTGAGGCTAAATACATTATCCGGCGAGTTCTGATCCATCGGCGTATCCGCATTCGAACGGATAACCAGAGCAGCATAGCTGCTATAACCGATAAGGATGACCGATAGCATCAGCGTTGCGGTATTCAACCAACGCCATAAGTTCTTGCCCTTATTTTCTTCGTATTCGATATCCGAACGTTTCTTTGTATAGATAATTGCCCATGTCAGCAAACCGACAGTCAATACCAGGCAAATCCACATGCCGGTATTAAACGGACATCCAAATACATTAACAAACAGTAGTTCAAACCATCCGATTAGTGTCGGGAAGCCAGGAATAATACCGTATAGAATGATTGCCAAGACTGCGCAAGAAGCGAGGAATGCATAGATTAAACCTTTCCATGAAAACTCGTATTTGCGGAAGTAATAAACCAGTCCAATGGCAGGTATTGTCAGCAGGTTCAACAAGTGTACGCCGATGGAAAGTCCCATAAGATAGGCAATACAAATAAGCCACTTGTCCGATCCTTCTTCATCTGCCTGTTCATCCCATTTCAGGATAAGCCAGAACACGACTGCCGTAAAGAGCGATGAAGAAGCATAGACTTCTCCTTCGACCGCAGAAAACCAGAACGTGTCACTAAAAGTATATGCCAAAGCACCAACGGTTCCTGCACCAAGAATAGCTATGCCTTTCCAGATGGTCTCTGGTTGCACCAATTTCTTTGCAAGTGCCGTAATTGTCCAGAAAAGGAAAAGGATTGTGAAGGCACTGGCCAGCGCAGAACAAGCGTTAACGCACATTGCCACATGCGACGTGTCGGAAGCAAAAAGGCTAAAGAAATGCCCCATCAGCATAAAAAACGGTGCTCCGGGCGGATGACCGACATCCATTTTCCAAGCACTGGAAATAAACTCTCCGCAATCCCAGAAAGATGCGGTAGGCTCCATAGTAAGCAGATACGTCGCTGCAGCAACGGCAAAAACGAGCCAGCCACAGAGCGTATTCCACAATTTGAATCTTCTCATTGTATCTTAGTTTTTCTTATGTTTAGCCACATTTAGGCAAAATCGGGCACAAAAGTACAAAAAAAAAATCATATACGCAAATTTTTAAAATAAAAATGCTACTATTCAATCATTATTTAAGACCGAGAATAACGCACTAATAGCGCACTTATCACGCACTTATCGCGCACTAATCACGCACTAATTTTTCGAAAAAATTTCATTCAACTTATACTGTATATATACATAGTATATATACACAATTTGCAAGCATATTTTCATAAAAATGAGTGCGTTTAGATTAAAAAAATACACTTTTTTCAAAAAAAATGCACGCGCACTTGCGTATGTGAAAAAATTGTTGTATCTTTGCACGCTTTTTTGTAAAAATTTAATCTTAGAACGACATAAAATGATAAACGTTGGTATTATAGGATGCGGCTTTGTAGGCGGTGCATTGAAGGACTGGCTGGAGCACAATAATCCTGAGTGTAAGTTATTCATCAGCGATCCTCCAAAGGGATATAATGACGACTTGAGCAAGATCGATATCGCATTTCTTCAAATTCATGTTCCTACCGAAGAAGACGGGACGCAAGATTTGCGGTTGATGAAGGAGTTGATAAGCAACCTACCCGATGTGCCAGTGTTTGTCCGCACTACTATCCTTCCCGGCACAAGCGAGAAACTATCGCGTGAGACCGGGCATCAAGTATGTTATATGCCGGAATTCTTGACCGAGCGTACGTTCATCGAAGATTTCAAAAAGCAAACCATGGTATTTACAGGAGCACATGATTTGCTCACCAAGATTTTTGTCGGAAAGAAATTCACGGTCATGTCGCCATTGGAGGCAGAGTTGACAAAATATATGCACAATGTCTTTGGCGCCTATAAAGTAACTTATTTCAACGCCTGCAGAGAATATTGCGAGCAAATGGGCGCAGACTGGCGCAAAGTGCATACCGGAATTCTGCTATCCGGTTATATAAATGACACGCATACTTATGTGCCGGGACCGGACGGCAAATTCGGATACGGAGGCAAATGTTTCCCGAAAGACGTTAATGCTTTTGCTGAAATAACCAAGGGCACATCGCTCGGAACGCTATTGGAACATTTGCATGAGTTGAATGTACATTTCCGTGGAGAGGAAGAACATATATAGAGGAAAGTTAAAAGTTAAAAGTTGAAAGTGGAAAGTTAAAAGGATGAAGATAGCTGTAGCAGGAACAGGATATGTAGGCTTGAGTATCGCTACTCTACTCGCCCAACGCAATGAGGTAACGGCTGTAGATATCGTGCCGGAGAAGGTCGATATGATTAACCGTCGCGTATCGCCTATTCAGGACGAGTATATTGAGGAATACTTAGCAAAGAAAGATTTGCATCTTACTGCCACGTTGGATGCCGAATCGGCTTATCATGACGCAGAATATGTGGTTATCGCGGCTCCGACGAATTATGACAGCCAACTCAATTATTTTGACACCTCAGCGGTAGAGAACGTTATTGAGACCGTATTGCGCGTTAATCCGAATGCGATTATGGTCATCAAATCCACTATTCCGGTTGGCTACACAGCGAACGTGCGCAAGAAATACAATTGCGAGAATATTATCTTCTCTCCGGAATTCTTACGTGAAAGCAAGGCGCTTTATGACAACTTGTATCCAAGTCGAATAATTGTCGGAACAATCCTAGACGATAAACGATTAGTGGCGGCAGCCGAGCGTTTTGCCAACTTGCTTAAAGAAGGTGCGCTGAAAGATGATATCGAAACGCGTATCATGGGACTGACGGAAGCAGAAGCCGTAAAGTTGTTTGCTAATACCTATTTGGCACTACGTGTCAGCTATTTCAACGAATTGGATACATATGCTGAAATGAAAGGACTTGATACAAAGGCTATTATTGACGGCGTTTGTCTTGATCCTCGAATCGGCACACATTATAATAACCCGTCTTTCGGCTACGGAGGTTATTGCCTGCCGAAAGACACCAAGCAACTTTTGGCAAATTATCAGAATGTCCCGGAAAATTTGATTGAGGCAATTGTGGAAAGTAATCGAACCCGCAAAGATTTTATTGCTGACCGCGTATTGGCGAAAGCGGGATATTATGATTATTACCACAAAGGACAATTTGATGCCAAACAAGAAAAGAATTGTGTGATCGGCGTGTATCGTTTGACGATGAAAGCCAATAGCGATAATTTCCGTCAGTCATCCATTCAAGGCATCATGAAACGCGTAAAAGCCAAGGGTGCGCAGGTTATTATCTACGAACCGACATTGGAAAATGGAACGACTTTCTTTGGGAGCCTTGTGGTAAACGACATTAACGAGTTCAAACGTCGCAGCCAGGCAATTATCGCCAATAGATATGACTCCGTTTTGGATGACGTGCAAGACAAAGTATACACTAGAGATATTTTCAGAAGAGATTAATGAGCGAGCCCAGTCTAAAAAAGACCACTGTCAAAGGCGTCGGTTGGAGTTTTACCGATAGCATTTTGAGCCAAGGAATAACATTCTTGGTCGGGATTTTATTAGCGCGTCTTCTTTCTCCGGAAGAATACGGTTTGCTTGGCATCTTGATGATTTTTATCCTTATTTCCGAAAGTATTGTTAATAGTGGATTAAGTAGCGCACTTATTCGTAAACAAGATGCCACAGAACGTGATTATAATACCGTTTTTCTAACGAATCTGGTATTAAGTCTTGTCATGTATGGGGTGCTTTTCTTATGCGCGCCACTTATCAGCTTGTTCTTCGAAAAGTCACAATTGACCATATTGCTGCGTGTTTTGGGCATTGTTGTTGTTTTTAATGCTCTTTCACTCGTTCCTCTCACGAAACTGACAAAAAAAGTCGATTTCAAAACCATAACATATTGTTCCTTTGTCGCATCCGTTATTTCCGGCATTGTAGGAATCTCAATGGCCTTTGCCGGATGTGGAGTATGGTCTTTGGTCGGACAACAAATATCTAGGCAATTAGTTCATTTTATAGCACTTTGGATTGCAAACAAATGGTTACCGCGAATCCAATTTTCAATAGAAAGTTTCAAAAAATTATGGAATTTTGGATGGAAACTACTCATTAGCGGATTAATTAATACCATCTGGAATGAAATATACAAGGTCGTCATTGGAAAGTTCTACTCTCCTGCTACGTTAGGACAATACACCCAAGCACATTTTTATTCGGATCTATTCTCCAGAAACTTAACTAATGTTATTCAACGGGTTAGTTATCCTGTCTTGAGCCAACTACAGGAAGAGAGAGAAAGGCTGAAGCAAGCTTATCGTCGAGTGATTAAAGTGACCATGTTGGTAACGTTCGTGTTTATGTTTGGTTTAGCCGGTTGTGCAAAACAGTTTATTTACGTGCTTATCGGAGAACAATGGTTACCTTGTGTCGGCTATTTACAAATACTTTGTTTCTCTATGGCACTCTATCCGTTGCATGCCATCAATCTGAATATGCTACAGGTACAAGGAAGAAGCGATCTGTTTCTCAAATTAGAGATAATAAAAAAATGTATAGCAGTTGTTCCTTTACTGCTAGGTATTTTTGTCGATATATATTGGATGTTAGGCGGTTCCGTTATTGTTGGATGGATTGCTTATTATCTTAACGCCTATTATTCCGGTCCATACCTCAACTATAACGTATGGGCTCAGATTAAAGACATACTACCATCTACCATCTTATCGCTTGCAATGGGATGTATTGTATACTTAATTGGACTACTGCCATTAACGCCATACGCCCTATTACCAATACAAATCCTAACGGGTGCCGTAATTGTGTTATCTATTTGTGAGTTAACACATTTAGAAGAGTATCTAGAATTAAAACAAATGTTTTTTGACTTCTTAAAACGCAAAAAATAATACCAAATGGACAAACAAAAAATTACAGTAACAGCGCCATTATTGCCTAATCTAGATGAGTTTAATACTTTACTCAAAGACATTTGGGATAGTAAGTGGATTACGAATAATGGACAGTTTCATCAACAGTTGGAAACTGAGTTGTGTAAGTATCTAAAAGTTCCTTATATCTCGTTATTTACCAATGGCACTTTACCATTATTGACTGCATTACAAGCATTGCGCATCACAGGTGAAGTCATAACAACGCCATATAGTTTTGTTGCGACTACTCATTCTTTATGGTGGAATGGCATTAAACCCGTCTTTGTGGATATTGAAGAATCCACTTGTGGTATTGACCCGGATAAGATTGAAGCAGCAATAACACCAAAAACGACAGCCATTATGCCTGTGCATTGTTATGGCAAACCATGTAATACCAAACGTATTCAAGAAATTGCGGATAAATACGGATTAAAAGTAATATATGATGCCGCACATGCTTTTGGGGTGGAAGTAAACGGAGAGAGTGTTCTAAATGCAGGAGACATCTCTACACTGTCTTTCCATGCAACCAAAGTTTACAACACTGTAGAGGGAGGAGCAATGGTTATGCATGACGCAGAGATGAAAAAACGTGTTGACTTCCTGAAAAACTTTGGCTTTGCAAATGAAACTTCCGTAGTAGCGCCTGGTATTAATGGAAAAATGGACGAAGTTCGTTCTGCGTTCGGCCTGCTCAATCTACGCAAAGTGGACGATGCCATCAATGCACGTCAAAAAACAGCTCAGATCTATCGAAAGGAATTACGTGATGTATCTGGTGTTCGCTTCTTTGACGACATGCCTGGTGTGCGCCACAACTATAGCTACTTCCCCATCTTCATCAATGCTGCAAAGTTCGGCATGACACGAGATGAGTTGTATTTCAAGATGAAAGAGCAAAACGTATTAGGACGGCGTTATTTCTACCCACTCATTAGTGAATTTTCCACATATCGTGGTTTACCGTCTGCTAATCCGCAAAATCTGCCAGTTGCTACCCGTATAGCCAATGAAGTGATTTGTCTGCCAATGCACCATGAGTTGAGCGACAATGATTTAGAACGCGTACTGAATTGCATCAAGAGATGAGCAAACAAAAGAAAATAATGTTACTGGGCGGCATACATTACTTATTGCCGGTTATCAAAGCAGCGCATGAACAAGGATATTATGTCATCACAGCAGATAACATACCAGGAAACATAGCACATAAATACTCCGATGAATTCTGCAATGTCAGCATTGTAGATAAAGATGCTGTGTTGCTAGAGGCACAGAAACACAACATAGACGGTATTATTTCATTTGGTGTTGATCCTGGTGTTGTTTCTGCAGCATATGTGCAAGAACAAATGCACCTGCCTCAAATGGGACCATACGAGTCTGTCCGCATTTTGCAGAACAAAGATCTCTTCCGTGCTTTCCTGCAAGAACATGGTTTTAACGCGCCATTGTCAAGAGGATACGCAAATAAAGAAGCTGCACTAAATGACACGGATTGGTTGCAATGGCCAATGATTGTCAAGCCAACCGACTCAGCCGGCAGTAAAGGGGTGACACGTGTTAATCGAATAGAGGAATATGAAGCTGCTGTAGATTATGCCTTCAGTAAATCTATAAGCGGGCATATCATTGTTGAGGAGTTTATAGACAAAGTAGGATGCAGCAGTGACACAGACAGCTTCTTGTTGAACGGAGAATTGAAGTTTGTCAGTTTCAACGCACAGCGTTTCGATGCCAATGCCGCCAATCCATATACACCAGCAGCATATAGTTGGCCCTCCACTTTCACAGAACATGAGGCGTACCTAACATCAGAACTGCAACGTCTCCTAACATTACTTAAGATGAACACATCGGTCTTCAATATAGAGACCCGCATAGCATCTAATGGAAAGCCATATATCATGGAATGTACTCCCCGAGGTGGAGGTAACCGCTTGTGCGAGATGCTGCGTTATGCTACAGGAGTGGATCTTATTACAGCTCAAGTGCGCGCTGCGGTAGGCGATGATGTAACCGGTATAGAACAAAAGCCATATAATGGCTGTTGGGCGGAAATAATCTTGCATGCGGGAAAAGATGGTATATTCCAAGGGTTAGGTATCGCTGACTCCTTGCCGGCACGCATTGTTGAAAAAGACTTGTGGGTAAAAGAAGGGGATTCGGTAAATGCTTTTAACGGAGCCAATGATGCCATTGGAACTTTAGTGCTTCAATTTGACAATAACAGCGACTTGGAACAAGCACTTCTCACACAGAACGAATGGCTGACCATAAACGTAAAATGACAGACGCAATAGGTGGATATTTCGGTTTGGAATTGCGACAGGGAGAACACTACCATCGCGATGCAATACGTCTCAATACAGGACGCAACTGCTTTGAGTATATACTCCGGGCTCGTGGTTACAAACACGTCTGGTTGCCATACTATATGTGCGAAGTATTGTTAGAACCATTACATAAACTACATATTCCCCACTCTTTCTATTCCATTAATGAGCAATTGGAACCTACAACGCTACCATCCCTGCAGGCCGAAGAAGCGTTCCTCTATACAAACTACTACGGATTGAAACAAACCTGTGTAGAACGTTTAGCGGCACATTATGGCAAACAGTTGATTATTGACAACGCACAAGCCTTTTATGCTATCCCATTATCTGGCATAGATACATTCTACACTGCACGCAAGTTCTTTGGTGTTCCAGATGGGGCATATCTCTATACTGATGCATATCTTGATATTGACATACCACAAGATGAGTCTCTCGGACGAATGAGTCATCTGCTTAAGCGTATAGAGCAAGGTGCGGAAAACGGATTTGCAGACTATCATCAGCATGAGGAAAATTTGTGCAATCAACAGATTAAACGGATGTCACGAATAACAGAACGGTTGCTGGAAAATATTGATTATAAGGCTGTTGCCAAACAGAGAAGGGAGAACTATCTGAAACTAGAGCACGCTTTGCACGCGGACAACCGGTTAAAACTTTCCATGCCCGACGATGCAGTACCCATGACATACCCCTATTGGATATCCAATGGTGCCGAACTACGCCAATCATTGCAGCAACAACGTATCTATACTGCTACCTATTGGCCAAATGTGATACAATGGAATACTCCGACATTGGAGCAAGATATATCCTCAAATATACTACCTCTACCCATTGACCAGCGATATTCAAAAGAAGAGTTAGGCCGTTTATTACATTATGTCATCAATTAAAGGAAAGAAAATACTGATTTTGGGTGGCAATGCTCTGACCATTGACATCGTCAATGCAGCGCATGCATTAGGTTTATATACCATTGTCACAGACTGGAACACTCCGGACAAATCTCCTGCCAAGCTGGTAGCCGACGAATACTGGATGGATAGTTTAAGCGACATTGAAAACCTAAAACGTAAAATCGAGGCACATCATGTGTCCGGTATCATCACCGGATTTTCAGATTCCTATCTACCATATTATGCGCGTCTTTGCAAAGTTGCAAATTTGCCTTGTTATGCAACCGAAGAGGTTTTTGAACAGACTTTGGACAAGGCGCAATTCAAGCAGTTATGTCAAGCATACGATGTGCCTGTCGTGCCGGAATACAATGCAGACACCTT
This sequence comes from Paludibacteraceae bacterium, assembly GCA_017557345.1. Classification (GTDB taxonomy): domain Bacteria; phylum Bacteroidota; class Bacteroidia; order Bacteroidales; family Paludibacteraceae; genus Colicola. The sequence continues at coordinate 3,617 of JAFYZR010000103.1, read as the reverse complement.
CACTCCGGCCAAACTGTCACCTAGCAATAGAGTGATTATTAAACCCGTCGATAATAGTGGTTCAAGAGGAATTGTTATTTGTGATAATCCCAAAGAATGGCAAGTTCAATTAGCTTACTCAAAAAGTTTCTCAGCCAGTGGTCATGTGCTCATTGAACAATATATGGAGTGCGACGACATATCATTTGAATATAAGATACAAGACGGAGAAATCATTTTATCTTCCATATGTGATCGATATATCTATAAAACCGCTCATTTTGGTTCCGTAACAAAAGAATTAATTTATCCTTCCAATTACACGGATAGGTATTTACGGGAGGTAAACGATAGAGTGATTGCTATGTTCAAAGCAATGCACTTACAGAACGGTGTACTTTTTATGCAGGCATTTGCAGACAATGAAGGATTTTACTTCTACGAAATGGGATATAGATTAAGTGGAGGTCGACATTTTATCTTTACGGAAAACCAAAACAACAGCAATGCCGCCAAGGAATTATGTCATTTTGCTGTTACCGGTTCAATGGCTGATTATTCCTTAAAAGAGCGAAACAATCCTAACTTCAAAGACCTATGCTGTCAAATCAGCATTCTCTGCAAAGGAGATACAACCATCTATTCCATCAAAGGTTTAGAAGAATTGCGCTCTTTGTCACAAATAATTGATTTAACAACGTATTATCATCCGGGTGAAACGGTGGGAAAAGAAGGCACAACGGCGCAAATCTTTGCAAGAGTACACATCGTCGTCCGAACACAAAAAGAATTGACATCAATAAAGCAACATATTTTCCAGACTTTATCGGTACAAGATAAATTTGGAAACCAACTAATTATTAAGACATTATGAAAATCGCAGTTATTGGTGCAGGTAACGGAGGACAAGCTTTAGCCGGATATATAGCTTCTTGCGGTCACGAGGTACGAATTGCCGAACTCAATCCGACCACAGTCACTGCACTCCAACAGACAAAAAGTATTCAACTGTCAGGCAGTTTGAATAGAACCGGTTGTTTGTCCATGGTTACCACTAACAGTACAGAGGCAGCCAAAGGAGCCGATTTGATTATGGTTGCCACAACAGCAGCAGCTCATGCAGCATTGGCAAGACAACTCGCTCCGGTAATCTCCGAAGGACAAATTATTGTCCTCAATCCTGGACGTACCGGCGGCGCATTGGAGTTTCATAACACATTGGATCAATGCGGAGTGAAAGTGCGATATTTCTTGGCGGAAGCACAAACCCTTGTTTACGCGTGCCGTTTGATAGAACCCGGGCACGTGAACATAATTGGAGTAAAAGATAAAGTACTGTTGAGTGCACTCCCTGCCGCTGACACACAATATGTTATTGAGAAAATACATAATCTCTTTCCATGCTTCACACCTTGTCAGAATGTGTTGGTTACAAGTCTGGAAAATTATGGTGCTGTATTCCATCCAAGTGTCGTTCTCTTTAACGCAGCAGCTATTGAACGAGGAAACAATTTCTATTTCTATCGTGAGATGACGCCGCAAATAGCAGATTTTATAGAACAATTGGATGCAGAACGTGTGGCAGTAGGCAAAGCTTATGGTTTGGAACTTACCTCTGCTAAAGATTGGATTAGCGATGCTTACAACGGTATCGCAGGGGACACATTGTGCGAGAGGATGCGTAATAATCCAGCATACAACGATATCTTAGCCCCGACTATGATTAATTGTCGCCAATTGACTGAAGACATACCAACAGGCGCTGTTCCTTTAGCTGCATTGGGCGAAGCAGCAGGTTTGGATATGCCTATTTACAACGGTATCATTAATATTGCATCCGCATTACTTCATTCTGACTTTCGCGCTAAAGGAAGAAATCTCAAGAATCTCGGATTAGAAGGAAAGACGAAAGAACAAATCATCCAAATGCTTTCATAATGAACCGAACTTGCTTCAAAAATAATACATTCGGATTTCTAAAGCCCTTAGTAGATGTACATACAATGGGCATGTTCACAATGGCTAATCTACTACGCGATTGCGGATATACTGTGTATATTGCTCCGAATGAGATACAAGAAGCATTGGAAAATATTCAAAAATTAAACAATTTTCATCTACTAAAATATTGGATTTTAACCAATAACATTGCTCGGCTAAGTTTTAGTTACCGTCTAGATCCACAAGAAGGATGCGATTATTTCATGCAAATGTATCATCAACTTCTAACAGACAAGATGTTAGCACGAGATGGCGGAATAATCACAGATATCGCATTCGCCGGCCTTCCGGATACTTGTGAATTAATCAAAGCAAAATTAGGAGATGCCATCCTTTATTTCCCAGGTAAAGAAACTCCGATTGAGTCACTTCGGATGTATGGCGTGCCGGATAATTTATTGCCACAAGCACTTTCGCAAGACAATGAGTACGATACCATGAGGTGGAATTTTGCGAAAAAGCTGGTTGAAGATGAAATATACAAATTAGAACCTGCGCAAGATCATTACGGATATCCGGAATGTGGTGAAAACAATGATTCCTATCTAGCACGCCTCAAATATGCTCGGCAGAAACATGCATTACCTATCATTCGTACGCATTCTGGTCCGTACAACCCTAATCGAGAAGAAGCACTGAAAGAATATAACTCATGGTGCAAACAATTGGCAGAAACACGTTTACTGGATGTCCTTTCAATCGGAAGTTCACAGTTGACACAGGCTCATTTCGGAGAAAATTGGGAGGGATTGCATAATGGCGGTGGTATTCCGGTTAATTCAGAATTAGAGTACCGTATCATTAAAGAGAATGCCTGCCCGATGCTTGTACGGACATACAGCGGAACAAAAAATGTTCCGGAATTGGCTCGCATTCACGAAAGAGCACTGAATATCTCTTGGCATGCGTTGAGTTTTTGGTGGTTTGACGAGTTAGATGGCAGAGGAGATAACACATTGCTCGATAATTTGAAAGAGCACTTTGAAGCTGTCAAATATATTGTTACTACTGGCAAACCAGTAGAACCCAATGTCCCGCATCATTTTGCTTTCCGGGGTGCAGATGATATATCTTATATCGTGTCTGGATTTTTAGCTGCAAAAGCATGCAAGAAATTGGGTGTTAAGCATCTTATCTTGCAAAACATGCTTAATACGCCGAAATATACAATCGGTGTACAGGATTTGGCGAAAGGAAGAGCGATGCTTCGACTGGTTCGGGAATTAGAAGATGACACTTTCTCGGTGAGCTTGCAATCAAGAGCCGGATTAGATTATTTTGCGCCGGATCTAGAAAAAGCCAAAATCCAGTTGGCTGCTGTAACATGTCTTATGGATGATCTCGAACCGGAAAATGAAAATAGTCCGGAGATTATCCACGTTGTCAACTACTCAGAAGCTGTGCGCTTAGCCACACCACCTATTATTAAAGAGAGTATACAAATCACATTGGCAGCATTGCACACGTACCGGCAGGCAAAAAAAGATGGCAAAGTGCCTAACATGGCATATGATAAAGAAACAAAATTTAGAGAAGAAGCGTTGTATTTGGAAGCGAAAGATGCTATTCTATTATTAGAGCAGGCCATCCCCTATTTATACACACCGGAAGGGTTCTACAAAGTCTTTATAGAAGGC
>JAFYZR010000102.1 GCA_017557345.1 Paludibacteraceae bacterium | reverse complement strand
TACGGTATGCACCTGGCCGAGAAGTACAAGGAAAAGCCCGATATCTGCAACGCCATCGGTGCTCACCATGAGGAGTGTGAGATGACAAGCCTCATTGCACCTATCGTACAGATATGCGATGCCATTTCAGGAGCCCGTCCCGGTGCCCGTCGTGAGATTGTCGAGGCCTACATCAAGCGTCTTAACGACCTTGAGAAGATTGCCCTCTCCTATCCCGGCGTTACCAAGACCTACGCCATCCAGGCAGGTCGTGAACTCCGCGTAATAGTTGGCGCCGACAAGATTGACGACAAGCAGACCGAGCAACTGTCGGCCGAGATAGCACAGAAGATCCAGAACGAGATGACATATCCCGGTCAGGTAAAGATTACGGTAATACGCGAGACCCGCGCCGTCAACTACGCACGTTAAGATTATTACTTAATACACTTATTGAAAGCCGCTTCGAAGTATTCTCTGAGGCGGCTTTTATCATGTATTATTTCACGCAGGCGGGCCAGACCTTCGGCATTCCGTGACTCCGGAACCCATAGTTTAAGATAGCCCCCAATGTCATATTTCTCGGCCATATGCTCACAAGTACGCTGCCAATGACCCTCCTTGTCAAGTTCAGGATAGTGCTCAAAACCATACTGCACGGTACGCAGAATTATGCTTTCAGGTATTATCTGACGGTCAGCCTCAGCAATTATCTTTCCGTATATTGTCCTGGGCTCATGGTCCGATGAGGCCCTGTGGTCCTCGGCAGCCTGAGCAATAATCTCAATCTCATGCTCGCTGAACCATCTGCGCAGTTCCCTATCCTCCCTAATGATACGCCCAGATTCCAAATGATGGGTCTTGCGGTCCACGCACAACCCCGTATCATGATAAGCCGCAGCCACATAAACCATATTGACATCAACAGGATAGAATCCACAGAGTCTTACAGCCTCCTCAATAACGGCATAGACATGGCCTCTACCATGCCCCCCATCAAACCCATCATACATAGGAATGATAGTTTCTTCTATATAGTCAACCAGAGATTTATCCATAAGCACCTCAAAATTAGGAAACATTTTGTAATTTCGCAGTCGGAATGGTGATTCCGTTACATATCAAGGGGCTGTCTGGCTTTGACAGCGGGCAGGAATGGTATGTAAGCAGGCAGTGCTCTGTCGGTCCGCACTATAAAAAGACAGTCAACAATTATCTGGCAACAACAACTTTGCTCTTGCTGCTTGATCGAAGTACAGTAGATCTGCTTAATCACGGCACCAGGTGCTGTGACAAGACATCACCCGGAAGCTCTTGCTCCGAAGCTCGTCGATACGGTGGTGCAGCCAAATCGGGGATAGTTCCTTTCGGCTTCGCGTCTGGAATGAAACTTTAGAAGATAAGGTCATGGCCCGGTAGCTCTATCCAAGTTGTGGCTCGAAAATTCAAGTAGAGATAAGCCTGTAGAAAGCATATGGTTTCCCCGTTTGGACGAGGGTTCGACTCCCTCCAGCTCCACTCAAAACGGCTTTACACACATCTGTGAGCCGTTTTGTATTTTTCAACGGTACCAATTCGGTACCAAAAATCAACCCCCTTTTTACGCCTTAATAAACGAGGAACGGAACCTTTTACAGGCTCCGTCCCAATGGATATTTTAAATACAGCTAACATGGCAGCCATATTCATCAACAAAGATAACACACTATTTTCTATATTCAACCTTTTCATTTGCTAAGATTAGGCATAGAATAAACTCTCAGCAAATTATTGTATCTTCGTAACGACAAATTAAAGATGATGACCGATATGACAATAGAGGAAGTAAAAGCAATCATATTTGATGATGAGACTCGTACAGTAGAAGTAAAGAAAACAACAGGCGAGTTAAAAGATGGTATGCATTCCGCTTGCGCTTTCCTCAATACAGCCGGTGGTTGGGTGTTCTTTGGTATTGCCCCAACAACATTAAAAATACTTGGGCAAGAAGTAACCGACAACACCAAGAGGGAAATTGCTCGTGAGATTGCAAAGCTGGATCCTCTCATTGATCTACCATTAGAATATATTGATGTACCTGATCGCCCCGGCTATAAAGTCATAGGCATTCACTTAAATGCCCCATCGTATTGGGATACTCCATATACCTATGATGACAAACCATATATGCGAGTAGAGAGCACAACAATAGTTATGCCCCGTGAAATATTTGAGGAACGTCTGATGCGCAGCAAATCTAATCGGCACAAATGGGAAGACCAGACATGTCAAGGTATCACCATCTCCGATTTGGAAGAACAACGCATTCGCGGATGCGTTCGTCTAGGTGTAGAGAATGGGCGTTTGCCAGAGTCTTCGCTTTTAGAGCCTATAGATAGTCTTCTGGAAAGACTAAAACTTACTACCGATGGCAAACCGAAAAATGCCGCCGCAGCTCTATTCTTACACGACACAAGTCGCTTCCCTCAGTTTCTACTCCGTATGGCCCGATTCCGTGGCAATGATAAGATTGAGTTCATTGACAATCAACGCTCCTATGGGAATTTCTTCACTTTACTGGATGCCGGTATGGCCTTCTTCTTCAAGCACCTTTCGCTCAGTGGCAAGATAGTTGGTTTTACCAGAGAAGAAAAGTTGGAAATACCAGCCGAGGCATTACGTGAAGCCCTAACCAATGCTCTGTGCCATCGTCAGTTCCATAACACAAGCAGTTCTGTAGGCATTGCAATATATGATGATCGTGTAGAAATAGAGAACACAGGACATCTTCCAGAACAACTGACTATAGAAACAATTAAACAATCTCACCAATCATTCCCTCAGAATCCGACCATAGCCGATGTCCTGTTTAAGACAACATTCCTGGAGAACTGGGGAAGTGGTGTAAGCCGTATGGTAAACGCTTGCCATAAAGCAAACCTCCCAGAACCTGAGTTCAACCAAAACGCTCAATTCGTATGGGTAACTTTCAAACGTACAACCTTACAATCAAAACAC
>JAFYZR010000101.1 GCA_017557345.1 Paludibacteraceae bacterium | reverse complement strand
ACCGCATTGACCATGAACGGCTTCCCGTACCTGTGGGCCGGCATGTCGCCCAAGGGCATGGACTGCAGCGGCTTCGTCCGGACCGTGCTCTTCATGCACGACATCATCATCCCGCGGGACGCCGGACCGCAGTCCCGCACGGGCGAACGCCTGTTCGGCTTCGACGACCTCCAGCCCGGCGACCTCGTCTTCTTCGGCCGCAACGACACGGCGGCCCCGAAGGTCTCGCACGTGGGCTTCTACCTGGGAGACGGGCGGTTCATCCACTCGCTCGGGCTCGTGAAAATCGGCAGCTTCCGCCCGGAGGATCCGCTCTACGACGCCTACAACACCGGCCGCTACCTCTTCGCCTCCCGCGTCCTGCCTTTCATCGACAAGCAGGAAGGCCTGAACACAACTATGACGAATCCCTATTACAACGAATAATGGCACAGAATAGACGTGAATTCTTGAAGGTGGCGGGACTGGCCGCCGTGGGCGCGGTGGGCGCCGGACTCGTGGCAGGATGCCACGGCAGGCGGCCGCAGGAAGGCCCGGTCGTGGAACCCGGTACCGACACCCTGACGACCCCCGAGCCCGTCATCGCCGGCCCGCGCCGGATGAAGCTTCGTTTCTATCCTTACGAGCTGCAGCTCCAGCACACTTTCACCGTCTCCTCCTATAGCCGCACCACCACGCCCGGCGTGCAGGTAGAAATCGACTATCAAGGCTTCACCGGCTACGGCGAGGCCTCCATGCCGCCCTACTTGGGCCAAAGCGTCGATTCCGTGACCTCCTATCTGCAGAAGGTGAACCTCCACCAGTTTGCCGATCCTTTCTGCCTGGACGACATTGAAGAATACCTGGAAAGCCTCTCCCCGGGCGACTCCGCGGCGAAGGCCGCCGTGGACATCGCCCTGCATGACCTCATCGGCAGAATGCTCGGCGCCCCCTGGTACCGCATCTGGGGCTACAACCCCGCGAAGGCCCCGTCCACGACCTTCACCATCGGCATCGACACGCCCGAGGTCGTGCGCGAGAAGACCCTCGAGTGCGCCGGCAAGTTCAATATCCTGAAAGTCAAGGTGGGGCTGGACACGGACAAGGAGATGATCGAGACCATCCGCACCGTCACCGACCTCCCCCTCGCCGTCGACGCGAACCAGGGCTGGACCGACCGCTACAAGGCCCTCGACATGATCTACTGGCTCCGCGACCACGGCGTCGTCATGGTCGAACAGCCCATGCCCGTCGGCAGCATCCAGGACCAGGTGTGGCTCAAGGAGCGCAGCCCCCTGCCCCTCTTCGGCGACGAGTCCGTCCAGGGCGTCGACGATGTCCGCCGCGCCGTGGGCGTCTTCGACGGCATCAACATCAAGCTCATGAAATGCGGCGGTCTCCGCAATGCGCACAAGATGGTCGACCTCGCCCGCGCCCTCGGTCTCAAGGTCATGCTCGGCTGCATGACCGAGACCTCCTGCGCCGTCTCCGCCGCCGCCCAGCTCTCCCCCGCCGTCGACTTCGCCGACCTGGATGGCAATCTGTTGATTTCCAACGACCTCTTCACCGGTGTCACCGTCGTGGACGGCAAGCTCACGCTGCCCCCCACGCCGGGAATCGGGGTGACGAAGCTCTAAGATTCAGAGGGTACCGCCGTGTCGATCTGATGGCGGTAGACGACGTATTTCTGCCAGAGGAATTCGGTGGTGACGTTGAGAAGCATGTTGATGCCCGTGACGAGGTACTCGTTCCAGCCCAGATCCTCCGCAAGCCAGTTGCCGAGAATCGTCGTCGCGGGCGTGAAGACCGCGTAGTAGGCCGCGACGAGGAGCATCGCCCGCGGCACGTTCGCCGCGCTGCGGAAGGTGAACTTCCGGTTCAGCGTGAAGTTCCACAGGACGCTGAGGGTCAATGCGATGAGATAGGAAGGCCAATAATGCCAGTCCAACAGTTCGTTCAGCAGGGCGAAACTGCCGATCTCGATGATTCCGGCACTGGCCGAAAACAGCACGAACTTGAAGAATCTCCAGGTCTCTTTCATGGGCATCCGGGCTACGACGATGCAAAGTTAGGAAAAAATGCGCTTGGATTTCCGCGACTTTTTCGTAATTTTGGGGAAATGAACTTATAACACTTAACTACATTCACCATGGGTTCCATCATTTACATCATCGGTATCGTCCTTGCCGTCCTTGCGGTCCTCGACATCATCAAGAAGCCCATCTCCCTCGTGGGCAAGATCATCTCCTGCGTCCTGGTCCTCATCACCAGCTGGATCGGCCTCGTCGTCTACTACCTCTACGCCAAGGATCACCTCACCGAGTGGTTCAAGTAGTCCCCGGAAGTTGCAAATTGAAAAATAAATCGTAAATTTGCACTCCCAACCGGTGAGGTGTCCGAGTGGTTGAAGGAGCCTGCCTCGAAAACAGGTGTACGTGTGAGCGTACCGGGGGTTCGAATCCCTTCCTCACCGCAAACAATGGTGTAAATCAATGAGTTACACCGTTTGGACCCAGAAAAGGCCCGAAAGAGCAATCTTTCGAGCCTTTTTTGTATGGGGTTAAACGAATTTAAACGGAGAAGTATGATGACTTTTTACTGAAAGCGAATTAATCATTACATATTGGACAACTACCAACATATCCATCGGGCTTCGCAGGATGTACCCTATTCTTCAAAAAACCCTTGTCTCCTCCAAAGTCATGATAGTTCTTACATTCTTTTTCATACGCTTCTCCCACTGACTTAGCGTAACTAAACTTAAACCGCTCAAATCGACAGTTAGGATCAGCATTCATGTCCTCAATACCATGTTTGATGCGCTCTCTTAAATCAGTGTCAGATCGGCCGACATAGCGAACGATAAAAATGCCCTTGTCGTTCAAATAGCCATATGCATAATTACCAATATGCCCGGATGCGACAACTCTATCTATTTCATCATACGTAAGATCGTATGAAATACCCATACTTAATGACGCCATAACTATCACCAGTTTAGATTCAACCTCAATTCCTCATTCATTTCCTCCACCTTTATTTTTCCAGCTTCTTTATACTCTTCTAGAAGCTTCTTTATGGACGGCTTAGATATTTCCACTCTTTTTTCTTTATTATGTACAATTGACATCATATAGTCTGATAAAAACCCGAGCCTTTTATAATCTATCTCCAATAAATCACGATGCTTTATCTTGATAGAATCGATTGCACCTGGAGCCTTCCCATGGAGCTTATCAGAATAAATAATCTGCATCGCCTCCAAATCTTTCTCGTCAAGCAGTAATGCAATTACTTTCTGTACATCAGTACGATTAAGAGACAATGCAACAAGCGCATCATTGATATCCTCATCACTGTCTGCGCGCCATACAGACAGTTTGTTGTTTTGTGTCCGTAAATCTGAGATCACATCACCGGCCGTGGTCGCATCGGATCGGTTAACAATTGTACTTCCATCCCAGCGAGACAGACTTGCTATTCCGCGTATTAGCATTAGGTCAACTCATCTTTTAATTCTCCAGCCACCATCATAGCATAATCCTCAATGATATCAGAAGCGTAACTCGGAACACTTAAAAGAGCATCAAGGCACTCCTTTGTTCTCCACTCCTCAATTACCATAATAGCGGCTTCTTGCTCCACAGAGATGCCACTTCTCAAGGCTGCGACCACGATAGGGAGCAAGATGTTTTCATCACCCTTGTCCGTAATCATTGCCAAGGATCTCAAGATTCCTTCAACGACGACAGGATTGTTTAAGTTCTTACTGTATAGTTCATCCAACCAGTTATATGTCGATGACTTGTTCTTCTTTGCAAAAGACCTTAACAACACAGTAACATCATTATCCATACCATCTTCAAAATCGGTATGTGCGATAGCGAATGTCACTTCCTCCGTGCGAGTTCTAAGATAGTCCAGATACTCTTGGTTAGTCTTATTGACATCAAAAGCACTTGTAGTATCAATCAAAGAAATCGCTAAATCGTCTCTTGTCGAATCTTTCTCAGAAGAAGTCTCAATTTCTGAAAAGCCATCTTCATAGTCATTCCGTAGCAATGCCGAGCTAACCAGATAATCGGGTAAGCGATATATCTCAGCCAATGACGAATAATCCTTCAAAGCATCAGAAAGGACATCCAATCCAAGAGGAAAGAGCGAATCGCTAATACCATCCATAACCGATGCCCAGGGCGTCGATACCTGACGAGCAAATGTTTGGATATCATCAAACGATAGATACGGGGTCGTATCTACGATAGCGGTTTTCTTCATTCCCTACTCGGCAAAATATATACGATAGAAGTTCGCAAAATAGTCAGGCGCCATTCTAAAAAACTCATTAACGCCAACACTATTAAATCGATACTCTGGATGAGGCATAGTATTCACATCAAAATCGCACATGTATCGCAAACGTAACTGGTTACCATTAGCAGTGGAAATGAGTTCGTTTTCTGCCTTAAAGTTTGCGACATGATTTATCTTTATAACACTCCCCCCTATCGACCGATCTACCCTATAGACTTGGGAAAGGTTACTTGAATCAAGCTGTACACCGGCGAACTCTCGCACATTGAATAATCTATCATATAACGCACCGGGTCTCTCTCCGTTCTCGGTGATGATCACAGTTGGTGCCAATGCCACACGCGTACAAACGGCGCCAGTAATTTCTAAAATCCTTCCAAAAACAGCCCGACAACGCTCCGAAAAAGAAATAATCAGATTATCATCCACCTCCGCTTCTACAACTTGAATCAAGTCTATTTTTTCACCATTAAAGGCCAATAGTTCCTTTTCGTCAGGAGAAGACAACTGCCAAACCTGAAGAATAGGTAAGGTGTTGCTATCGCGAACTATAATAGGAAGATATCCATCAATAGTTCCAGAGAGATCGTCTACAAACTCCCTCGTAAATCTAATAGGAGGACAGAATATTGTCCCGCGAAGCGTCTTAATTCTATACATAATCGAATGAATAATATTTCAATAAGTTGCCATGGATGACCCGGTGTTGTGCCTATCAATCTTTCACCAATTACCGTTCCAAATAAGGAATCCGCTCGTAAAAAAACAAGAAAATAATTCTAGAAACAATGATTTAGTTCAGTAGATGGATTAACCTTATGCGAATATCAGACTCATATAAAGGACTGACCGTATTTAGTGCAGAACCAATGGATACGCTACCCTAGTTAGTTGATAAGTGTACTGCAAATAGGATATCTCCCGCAGTTAGAGCATCTCCATCAATCAACCTTCGTCACAAACTCCCCCATCGGAATCCGAGTCCCGTGCATCGCGGAGGGGGCGCTGGAGTCTGAAGGATACCCCACGTTGATCATCGCCACCAGCTCATACCCTTCCGTGCCGGGCAAAAGCTCAGCCAGCCCTGCAGGATCAAAGGAGCCTACCCAAAGGGTCGCCAAACCTTCGTTCTCCGCTGCCAGCATCAGGTAGGTGGCGACGATAGAGGCATCGACTTCGGCGCCGTTCTTGGCGTCGTAGCGGCGGACCCAGGCATCGGCAGGGCGGCAGCCGACGACCAGGAGCACCAGCGCGCCGTAGTTGGAGCGCGTGACGCCCTTGATGGCCTCCAGCGTGCCGGGGTTGGTGACGGCCCATACATGGACCGGCTGCTTGTTCACGGCCGTGGGCGCGATGCGACCGGCTTCCAGGATGCGGTCGACCTTCTCCTGCTCTACCGCCCGCGCCGCGAACGCCCGGCAGGAGTATCTGTTTTGGATAACGGTATTGAATTCCATAATATGCTGATAATCATTTAACTCACGGCCGTAGCCAATTCAACTTAACTCTCCCACTTCCCATGGCAATTCTTATACTTCAACCCGCTGCCGCAGGGGCAGGGATCGTTGCGGCCGACGCGGGGAACAGAGCCGAAAGCGGGGCCCGAGCCGATGCCGAATCCAGGGAAAGTGCCCTGCAGGGGCGTCGCCGCAGTGCGGGAACCCGAGGGCAGCGGTTTCAGGGAAGGGCACTCCTCCTTCATCACTTCATCCGATGACCGGCCCCGAAACAGCCAGGTAGGGATGGCATTGGAGTAGTCGGTGATAGCGCCCATAAGAGCCTGGACCGAGTCAAAACTGTCCACTCGCGCATCGTCCAGAATCCGCTGGATGAGGTCACGGAACCCGCGGGAATCTCCGCCCTCGTTCTGCTTCTCCCACCAGATCCAATTCATACGGAGGGCACCGGCGTCGCCAGTGAGCCCAACAGCCTTGAGGGCGGCGACCAGAGCCACGCCCTCCTTATGAGAACCGTACGGATAATTGTACGGCGTCGTCTTGCCGGCGGAAAGGATATCCTCAAGCGGCACCTTGGCGAGTTCCCGTCCATAGTACCCCCTCGATTCCTGTTCGGTAATCAGGTCGAGCTGATGCAAATCCGGGTACATCAGGAACTCGTAGTAGTCGTCGGTCAGGTAGGACAAGGGGGCATAGGTATCGAGAAACGAGTAGATAGCCCTCAAATCCTCGTCCGGGAAGAACTCCCGCCGGAGATTGATGAACTCATCCATAGACAGGAATCCGTAGATGGTCAGGCATCCCCACAGGAAACGCTCGAATTCCACCCGCCCGGAGTCCTCGACCTCCTTGATGGCCGTGTCGATCACCGGCGCGACCAGGTCGAAGATCTCATCCTCGAGATACAGTTTCATCACAGCCCCTTCAGAATCGTCCTCCAGCAGCCCGAACAAATAGGTGAAGAAGGGCGGACGCGGAATCGGGATCATCAACCTGACGCCCTTCCCCTGAGAAACAAGCAGCTGCAGGTTTCGCAGTTCGTAGATGGGAAGGCATTTCAGGCAGCGCAGCATATCGGTACGGAACGCCATCTCAAGTCGATGGACCATCGCCGCTTTCTTGTCTGACTTGCGCAACAAGACGCCGAAGAAATCTCCGATCTCCTGGAGCTCCTCCTTGGTCTGCGCCTGCAGGACGCGGGTCAAAACGCCGGATTCGTTATCACTCATTGCCATACCTCCTCCAATCCCTTCACCCACCCAGGGATGGGACAATTCTTCTGAATCTCCGCATAAATGCCGATGCTGTAGTTGTACACCTTGCAAACCGCCGCCTCGATTTCCTTGCTGCCCAATAGGTCGAAGGCATTCCGAAAGGGCGCCGGGAGTTTCAATTCCATGCCGATGCCGTGAAGCCACTCCCCACCCTCGAACTGGAGAGACACCTGGGCGATGGGATCATCGCTGGTCATCATATGGACCACCTTCGGACACTTGGATGCGATGCGGTCCAGGACTGCCGAAGGATTCGCGTGCTGCTGCAGCCGCTTCTCGAAATAGTCGCCCCAATTGCATACAACCCGCACCATATCCTTCGCCCCCGGAATCACTAGCACCACGGCATACATCCCCGGTTGGTTCCGAACGATGTACTCCAGGTGGTCCTTCATGATCCTCGCTGTGTAGAGCGAGTTGCCGAAGAAGGTCGCCGAAGCGGTTGTGGTCAGGAATTTACGCATAAGCTTGCCCCTACTCCACCGGCACCTTCATCACCACCTTCTTCACCTTTCCGGGAACCCCGCCTGGCGCCAGCCCCGGCTCGTGCGCATCCTCCGGGAAAACCAGGAGGAAGTACCCATCGCCGATGACCGTGTCGATGCCCGGGCAATCGGCATACCTCGCCGCATCGCACGCCTCGTCGTATGGGATGGTCTCAGTGGCCTGCGCCAGCGGCTTGCACCGCACCAGTTCCGTGCCGACGACCGCGAGCTGGATGTCGATGTACCGCCGATGGGACTCATACCCCAGTTCGTTCGTCGGCTGCGTCACATACTCGCTCACCACGGCCTTGACGCCCAGGTCCAGCGGGTGCGCGCCGATTTCAATCTCTGGCCCGACGCCCGCCACGTAATCCAGTGCCAGGTCGATAGCCGGCGCCAGGCCCTTGTACAGGCCGATGTTCTTGATGTGGTCGTAAATCATATGGCCATGTTATGTCAATATGCGGTTGATTAACAATTCAATAAGGGGTAGAAATAAAGGTCTTCTAAGCGCCACTGATAACTGTCTTCAACAGATTATTCAAACATCGGGACATCCAGCGCAAACAATGCCGCTCTTGTACAATTATATGCATTATCAGCCTCTACGTATGATGGGACATAACCTCCATGAATAACTCTGTCCCGAACCTTAAAAACGGCGTCTTTTACATTGGGCATTTGGTCCAAGGATAATCCAAATGATTTACATAAACCGACCAACTTCGAATAACCATCTGCTTGTCTCATCACATATTCCTTGACCGATTGGGCAGTGGATGAGTTGTCAAGATACTCGGAAATTCTCTTCTTAAGCATAACCTCAATAGATGTCGCACAATTGAGTACCGCGGCCCTCGTATCATGTAGATTAACATTCTGTCTAGAATTGTCAAGCATTTCGAATGGGGCTGTAATTGCTCTGTTTATATTTCGAATTCCTAGTTTTAGTTCTCGTAATGTTATCTTTTCTTTTCTATCGTCAATTACAGAAGTTAATTGAATCTCAATCCGAGGTTTCCTTTCTCCAATTGCGACGGATGTCTTCACCTCACACATAACATTTGGTTGCTCGTCATCTGGTATTCTGATAGCTTCAGGCTTGATAATCTGTAAAGCATGTAACAGTTGTTTGCTTATCTTCTGAACATCAAATGATGACAATCCTGGAGTATTATTATCTGCGTAACACTCCACGAGAACAGTTGATATCCAAGCGTCAATTGTATCCGGTTTTCGAATATCCAGATAACTGTTTATTTTCCCCCATTCATCTTGATCCACACCATATTTATCCATTAATCCCTCTATTCCTAGAAACGGGAAGGTTCCATTATGAAGAATTGATGGAAACACTATAGACAGGTAATAATGCTCTGAATAATGGGTTGGAAGGCTCCGGCCTAACAGGCAACCATCGATTGCATACCGGTCTACCATATTAACGAAATAAAGACTCTTAAGCTTAAATCGAGCAGGAATCATTGTAGATCAGTTTTACGTGGGGACAAGAAACCGAACGCATTTCAAGATAATAATACTAATTCTCCACCATGTCCAAACTCTTCAGATATGCCTCAAGTGTCTCAGGGGGCATATTCTCCAATAAGGAGTTCACCAAATGTTTTTTATGTGCTTCCTCTAGTTCAACATATTCCCCAGAAAACCATACCTTGATAATAGACTCCAAATGATTCAAGATAGAGCAGCAAATGTTCAAAGCGAATACCGGATTTGTTTTATTAATAGACGGGAATTGGAAATCAGAAATCGCCACACCATGGACGTAGTGGGAAAAATACTCCAGCTCGAATTGAGCCATATTCTTTTCTCCAACAGCAATCTCATAGAGATCCATCCATGAATATGAATGCTTGTCGCCTAGCTTCTTATACTTCCAAGAAGCATTCTCCATAATTGAATGATGCATTTTCGGGAATAACGGGTTTTTTTTGATTCTTATCTCTAATTCCTGAACGGCCGATATATCTGCCTCCTTTGCTGCATTAATTTGATCAAGTGTTGCATTGTATTCTTCTTCTGAGATGTACTTTGGATCTCTTTTTTTCAAAGGTTCCTGAGATAATTTCAATCGAGTACGTACTCCATCCAAATAGAACAACAAAAGTCTCAAGGCGCGTTCATCCTTATCTTTCACATGTTCAAACAGGAAACAGATAGTCGCATTTAAGTCAATGACTGATCTGGCAAGAATCATCATCGAAGCCCGGTCTTTGGTTGATTTGAATATCACATAAATTGACCGCATCAAGTTAGTCATCCGCCTAATAGAGCGGAGTAGGAAAGTACGTTCATCCAAAACAGATTCTTTCCTAAACAAGGCAGACAGGACTGACGTAAAATAAACAATCTTATTATATGCGATTTCAAATAGATTGTGTTCCTGCAATCCGAGCAAATCCATTATCTGCTGATACTGTGGTTTTGACATCTGAGTATTCCTAGCATTTGTACAAATAATATCAACCTACTAGTTAGATGGGGCTACGTCCCGCCCCACTCACTTCCTGTTCTAACTGCTTGACTTCCTAATAGCCTTTTTCCACACCTAACTCATTCAATTAGGGTTAAAAGTGACTACCTTTTCAATGCGATTCTTCGCTATCTTCTTAATCAGATATACAATCCATACATACACCCCCCACCCAATCATACACCCCACCACATTATGCCACACATCATCAAACTCCGTGAATCCCCGTTTCAACACAAACTGCAGCGTCTCGATCAACACCGAGAAAACGCCGCCGACCAGCAGGACCTGCCACCATTTCACATTGCCGAAGGCGCAGCCCAGCAGAAGGCCGATGGGAATGAATGCTCCGACGTTCGCGATGTTCTGGGTCAACAGGTCGATTCGGCCTTCATGGATGGCCCGGTAACTCCAGAACGGAGTGAAGTTAAAGGATCTTGCCGCCTGGGTGGTCCGTGTCAATACCGACAAGAGTAGAAGCAGAAACAGATACTCCAGGAGCAGCAATCCTGCCGACCAACGGAATCCTTTCTTGGCCCCCAGAAACGCCAGCAACAGAATTGTCCCAACGCAGAATACAACTGGAATCCCGACAGCCACGCTTGTCGGGATCTCATGATAACGGCAGATAACGAACTGTATAAGTCGATCCATCATCTCTGGATTCTCCGCCAGGACAAAGCTTAGCCAATTATCCCCTCCTTAATCTTCTCTACGATATACATCACGTCCTCATCACTAACGCACGGACCGGCGGGCAGGCACATTCCCGTCTTGAACACCGCCTCGCTCACGCCGTTCACGTACGCCGGGACGCCCTTGTACACGGGCTGCTTGTGCATGGGCTTCCAGACCGGCCGCGCTTCAATTCCCGCCTCGTCCAAAAAGACTCGCAGGGCCTCTACATTCGCATTCGGCTCGCAGTCCGTATGCGCAGAAGATGCCGCGTGGATGACGCCCGCAGCGCCACCAACCGCCCCCTGAACAATAGTCTTATACGCATTCTCCTGCCCGACGATGCGTACGTCCGGATCCAGCGTGATCGTGCACAGCCAGTAATTCGAATCATAGTCGCCGCCAGCGGGCTGGGAGTGCACGTGCAGGCCGGGGATGTCGGCCAGCATTTCCTCATAGAAGCGCTGGATATGCTTGTGGTGCGCCAGGTGCTCGTCGATCACCGTCATCTGGCCGCGGCCGATGCCGGCGCAGATGTTGCTCAGCCGATAGTTATAGCCGATGGCTTCGTGCTGGTAGTACGGATAGCTCTCGCGCGCCTGCGTAGCATACCACATCACCTTCTGCCACATCGCCTCGTCCGGGCAGATCAGCGCGCCGCCGCCGGAGGTCGTAATCATCTTGTTTCCATTGAAGCTCAGCACTCCGAACTTTCCGAAGGTGCCCAGCACTTGCCCCTTGTACTTGGAACCGAAGCCCTCGGCCGCGTCCTCCACCACCGGAATCCCGTACTTGTTGGCGATCTTCATGATCCGGTCCGCCTTGTACGGCATCCCGTACAACGCCACCGGCACGATCGCCTTCGGCTTCTTCCCCGTCTTGCCGATCCGGTCGAGGATGGCCGTCTCCAGCAGGTCCGGGTCGATATTCCACGTATCCGGTTCCGAGTCGACCATCACCGGCGTCGCCCCCAGATACGTAATCGGATGCGTCGACGCACAGAACGTAAAGCTCTGCACCAGCACCTCATCCCCCGGCCCCACGCCGCACGCCAACAGCCCCAGATGCACCGCCGCCGTGCCGCTTGACAGCGCCACGACGCGCTTGTTTTGTCCGACAAACCCCTCCAAATCCTTCTCGAACCCGTTCACATTCGGTCCCAGCGGCACGACCCAATTTGTGTCGAACGCTTCCTGGATGAACTTCATTTCGTTGCCGCTCATATGAGCGAGGCAGAGGTATATTCGTTTTGTCATGATAACCGCCTGCAAAAAGTTAAATCAAATAACTAAACATTATGTCCAAAGAATCTTTATAACTCGAATCGGCATTCGCCTTTAGATGCTCAAATAAATCCGGTAACGAATTCCAAGTCGTTGTGTCTCCCAAGTGCCTGATAATCTTCCAAAGATTTGGATTATTATGAAAATGGGGATAGAGGGCCCGGCAAACAAAGTAATAATGGCCGTCTGAATAAGTGGTTGACAAGAGGGCATTCTCGTCACTTAAAAACTGACGAATATCGACATACTCACTTTTAGGAATTGGTATTATCCGAAATGGATTCTCTTCATCGGGGAGACAGCCCTGAATCGTTTCGTTATAATTCAATCCTTTCAGTTTCGGTAAATAACTTATTACTGATGGAGTAAAGTACCTTAAGCAAGGATTAGATGCATTTGCACATACCCCTGCCATATTAACAATGTTTGCTACTGACGAAACATGACAAATGGATTCTTCAAACCATTTAAGTCCAGCAGTAATCCCTGATAATCCACAATCAATAAGGTGATGGCAATACTCATGAGCGAATTGAAAAATCAGCCGACACCAGTCATTGTTCTCAGTTGCCAATACAATACAATGAAGATGTTCTTCTAGTTGGCAACACATCGGTCTTCCATTACCATGTATAATAATGACCGACTTGGAAGAAAAGGGGGGCAGGCCTATCCTTGAAGACAAATACATATCAACCTGCCGAAATAAAGGAAAAACGGCAGGTAAGTTCATCTCTCCAAAACCAGCGCCATCCCATTGGATATTACCGGACACAGGCACCGTTTGTCCCATTATTCAAGTAGTTTAATCAATCTAAAAATGTAATCCTTGAACACTTTTCTCTATCCACTCAAACCACCCTCCAATGCACCCCAAACCTCTCAAACGCCTCCCTCTCCAACATCTCCCGATCCTCCGGATGCGCCACACTGATCAGCAACCTTGCCCTCTCCTGCAACGACTTCCCATACAGATTCACAGCCCCGTGTTCCGTCACGACCCACTGAACATCCGCGCGAGGCGTTACAACACCTGCTCCAGGCTTTAATACCGGAACAATCTTACTCGCTCCTTTGTTAGTCCTGGACGCAAGGGCGATAATCGCCTTGCCTCCCTGGGACATCTTGGCGCCACGGACAAAGTCAAGTTGTCCGCCGGTTCCGGAGAAGATTCGAGTGCCGATGGAATCCGCACAAACCTGTCCCGTCAAATCTACTTCAACTGCCGAATTGATGGAGACCACATTAGGGTTCTGCGCGATAATCCAAGGGTCGTTCGTATACTTGATGTCCTTCATCAACACATTCGGATTCCTGTCGATGAAATCGTATACTTTCTGCGACCCAAGCAAGAAAGAAGCAACCACTTTACCGGTATCAATCTTCTTGCAGGCCCCATTGATAACCCCCATTTCAATCAGTCGAAGAACGCCATCGGCGAACATCTCTGTATGGATGCCCAGATTCTTGTGGCCTTTCAATTGCGAGGCCAGTGCATTCGGAAGGGCACCTATGCCCATCTGGATACAAGCGCCGTTAGGAACCAATTCCGAGCAATTCTTACCAATTTGTTTGTCAATCTCAGAGGGCTCGACGAAGTCCTTGATAAAGAGAGGTGTTTCGTCATAAACGAGATGCGTGAAGGCACTAATCGGGACCAAATCTCCATATGCAAATGGCACGTGAGGATTGACAACAGCAATCTTGAGTTTGGCGACTTCAATCGCCGCAATAGAACAATCAACCGAAGTACCCAAGGAGACCATTCCATCCTCATTCGGGAGCGATACCTGGACCAATGCAACATCGCAAGGCAAGGCTCCTGTCCGATACATAAACTGCGACTCAAATAAATGAGTCGGAAGGTAGTCGGCGTAGCCCGCATTCACATTAGCTCGGACATTTGGGCCGACAAAGAATCCTTGGTCAAAAAAGATTCCAGCATACTCGGGAGCGCTATAAGGAGCCGGTCCTTCGGTATGAAAATGATGAAAGTGCAGGTCTTTCACCTCCCCTGCATCAGCTCGCCTTTTCAGTGCGTCAATCAAGACATGAGGGACGCTGGCGATACTGCTCAAATGAATATGAGAACCATTACGAATGTGCGAAACCGCTTCATCCGCAGAAACAAATGTCAATGAATCACGATTCATCAATAGTTGCTTTTTTCTTTTTCCAGCACTGTATGCCCCGGCATGATCTGACAACCGGAAGATAGTTCCAGTATACGCCCAACTGATTCTTCCGCCTGCTTACGATTCGACCGCCGAAACCCCGTAAAGACCTTAACTCCCGGGATATAAGCATCTCCCGTAAAGGCCTTACCCTCAACGATGTAGGTCAAGCAACTCGGATCGTGACCAGGGGTTTCGTAAACCTTGACCGTGACATCGAATATCTCAAAGGAATCTCCCTCAGATACTACTTGAATGCTGTCAGGAGCCTCAATTGAAATATCAGGATACTCAGAGTGATAGCGCGAGACATTCAACTGCGGGGAGCGCAATGCCTTGACTCCATAATTATTCGTGTAAATCTTAACCGCAGGGAATCTCTCCATCACGGCCTCCAATCCATAGATATGGTCGGAGTGGGCATGAGTAAGAAGGATGCCCTCTACGGTTTTCCCTTCAACCCTCTCCAAAATCCTATCCGCATCCCCACAGTCCACCAGCCATACGATATTGCTGTCTGGTTTGGAGAGGAAATATGTGCGGGAATTGAAAACCCGGTTAGTAATGAAATCTACCGAAATCATTATCTGGCACTGAACCCGCCGTCAACAAAAAGATTTGTCCCGGTTACCCAGCGGGATGCGTCACTCAGCAAATAGATGCAAGCATTAGCGATGTCCGTCGTTTCTCCAAGGCCCAGCAGGTGCTGCGCCTCAAGAGCAGCACGCTTTTCCGGATCCTTCATATGCGGAAGGTTCATATTGATAGGCGTACAAATGGCACCCGGCGAGATGGAATTAACCCGGACATTTTTCCGGGCAAGCTCACAAGCCAAATGCTTGGCTAGGTTTAGCAACGCTGCCTTTGTCATGCCATAAGTGGCCTTTCCTACCTCACCGAAGCTTCCTGCTACAGAAGAGAAGAAGACAATGCTTCCGCCTTCTTTGGACAGGTTCCCCATCTTGGTGCATTCTTGGGTCAGGAAATACCCGGTATAAACATTCACTCGGAAAAACTTATCCAGTTCCTCTGGCTTTGTCAACTTGAAAAGATTCGTTGTAGAAATACCGGCACAGTTCAGCAGGCCATTAATCCGTCCAACCTTCGTTACTGCCTCCTTGATAATCGCCGAAACCTTATCGTATTCCAATAGATTTACCGCCGCCCAATAGTGCTCGTTTGGTCTTTCCACCATTTCCATCGTCTCCTTAAGCCCTTCCTCGTTCATATCCAAAAGAACGAGTCTTGCTCCCATCTTGGAACAACTGATTGCACACTGCCGTGCAATCCCGGAGGCAGCACCGGATATGACGATGACTTTCTCTTCCAGGGAGAAAGGATTAAACTGCGTGTCCATGTTCTACTTCAACGATATCACTGATTTTACAATCCACAAAGGGAATAACGCCAGTGGCCCAGGTAAGCCCAACACCGAATGCCATAAGGAGCAAATCCTTCTTCCCGTCAAGCTTCCCCTTTAACTCACTAACAATTGTCAAAGGCACCGAGACAGACGACGTATTTCCGAACTTGGCAATGGTCGAAGGAATCTTCTCTGTGTTCAACTTCATCTTCTTAGCGATATATCCGTTGATGAAGTTATTCGCCTGGTGGAACACGACATAGTCGAAAGAATCGATATCACGACCGGCATAAGCAACCGTATTACGAATGTCCTTCGGGATCTCGCGAATAACGAAGTTGAACACATCTCCTCCACGCATATATCCCTGCTCCTCACTGCGCATATTTCCGAACTCGTCAATGACTTTCTCGACCACAGTATCCGCCGAGCTCATATGACGATAACCGCCAGCAGGAATCATTATCAAGTCCGCTCGCGAACCGTCCGAATTCATAGAAATCGTACTTTTCCCGAACTTTGGATCACGCTCAATCAAGGTGGCAACACCAGCGTCTCCGAAGAGAAATGCGCTACGACGATCTCGCGGTGAATAAACCTTGGAACGGGTCTCTCCATCAAGGAGCAATGCCTTTCGGAGGCCGCTGCGCTCCATCATTCCATACACGATAGATAACCCATAAAGGAATGCCGAGCAACCCAATGTCACGTCAAAAGCGATTGTCGTGTTTGGAAGCCCCAAACGATCTTGAAGGATAACCGACGTCGCCGGCATCCGATAGTCAGGAGTCTGGGAAATGAACACCAACAAATCAATTTCTTCCTTGTTGATGTTATTGTCAGCAATCAGCTTCTCAGCGGCAGCAAAACAAAGGTCGGAAGAGCAGGTCTCCTCATCGGAGAAACGCCGTTCCTCAATACCGGTTTTGTTCACTATCTCATCCGCCTCTTCCTTGCTGAAGACAGCCGTATATTCACGGTTCTTGATTACACGTTTCGGAACGGCAGCCGACATCGCAGTGATGCCGACTCCTTCAAACTGAATATAAGCCATGCTTTTTCTTATTTATTTGTGCAGGCGTCATAGATGGCCTGTACGGTACGCAGTTTCTTGAAATCGGCTTCCTCGATCTGGACGTCATACTCTTCGTCCATCATCGCGATAACCGAAAGATAAGCGATGGAACTCCACTCGTCATAGTTGCGGAATTCGTCTTCCATCTTAATCTCGTCTTCACGCTCGAGAGCTTCTGCGAACAGTTCAATGAACTTTTCCATAATTGTATTGCTATTAATTAGTTATTAATCAATTGAAACCTTCTTGGCCGGATTTCCCATATACAATCCACCGTCTTTAATCTTTCTGAGAATATAAGTCCCGGCGCCGAATCGGTTTTCGCTCCCTATCTTCAAACACTGGGCCGCAAAACAGCGGGAGCCGAAGTAGTTCTTGTCACCAATGGTAGTCTGACCTGATATCCGAACTTCCGGGAACATCATGTTGTAACTTCCCATAACCACATCATGTCCCAGACTGATACAACCATCCATCACGTTAAAGTCCCCTATTTGGATATTGCAACTAAATCGGCACCCAAAGGTGATGATATTGCCTTTACCCATAACAACAGACTCCTTATCGAAGAAGAACACATTGGGAGCAATGATATTCGGGAAATCCACCAAAGGATTCGTAATTCTTGACGGTAGCAGTTCCAAATACTTGGGAGATCCGACAGCGATCGCAACACTGACAGGAGTTTTCCAGGCATTAAGAGTATCAATGTTCCCCAGAACTTTTCCGTATTTGCATCCCGTCCCTGCTTCTACCCCATCATCAATGTAACCGACTATGTTCCATGTTGGTTCCACGCCGTTGATGTGGTTGATTAGACATGCGACCTCGTGGCCGAAACCGCCAAAACCGTAGATAAGGATGTCTTTCATACTACTCCAACTCTCGAATCAACATAAAAGCTTCGGCCGCCTTCATATTCATCAATGCCCCACGGTATTTTGCCAACGCCTCAATTGCTTCTATCGAACGCGCTTCGGGGAATGGGCCAAGCTGAAGCTTGAAGAAAGCAAGAGCTTCCTTTTTGCTCTCAAGATAATCTGCGATATCAACGAACACATTCGGGATAAACTCATTTTGAACATTTGGAGCATTCCATGCCGTCTCGGACATCGTCTCATAACTGAGAATTCTCTTCACACGATAGATGTATTTAGGACGAAGAGCAACCATTGCCGCTTCAGCGACAATCTGATGATCTTTTTGCATATCACCCCAATGTGGGATGAAAATCTCGTCCGGTTTCACATCCATAATAACATCCAGGATCTTTCCATTCAACTCATGACGTTCGGCTTTCTCTAACATGGCGGCCGGAAAATCCAGATAAAAGGTCTGCTTTATTCCAAGATGTTGATGACAGGCTATTGTATCTCTGCGATTCGCTTCCACACGATTCGAATTGAATAGTGGAGGGAATCCTTTTGTAACCACGCAAACATATACAGAATGCCCCTCCTTAATACTCCTAATAATCATTCCTCCGCATCCAAGTATCTCATCATCAGGATGAGGTGCGATAATTAATATCCTCTTCATCGTCTACAATATTAATTCATAAAACTTATTGAGATGAACGCTCAACATCTAATGGTTTTCTCGTGTACGCGCCATAATCCTCCTTATTCCTACGTAACATAGTCGTAAAAACGCTTATTAAAAGCATAGCATCCAGTTTCAGTGACAAGTTAAGAGCATAATCCGCCTCATACTGTAATTGTTTATCCCACGTCAAAAACGAATCATGATAAAGTGACTCGGGGGGAATCAGCCCGCCTCTCACTTTGAATCGATTTCGCTCATACTCTGTGTAAAAAGCATTATAACGAGGGTACAAAGGACGAGGACCGATAACTGCCATATCACCCTTTATGATATTAAGAAGCTCCGGAAGTTCATCCAAAGAAGAGTTCCTAAGGAAACGGCCAAATTTGGTCAACCGTTCATTGTCCGGGAGCAACTTCCCTTCCGCATCTTTTGCATTTGTCATAGTGCGGAACTTCATTAATTTGAATGATTTTGCTCCTCTACCTGATCTTTCCTGATAGAAAAAGATGGGGCTGCCTATTGATATTCTTGCACATATCATCAGCACAAGAAACAAAGGGCTTATAATAACGAAAAGGAGTAGCGATGAGACAAAGTCAAATGAACGCTTAAATGCTTTATATATCATATTCGGTGTTTTAGGGCGCACTCAACAACAGAATGAACATAGCGAATCTCAGATTCTCCATAACGCTGATCTATCGTTATGGGAATCAAGTATTTAGACAGCCAATACTCAAAAGTAGATTCGGGCATCTCTTTGGTAATATAATTCCACCAATGGCCTTGAAAATGCTTGGCCTTCAGCAGGCACTGATGCAAGTTTTCATCTTCTATGACTAGTGGATACACCATTGGTATCGTGTCTCCAGCAAGATGGCATGAAGGCTTAATCAGATTGATTCCATCAAATAAGTCACAAGCCGTACGATAGTTCTCTTTGCGTTTTGCACGATTCTTCTGATAATCTGCCCCATCTAGCATTGCATGCGTGAGATAAGACATCTTCATAATGTCCTCGCTATCGATACGATCTTCGTTTATTGTGCGAGATTCGTATCCCGCCCCTTCACAACCATACTCAATACGCTTGAGGAGAAAGACCGCAGTGTCAGAAGAATATGACTGTGGATATTCGTCAACAAATCTTTCCGCTTCTGGACCTATCACATAAGCGCCATCCGCCACTCCATGAAACTTGCGAGCAGAGTAAACACTATAGGTTCCCGGTACTGGCGGACAAAAAAAGGCCTGACAGTTATCTATAATAACATTACAAAAAGGCTGGGCCAGCGTTTCCATCCTTGAAAAGGACATTACGCCGAAATAATTCACGAACAATACGGCCTCATCTCCAGATGGGGTCAGATCAATAGGATTGAAGTCTCTATCTTGATGATAATACTTGATTTCACAATGCTTTCGCTGCAAGAACTGACGAACCGTCTCACATTGGTAGTAAGGAAGCCATATCGCAGATGCTCCAGTTAATCTGAAAGCATGCCAGATGGCCGCCCGACCGGTATTAAGTCGGGCGACACCTTTATCTCCACCATACCATTCCTGCCCCTTGGGAAGTTCTAATTCGATAAAACTACCTATCTCTTTCATTGAGTTCAGCAACTTGTTTAATTACAAAGTCCCAATCATATCCACAATTGAATATGTAATCTAGCACCGACATACAAGGTATGAAGTCTTTCCAAAGTTGATGGTATTCTATTGGCTTATAATCGAGATACGTTAACTCTATTCCCTTATCTGTAAAATGACTCTCTTCCTGGTAGACTCGAGCGCCATTACCCGAAATATATCTAGATCCCCCAACAGCAAGGCATAGATCGATTACCTTTTCTTCCCTCTTTGTAGCGATATGATAATCCGAAGAACGGACAAACTTGGGGTTGATGCCGAACTTACCGGCAAGAAACTCATTTATGGCAATATTAAGTTCGGCGACATTTGGATAATCAACCATAAAGACCTCTTTGAACTCCGGATAGACTTCCTTGAAGCATTTTGCCTTGGAATAATTCATCTCAAAGGTCCGAAGGTGCTTCTCCTGCCAATTCAGTTCGTATCTTGGACGGACCTGAAGGATGGTATCGCCAAGATGTTGTTCTACGGGGAATTTAATTCGATATAACCCTTGGGGGGTCTTAATCTTGTTGTAATTATGGGCAGCCTCATTTGAATACTGAGCATCGTCCAGATGAATAAAGACATCGGACAAATACATCTTGTAAAACAAGCCTAGCCAAGGGATATAGTCCGGCTGGTGAATCGAAACATTCATTCGTGGTACACTATTTTGTCAACAATGCTTTTAACCCTAATGTGGTTCTCTTCAAGCAATTCCGGAGAACACGCCAGGAGTTCAATGTATTTGAGTTTAACTTTTTCAACCTCACTCTTAAAATCAATGGCAACTGGAGAATCTCCACCCTTAAAGGTTCGAGATAGTATTACCGAACTGGAGCCGAGACGGACATGCTCTCCCAGGATCATCTCAGCAGGCAAAATACCATCGCCAATTCGGGCCATTCCTCCAAAGCCGAACGGTATCCCTCTCTTCCAACATTTAGCTGCTATAAAATCCATCAGGCCGCCCGCGAGAGGTTCGAATAGAAAATTAAGGCCCAGGCTTATATGGAGATCGTTAAGGCCAACGAAAACTTCATCCACCCCAGGAATTGCTAGAATATCATCAAGACGAGACATCGCAGCCGCTGTCTCAATCATGATAATCACTCTTGCCCTTCCGTTTACATATTTCGTGTACGCTTCAACTTCATGCTTATCCATCACCATGGGGAGCATCAATATATCCGCACCATAAGCAATTGCTTTTTCAACCTCGGCTTCAGAATAGGCATGAATGGGATTCGTACGAACTAAAAGCGACGAGGTCGTAACCACCTTCCTTAAAGCTGGAATCTGATTTATGTCATTATGGTACTTTACCGTATCTCGACCACGCTGTCGTTCAGCTTTCCCAATATACTCCAAGTCATAAAATATCCGATCAACTCCTGCTTTCTGGGCGGTTAGAGCATCCTCGGGAGTTGATGCAAGAATCATTAATGAAAAATCCGACATCTTAATACAGTTTTAATTCTCTCCCATCATACGAAGGCGATCCTCATATGTCAATTCAAGCATGCGTTGCCGATTGAACAACTTAGAAACACGTTCCAAACCAGAAGCTGCCAAGGATTCACGAAGCCCCACATCGCTCCCTAATCTAGCCATCGCAACCGCGAGATCCTCTGATGAATGATCTCGAACAAGAAGACCTGACTTCCCTTCTTCAATGACCTCGGAGGGACCTGGAACATTAGTTGTGATAATGGCACATCCCATTGCCATAGCTTGTTGAATAACCATGCTGAAACCTTCCCGATAAGTGGGATGAACAAGGATATCAATGGCTGACAAATACTTGGGAACCTCGCGGGTAAAACCATGAAAGATTACACGCCTAGTTTCCTTGGACTTCGCTATTAATTCTGAGGGGATATTGCTACGCAATTCATCAAAAGCCCCAATTAGCAAAAGGGCATAATCGTTACAAGAGAGACTAAGGAATGCCTCAAGCAATTCAGTAATTCCCTTATCTGTCTCAATCCGGCCAACAAATCCAAACACTGTACGCCCTCGCAACTCCGGATGTTCAATCAAAACCAGGTTTCTAAACTCTTCACTCTTTTTTATATCAAATACTGAAAGATCCACCCCAACCGTACCTCCATCGCCAATAACAGAGGCCTTATTACGCGGCATTAGCCCCTCCTTGACTGCGAATTCAAGATTCTGTTTGCTAGCAACCGTTACGTGGGTTGATAATCGGCACAGATACTTTTCTACCCACTTAAAGAGTCTCCGTTTGAGACCAGAATATCCAACATAAAGCAGTCCCCACTGACAATAAACTCTTGTCTTGATACCAGCAAGTTTGGCGGGTAATGCAGCATAAAACGAAGCGTTCGTTGTAGCATATTGCACATAATCAAACTTATTATTCTTGAAAAGCTTCCTAAACGCTCTTGGGACTCTTATTAAATCGGATAGAGAAATCCCTCGTTTCATTGGTATGCTGACACAATGGAACTTTCCGGAGTGTTGTTGTATGAAACTCTCCGACATATTACATACCAAAGTAACATCAAACCCCTTCTCAATGAAATATTCCATTGCAGGGACAATAAAGGAATTCATAGTACCTTCAACGGTCGATATTGCGCAAATCCTCTTATTCATAACCAGATAGCCTCAATTTTGACTGAGAGAAACATCTTTTAATTTTTGGTAGAGTCGTGACTGAATCGCGTCTTTATTATGATTCGACAGAGCAAAACACCTCGATCGGTTCATATATTCTTTGAGTTGTGGAATCGTTATTCTACTCAATCTATCTTCAATATCAGATTCATTATGAGCAACGATTGAAATGTTATGCTCCTTAAGATATTCAACAGGCGCCGAATCTGCTGGACCGATTGTGAAAATACACTTACCGCTTGAAATATAATCCACGATCTTTGTTGAAAACGACAGTCGAGCAATTCTGCAATATCTATTGTTTAACCCTTCAACAAATACCACGACATCATTGTCTTGCATAATCGTATTGACTTCATTATATGGTACAGGGCCACATAGGTGGATTGTTTCATCCAAAACCAGTTTTTTATAGTCTGTTTTTGATATAAAATCGCTAGTGTAAATCCATAATTCAAATCTCTTTTCATGGGCGCTATTAATCCTATGAATTGCCCGTGCCAGAAGGGCTAAAGAATCCAAACGCCCAATAAGGACATTGCCTAAATATACAAACTTAATCGGATTCGTTATTTCCTTACTTTCAACAGTGTCGAGGGGTGCGGATGCCCCTTTTGCCAAGAAAGTACTATTAATCGAAAAGAAGCGATCGTATTCTTCTTTCATTTTCTCACTAGCAACAAAGACGTGAGAAGCATTTTGAACAGTTGTTCTCACGAGCTTTCTGAGAAAAAACCGATATAGTTTACTCAACAATGAAGGACAACTTTTATATGTATAGACATCATCCATCAAATAAGTACACGATGGCTTTTTTGCTATTGACGTTACATAATTGTTTAGCCGATTCATTAAAATAAGGGGAGATCCATCCAACCAGACAACATCAGGATTAAAATCAGTTATAAAACTCCTTAACTCGCTAGTCTTCCATCCATCCAAAGACCAAAGAATATCCCTTAGAATTGTTAAAAGAAAGGAGCGATGACGTCGCGCAAAACCCATTAAACGTTGCTCTCGTCTCTCTTGTTTCTCCTGGGCAATAGATTCCCTAACTGTATCAATCACATGCCCAGTTTTTGTTTTCCATTTGAAAAGACGTTGAATCAGCGACACCTCCGATATCTGAAAAAAACGATGGCAACATCTAGTATTAGGCATCTTGGTCTCAATGTAGATTCGAGCAATCCTATCAGAATCATAACCATCAAATAAGTTTGTGAGGGTATTTGAATTACTATTGTCGTCCCAAACAAGCCTAGAAACAATAAGTAGTTTAGGTAAAGGAGTATTCATGAGAATGAAAAAGTAAACACAAAACCTCGAGAAGCATACAATTGGAATACAATCGCCCCTAATAGCGCAGCATACTTAAAGAATACAAAGATAAAGTCTTTTTTCTTCCTAGCATCAAATGCTCCTGGAAGGAATACCAAATAAAAAGGCGTAAAAAAAAGCGACATCCTAAATAAAGCTGGAGAATAAGATGCCAAGAATTGAAAGGAACACCCAATCAACAAACATGAGAATTCAAACTTACCAGTATTAGAGCTTTTAAAATAATCGTGAAGAAAAAGTATAGAACACGCAAGCAGCAGTAGATAAAGATAAAGGGTACTCTTAGTATATGATGTGTTTAATACTAGATAGTCCTCAAAATGGTCATTCCCCAGAAAGTTTACTAAATAGCCCAATACTGTCAGCCTACCAATTGTCACTATACCAACTGCTATGATAACAATCAATGGGAAAACCGTTTTATCTTTAAAATAATAAAGGATAAAAGTAATAAGCATAACCATCGCTATGGGATGACACAGGTATGCTACAATTATTAAAAAAAGACTTCTTAGATACTTCTTGTCAACATAATCTAGAAACGAATGTAAAACAATACCCATGGCAAGAATCTGTTTTAAACCAGCAAGAGAGAAAAGAAACAATCCTGATACGATGAAGAGAATGATACTATATAAACGGTCTTTAGAAAACTTGTTAATGAGACGAACAATTGAGGACACATAAGCGAATTCGACAAATCCAAACCAAACCCACAGAGGAGCTTTAAAAATAGAGAATACTTTACTTAAAAAATAGAACCCCCAATATCCCTCAAATCGTTCCGCAATTTCCGGGAAAGACATCGTGGCAACAACGTGATAATCATCGATATAACTCATTGTATCCGCACCGACTCCGCTTCCTCGAAAAGCCGCAATAAAGATGATTAAACTGTATATAATATTACAATAGACTCCTTCAGCAGTTTGTCTAGAATGATTATCTTCTGGATACAAAGATATCACTGTTCGGAATATAACTGCGAGCAGAACTAGTGTCAATAACATCGTCATAGCCTTCGGATCACTTAGTTATTATTACACGCTGAAATCTCTCGTTTATAAATGATACTATAGATAAGAGCTCAGGAACTGTTGTACATTTTCCCGATCTATCTCTAGAGACAATTCTTTTGAGGAAAAATCGGAGATTTGCTGTTTATTTATGCAATGAATCGATTCAAATAAGCAAGCATAGTTTAAATTATCGGCATCAAAAACAAATCGTTGCCCTTCACCGCTAATCCATTTCTTCGAAACTCTTGATGAAATAATAGGCAAACCACATGCAAAATACTCAGCAAGTTTTGTTGGAGAAGCTACCGCATTCATGATGTCATCATCTCTAATGAGGAAAGCGACATCCGCTGCATTTAAATACTTAGGAACTTCATCAAAGGGAAGAGAGACAATAAATGAGGAATTTAATAGAGAATCCCCCCCCGCCTCAAATAGGATCCTTTTACACAAGGAGACCTCCTTTGTTAGAATAAGAAAAACAGAATGCTCGTTCAAAGAATGATACTTTACAAAGATTTGTGCCGAATCATAAACTTTCTGCCAACTATGCATACCTCCAGAATAGACAAATACTAAATCATCATCCGATACCCCCAAGGAATCCCTTACTGTAGATCGAAGTACAGAATCTACCTTAAAAATGTTGATATCGACCCCGCATCGATAGACTGTAATACCTTCTGTGATCCCGTACTTATGCTCAAGATGGCGTCTCATCTCATCAGACTGACAGATAATAAAATCAGCCGCAAAGACAGAATAACGCTCTTGACGAATCAACATTCGAGATGGTTTTTTATGGAGATAATAGAACTCTTCAGGAGCGGCGCCATGTATATCAAGACCGATTTTACACTTTTTAAAAAGGTATTTTAATAGTTTTATTCCTTTTGGTAATGACCATTCTTCTAAAAATAACGAAGGCTTATACCTGAAAAAAAGATACAGAATAACGAAAAATCGAAAAAAAGAATTGATAACGCCCAGTCTTGGAACATTGGGGACATAATACTTTTTAATTACTCTATTTGACAGCACAAACCTCCCCTTATTTTTGACAAATAGATAGTTGCGAATAGAGTAGAACTCTAATTCAATAATACCTTCGTCAAAGAAACCAACGACATCATTATCAATGTTAATAATCCTCTTCATTTCCCCAGAAACGGGATTAAAAGAGTGATGACAATGAATAACCATCAATTAAAACGTTTTGTATATGCCAAGTAATAACTAGTTGAAATGGCAAGTGATAAAACCATTGAATTTAACTCTTTCTTCATCAAGAACCTGGTTAACTCTATAATAGTCAATTTCTCTTTGTGTATATAAAACATCCCTTTTTTCTTCAACAATTCTGTCCTCTAACCCACATAAACTCAATAGGCTCTCAATTCTTGATGTAAACGCCGTGGGCATAAAGACCCAAAAGTTTCGGTTAAAGTTTATGGAGAACGCTGTTCCATGAAAAGAATTCGTAATAATACAGTCCGCATAATACATCAGAGAAATGAAACCAGAAGGCCCGGTATTTAATACTAAACAATCTATTTCATCCCTTTTCTTCACCATACCGGTAAAAGTCACAATTCTCAAATTCTTTTCTACCGCTATTTTTTTGGCAAAAGAGAGAATCACCTCCTTATCATGAACATTATAAGGGATATAAAGCAACAGATAGTCGCGTTTTATCATTCTTCTAAAAGAAACAGCATTATGCCATTCCTCCCTATTAAGTGCCAACGTAGGATCCAAAACTTGAATGGATGAGATCCCTATCTCTCGTAATAACTCAACAGCTTTATCTTCCCGAACTGAAATAGCCTCGTATTGTTTAAGGAAATCATGGAATCTCTTTTTTTCTTCTTCCGATAGGGATTCTGCTCCAATGGATGAAGACAAAGCATATTTCCGTCCCTCAATGCCATCAAAAAAATAATGAGTGTCTATTCCCTGATTATGACACGAATTCCAAACTTGGTCACTACCCGTAATATAATAATCAGCTTTGGGGCATTTCTTCGCAAACGAATCGCCCCAATATATCTTGTTGGACAAAGAACAATACCTTTTTATTGTGCCCAAGAAAACGAGATTTGTGTTCCATAAAAAGTATAGACTATGTATCCCTGACAGTATACTCTTTATCTTTGATACACCCTTCTTGCTTTTTATAGCTTTCTTTGTATTGGCCAATAGATAGCGGTACGTGCAACGAGGCGGGATATAATTTACAACAGTCACATCAATGTTATGCTTATTCAACACATAGACCGATGCAATTACTTGGAGCACTGTCCCGTAATTATGCCCAGTATGAATTGTTACAAGAGAAGCTTTCATTTCCTCCTAAAAAAAACTCGCAGAAGATTATAAACCTTATTGATTATTTTATTAAAGATGGTTGGCTTTGAGATTAAAGAGAGATTATACTTAATGATAAGCTCATCAATGGATAAAGACTTGACATCGCAATAAAAAGAATCTCTTTCTGATGGCCTGTCACATGACCTCTGAAAGTGCGTATTCCCTCCTTCTATTGTTTCCTCGATTTCTCTTTCTTCACAGAATAAAGCTTGTTTGATTTCATTATAAAGGTATGCCCCTCTTTCATTATTTAAAGAGACCAAAGAACACCCTTTCTTGTATGAAGCATCAATAGGTCTCATCTTTCCAATCCCCCAAAAATCCGCTAAAGATATGTCTCCAATCCTATTAACACTTGAATACTGACAAGAATAACAGTTACTTCTCAGAGAGTATCCCTTAATGTATGCATCTTGGTAAAATGTATATTTTCCTGTCAAAAGAACTGGTTGTCTTAAATTGGATACTACAATATTTGGAGAGGTACATGATCCCCACATTTTCAGTTGCCTAAAATTATATTTCTCAAGATGAGGTACAGCCGACTTAAGCTCATCAAACATCATCTTAAATAATTCCGGTGAAGGAACACCATGACAAGCTAAATCAATACAAAAAAGGTTTTCACAATCCTTAAAATAAGACCTTATCCCTGCTACTTGACATGGACAACCAGAAAAAAGGACGACTCTACCTTCTTTAAGTATGATCGAAATACTTCGATAAAGGCTACCGGAGATATTACTTTGAACATATTTACTGCCTCGCAAGGAGTCGAGATCTTCCTCGGAAGTAACAATTGAATGGTAAATATAACCACTATTCACATCCATTGAAGCGCCAACAACAACGCCACCTTTACGTAAAGTCGCAAGAGCTAACTCTGAAAAAACGCCACCAGACGAACTCTTCTCTCGAATACGATCATCTAATGACCAGGCGGCATAAATCTTCCCTGTTTGATATTTCTTGATAGGGTTAATAACTGGACAGGTCCTTTCGCAAGCCCCGCATCCTATACATTTCTCATAATTGATACGTGGGTAACGAAAGCCTTCTTTATCAATAAACTGACTTATGGCACTTTGGGAGCAAATCGCTTCGCAAGCAAAACAGCCCGTACAATCACTAGGCGGGCATAAGGATACTTCATGATTCATTCCCCTATTCTCGATTATCTTCGTAATCATACCAATACACTATGTGACCATTATTGATTACTTTTATTCACAACACTATACCGGCCAATGACTCGTTTTATTCTTTTGAGGATGAAAGAACGTTCTATAGTATTCATCCCTAGGAAAAAAGCAAAAAAAGAAACGGAACAAACCCCTACCATACAATTGATAATAAGGAATATAAGGGATTCGGTGGGAGCAACAAAATGCAATATAGATGGAACAATTGCGGACGAAACGGTTACTATTAAAACCCTAAACAATACCTTTGAAACATAATCCCGAAATGTGAAACCAATCTTGGGGCTCACTATTAAGATCTTTACAAAGAGAACAATCGTTGTTATAATTAATTGCACAAAAAAAACAGAATAAGGCTCGAAACCCATTTTTAAAACTATGTAGGAAAAAAAGATAATTAATACATTAAAGCAACCAGCTACAATCTGATACTTTTTTATATCTCCCGTCGCATTATTGGATATCCCAATAGGATTTTCTAAAGGTGAAACCAAACTAATCAATAAGACCAGGCGAAGAAACACTGCGGAATAATCGGGGACATCCTTCAACCACAAATGCAAGATTCCTTCTGCTTCTAAAAAAACAGGAAGTACCATGCAAAGCATCAAAAAGAAAGAAAACTTTGATCCAGAGAATACAAGTTGCGTTTGTCTTTTAAAGTCCCGCGTTGCGTAAGATTTGATAATCTGAGGATTAATTGCCGTTTGAAAATTAGTAACAAACCCATTCATCGCTCCCTGGACCTGAAAAGCAACGCCTCGCGCGGCATTTACCGCAGGACCAAAAAACATATTTAGAAGAATATTAACCCCCTGTGTGTATCCCAAATAAACCAAATTGCCTATCATACTCCACCCGGCAAAAGATGTCATCTCCCGAAATTGGGGATAATTCTTTTTAATCTTGATACTCCGCGCCTCCTCAAAAGTATGCTTACAATACAACTGATAGATCAACCTGTTCATAACATTAACGCTCAAGATAAGAGCTGCGTAGATAATAAGCTTATCGTGTCCAGTAATCTGTATAAGGTAAGCAATCAATAACTTTAAAACAGCATCAAGAATAGATATTGCCGCAAAAGCTCCCATTTTTTCATGAGAAATAATCATCGCATTATATGGGACACTAATAATTGTAACCATACAGGCGATAATAGAGAACTGATAAACCCACTCGGCTGCAATCAATCGATTATCCGGAATAACCATCTTGTGATGCAGGAACCACAGCCCAAGAGTCTCAGCTAATACAAGGATAAGAATAGCAATCACCCAATGGATTACACATGCTGCACTTACAACATCGTTCAACTCATCTTTATCTCCTTTCCCAAGGGCGTATGTGATATATCGGTTCGTGCTGTTACCCATCGCCATGCTGATAAATGTAAACATAGATACAACACCTCCGACAACATCATATAGACCATAATCTTCGACTCCAAGCGTTGAAAGGACAATGCGACTAGTATATAGAGAAACCCCTAAAAGAAGGAGCATCCTAGCATACAACAATAATGTGTTCTTTGCTATCAGATTATTAGATGAAACACTAGCCACAATAACAAAAAAAACTTTAAGGCAAATCTAAAAAAAAACTCACACCCAGTGTAGAATTATGAAGAAGAGCCCTCACTTACCACTAGTTCGCAGAGAGAAACTAATTTATGCACTCGATCAGAATAGTTATCAAAATCCTTTAATTGTTCACGCCCATGATGAACTAGAGACTGAACAAGAGATTCGTTGGTGGAAACTAGATATAGACTCTCAGCGGCTTCTTGATAAGAAAGAGGGCTATAAAAAATCGCCGATTTGCCGCATAATCCTCTGGCAAAACTAAGATCTGTTGTCACTATGGGCTTCCCCATACGCATTGCTTCGGGGTAAGCAGCAGTGAAGCACTCTAATAATGTGGGTTGGAAGACTACATCTGATTGTTGATATAAAGACGGGCACTCTTCGATTGATACATGGCCAATAAAGACAAAATGACATCTCAGTTCATCATCAATTGCGGGATAATCTTTCTCCTCTATTGAAAAAACAAAACGGAAAAGAAAATCCGGATACTTGTTCTTAAGATATCGTGATATGTCTATGGCGATGGGTAAATTCTTATGAGGATATGGTGCGGCCAGGGTGATGAAAGTTTTACCTAAAAAGGGTGGCAAAGAAGATAGTTTCCATCTTTCTGGATGATCAAAAACTTGATTATAATAATTTGTAACAGTATAGACTTTTGTTTGCTTTAAAACCTTGCGTAAACGCTCCGAAATCATCTCATTCTCCGTATAATAGTAACGAGAACACTTATGGTAAAAAAAACTCATTATTCGTGAATTCAAATGACTTTTAATACGTGTTCTCAATTTCATTTTTCGAAAGAATGGAGATTCCGGCATAACGATATGCGCAAGAGCAAAACCGCATAGATGAGGACATTTAGGGACCCACCACGTTGGCCCGAAAACAGAAAGTACACAATCAATTTTACGAGTTGTTACAAGATCATCTAAAAACGGCTCTCTTCCGGTAATCTTTGTGAAATATGACCTCGAGACCGAATGCTCGATTACCTCAATAACATGGTCATCTGGTAGAACACCTTTAGCTTGAATCGCAGAAGTAGACAGAACCACAACAAATGAATGTTGATTCAATTCTATTAAACCCTCACAGATGCTTTGGGTAACCTGAGCGGCTCCGCCTTTCCCGATGTTTGAAGCATTGACTAATATCCTCATTATTAATTTACTATCGCAGAGTGATTACCCCCTAATAAAACAATTACAAACGCACAACTCTAAAAGTGTATTCAGGAATAATTCAAAAAAGACATAATGAACAAAGTAATAGATAAAACAGATGTCACCTCTTTATTATTCCCATCTTGACTCTTTAAAGGCGCCGACAATTCGATGACAAGCTTGCCCATCACCATAAGGATTCACAGCCTTACTCATGCGCTCATAGGCAGCCGAGTCATCAAGCAATATACTCACTTCATTCACGATGAGGTCGTGGTTCGTGCCTACAAGATGAACGGTGCCGCTCTTGAGCGCCTCAGGACGTTCAGTGGTGTCGCGCATCACGAGCACGGGCTTCCCAAGGCCGGGAGCCTCTTCCTGGATGCCGCCGGAGTCGGTCAGAACGACGGCGCTTTTTTCCATCAGATAAACGAATTCCAGGTACTGCAGAGGCTCTATGAAGAAGAAGTTCTTGTAGGCGGTAAGGTCCTCACCGAAGACCTCGTGAATGGGCTTGCGAACATTCGGATTGAGATGCATCGGGTAGACGAAATCCACCTCTGGATACTTCTCACTGAGGTCTTTCATCGCTGTTACCATACTGATGAAGCCTTCACCAAAATTCTCCCTACGATGTCCCGTGATGAGAACGAGCGTCTTGCCGTTGTCAAGGCGAGTGACGTCGTAGCCAGCATTCTTCAAGACCGTGATTTGCTCGTCCGCTAAGGCTCTATCACTCTTGAGTTTGTTGACCACCATGTGAAGGGCATCAATCACAGTGTTGCCCGTCACGAAGATCTGCCCATGGGCCTTCTCCTCCAGGAGGTTCTTCTCGCTAAGAGGTGTGGGCGCGAAGTTGTAAGAGGCAATTCGCCCAGTTATCTGCCGGTTCATTTCCTCCGGCCAAGGGCTGTAGATATTGTGAGTGCGTAAACCTGCTTCGACATGGCCAACGGGAATTTGCTGGTAGAAAGCTGCGAGCGCTGCAGCGGTGCTGGTGGTAGTGTCACCATGGACAAGCACCACATCGGGCTTGACTTCCTTGAGTACGTCGCGCATTCCAGTAAGCACGCGGGCTGTGACATCATACAGATCCTGCCCCTGCTTCATGATATTCAGGTCGAAGTCCGGCTTGACTTCAAATATCCTGAGCACCTGGTCCAGCATTTCGCGGTGCTGACCTGTGACACACACAATCGTCTCAAACTCGTCGGGAAACTTCTGGAACTCCTTCACTAAGGGGCACATTTTGATGGCCTCTGGGCGGGTTCCGAAAACAAGCATTATCTTTTTCATAAAAAAGAAAAACAGAATAGGTTCAGGTATGGCATTTACTTCTATTCCTCGCCCAATTATCGTTCAAGCAAGGAATAATTCGACCTCCCGGTTTCCTATCCAAGAACCCTCCTAACGGCCGAATGCCGTACGTATACTACGTACGATACCTAATTGTACAAATATAATGAATAATTCAATTCCTTTTTTACACTTGTGCCAAAAAAACACCTATGGCATCAGCGTTCTTTAGAATCGTTATAAAAAACGCCCTCCGGTTCCCCGATTCCGATTCGCCGAGGCCGGTTCGCTGATTCCGATTTGCGGAGTTTGGAATTATTGTCTACCTTTGTGGTGTTGTCGTACGACGGCTTATTATATCCTTCCGCTGCCGCACGATGACGTTCCCCCTGGACATACTACGAGGCTCCCCG
Organism: Paludibacteraceae bacterium; assembly: GCA_017557345.1. GTDB lineage: Bacteria > Bacteroidota > Bacteroidia > Bacteroidales > Paludibacteraceae > Colicola. Next base: position 10,358 of record JAFYZR010000101.1, on the reverse strand, counting down.
TGCCGCAGCGGACTGCAGCACGAAATACATCATGCCAAATAGGAGAATCAGTATGTCACGAATCAAGCAAGTCCTGCGATGCTACGCCGCAGGCAAGGGAAGCAAGACCACGGCCGACCTTCTGGACATCTCGCGGAACACCGTGAGGAAATACATCAGCACCTTCAACCAAAGCGGGAAGACCCTGGAGGAAATCCTGACGATGGACGACGCGTCCCTCCTCGCCCTCTTCAAGGAGGACCCTGCCAAGAACAAGACCCTTCCTCACCGCAAATAACCCTGTAAATCAATCGTTTACAAGAGTTGAACCCCGAAAAGGCCCGAAAGAGCAATCTTTCGAGCCTTTTTTTTTGGGGGGGGGGGGGGGTAAACGGATTTAAACAAGGAGAGTACGTCGATGATTATTCTCATTGAAGATCCGAGGTGCTACGGCCTATTCCTTTTTATTCGCCATCGGTATCGCTTTTTTTAATTGTGAGAAATCTATTGACCCCAGTACTTTCTCTCGCTCCAATAATAACTGCCACTTCTGTTGATTCTTTTTATCATTGAAATCTATTGAGATAAGATCATGTTTTACCGCCTCATAAAAGCGATTTTTCAAATCTGTTTCAGAATAATAACGACAGTTGGCCATCGGTTCTTGAACTAATTCATGAATGATTCCTGCCAACTCACCGAGTTCAATAAGCGTGGGAACTACGATGTTTGTATGAAAAGGCCTCATTCTCTCAAAGCACGTGGAGCTGTCTATTTATTCCTCGCCCATAATCCAGGAAGCCTTTGTGGGGCGAATGGCTTACGATATTGTCGTACATAACTCCGTTTTCTGTTTCACAAATATAACCAAAATAACGAGAAAAGAGCATTATTCTATGTGATTTACAAATAGAAAGCACCTATATAGCGAATATACCACAAATCCTACCGCCAATTATCCGCAAATCTTACCGTCAGAATTTCACAAAACTCACCGTTTAATTCCTCGAAAAGATTTGGTAGAGTACTGTATAATGCCTAAATTGCACCATAATACAAAGGATGCGATTATGGAGTACCTGAAAAGAGTAATAGATGACCAACTGCAGGACTACCTGGATGCTTTTGGAGCTGTCAACATAGAAGGCCCTAAATGGTGCGGAAAAACAACAACGGCCAAGCAGAAAGCCGCTAGTATCATCGAACTACAGGACACAGATAAGAGGGATGAATATCTCGCTACTGCGCTGACCAAAGCATCTCTCCTTTTGGAAGGGGAAACGCCACGCCTGATTGATGAATGGCAGGATGCACCTACGCTTTGGGATGCCGTTCGAGTTGCCTGTGACCGTCGTCAGAAGCCATCGCAGTTCATCTTGACGGGGTCGACATCTGCCGATACAACCGAGACTGCACATACAGGCACGGGTAGGATTGCGGATCTTACGATGTCCCCGATGAGCCTCTATGAGACAGGAGAATCGACTGGAGAGGTCTCATTGGAAGCACTGTTCGATAATCCCGCTATTGAAATAAGTGCTCATTCCAAATTGAGTGTCGAGGATCTCATCTTTGCTGCCTGCCGCGGGGGGTGGCCTGCTGCCCTCCAGCCTAAAACGGAGCGCGGCAAACTCCTTATTGCCAAGAACTATGTGAAGACTGTTTGCGATAAAGATATCTCAAAAGCGGCCAAAGAAAAACTGGATCCTAAGATTGCCAGGGCTATTCTCCGTTCCTATGCCCGTAACATTTCCACCCTTGCCGATAAGACAACTATTCTTGCCGATGTCTCGGCAAATAACGATTCATTGGCACGCAGCACCTTCGACAAATATGTGGCTGCACTGGAGAAACTCTTCGTCATCCAGGACATCACAGCCTGGAACCCATCAATCCGTTCTAAAACTGCAATCCGCAGTGGTGAGAAGCGGAGTTTTTGCGATCCGTCAGTAGCTGTTGCCGCCTTAGGCCTTGGCCCCGGTCAATTAAAAACTCAGCTCAAGACCTTCGGCTTTATCTTCGAAGCTATGTGCGTACGTGATCTCAAGGTCTATTCTGCCCAAGTAGGAGGTGAAATCTCCCACTATCGAGATCGCTACGGTCTTGAAGCTGATGTAGTTTTGCATCTGGAAGACGGTCGATACGCCCTTATCGAGTGCAAGTTGGGCAGCAGTGAAATTGAAGACGGAGCCTCTCACCTCAAAGAACTAGCAGACCTTATTAGGAAACATAACAAAGAGGAAAAACAGGTTCCTCTCCGCGAGCCGGATCTGCTTATGGTAATCACCGGGGGCGAATATGCCTACACCCGTCTTGATGGCGTGATGGTTATACCATTGGCATGCTTGAAGCCTTAAGAAACTCCTCAAACGTGAGACATGAATAATTACGGCAGGGTATTGATCATGCCCTGCCGTAAATGCAATAGAATCGTCAACGATTTGATTACTCATTTTCCCCTCTATTAATGAGGGTTTCATAAAGCTTTTCGCGCCAGAAAGAGCGTGAACGAATATCATCACCAAAAAGATCTTCCACGCTTTGGAGAATCCGCAGTAAATTGACCCCCTCAAATCCGCACCTAATTGACCCCCGTTATCTTTTTCTTTCATCAGAATCCGAAATGCAGGCTGTAGGTATGAAAAACCACAACAGCCTGCATTCTATTTAGATTTCTGTTTATAAGTCCAGGGGGGTCATTTACGAGCGGACAAGGGGGTCACTTTGAAGCGGAAATTCCATTGAATTCCCCACGCCCACGATCAAAACTATCGCTAGTCCCCCGACGATCAAACAAGTCCAATTTCCTTCGCCCAACGAAGGAAATTGATTTGACCTGGATGGAAAAAGTCGTAGGTGCAGTGGGTTATTCTTCTACACGCCTTCCTATCGCAAAAGGATTGACTGCTTTAATCATTCTCGTATGCCACCCGATCGTCGAGGAGAGTGCTCACTTCGTTCACAATAAGTCGTGGTTCGTGCCCACCCACAAGATGGACAGTGCTACTCTTGAGCGCCTCGGGACATTTGGTAGTGTCGCGCATCACGAGCACAAGTTTGCCAAGGCCAGGGGCGCTCAGGCACGAACTCTCGGACTTACCATTAGGCTTTTTTAATTCCCTCAAGCGGGGTTTCATCTAAAAAGTAAGGCTACGTTTATTGTTTCTTAAAGACAAGCTGGCATTTATTTGCTAGCTGTCTTGACTTAGATCTTGATTTTATTTGAACTTGTTCAGCAGAGTCGTGTATTTCACTGTGATACTCATTCCCCTCTACAGGAAGATATTTAGGGATCGCGCCACATTCCTCTACTTCGCCACAAGTTATTCTCCCTACACCTACAATTTGAGGAAGAGCTCCGACCATTCTTTCTATACAATCTATTTCTTCTCGCCCTCCGTCACGATCAACAGAGACTCCGCATGAATCTTTGAATGCTGCCGATGATATGCTGTCATCATCTTCTATCCACATTGAGTGTAGACCACGATATAATCTCTCGTCTGAAGAAAAATTAACATCCATACGTTATACCAAAAACTCCTTCACTCTATTAATAATCTCCTTTTCCGTGACACTATCCTCATACTCGTCGTCGCCCTTTACACTGTACATCTCGTATGTTGTATTCGACACTTCCAATTCAAAATAGTTGTCCGAATCTTTGTGGTACTCAATCTGAACTGTACTACGTCCTGTTGGAAATATCTTTGCACCGTCAGGAAGCATCATCAACAACTCCTTTGTACGGGAAATCACTTTCTGTGGAATTGCCTTGGCATTATATCCGTCCCAACCATTAGAAAGTTGTGATATTTCCTGTAGTCGTTGATAGTTTTCTGCACCGATACGACGCATTATCATAATTTCCATCTCTACTTTTGAAGATGCTGTTTGGCTCGCAACATAAGAAGGCTTAGCCCTCATTGGTTGGTGAAAAGCATAGGGTGTGGTTTCTGTTGAGGTTTGAGGAATCATACCTACGCCTACAATAAAAGCCACAGCAGAAGATGAAAACGTTAATGCCGCACTATTCATTTTTGTCCCTTTATTTGACTTTCCCTAATTGCTATCTGATCACCAAGCCACTTATGTACCTGCTTGGCCACTTCAAGGTTCATTACCACGCCTGTCTGTACATAGCGTAACACAGAACGTGTAAGATCTTCCGGTTCAGTGGCAACTACTTTACCAAGCATTCCTTCATTGCTTATTTCATGAGTAATTGAATTAGGCATTGGGACACGCTCAAAATAAAAATTAGCCACAATTTCACCTTGCACGTTGATGCCACCATGAGCGCCGTTAACATACTGCGGGTTATAATCATCAACATACTTGTACTTTACTTTAATTTGGTTTTCTGCTGCCATATCTTTATTCCTTTATGTTTTATGTTTTACAATTTTCTTACAGGCAAAAATAGGTCTATTCCTCAACGCTGCATTATTGTATAGTTTCAGCACATTATGTGCCAATTTGCGCCATTATGACAATTATGAGGCGAAAAAGTATAATTCCTGCTATTTATTTAACAATACTCTTTTCGAGATACCCGGCGAGGATGGTGCGAACTTGGGCGGCACCTTCTGCGGCCACTTTGGCGAAGTTATGCTCGACCCTAAGCTTGACGAACGGCTCAAAGGATGTCTTGTGACAAAGATTTGTTTCTATATATCTTTGGCTTTAATCGGCAGAAAATTCACTAATTCTTTGATGGAAAACAAATCCATTCCTCGCCCAGAAAACGTTTAGGCAAGGAATAATCCAGCCTCTTGGATCCCTATCCAAGGACCCTTCCGTCGGCCGAATGTCGTACATAATACGTACGCTACGTAAACATACAAATATAATGAATTAATCCATTCCTTTTTAAACCTTGTGTAAAAAAACACCCTTAACACTGTCCTTCTTTAGATTCGTTATGAAAACCGCCGAATTGGAGGTCTTTCGGAATTAACTTCCCTTTGTCCCACGAAACAAATCATGCCTGCTACTGCTTTCTAACTACCCGACGTTGTATCATATATTCCTTCCCTTGGGGAGTTAGACACCAAAAGAGAGCCATCGTTCCCTTCGTCGTTTTTGAATACACAACATCAATTAGTTTCAAGGCGATAAACTGAATCTTGACTGTATCAAAATCATCCCTTTCCAGATAAGAAGCACCTGATCCCAGATCCAAATAGGAATGAAAAATCCCCCCTAAAATCCTTTTGGCATTTTCTTCATTAGGATTGTCCATCATTTGGGGTGCCAGTTTACCAAACAACTCTCCCCAGGTAATCGTGGCCTCGTATGAATCCATGATATCGTGTCGAACAGATGGAGACCACCTCTTTCTAATCACATGGAGGGTAATTTCATCATCAAGCGAAGCCAGATCATTCATCTGCACATCTTGCGTCACCTTGGCCTCCAAGCCTGAAACATAAGACTTCAGTTCCGCCAACTCTCTCCGCAACTTATTCTCTTCCTGTAAAGATTCTGCCGAGGTTTGAAGATTAGCCCGGACCCAGCCGACAGCTGGATGCTGCTTGATCGTCTGGCTCAAACTCACAGCGACCTTCCCATTCAAGTCGTCTGCATTACTCCAAAACTGAACCAAGCGTCCTTTAGCAACCTTTTCTCTGAAATGAAGCAGCAACTCTCTTTTTGTCGAATCCACTTCCGATTTCCCCAATGGAATCGCATTGATATCTTCATGAAGAAAAGCCAGCACCGGAATCCCCTTTTGAACAGCATAGTCGTATTCCTTTTCCGTATAACTGATGCCTTCTTCATTGACTGACCCATAACGTCCCCCGATAATCAACAAGTAATAATCGCAGTCGTCAATTATTCTTTTGATGAATTCAAGTTGTTCCTCATCCATTGCAGGGAACAACTCCATTCCGGCAGGAATGCAGTCCATGCTCATGATGGTCCGCATCACCTTACTTCTCTCATCTTTCAGATCAGAGAATGTCGAACTGACAAAAACCTGATATCGTTTGTCCATCAATCTATTTCTTTACAAGTGCTTCCAGTACAAAGAAATGTGAATCAATCAAAACAATCACTCCCCCTCACGTTGCTTCCCATTAACCCTCTCCACAATCGGATCCAACTTCTCTCGAAAAGCCTCGTAGGCTTTCTTGATGTCGTCCAGAGTGACCGCCTTGTCGGCACGGTGGTCATATACCTGCTGGTAGAGGTCTCCGTCGGAATCGTCCCACTCGACCTTGCTGACGACCGGATACCAGACACCGATTTCCATCCGCCGGACATAGGGGCAGATCATTTTCGGATAGTCTCCGACCGGGAACGTACTGTCGAATGAGAAGTTGAATCTTGCCTCCGGATTGATCCGCAAGGCTTTGAATTCCGCATTGCAGGGCATCATGGACCGCGCATAGATATCACGCTGCGAGTAACGCTTCATCCATTTGCCGAAATCATGGATCGGGTCGACCTCACGGCAATGAAGCGAGAATCCGTCCCCTTCCCAATACGGGCTTGTACCCGTGCAAGGGTATGGATGGGTCTCCCACAACTGGCGGAGAAGGAAATCGAAGGTCTCGTGTTCCGGAACGCGAAGGATGATCGCTTCGTCCTTTTCGTCCAACCCGTAATCTCGGTCGGACCGCGAACAGACGACGGTTTTACCGGCCGCCTTGTCTACAATTTCGCCGAACCGACAGCCGAAATCCAGCAGTTTCGAACCGTTGAAATACTGATAGAAGTAATCCCGCCACTGATCCTTCAAGGAAGGAAACAGATGAAGCTTATTCGGAGTGAAATCATGGACGAACATGCTGGCAAAAGGCCTGACGGGATCCGTGACGATGTCAGGCGTCTTCTCCAACGCTTCAATCAACGTATCGACCACCTTTTGTAGGATCGGTTCCTTAGCTCCGTACTGCAATTCGTTCCGGTTCAGCGACAGGAGATCCTTCGCGTTGCCACCTAACACGTTCGCCTTGACGGAAAGGTACGGGATCCTGATTTCGGCCTTCTTGACCGGCTGGTTCCGATAGAACAGTTCGATGAAACGACCGTCGGACAAGAGGCCGATTTGTATGCCCTGCTCCTGGGAATAATAGTCAAAAAGCTCTCCTTCCGGAGTAGGCAGTTCGATGCGTCGGCCCTCCATGGACAGATCCAGATGGATCATGCTGGCACGCGCGAACGAACTGATTTCGTCCAGCACTCTTGCCGTATCGAGGTTCAGGGTCTTATCCGTGATGAAGTCAAACGAATAAACTTCGAACGAGGCATATACTTCCCCCGAAGAGACCCGCCAATGGCTCAGGTTCCTGTCAGAAAGATACTCGAATTGAAGCCGCGTTCCGGGATGCATCGAAGCGGGCATGGTCTGCAGGAGCACGGCACCTTTCCGGGTCCCGGCCGGATCGTATAGCTCGGCCGTCACCTGTTCCGGGGAATCCTTCTTCCGTGTTGTCAGCACAACTCTATCCGTCATCAGGAAAACACTTTGGAACCCGATCCCGAACGTCCCGGAAGGACGCATGTGTTCGGGCATGGACTCGATCATCCGCTTCCGTTCCGGATTCTTGCTCCCCATCCTTGTCAGGAAGGACAAATCCGCTTTGGACATCCCGATGCCGTCATCCTCGATGCAGACACGCCAGGCAACCTTGTCTCCTGTCTCCTCGCCCCTGTCGATGGCGACCTTGATGGTTTTCTGCCGACATGCCTCCTGGAAGTCTTCGAGAGAAAGACTCCCCTTTTCGGAGTAGATGGCCAGATATGTCGCATCAACAGCATTCTGCAGAAGCTCCCGGATGCATTGAGCCGGACTCGTATATAACCCGGCCCCCTGGAGCATCTCGATGGCCTTGGACGTATCGACCTTGAACCCGGGGCGTTTCTTCCCGTCAATCGTATCATAGCCGACCAGATCAACCTTCATCGTCCCGACCGTCGGCAGGTGGCCCGGAAATCCGAACGGGGCGATGTCGTCCCACGACTCCCGCTGCCGGCTGAACTCTTCGCCGATCATTTCCAGCCAGCTGTTCGTGACGTCCGCCACGTCATAGCTGTCCGTCTTCGCCGATACCTCGATCCGGGCCGAGTCGATCCTCAAGTGTTCGATGGAGAGATGCTTCCCCACATGAAGGAGAGAGTCCCTGGGAATCACGGGAAGCGTCCGCAGGAGGACGGACGAAAACCGATTGTTATCGAGGTCCAGCAGATCGCCCAACCGCAGCATGCACGCGATGAAACGGGGATGGCAGTCATCCAATCCCTTCCCGGTTTCGCAGAACGGCAATTGCATGACCTTTTCGAAATCCTTGGTGTGCGACTCGCAGATCTTTGCAAGAAGCCTGATGATCCGCTCCGGGATCGGATCCCCGGCCAGATGAATGGACAAATCACTGTACAACGAATCTGAAGACCGCTTGGAATGCCTCCTGCGGATGTATTCAGCCAGAAGGAAACGCGGCGCATCATAAGATTCTCCGTCCAAGGAGACATCCTTGAAATACAAGCGGTTATCCTTTACCTCAAACAGAATCGCGAAGGGGTGAAGCGGGTTGGTTTCGTCTTCCTGGCATTCCCTGACGAAATAAAGGAACTCCTCGTTCTGAAAAGAGCTGACAACCTCTTCCCCGTACACCGCCATCCCCAAATCGTGGTAGTAGGCGGCCGCCAACAATAGCCACAGGTCGACCGGGCCGAGCTTTTCGATGGCCTCCTGCCCCAAGATCCGGACAATGCAGTTCAAGATTGTCTCCGAATGGGTCCTGTCGTGCAGACTGAAGTGTGGAAAGGTTTGGATGATCACAGACTGAACTTTTGGCACATAGTCCTTTGCAAGCATCCACTGGGTAAAAAAAGCTTCGCATCCGGCATTCTTGCTCTTAATTTCCAATAACTTTTCAATCGTGTTCATCATTTCAATAACCATTGGTTCTACTACCACAAATATAGAAAAGAATCCAGAAACTGCTGAATACGATTATAAAAAGATATTAACCAAGCAAACTTGCAACGGTATCCCTCATCGTCCCGTCAGTCCCGGCCCTAAAAAACGCAGAGGACCCACAAATAAGGCCTAAAACGCAGGTCCCGGTCCAAATCATGGACCGGGACCGACATTCAGGAAACCCCAGGAAGGGCCCTACAGACTCATCTTATACACATTCGTCTCTCTCTGCTCAAACCCCAGCGCCTGGTAGAGCGCATTTGCCTCAACACGAGAAGGCATCGAGGTGAGGTGAAGGTCGATGGGAGAGAGTTTGCTCCCGGCGAAGTCGATGATGCGCTGCAGGAGGGTGCGGCCGATCCCTTGGCCCCGATAGGCCGATGCGACCACGACGTCCTCGATACTCGCCTTCCGCCCCGTGGGAGACTCGTAGACACACAGGGTAGCGCATCCGACGATCTGCTTGGCGTCGTTCTCCGCGATGAAAATCCGCGTTCCCGGCGCCGCCACAGCACGCCTCTGCATCTGAGGAGTGACTTCCAGCTCGGCGTTCAACTCCTTCATAAGTCCCAACAGATCAGCGATCTGTTCTTCGGTCAGGGTGCAAAGTTCAAGATATCTCATAGTCCTTGGAAAATGGTTATACTACAGCACCGTGATGCCCCCCATCAGCCTTATGAGGGTATTGTAGGCGGATTCGCGGGCGGAGGGATCGTGGTAAGTGAGGGTCGCGGTGTTCCTATTCGAGAAGGTCAGTTGCAGAGCAAAGATATCGTCCAGGGGCTGGTCCTGCCTGGAAACTGAGACGATGTGTTCGGTGTTGTAGACAATATCCCCGGGCATCGCCTCTCGGCATTTTTCAAATCTGATCAGCATAGTTATTCGTTTTAGTGTTTATTTCGCATGATAGGCCTCCAGCGCCCTCTCCAGGATGAACAGGGCCCTTTGGATGTCGTGCTTATTCAGCACGTACGCCAAACGCACCTGGTTCATTCCCATGCCGGGGGTGGAGTAGAAGCCGGCGGCGGGGGCCATCATGATGGTCTCGCCCGCACAGCCGGCCGGGGTCTTCTCGTCCTTCCAGCAGAAGTCGCTCAGGCACCAGGCGCAGAAGTGTTCGGCGTCGTCGACCGGGAGTTGCGCCACCGTATAGAACGCGCCCATCGGCACGGGGGTGTAGCAGCCGGGGATACGGTTCACCCCGTCGATCAGGCACTTACGGCGCTCGACATACTCGTCGTAGACCTCGCGGGAGTACTGCTCGGTACCCTCGATGGAGGCCTCGGCGACCACCTGACCGATAAGCGGCGGAGACAGGCGCGCCTGGCAGAACTTCATCACCGTCTCGCGCACGCGCTTGTTCTTGGTGATCAGTGCGCCGATGCGAATGCCGCACTCGGAATACCGCTTGGACACGGAGTCGATGAGCACCACATTCTGCTCGATT
>JAFYZR010000100.1 GCA_017557345.1 Paludibacteraceae bacterium | reverse complement strand
GGTTAAGATTGGTGGTGCGTTGCACCTGCCTTTAGATCCAGAGCGTTTGCGTAAGTTGACTGAGAATTATATCAGCTCTAACGAGAAAATCAAGAAGGCGCTTGGCGTTGACAAGATGCCGGTGGATGCAAGAACGGGTTTGCAGGCAACGCTGAAATCTTTCAAGAATTAGAAGAATACAAGATATGATTTTAACTTACGGAATTATTGCTGCTATCCTGTTGATTGCAGAGCTGGTGTACTTTAAGATAGCAGACCATTTCAACATCATCGACAAACCCAACGAGCGGTCGTCGCACTCGACCATTGTGCTGCGCGGGGGAGGCGTGATTTTCGCGCTCTCCATGATAGTGTGGGCGGTGTTGATGGTGGTGCAGGGGAATGACATTGTGCCGTACCTGCCGTTCCTGTGCGGTCTGGTAATGATTTGCACGGTGAGCTTCTGGGATGACGTTCACTCATTGCCGGACAGCGTGCGCATGGTGGTACAGATAGTATCCACGTTATTGATGTTCTGGAGCGTTGGTCTTTATGCTGCATTTGATAGCTGGGTGTGGACGGTAGTGGTTGCTGCCATCGCATTGTTCTTCTGTGTGGGGGCCACGAACATCATCAACTTCATGGATGGTATTAATGGGATTACGGCAGGGTATGCGTTTGCGATGCTGCTGCCGCTGGCGCTGGTGAACAGATCCCTCGACAAGCTCGGGATGACAAGTGGGGCGTTTATTGAGCCGTCGTACCTGGTGGTGGCCATCATTGGGGTGCTGGTGTTCAGCATCTTCAACTTCCGCCCCAAGGGCAAGGCTAAATGTTTCGCTGGTGATGTGGGTAGTATAGGTATAGCCTTCATCATCCTGTTCGCCCTGGGCCGTTTGATGTTGATGACAAAGGATGTGACGTGGATTGTGTTCTTCCTGGTATATGGCATTGATGGTAGTCTGACCATTTTCCACCGCATTATGCTGCACGAGAATCTTGGTCAAGCGCATAGGAAGCATGCCTATCAACTAATGGCAAATGAATTGAAGATGAGCCATGTGGTGGTGAGTCTGCTGTATATGGCCATTCAGTTGGTGGTGTCGCTGGGGTTCATCTATCTGTGCCCGGATACTGTGCTGGCGCATTGGATTTATCTGGTGGCAGCTGGTATTGTGCTGGCCGTGGCGTATGTGCTGTTTAAGATGAAGTATTATCATCTGCACGAGGAGTATCTGGCGTCGTTGAAGATGAAGTAGGCAGCGCGCCGGGCGGGCTGGTCTTCGTTTCGCGCGAAGCGCGTTCCCATTTCCCGAATGGCAGGTTCTCATTTCGCGCGACAGCACGGGTGGCCGCAAGGATGGGGCGGGACGGTGGCTGGCTTGACGGTGCTGGCGAAGGCGTCGTAATGGTTGCGGATGGCAACGGACTTGCGGAATGGTTCTGATGATTTGTCGCAGAGGATGCTGAATGTGGAGAAAGACAGGTGGCATTCGTTAGAGTGTCTTGAGAGTGGTTCTGTGCTTTATGAAGGTAAGGATGGGGCGTATCGGGCGCTGGAGGAGGATTTGTTTTCTGGAACTTCAACGATGATGCTTTTGTGCGGAGTGCCTTGAAGTTTAATCGGCACAGGTGGTAGATGCTATTCGCAAGTTCATGCCCAATTTCGAGCAGGAGGAGAAAGGGAAGAGTCTGTTAGATAATGTGAAGGGATCTTGTTTGTCTAATGGAAGGTCTTCTATCACGAGGGCTTGCTGAGGACAAGAAATTGAGATTGATTTTTGGTGTTTTATTATTTTGTTTAAAATGGATGATATTATTAACCTTGCTACTTTAGTATTACTGATAGTGGAGGTGGCGATTATTGTCCCTCTGACATGGGTTTTATTATTGACAGAAAGAAGAAGAAGACAGCGCTTCCGTGATGATTGTAGGTTGGTGTCAGATGGATTTAGAGATAAGACGATTAACGATAATCGGGACGTACAGCTTATTTTCGACCTCAGCCGTAGAATATATGGGGAGCGTTTTACTTTTGTTCTGTTTCTGAAACGTTATTTGCGTCATTTAAGATCTCATCCTGCCGATGTTAGTCCGGAAGAGTTTAACGACATTAATCAACGAATCAAGGACTTAATAATGGAGGAGGAGAGTCATGTCCCCTTTGATGGTGTCCCCGATGCGGAGAAACGTGTCCTGTTATCAATTAGAGAGGAATCTACCCCTTCAGTTCAGCAAAAACTTCCAGAGTTGGCAGAAATGATCCGAGCGCGAGATGGTGAGCTTAAAAGTGCAAAAAGAATCAATTATTGGACAATCCCGCTTTCTATTATTGGTATTGCCTTAACAATCGTGTTTGGCGTCAAGTCATTGTCGCCGAAAGACAAAGGAGAAACGCATGGTGTTGAGACGGAAATTGTCGAGAGCCCGTTGGAATAGATGCCTAGTCCCCCATGATATGTATATTTCTTTTCCTTCACGATGGATCACATATTCATCAGTTTAAAGTGAGCGCTGTTATATGAAAGAGTTCTTGGATTATGATATCAGTTATCCGGATCTTGTGCTTCGGATCCTGGAATTCTTCTCACTTAAAGGGGCAGAAAAAGAAAAAGAGCTTTGGGAGTTCTGCAGTCAATACGAGGTGCCAAAAGGGGAGCAAAAACTACAACCTCGTATTATTTCTAGGATTTGCGACCGATTCTGTGATATGGGAAAGATGGTGTGCGTAAGACGACAGGGTGCAATGGGATTGCACAACGCGTATTACTCAAAACCGCTAGATGAATCTCTCTTGGCTCAGTATCGAGACGTGTTTCAGCATCAGTTCAATAGCCGGATATATGGTTTTGAATATATCTATCGTCATTATAAGTCAAGGACGATTCCTATAATTGTCAACACCGTGGACGGTGCGTCGATGGGATCGTGTTTCAGGATTTATCAAGGGATAGCGACGGCAAAGCATTGTTTGACCGATGGAAGCCCAGTAGCGATTCGTGGATATAAGAAAGAACAGTTGGCGAAGTTCCCTGTATATGTCAGTCGAAATTCGGAGATAGACCTAGCCTTTATCATGACAAGTGAATCGTATATTTATAACAATGGCGAGCCGCGTGTGTTGGATAATGTTTTGGTTATGGGATATCCAAAGGTCCCATTCTTTTTGGATTTCTGCACTGGAGAAAAAGCTAATATTTCTGCCATGGCCGATCTGAGGCTTACGCCAACGATGGGCTCTATTGCTGCGGAAGGTGAGATATACTACCCAAGAAACCTCCCGAAGATGTTATTGATTACGGCAAAGATTCGAGGCGGTAATAGCGGCGGTCCAGTTGTTAATGAAGATGGTAATGTGGTAGGAATTGCGACAGGCGCGCCTAAAGGGGAAGGACTGTCAGATGATCAAGTCGGTTATGGGATGGCCTATCCTATTCAGGCGCTGGATGAAATGATAAAAGAAAACAATACGATCCCGGTGGAGTTTATGGATTTTCCAGACTAGGAGTAGGGCGAATGTCCAGATAAATGAAGAAGGTGATATGTGCTGTCTGTTTTTTGTGGTTCTGGTTTTAAGCCATGTAGTATAAGGAGATAGAAATGTCATTACAAAATAAGCTTTACAAGGAGATTCTCCTGAAGGAAAAAGAATTGGAGGCTCTTCGCAAGAATGGAGGGAAAGTCAACGTAGAATGGGATTTGCCTAAAGTGGCCGTTGCGTGTAAGTATAATGGTGTAGAACGGTGTGGGTTTAGCTGCAACAGCAATCATGTTAGTCGCTCGGACATCATTAGGCCTTTCTATCCGCTTTTGGAACGAGAACTTTTGAATCAGGCTCCTGAGGCGCCAAAATTGCCATATGTGGTTTTTAAGAAAAAGCGCCAACCTGTTGTCGATATGATGTCGGGCGATGTGATTCGATATAAGAAGGTTGTTGAGAAATTCATTGGCACTTGTGCGGAAGATAATGCGGCAAATTGTGTGTTATTTGGGCAAAATGGCAGAGGTGTTCCGCAGTCCTTAAAAGATTTATCATTTGTGCACCCAATAAGGCCCCGGACACTGATGCGGGTAAGAATGTGTGATGTTTGTAGAACGATTTTTACAGAACCATAATGTATAACTACAATTACCAACTGACTCATGACATGGATTGCTTTTTCGTGCTCAACGGAAGACCTATCCATTTTGCATCCAATGGTTGTATTGTTCCTTCTAAACTTGGGACGGTAAATGAGTTGCGAGAAATACAGGCCCATGTGGCAAATATGAAGAAGCAGAAGGGCTTCTCTTTAAATACTGGATTTCTTTCATTTTTTAATGTTGAAGACTTCCCTGATGAAGATCTTTTAATGAATAGTGATTTGCGGGATTTTTTAAACGAAAATGCGCTCAATAACGGAGAGTATCAGAGCCTCTCTTTTTCCCAGAAACTGTATTGCCGAAGTTTTGTTGAGATGGCGGCAAAAGGTTTTTGGTCATTTGATAGTATTGGATGGAACCAGAATGGTCGGGATATGTTCGCTCTTATTGCGAAACCAATGGATAATGAGATTAATGAAGATGCGTTTGTGGGGCCCCAGTTTGAATTACCTTCACTTGGCAACTGGCCTGAAGACAACGAGCAATTGTTTTGTTGGCCTTTGACGGAAATGATTGCTTCTGCCAAACTGAAGATGCCATGTAAATATGACGCGATGTTCGCAATATCGGAGAGACATTAATTATGAACTGGACTGGAGAGAAAATGGTGTTTGTGGTGGAGGTTGTGGGAGATGGCCATTACAAGTGGTAAAGATTTACGTAAAGAGAAAGGCGGATAGAATGACATGTCGCGCATTAGCGCGTCTCAGGTCGCCATTTCGCGCGGGAGCGCGGGGGCATTTCCCCGGAGGGGGCGTAACGCTGGCGAATCGAGGCGGCATGTCGGAGGCTGTGCTTGTGAATATGTAATGTGCCGTTGGGAGCATCGGGCGGGTCTGTTGGCCCGCCCGATGCTGTTTCCTGGGGAAAAGTGCTCGGGGTGTGGGAATTGCGCGGAGATTTTGTTATATTTGTGCAGGTGCGTGTGCGAGATGCGCGCTTGCCGGCGAGCGGATCTCGGTGGATGCTGGGGAAGGTGCCTTGAATTCTGGTTCATGATGGTTTTATGACCATCAGTGGGAGTAGAACGTGCCCCCAATAATGAGATTTAATGCGGAAACAATGATCGAATCGTTAGCATGCTTTGGGTATCGTGGCTTTTCTACGAGACAGCAACTTAATCTTGCGGTGCCTAATGGGGCTCCTGGCAGTGGCTTAACTGTCCTGGTGGGGCCAAATGGTGGCGGGAAATCATCCCTGGTTGAGTGTTTTAATCAACTCTCATTTGTTCAAAGGAATGTTTCTTTTTCGAAAGGGAAAAGGAATCTTGCGGCAGGTGACCAGGTGTGCATCGAAATAGTTCAGGATGGTGCAGTTTCATTCCTGCGTACAGTAAAAGGAGGAAGCGAAACAGCGTGGACCGGGTCAACAACGCCTACCATTTATTATCTTCCTTCAAGAAGGTTTTTTAACCCATATTTTAGTGGTAGCGGATGGGACAGAAACCAGTATCTGCGGAACCAACCGGTACATCAGTTTAGGTCAAATAGCTTAGACTCATACACTACCAGGTTGATAGATTTGAATAAAAAGGGTGCGAGAGAATTTAACGAAATGCTGAGTCGTATTGTTGGGAAACCCGTACAGTGGACCATTGACCAGGAAGATAATGGCCAATATATTGTGAAAATAACGAAGCAGAATGGCCTGCACCACAATTCGGACGGCATGGGTGAAGGACTCCTTAGCCTTTTGTTTATAGTTGATGCCCTATGTGGGTCGAAAGAAGAGCTTCTTGTAATAGATGAACCCGAATTAAGTCTTCATCCTCAATTACAAAGGCGTTTGCTTTTGGAGATGCTAGAGAAGACAAAGGACTCTCAGGTCGTAATTTCGACTCATAGCCCTAATATGTTATCTCTTGCATCCATATGTAATGGTGGAGTGGTGGCACGCATTTTCGATTCCATGCAAGGCACAAAGATTTGCCCAATTGATGAGAGATCCAGAACGTTCATCACCGCTGTTTCGCGTGATATGAATAATCCGCATGTTTTGGGAACAGATGCGCGGAGTTGTTTCTTTGCGGAGGATAGTTTGATTATTACGGAAGGTCAAGAAGATGTTGTTTTATATCCCGTTATTATGCAGAATCTTGGGATGGATATCGATCTCCCTTTCTTTGGCTTTGGGGCAGGCGGGGCATCGAAAATCAGAGAAGTAGCATACCTTCTCAACGTTTTAGGTTTTAAAAAGATAGGAGCAATATACGATGGAGATAAAGAATGTGAATGTGAGGCGTTTAACAAGGAATTTGCTTCTGCAGGGTATAAAGCTTGGATTATCCCGGCGGAGGATATAAGGGATAAGGAGGCATGCGTAACCCCTAGTAAAACAGGCTTGCTTTTGGAAGATCGAAAAACGCTTAAGTCTGAGTACGTCGAGACAATGAGAGTGCTATTTGGAGAGATAGCTGGGTTTTTGAATGAATAGGGCCTGTGGTAATAAAGAAACGTGTGCCCATTCCCCGAAGGACAGGTTGTCATTTCGCGCGGGAGCGCGGTAAGATATTAGATGACATCGGGTAGGTCTTCGGGCCTGCCCGGTGTTGTTATATCGTGGTGATTACGAAAGAAATGTAGACTGAAATGGCATAACCTGCGGAGTTTTATATAACTTTGTGGGAGAGGGGTGAAAATGTGGAGAATGAATAATGCTTTGTTATTGAACCCCCATTATAATTAATAGCACATGTTCAAAAAGATTTCTGTATTTAAACGGAAGGCGAGCCAGAAGACCGAAAGGTCTTTAAAAAAGAATAAAGTTTCTGATTTTCCGACTCCGGAAGTTCGGCCGTTATCGCCATGCTATGTTGAACGGTTTACAACGATAGATGGTAAGCAAGAGGATAATAAGGGCTATCTTCCTGTTGCCCTTTTGATGAGGGCGATTGATGATGATCGGATGCTGAATATTGCTGTTGCGGGTAATTATGGAGTCGGAAAGAGCTCTGTAATCAAAACCGCAGAAAGAGACCTAAAGACTCCCCATAAATTTATCCACATTTCTCTTGCTGCACTATTGTCCTCAGAGAATAAAGCCATAAAAGATAATGAGAACAAAGGGAACGATTCGGGTGGGTTAAGTGGTGTGGCGGGGGATAATGGGAAAGCTGGGCAATCGCAGACAGCAAAGGGAGATGACGACCAGCCAGCCAAGAAGAATACTATCTCGAAGGTAGTGAAAGACAAGCAGATTGAGTACAGTATCTTGCAACAGATTTTATATCACGATCGTCCGCAGGTGACGCCCAAGAGCCGAATCAAACGGATCCATAAAACAAGATGCTGGAAACCCTTTCTGATCGCATTATTCATTATCCTCTTTGTTTCGGCTTTGCTTGTTTGTCTCAGTCCGAAATGGGTAAGCCTTTATGTCCTTGGAGGGTCGATTAATGCGGTACAGGCGCATGGGTTGATTCGTTGGGCTTTGGCCGCGCTGTCGGTAATGGTGCTTTTAGCCTGCTTCTATGTTGGGAAGAATTTTAATCTTACCATCTCTAGGGTTGGTTATAAAGATGTCGAGATGAAGATCAAGGACAAAATGTCGATCTTCAATGCTTATCTGGATGAGATTGTATATTTCTTTGAGTCGACCGAGTATGATGTTGTCGTGTTTGAAGATCTTGATAGATTTGAGAACCGCGAGGTCATTTTTTATAAGCTACGAGAACTGAATACAATTCTCAACCACTCGAATTGCCTCAATCGTAAGATTCGCTTCGTATATGCCGTTTTGGACGACTTGTTTGGGGCAGAGGAAAGAGTGAAATTCTTTGACTATATCGTTACTGTCATTCCGGTTATCAACTCTCTCAATTCCTATGAGATAGTGAAGGACCTGATCCGTCCGGCAGAACTCTTCGATAAACTAGGAGAAAACGAGTTCACGATCCTATGTGATTACTTACAGGATATGCGGCTTGCTCTGAATATTATCAACGAGTTTAATCAATTTGCGCCGCTATTAGACCCAAAGGTAATGAGCGAAAAGGTTTTATTTGGCCTTATCGTGTATAAAAACTATTTGCCCTCAGACTTCGCCTTGATGTATAACAGAACGGGGGTTGTTGCTACGGCAATTGAACACGCAGATCATTATAAGGTCAAGATTCTCGAAGGAAAGAAAAAAGAAATAGAAAGGAATCAAGCAGAAATTAATGCTGCCGAAGATACTTATTTGAAATCTATTGCTGAACTTCGGAAGCTTTACTTACAAAAAGGATTATCGCTTTCTGGCTATCCAACCGATAGGTTGGTATATAAGATTAAAGGAAACTTGCACGATCATGATACGATAGCTAAGAGATCTGACTTGTTTGATTGCTTTCGTAGAGGAGAGGCATCTCTTATGTATAATGGTAACTCCGAGGTTCCAGTGCCGACATTCCAGACTATAGAGAGGAACGTAATTAGGGCGGGCTCATATGACGATTCATTAGCACGATATAAGGCTGAATATGAAAACATAGTACATGATCGAGAAGCTCGAATCCATAATTTAAGGGCAGAGATATCGTCGCTTTCAACTTCTATTCATTCGATTTATAGCGCAGATGCCGTAGCTCTGGATAAAGAGTTGGCGCGCATAGAAAATGATGAGAAGCGAAATCTTGTTAAATTCCTTATCTTGAATGGTTATCTAGATAAGTATTATCAGTACTATATTTCATATTTCTATCCGAACTCTTTGAATCTAGAAGAGCGGAACTTTGTCATGCTTGCCAGCCGATTTGAGGAGACGAGCTTTGACACGGAACTGAGTAATTTCGGAGAAGTAATCAAACGGTTCTCAAAAGAAAGTTTTGCATCAAACACGTCTCTGTTAAATGTGTCTCTAGTAAAGGCTATTTGGGGAGATGTTAGTTATAAAGATTATAGAAACCCGACCTGCCGGAACATTAAGAATTCAAGGAACCTGGACTTCATCCTTGCTTGTTATCGATCATCGTTGAAAGTGCCGGATAGTTTCTTCTATCAGTTACTGGGTATCTATGATTTTTGGGCGGATATTGCAAGTAGAAGCGTTGAAGATCAGGATGACTTGAGAGTAATCTATTTAAAGTATTGCTCGCTTGAGGAAGGTCGTATAAACGATGCGATGAAGTCATGGTTAAAAGAGAATTATTCATTCATAAATAGGCGAATGACAGCCATATCTTCTAAACGCGTCTTAGAGGGGCTTTTGCCGAAATGTGCCCCCGTCTTCGCAAAATTGTCACTGAATAATACGCCGGATGATGTTCTTAAAGATATCCTGGATAATCGGCGCTACTCTTTTACTCGCTCTAATGTTAGCGCAATTGTGCGACGATTAGGCTTTTATGATAAGTACTCATCTGCAGCATACACGAGCTTACTAGAAGAGAAGAAGGCAGAGTCTTTGCAAAGACGGGTTGAGTCTAGATGGGCAGATGCGTTTAAGAACGTTTTCCCTGAGAGTAGTTTCCGGGAAGAGCCTAATGCCATATTGGCCATGCTCAATATCCCGAAGATCCCGTTAAATAACGCTCAAGCTTATCTTTCAAGGCAGTCGAGGCGAATAAAGAGTGCAGAGCTCATAAACAAGGACGCTCTAGATTTGGCTTTCAAGTGCTCGTTAGTTGAGGCAT
Source organism: Paludibacteraceae bacterium (assembly GCA_017557345.1). Taxonomy (GTDB): domain Bacteria; phylum Bacteroidota; class Bacteroidia; order Bacteroidales; family Paludibacteraceae; genus Colicola. The sequence continues at coordinate 5,840 of JAFYZR010000100.1, read as the reverse complement.
CCTGGCGGAATGTATACTATTATTCTGAAGTAGTAGGAAGAGGCCTCCCGCTGAGCTTCTTAAATGATAATCAATTCCAAGAAAAGGTCCGCGATACGCTTTTGGAAAAGGAGGAGCTTGCATTGAGACAGAGATTGGTCTTCTCAAATCAGTTGGAATTATCGAGATATGCACAGTTGGTCCCCTGGTTTGATGTCCCATTCAAAGAGATCGGCCACTTAATTCGTCCGGAAAGGATGAAGGTTCTTGTCGAGAATGACTACTTGGATTTTAATGAGACCAACTTTAAAACGATTAAAGAACACTATGCTTTCTCAAGCATCTTCCTCTCTCGGAACGTTCGTTCTTTTTTGAAAAATCCAACGGGTTATCGAGTAGATAGCACAGACATAATGGCTGCGATTGAAACTCTTGATACAAAGGTGGCAAGGTGTGAATTCATCCGTGCGATCAGAGAGAATATCTTTACCGCGACTGACGAATTGGCGGATCTGGTTCGACCTCTATATTTGAATGGAGACCTTAAGGCATCAGAGATTAATCGTGGGCTATTACTCCGTATAATCGCGAAGTCTTCTAGTTTGGATCGAAGGAAGTTGGGCCGTCGAGCGATTCTTTCGTTGCCATATTCGAGGGAGTATACTACAATGCTACTTAAAGCGATGGGCGCGGAATATAAGAGGTTAACCTCGGATACAGCAACGTCGGTACTCTCGTCAGATAGAGATACTGTGCTGATCGTTGATTATCTCTTTAAAAATGGTTATATCCGCGGCGTTGAAAAGAAAGGGGGAAAGATAATAGTTACAAAATAGCTGCATATTAAGTAAGTTGACGAATCCTCGAGTACTCCAAAAATGCATAATGTGGTCGTGTTGGTATGCCGTGGAGCGAAAGATGATAGGTTGCAGCTACCTATTAGAATTGCCGAGTATTAACATTTGTCGCGTTTTATTGTATTAATGATTACTCTCGACGGTGATAAGATCCCCGGTCAAGCCTGGAATGATGAGCGGGGATGCTCGGCTTTCATGCGAGATGTGTGGGCTCATTTCCCGCGGGGAGAGAGGCCCCATTTAGCGCGGCGACGCGGTGAGATAATCGATGAAATCGGGGAGGTCTTTGGGCCTGCCCGATGCTGTTTTTATAAATCAATTGTTTTAAATAAAATAATGCTTATATTTGCCGAGAAAATAAACCTGCCGGTTGATTATGGAATATGATTTGATATATCCCGAGTGCGAGCGAGAGATGCTGGATGCTTCTTGCATCGTGGCAGCTGTTTATTTTAACAAAGGGGAACTAATAGACATTGGGTTGGATTCTGACGCCGTAGAGTTGGACGATGCGTTTATAGATGAGAATGAGTTCGTCAAGGCGTTCAAGTTATGGAAATCCCCGCTGTATTTGAGTGATTTTTATGACAAATATCAATCTTTCCTTGAGGAGGAGTATTGGCATAATATAACCGAAGAAGACTTCTTTCGGGATGTCGGCCGGTCTGTCAGTAGAAATATGGATGAACTGGTGGAGAAGATGGAGAACAATGAGTTTTCGTCCTTGGTGGAGCCGCTGGATGTGGAGGATGAAGATAAAAGGCTATATGACAGCATTAGGGTAAAGATTAAGCAGGGGACGATTGGTGGACACTATCCATTCAGGTTTTATGCCATTGAAGTTGAGGAAAACAAGTGTTATGTTATCACCGGTGCGACGATTAAGGTGCATAAGGATATGGGGAAGGCGCCAAACACAAAACTGGAATTGGAGAAACTGCGGCGCGTATATGATGAGTTAGCCGTACATGACGTGAAGACAAAAGATATGTTCATTGATTATTTAGAGGAAACGGAGTAGAAACACATACAAAACCATCACCTATGTCAAAAAAAAGATTGAGAGAGGTCCCTTCGTGGAGAGCAGATGCCAAACGCGAAATTGAGATTGAAGAAGATCTCCTTGCGTGCAGGCTTATTGTGCTCAAGATTGTCCGCTATATGAAGGAGAACCATCTTTCACAAAAAGAACTGGCGGAAAAACTCAATGTGAGCCCTCAGTATATCAATAAGTTTCTTCATGGCCGAGATCTGGACATGAAGGTCTCAACGGCGTTCCGCTATGGGCGAATCCTCGGAATTAAACTTCTTGAATTACCTAGAAATAATCAAACAGAAGAGACATTGTCTTCTTATGGATCTACAACAGTGAAAACGGCTTCTGCACAGCCTGCTTTTTTTGATTATATGAATGAGCCTCCTGTTTTTCCGTTCGTTATGCCTATAATCCGAAAGGACGTTGCCCGATCGGGGGCTTCTGTTTCATGAGATAATAATGACAAACATGAAGGAAATTAAATACACATTACGGGGCGTTTCTATTGAGCAATTTGCAACTCCCTTTGTCCCCTCGTCGGAGGATTTCGACGTGAATGTCAGCATTCCGATTAAGGCGAATTACCAGGAACGCGCAATAGCGATTGGCGCAAATGTCCAGTTTTTTGCTGAAGGAAGAGTGTTTCTGATCGCGGAAGCGTTCTGTCATTATCAAATTGAGCCAAACTGTTGGAATAAATTGTCGGAGGATGATTCGAAAGAGGTTGTTTTGCCGAAGGGATTCATTAACAATTTGGCCGGGATTGCGGTAAGTACGGTTCGTGGGGTACTATGTGCTAGGACGGAGAATACTCCATTTGCGAAGTATTTCCTCCCTTTGATTATGCTTGATCCCAAACAGGGGGAGGACGTAAAAATAGCTAAGCCTCAAGCCCAGAAGGAGGGAGAGTAGTCTCCCGGAATGACCTTGAAAAACAAACTAGATAACTGATTAGGTCAGATGGAAAGAATCAACCTTGATAACAAGACAGTATTAGTGACAGGAGGAGCCGGTTTCATCGGTTCGAACCTGATAAAGAGGCTGTTCGTTGATACGAAAGGCACAACAATTATCAATATAGATAATTGCAATGCCTACTATGATGTGAGCCTGAAAGAGTATCGGCTGAAGGAGCTGGAGGCGTTGAAACCGGACGGGATTAACTATGAGTTCATTAAGGGCGATATTGCGGATAAGGCAACGATAGACGGGCTGTTTGAGAAATACCATTTTGATGTGGTGGTGAATCTGGCGGCACAAGCTGGCGTGCGATACAGTATTGAGAATCCGGATGCGTATATTCTGTCGAACATGATGGGGTTCTACAATATCCTGGAAGCTTGCCGGCATAATCCGGTGGAGCATCTGGTGTACGCTTCTTCAAGTTCCGTGTATGGCGGGAATAAGAAGGTTCCGTTCAGCGTGGATGACCGGGTGGACAATCCGGTTTCGCTGTATGCGGCCACGAAGAAGAGTAATGAGCTGTTTGCGCATTGCTATTCGAAGTTGTATAATATCCCGACTACCGGCTTGCGGTTCTTTACGGTGTACGGGCCGGCCGGCAGGCCGGATATGGCTTATTTTGGCTTCACCAATAAGCTGCTGGCTGGGAAGACGATTCAGATTTTCAACTACGGGAACTGCCGTCGTGATTTCACGTATGTGGATGATATCGTGGAGGGCATCGTGCGCGTGATGCGGGGGGCGCCTTCCAGGCAGACTGGCGAGGATGGGCTGCCGGTGCCGCCGTATGCGGTGTATAACATTGGCGGCGGGCAGCCGGAGAACCTGCTGGACTTCGTTCAGATTCTGCAGGAGGAGCTGCTGCGGGCCGGCGTGCTGCCGGCGGACTACGACTTTGAGGCGCATAAGGAGCTGGTGCCGATGCAGCCGGGGGATGTGCCCACTACCTATGCGGATGCCTCTGCTCTGGAAAGGGACTTCGGGTTTACGCCCAAGATTACCTTGAGAGAGGGCTTGCGGAAGTTTGCGGAATGGTATAAGGCGTATTACGGATAAAGGGGCGCGTTCCCATTTCGCGCGATAGCGTGTCTTCATAACGCCGGGCGGTCCGATTGGGCCGCCCGGTGGTGTTCTTACAGGATCTGCCCGGCGGCGTTTTTGGTGTCGACTTTTTCGATGATGCGCTCGAGGAGGCCGTTTTCATCGAAGATGAAGGTGCGGCGGAGGGTGCCGAGGGTGGTTTTGCCGTACATTTTCTTCTCGCCCCAGGCGCCGAAGGCTTGGAGCATTTCCGTGGAGGGGTCAGAGAGCAAGCGGAACGGCAGCTCGTATTTGGCGCGGAAGCCGCTATGCGATTTGGCGCTGTCCTTGCTCACGCCCACGACGTTGTAACCGGCTTCCGTCAGGGCGGCGTAATTGTCCCGGAAGGAGCAGGCTTCGGCGGTGCAGCCGGAGGTGTTGTCCCTGGGGTAGAAGTAGATAATCGTCTTGCGGCCGCGGCCGGTAAAGTCCTCTGAACGAACGGTTTGGCCGTCCTGGTCCACCACTTCGAAGTGGGGCATGGGGTCTCCGATTTTGAGCATATTCGTGTTATTTGGGTGGCAACATACGAAAAAGAAAGTTCTTTTCCAAAGATTAATCGTTTAATTGCCGCGGCGCCCGTAATGCGTTGTCGCTCAATCCCTCCCGGTCTTGCCTTATTTTCTTTTTCTGCGCGGAGGCTCTGTAACTCTCTGATTCCCAGCACGCATCGATTAAACGATTAATCTTCGTCTTTCCCCTTTCTTTTTCCCACCTTGCAGGCAAAAAAGCCAATGCCGCAATCATTATCCAAATTATACGTACATCTGGTGTTTTCGACCAAGAGGAGAGCGGACACGATCCCCAAATCGCATTTGGCGGAGGTGCATGCCTATATAGCGGAGATATTTAACAACCACGGTTGCCCGGCCGTCCAGGTAGGCGGCACCACGAACCACGTGCATATCCTGTTCCTTTTGGGGAAACAGACCAATTTGGCGGATATCGTGCGCAAGGTCAAATCGAGCAGCTCGCGGTGGATCAATGAGGTGTACGGGAATCCGTTCCATCATTTCGACTGGCAGGACGGTTATGGCGCGTTCAGTGTGGGCTACCGCCATGTGGATGCCGTGATGGCGTATATCAAGGGGCAGGAGGAGCATCACCGGAAGGCGACGTTCCAGGATGAGTTCCGCCGGGTTTGCGAGTTGTACAATGTTCCGTTGGACGAACGGTATGCGTGGGATTAACGACCCCGAAGGGGGCGCATACCCAGTCGGCGCGCCAATATTATGTGCCCCTTACAGGGGCGGATATATAAACGGGTCCCCCGTTTGCGTAGGGCCTGAGGCCCTACGCATTGTTGGATTGCCCTTTCAGGGCATTATATTCCCCGTCGTTGTATCCACGGGGGCATGCCCTCGTGTTATGATATTCGCCCCCGTTGGGGGCAATCAATGGGGGCAATCAATGGGGGCAATCAATGGGGACGAGGAGGCGGGAAAATGCGGGAGAATGATTATCTTTGTTGAAGAAATAGACACTGACATATGGTAAAAATCGGAACACCGCTGACGCGGGTGGCGAAGAAGGCGCTGCTGTGCGGGTCGGGGGAATTGGGAAAGGAGGTTGCAATCGAGTTGCAACGCTATGGCGTTGAGGTGATTGCACTTGATCGCTATGAGAACGCGCCGGCGATGCAGGTGGCGCACCGCAGCTATGTGCTGTCGATGTTGGACGGTGCGCGGCTGCGCGAGATCATTGAAAAGGAGAAGCCGGACATGATCATCCCGGAGGTGGAGGCGATCGCGACGCCGACGCTCGTGGAGCTGGAGAAGGAGGGGTACAACGTGATCCCGACGGCGAACGCGACTTTCCTGACGATGAACCGCAAGGGAATCAGGCAGCTGGCGCACGAGACGCTGGGGCTGCCGACCAGCAATTACCGTTTCGCGGCGACGCGGGAGGAGTTCGACGCCGCCATC
>JAFYZR010000099.1 GCA_017557345.1 Paludibacteraceae bacterium | reverse complement strand
CTGCTGTATAGCGTTGGAACAAGAATATTCTGCATGGCGGTTTCTTCTTCTATCAAAGCAAAGTCCTGCACGATGTATCCGAAATAACGGTTGCGCATCCGGCAGCGCATGGCGTCATTCATGCCGCTTGCCTTTTGCCCGTCCACATACACCTCTCCCGAATCAGGCGAGATAACGATTCCCATCAGATTCAATAGAGTCGTCTTTCCGCTTCCCGAAGGGCCGATTATGGCAACCATCTCTCCGCGGTGAATATCAACGGAAACATCCTTTACGGCATGAACCGTATAGCTGTGATCCTTAAAGCTTTTGCTTACATTTTGAACGGATAACAATTCCATTAGTAATCCCTCCTTAAATTTTTCAAGCTGTTCATAGTGCCGATTCGTCTGCCTGCGTAGAAGGCCGCAAACAAGCACAATCCCAAAACAAGAGCGATGCCCGACGGCAGAATATACCAAAGAGCCATTTCGTTTCTTGAAAGCACGAATATTATTCCGATGACGGGAAGAATATTCAAGGCAAGCACGAAGCCGCCAACGCGTTTCTGAATTGTGCGGATCGGCGCTCCGTAAAGGTGATGCACGGTGTAGTCCGCAACATTGGCTTCGATAACACGAATAATGTTGCAAACCAGCAGAATTAGCAGCAGAATACCCGCTATGATATAAAACCAAATGTATAGCCTGTGCGCACGGATCGAGGCCGTTGTTGTTACCCGCGTAAAATCCTCCGTCGAGATTCCCGTATACAGCGTACCCGCCTGCTCATAAAAGAGTGATTGCAACTGCTCAACTTCAGCGTTTGACGGATCCACAAGCACCATTCTTCCGAACACTTCACTGCTCAATCCCCACCATGGGAACATTTTGTTTACGGTTTGAAAGTCGTTCGTGCATAGAATCAGTGTGTTTTCCAGCATGGAATCGCCGGAATCGATATAATGCAGCGGATGGAACAGGTTGAATTTAGCGCCTGCGCTATCGACCGCTTCTATTTCCCGGCCCGAAATCATAAATTTTCTGCCGACATCCTCTTTGTGCGTTTCCGGCACGAAAACAGCCATATCTCCGTCATAGCGCAGCCCTGCCAAATCGCTGTACCGCCCGAACAGAATCAGAATCTGTTCGTACTTTGAATCCGCATACCCGTCGTTGCCTACAAATACGAAGCTTCCCGCCTTTCCTTCTTTGGATAAACCGCTTTGCAGGTATTCCATAATGTCAGCAGGAGCTTGAGCGCCCTCATTTGCGGGTACGGCGGCATCCTTGTTTGGCTGCATCGGCACGGTTTTCAACTGAAACATGATTACATTTCGATCAATGAATGATCTGATTGCCGCCGATTGCCTTTGCACCGAGGAAAAGCTTACGGAAAGATACAGTATAGCCATTGCGATCATTGTTGCAACCACGGTATAGAAAACCGCCCAAGACCATTCTTTGCGAAGATCTCTTATTATTTGCTTCAGCACCATATCAGTAACGCGCCTCCTTTCCGCGAGCCTTCCGCTTCCAGCCGAAAAAGCATATTATCTGAATCAAAATTGCAAAGACGATATTGCATATACCGCCCAATGCGGCAACGTTCAAATAGGCCGCACGGTGTATCAGGCTGAGCTGCGTTCGAGCGAAATAATACCCAAGCGCTGTTCCAAATACGGCAGCGCAGATAAGACGGGCAAGCAGTCTGATAAACAGCGAAAAATAGGTTGCGCCGTATAGGTGATGTATCATCATATAGCGATTGCTTTCCCGATACAGCATGGACACTGCGAATACCGCACAAAAGACGAGCCCAAGGAATGCAAACAGCATGGAACGGGAAACAAAGTCTTCAACAAACATCTTTTTTACCACTTCAAAGATGTTTGTTTCGCTGTCGCCGTATGTCTGTGCCTCCATGCTTCGACCGCTTTTCTCTATAATATCGGTCAAGTCGGCAAGCGCTTCCTCATCCGTAATATTTGTAAACAGCATACCCTGCATATCCGTAATATCCGAAAGCGGGAAATAGAAGAACGCATCGCCTTGAAAGGTAGGCGCTTTGCCGCCGTCAAATTCGCCAATTATTCGATAGTTGTACGCTCGCGGAAAAAGCATGTCGCCTTCCACATAGGAGTTTAGATTATCGTTTCCTTTTTGGATAACAGCGGTTTTGGACTCCCGCCCGTCAAACGGTATTCGCCAAGTTTTATCGAACCAGCCCGCATAGTCAACGGCAGCGATACCTGCCGAAGAAAAGCCTTTGTAGAATATAACGGCGCGATTAGCATTCGCCCATTCGTCCAATTCATCCGGCAGCGAGCCAAGCGATGAGCTTGTCGGCATACCCGGCTCGCTTTGATAATCAAATACGGTAAAGCCCGTAAAATCATCCGATGCGGAGTCATAGTGCATATTATAAACCATATAGAAGAATAAGGTTGTCAGCATGAACACAAACAACAGGGCAGTCAATGATAGTATCTCGCCTTTTCTTTTCCCCATAAGCCAAATCTCCTTTACAAATTTCTTATGCACCCCACAGTGCTTACATCAGATGCTTAAGCCTTATAAGGATACTATTGAGTAACAGGCGGAACATTCACAGGCCAGATGCCGGATCCGTCGGGTACCCAATCGAAGCCGTATCTAAACTGAGTTTTAAGGGGGTTGGGAATGATGGAATCGGTGTAGGTATAACTCCTGCTTAGGATTCGCCCATCATCCGGGCCGTTTCCATAAGAAGTATAAAGCCTTCCCGTGTCATTCACAACATTGCCAAACAAATCATAACGCCAATAGCGGATGTAACCACGCGCTGCATGATTCCCGTTTTCAACGAATGATGGCTGGCATTGGACGTATCCATAGTAGTAGAGCGACATATCCTCGTGCGAATTAGTCGCATAGTTTGGTGATGGAGCAGCAGCAAAAGCGGTTGTTATACCCACCAGCAGCAGAACAATCACCAAGCAAGACATGATTGTCATAAACTTCTTCATAGCCGATCTCCTTTCTGCGATGATGTAAGCACTGTGGGGTGCATAAGAAGTATTCTTCTTAATATTAATAGGTTTTTGTTATCGTTTGCGTAATCGTATCAGCTTCTCCACCCGATCCGGAGATTACATAAGTCACCGTGATGCGATATGTACCGTGAGAGCTTAATTGGAAAGTATGGGTACCATTATAAATGTAATCATATACGACATCACGCCATTGATTATTGGGTTGTCCAATATCAACTCGTGTCCAAAATAGCCCCAGTATTCTTTTATCAATGTAGGTTGTGATTTCGCCTTTGGTCGTTTTCCCTCTAATTCCAAGAAATTGATTGTCCACGGTCAACAATCCGTTTTCAGAAATTGAGGCGACACTGCTTGCCAACACGGTATTGTTATATCGTGTTTCATGCGGCGAGGCGGCCATTGCCGACGTTGATGCCGATACCATCATCAAGATGGCGATCAGTAGGCATAATATGCTTTTGTTTCTTTTGAACATAGTTGTTTTCTCCTTTCGGCTGATTGTTTCTTGAGTACAGCAACAGGTCAAGTTGCTGCTCTACTTTATAAACACTTCAAAGCCCCAAACAGGTTACAACTTTCCTAAAATATTTTTTCTATCAGTTTATTTGCACCAAAAGCCACCCGGCGAAAATTGAATGACGGCTTTTCAGCCGCTATACTCCGGCAGCCCATACCCAAAGATACTACTGCTGTCTACGGTATACTGATGTTGCCTACAGGCGCAGCCGAAGTTGCTTTTAAGAAATGAGGATATTAACGAAGCAGGTGTTTATCCTAATATGCGCTTCAAATGCTGCTTTCCGCCATACTAAATACTTAATGCTAAGCAGTTCACGTGTTAAAGAGTTCTCTATTTTCTAAACGGAAAGATGAACGAATCAGGGACAGCAGAACTGCATTCAGATACTTTGGCAAAAAATTTTCCGGATAGTTGTAACCTGTTTGGGGCTTTGAAGTGTTTATAAAGTAGAGCAGTAACCTGACCTATTGCTGTCCTGGAAAACAATCAACCGAGTTGAATTGGTATTCGCAGTACTGCAATAAATATAGTGCTAACAATTGCACTGTGCGTAATGTGCGTTGATAGCAGAAGAATTGGTCTCTAAAAATTTATCATCTTAAATCGAGGTATTTATGCGTAAAGACATAAAGTTAATGAATGTAGAAGGTGTTCTTTGCAATGAAACCGGTGTATATTATGAGAAACCTTTCTTCGGGTTTGATTGTGAGCATACTAACGAATACAACAGGCAGTATGAAAAACGTACTCACGAATTGTTACACACATACGCTTGTGTACCAAATGAGGAATCTATTTCCGACCAAGAAATACGTAAGCATTTCTTAATGAATGGATTTACAGAACTGATACTGAAAGTTACAGACGAATGCAATTTGCGTTGCAAATACTGCGTATATTCGGATCACTATCCATACACCAAAGATTATGGTTCCTCTGCTATGGATATTAAAACCGGTATACTCGCGGTCAATCATTACATGGATTTAGTGGTTGAACAAAGAAAGTATTTAAACAAGATTCCGTTTGTTGCTTTTTATGGTGGTGAACCATTAATGCATTTTGAATTGATTCGTGGCATCATTGAACATGTAAAGGACAAGTATCGTGGAAT
>JAFYZR010000010.1 GCA_017557345.1 Paludibacteraceae bacterium | reverse complement strand
GTCTCCTTCCACTTCGGGAACCACTCCAGCTCCGTACCAGGCTGTACGAAGAACTGCATCTCCATCTGCTCGAACTCGCGCATACGGAAGATGAACTGACGGGCCACGATCTCGTTACGGAAAGCCTTACCAATCTGGGCGATACCGAAAGGAATCTTCATACGACCGGTCTTCTGCACGTTCAGGTAGTTCACAAAGATACCCTGAGCCGTCTCAGGACGCAGGTAGATCTTCATCGAAGCATCAGCGCTGGCACCCATCTCGGTAGAGAACATCAGGTTGAACTGACGAACATCCGTCCAGTTCCGAGTACCACTGATAGGGCAAACAATCTCCTCGTCGAGGATAATCTGCTTCAGCTCGTCGAGATCCGGACCCTGCATGGCAGCAGCATAGCGGGCGTGCAGGTTGTCGCGCTTCTCCTTGGTCTCCTTCACGCGCTCAGAAGTCTCCAGATACTTAGCCTCATCGAAGCTATCGCCAAAGCGCTTGCGGGCCTTCTCCACTTCCTTCTGGATCTTCTCGTCGTACTTGGCAATCTGATCCTCGATCAGCACGTCAGCACGATAGCGCTTCTTCGAGTCGCGGTTGTCGATCAGGGGATCGTTGAAGGCATCCACATGTCCAGAGGCCTTCCATATCGTCGGGTGCATGAAGATGGCACTGTCGATACCCACGATATTCTCGTGCAGCATCGTCATGGCCTTCCACCAGTACGTCTTGATATTATTCTTCAACTCCACACCGTTCTGACCGTAGTCATACACGGCGCCTAAACCATCGTAAATCTCACTTGAGGGAAACACGAAGCCATACTCCTTACAGTGGCTTACGATCTTCTTAAATACATCTTCCTGTGCCATATCTATAAACTTTAAACTCTAAACTATAAACTATAAACTTTAAACTCTAAACTAAAAATTCGGCTGCAAAGTTACGAAATAATTATGAATATGCGCGCACGCATTAAGAAATATTATAGTTATAGCGCGAAAAGGGCTTTTTATTAATTATTATTTGTGGACAGAATTAGTGGTAATTTGTGCAAATTTGTTTCTTTCAAAAAAAAATTTTCGATTTCTTTTAAACCTTTTCAATTTCCACACGTCAAAGAGTCAGAAACAGGATAACAAACAGGATAACAAAAATAACAGGATAACAATAAAAAAATTAGAAAGGAAAAAATTATGAAGAAGATTATTTTAACGGTAGTAGCCACAATGATGATGACCATCAGTTTTGCTGAGACAAACAAAGTCAATGCAGTAAAGAATGTTGACAACAGCGGTCTTACTTTCGACCTCAACAGACTGGCAGCGACACTCGATCTCACCGACTATCAGATGGAAGCAGTGAAAATCATCAGCGACAATTTCAACGACGACCTCATCTCGGCTACAACAGCAACACGGTTCCAGCGCCACGCTCTCATCCAGCAGGCCATCAGAAAGGATGCTAAGCAGATGCGCAACGTGCTCAACGACAAGCAGTTCAATACTTACATGCAGCTCTTGGGCGTTACACTTCAGAACCGCTTCATTCATTAAGAACAAGGTCAAAAAGATTGTTTACCGGCCGTTGCAGATCCCTGCAGCGGCCGTTAAATTTTCTAAAAACTATAAACTATAAACTCTAAACTATAAACAAAATCAAAAAAAATGCCTACCTTTGCACCCGCTAAACAAAAATGTTAGGGGCATAGCCCAGTTGGTTTAGAGCGCTGCAGTCACATTGCAGAGGTCCCCGGTTCGAGCCCGGGTGTCCCTACACAGAAACAAAATCCCGCTTCACATCGAGGCGGGATTTCTGTTTGTTAGTGCGTTAGCACAGTCT
>JAFYZR010000009.1 GCA_017557345.1 Paludibacteraceae bacterium | reverse complement strand
TAAAAATCACTAAAAGCACATCAAATGAGGGTTATGTAAAATATATAAAAATAACTCCAAAAGCAACATCAGCATACACCATCACTGCCCAGAGTAATAATAATTCCTATGGAACTGTAAGTCTCTCTGGTAGTGTTATCACCGCGACACCAAATACTGGTTATCGCGTAAGTACCAGTACACCATACACGGTTACTTCCGGAACAGCGACCGTAACGGACAATGGCGATAATACCTTTACCGTTTCTCCATCAAGCAATTGTACGGTACAAATCAATTTCGAGGCAAGACCTACGTATACCGTCACATGGCACACATATAACAATGACAATTATACCACAGGCAGTCCTGCTCCGACGACGAGTGTTTATGTAGGCGATGGTGTTGTGAATTTACCTACCAATCCAAGTCCAGATGCCGGATGGGAATGTGCAGACACGTTTATGGGATGGAGCGAGAGTAACCTTGGTTCAACTGATAATCAGAGTGCTCCTACAGACTTGTTTACAACCGCATCAGGAGCTCCTGCAATAACCAAAAACACTCATTTCTATGCCGTCTTCGCGAAGGCAAGTTCAGGAGGCCCTGTTACTTGGACGCAAACTACCAGTGTTGCCGTAGACGATGAAGTAGTTATCGCACAAATTGATGATGGCACAAAAGAAATGATTGGTTTTAATAAAGATATCACAACTGCTAATAACTACGGAACATATGCGACCTTCTCCACCAATCCAACCGGAACTTTAGTTTGGACAGTGGAAGCGGGAAATGGTAGCGGACAATTCTCATTCAAGAATGGAAATTATTATCTCAATCTGGCCTCTGATAATAATTATTTAAATGGAAGTAGTACAAAAGACAATAATAGTTCTTGGACGGTTAGTACTTCATCGAGTCGAGCCGTAGTAACAAATGTGGCACAAACTGCCCGTAAAATTATGTGGAATGCTAATTCCGGTAGCAATCGTTTTGCCAGTTACAATAAAAATCACGGAGAAAATAATAACCAGTATTATTATTTAATTGTATTCTACAAGAAATCGGGTGGGATTACTTACTCCAATTATGTTACTACTTGTAATCCAAATCAGGTAACTGTACATTATGATGCAAATGGGGGTAGTACGGTGTGTGCTGATGCCACTTACGACAAGACCACTCATCCAAGCCATACTGTTTGTAGCACCAATCCTACCCATCCGGAGAGCCACCATGTGTTTGTGAAATGGAATACTGCTTTGGATGGTTCGGGAACAGACTACAGAGCAAATAATGTTATTGCCGATGTCCAATCCAGCATCACGTTATATGCTCAATGGGGAATAGAGTGCTCAAAATTAGCTACTCCAAACAATATTTCCGCGGTAGTAACTACACATAGTTTAAATTTGACTTGGGATGTAGTGCCCAATGCCACCCAATATCGAATCATTATTCGTGATGAGGATGCCGGTACTACTTTCAAAAATGAAACGCGCACAGGAACGTCTTACTCCACCTCTACTTTGGAAGATGCACACAACTACTCCTATCAGATTATAGCCAGGGGAGACGGTTCGTATTATTGTGACAGTGACCCTGCCGGTCCAACCGATTTTGCCACCCTTACTGCAACCAAATATACGGTCACTTTCACTCCGGGTAGCGGCACGTGTGCTACCACAAGCCTTGTAACAGACCAGATAAAGAGCATGCCTGTTGCTACCAGCAAATGCGATGGCTGGACATTCATAGGCTGGAGTGCAACCAAAGCGAGTGAAGATCCTGAAAATCCGACTACTTCTCGCCCGACACTCATCACCGCATCTTCCTCTACACCGTACGAACCGACCTCCAATGTCACACTTTATGCTGTATATGAAGGTTCAGGCAGCGCAGGAGGCAACTATACGTTGGTGGAATCCGACCTCGGTTCCGATTGGAGCGGAAAGTATTGTATAGGTTACGATGATACGCATTTTATGGATGGAGCCCTGGCTGGAGGAACCAGTGGTATTGGAGCATCCGGTGCCAGCATAGATCCAAGTACAAATCTCAGCGGCAGCACAATCGCACAAGCTTGGGGAGATGCCCATTGCCTCACATTGCAAAAGAATGGCGACATCTATACCTTGCAAACATTAACGGGAGACTATATATATAGATCTTCCAATTCAAATGGTATGGAAAGCACCACTAATCTTGCTACCGCTACTTCGAACGGTTTAAGTGTGGAATGGAATAGTGATGCCGATGCATTGTTAGTAGAATCTTCTGCAGGTCCTCGCCTGCAATATAACACAACTGGTTATTTCCGTTTCTATAAGAGTGCTGGTCAAAAAGATATAAAGTATTACAAACAAATCGGCGGCGGCAAATCTTATGTTCATGATGCAAAGTGCGTATCCTGCGAAGATGCTACCGCATCGTTTGAACGCGCTACATTAACACTCACGTTGGATGGTACCTCTGCAGCCATTCTCGCCGCTCCAAATACTTATACTTCTACAAATGGAAGTGCGGTAAGTTATACGTCATCCAACACATCCGTTGCTACTGTTAATTCATCAACGGGTGCATTGACACTAGTTGGCGCCGGAGAAACTATTATCAAGGCGACACAGGCTCGTTATGATGCAGGAGGAGGTTCTTATGTTTGCCCTGTTTCAGCACAGTATGTTTTGACAGTAAAAGCTCCTTCTGTAGATATAGTTGGAATCGCTTCTGATGGTAATGGTATTGTGATTGAGCATGACTTGGATGGAGCAGTTATTCACATCGATGAATTAGTTCCTGTGACCGAAGGAGAGACTGCAACCGAGTTGTTCTTCTCCAAATACTTCGAGGCAAAGCAAAACGTAAAGATGGTGGCAATCTTCAATGGAACTGACCACGCCATTTCTCTGGAAGATATCCGTATCCGCATTTTGGGCGACTATCCACAATCATTTATGGTTCGCGATGTATTTGAAGAACTGCCGACTGAATTGGCCGCCAATACGGAAGCAGTATTATTAGCGTGGCAAACTGGCAATGGAAATGATGAGGCTATCATTGCTTGCGCAGACGACAATGCCAAGTGGGGTGAATGGTATAAATTCCCTTACACATGGGATGCTAACAATGGAAGTACCCTTGCATTTGGTGGAAGAGCTGCCATTATATTGGAACGCGTAGACGAAATAAATGGAACAAGTGAGATGCTCGATCTAATAGGTGCCATTAATAATGACGGAACAATCAACACCTCTGGTTTAAGTGAACCAAGTTGGGGCGATGCAAGTGGATGGACTGGTACTGGTTTGGAGATTAATTCGGATGTAACAGAAATAGAATTATCCACCAACCGTTGTCTATTGCTCCGTGACAAGCATGTAACCAGCGGTAAACATGCCGTAGAAGCAAATACCGGAAGTGGTAATTTCGTAACATTAGGAAAGCATCTTGTAAATGGCAATTATGTGTATGAATGGCATGGATTGCATGTTGACAAGAGTGACAATAACAACACCGATATTACTAACTCATGCAATGGATTTACACAAATCGCTGAGTACAATTATCGTAATTACTATATAAATCCCGTCAATAAAGATGCAGAATACACGTCTGTATCTAACGGAGATGGAACCCAAACTATTAATTTTGACAAAGGAACGAATTTGTCTGAATACTCCTGCAAAATACTTAACATCCAAGTCAAGAAAAATGGAGAAGTTCGAATGGAGGAGCCATACAAAGTGCCTATTATTGTTAGTGGTTCAAAGAGTACGGATGACGCGATATTCAATAAATTTAGCTCTGACCAATGTGCAGATTGTGATGTCGTTGTATTAGGCGAAGGTTCCCTTTCCAAGCTCAATGGCACCAATGACAATGACCGTCCAACGGTACGTAATCTGGACGTCTATGCCGGAGCAACATTAACCGTTCCTGCAGACAAGACATATAGTGTCAATAGTTTGCGCCTACGCGGAACAAACCAAACATTGCCTGAAGTAAAATTAGCAGCAACTGCAACATTAACGAATCGCAGCAATCAAGTTTATTTCGATCGTCGTCTGGATGAAAACCACTGGTACTGGATGACGCTACCTTATGATGTCAATACAGCAAATATAACTCTTGTAGATGGAACCCCCGCTATTCTCAATAGTGATTATTTCATCATGTACTACGATGGTGCAAAACGAGCAACTAATCAAACAGGAGGCAACTGGGTAGAAATAACTAGTGATCGCACATTGCGCACAGGAGAAGGTTTCGTAATTGGTGTAACTCCGCGTCATAATCATGACTTCGTAGAACTTCGATTCCCGATGGCAGGCGTGATTGAGGCTGAGTTTGAGAATAAGACAGCTCCTGTAGATGGAAATTCCGTTAAGACCGGCATTCGTCCAAATCATGTAGGATGGAACTTAATTGGCGATCCTTTCATGGCCGGATTCAAGAAAGGACAATTATCAGACGTATCAAACCTTAAAACTGGCACTTATTCCAAAGAAATGGAAAATGGTAAGTGGACTGGTTATTGGACATTGAATGATGATTCGTCTCCATATGTAACGGTACGCAAAGATATAGATGGAAGCGACTATGAACAAAAACTGGTAAGTGCTGTTGATTTAAGTCCGTTTGATTGTTTCTTTATACAAATAGGCAATTCCGGAGCAACCGATATGAGTTTCCCAACAGCGCAACGCAACCTGTCTCCATCCTATGTGCGTAATGTAGATGAGGATGCTCCGTTCCGCACAGGTGTTAAACTGACAGGTGCTGGAGGATCCGATGAGACAGGTTTACTTATTGGCAAGAAATATACTTCCGCTTACGAGTTTGGTGCAGATTTGTCGAAAGAATTTGGTTCCGTATATAGCTTGAAGACATATACACTGGAAGGTGATATATGTTTGGCATTCAATGCTCTGAATGTAACTGACGAGACGATTATCCCTTTAGGTTATCGTGCTCCACAAGAAGGCAATTACACATTCTCTCTTGATGATAGTTATTCTATCGAACCGCTGGAGGCTATATATTTAATTGATTATGCTACAGAGCGTGAAGTAAATCTGTTGCGCGAAGACTACTCTTTTGCGACCGAGAGAACACAAAATAATACTCGTTTCGCTCTCAGAGTAATTGCTAAGCAAAAAGAAGTGGCCACAGGAATAAATAATCTAAATAACGGGCTATACACATTGACAGCTATCGATTATACGCTCGTATTAGATGGCTTATTCAGTCCTTCTGATATTTATGTATATGACATAGAAGGAAGGCTTATCACCAGCGCACAAGTTGATGGCATGCAAAGTATTTGGCGGACTACAGTTCCTGCAATTGGTGTTTACTTCGTGCGCGTGAACTGCGCTAATGGTCAACAGACATTGCGTACCATCGTTAAATAAGAAAGGAGGTTGGAATGAATGATTATAAAGTTGTAAGAAGATTTATGAAAGCCTTCCTTTTCATACTCTCGTTGGTCATTGCCACACGTGCCTTCGGCGCTGTGCCTATCCACAAAGGCGGTGTGCCTACTCTCAATACTAACACCAAGAAGCAAAACGCTTACGAAGCATACCGCAAAGCGGCAGCAGCTAATGCTGCATACCATAATAGTTCGAGCAATTCATCGATAAGCGCTCCTGTAGTGCCGATCACCTTTAGTAGTACGCTCATGCGTCGTTCAAGTTCGACGAGTTCACTCGCTAACGGTAGTAGCCACACAACGTTTGGCTCTACCGGCGGTAGCTATGCGGTATTCACATACAAGTCATCGGAAAAAGTGTGTCGGTCCGTTGGAGCATCTTCTTCGTTCAGTGGAGGAGACTCTGCCGGAGGGTTGATGGATACCGGTAGCCGTTATTCTTCATCGGTTGGTTCAACCTCTGCACAAACTCTTAATATCCACAGTGATACCAGTGGCCCAAGAAAAAAGCCAGGTGACAATCCGGGAGAACCTTTCCTAGATCCTATCGGTGATGCTGTATGGCCGTTGATGATACTTGCTCTTGCGTTCGCGTTCGGCAAATGGATCGCTAAACGGACCAAACCACTCCGCTAATTGGTGGAGGCGACCATTGCCTCCGCTCTCCCCACCGGGTGCATTACGTTTGCACCCATCGGGGACCCCATACATAATAAAGCCACGCGTAATACGCAAGAAAAAACAGCCGACCCTAACCCTTCATGAAGGGAAGGAATAAATTGATTGTTAGTCTTTCTAAATAAGTTCGAATAAGAAAGCAACAAAGCCGCCCGAAAGAGCGGCTTTGTTGTGGTCCCACTTGGGCTTGAACCAAGGACCCCCTGATTATGAGTCAGGTGCTACTAACCAACTGAGCTATGGGACCCGGAGCGTTCTCCCGACGGAACGGGAGAAGCGGCATCCGCCTAAGAGGGTTATGTCCTCTTATCTTTCCTGACGGGCGTTACCGTAAAGAACCAGACCCTGGTCTTTGGTAATACGCATCTCTTGCTCCGTGAGTTCCGGAATAATCAAATCCGTACCCGGCACAAGATTATTCGGGTTCTTAATCTTATCTTTGTTAGCGATATAGATGTAAACCCAGCAATAGGTATTGTTATAGTACTTACGCGCCAGTTTAGAGAGCGTAGTAGAAGGCTCGGTAGTGATAATTTCACCTCCACGTTGCTTGAGTTCGTTCACTTTCTTCGGTCTTGCACTTTCCTCGAGCGGCACAGTCTTTACAGTCTGCGGTCTCTCTTGCTCAAGGATCTGTGAAGTTGTCGGTCTCTCGCCTATTTCGCCTCTGTAAACACCATCGTCCTCTTCATCCAGGTTACGATTAGCACGTTTCTCTTCGAGATCGGCTTTCATGCGATCGAAGGTAGCCTTATCAACCAGGCGGATGACAGCACGGCGGTTCGGTCCATAAGCAGCTTGGCTACGACGACCTACAAGTTTACCCATACCAGTTGAGTAGAGGTGATCAGATGCGACTCCGTGCTCTTCCTCCAATTCGCTGATGACATTCTCTGCACGTTTGTCACCCAAAGCATAGTTCAACTTAGCAGAACCGGTGTTGTCGCAGAAGCCTGTTACAACAGCGTATAAGCCTGGATCTTCCGCTAAGCGGTCGGCTACTTGCTGGATGGTAATCAAACCTCTATCATCCAACTGCGATTTGTTATTATCGAAGTAAACATAGAAGAGTTTATCATACTCTCTTGCTGCCGCAGCAGTTGTTTTCTCCACAATACGTTCACGAACGATAATCGAGTCATGACGGATAATAACGGTATCATGTACGCATTTAGGCTCCACTTTCTCCTTCTCTTTATCTTTCTTCGGCTGCATACTTGCCAAAGCCGCATAACTGGAGATATTGCGAACGTGAGTCTTGGAAACGGCATTCAGTTTGAAACGCATATTCAGCGTGACATCTACGATACCATCGTTATTCTTCGATGCTACAGCGTTCATACCGGCATATCCACGACCGTCAATATAGTCATTGATGAAGTAGTTATATGTCGCTCTTACACCCAATGCCAATGTACGGTTGAGATTGAACTCTACGTTCATACCGGCCTGCAAGTACAATTGACCGTTATAGGTCTTATCATAACTCGGCGCATGATCGCCATCTTCGTTGATATAATTAATTGTCTGGCCGCGAACCCATGTTGGATTAGAAGTCGGATCATCGTGATACATGATGGTTGACTTATACCAAGCGTATCCGCCACCGAAGATTGCCTGAACTCCTAAAATCTTCTTCTTGGCATTCGGATAGAAAAGTCCTATAAAGTCCATTGATACATACAATCCAGCTTTGTGCATGTGTCCGTTCAAAAGCGTATCGGCATTGTGCAAACCTGGTTTTCCAGTAACGGTGTACATATCATACATATAGGACAATCCGAGTCCCCAAACAGGATTGAAAGAGTATTCCAAATCCAAACCGGCATTCGGAATCGCGACGTTGGTCTTCATTTCAGAATTGAAGTCACCATCAAAGGAGTTGAAGCCAACATGTGGAGTAATTGACAAATGCGAAAAGCCCGGAGCAACTTTCTTGTTCTCCGCAACTTTATATGGGTGAGCACCTTTCAATTTCTGAGCCTTCCGCTGCGCCATGAGCGGCATCGATAAGCACAAAAAAGACAGTACCAATAGTATATATTTCTTCATGCCAGAAGAGATTGTTTGTTCAAAAAATCACAATTCAGGGTGCAAAGGTACAACTTTTTTCTGATATGACCAAATATTTTTGAAAAAAAATATAAATTTTTCCAAAACTATTGCGTATATGGATTTTTTTTTGTATCTTTGCAGTCGCTATAAGTTGGAGTGACTATCTTCCGATAAAACCTCGACATAATACCGACATAATACCGATTACCCACCGAAAAATTAATCACACACGAATATGGATATTTTAGAACAAATGATTGCGCGTGCGAAGGCAAATCCACAGCGCATTGTTTTGCCGGAAGGCGATGAACCACGTACCCTTGAAGCTGCCAATATCTTATTGCGAGATAAGATTGCGCAACTTATTTTAATCGGCAATCCCGAGAAAATTAAAGCCATGGCGGCCGAGAAAGGTTACGAACATATCGGAGAAGCAAAAATTATTGATCCGCTGAGCGATCCGAAGATGCCGGTTTATGCGAACCTGCTCTTTGAATTGCGCAAAGCAAAAGGCATGACCGAAGAAGAGGCCGCCAAGAAAGCGCAAGATCCGCTTTATTTAGGTTGCCTAATGATTAAAAACGGAGACGCAGATGGCGAATTGGCAGGAGCTCGCGGCACGACAGCCGATACGATTCGTCCGGCATTCCAAATCCTAAAAACCCGTCCGGGATGCTCCATTGTAAGTGGTGCTTTCCTGATGTTCACTCCTGCCAAGCAACTGGGCGAGAACGGATTCTTGGTGTTTGCTGACTGCGCAGTTAATCCGAATCCCGATGCAAAACAATTGGCGGAAATAGCCATTTCCACCGCAGAAACAGCCCGCAGCCTTGGCGGTTTTGAGCCACGAGTAGCGATGTTGTCGTTCTCAACCAAAGGCAGCGCAAAGCATGAGCTGGTTGACAAAGTGACGGAAGCAACGCGTCTGGCGAAAGAGATGGCTCCGGACTTGCAGATTGACGGCGAGTTACAAGCCGATGCAGCATTGGTAGAGCGCGTAGCAGCAACAAAAGCTCCGGGCAGCCCGGTAGCCGGAAAAGCAAATGTGCTGGTTTTCCCGGATCTACAGGCAGGAAACATCGGTTATAAACTGGTTGAGCGTTTCAGCGGAGCAGATGCTATCGGTCCGATTTTGCAAGGCATAGCAGCTCCTGTGAACGATTTGAGCCGCGGCTGCAAAGTGCAAGATATCGTGCAGATGGTTATCATCACCGCTAATCAAGCGATGCGCTAAAGCGCAATGTGTAATGTATAATGTGTAATGTTTTAAAATAATATCATGAAAATCTTAGTTTTAAACTGCGGAAGCAGTAGTATTAAGTACAAGCTCTTTGAGATGGAGAGCAAAAAAGTGATGGCACAAGGCGGGGTAGAAAAAATCGGTCTACCCGACTCGTTCCTGCTAGTCAAACTGCCTAATGGCGAAAAAGTAAAGATTGAGAAATCGATGCCGGAACATACCATCGGTATCCAACTGATTTTGGATACGCTGGTAGATGCCAAGATTGGTTGTATCAAAGACTTGAAGGAGATTAACGCTGTCGGTCATCGCGTTGTACATGGCGGCGAGAAATTCAACAAATCAGTTCTTATCACTCCGGAAGTAAAGAAGGAAATCGAACAATGTATCGATTTGGCTCCGCTGCACAACCCAGCTAACCTGAAGGGTATAGAAGCCATTGAGAAGACTTTGCCGGGTGTTCCTCAAGTAGCCGTTTTCGATACGGCATTCCATCAGACGATGCCGGACTACGCGTTTATGTACGCGCTTCCATATGAGTTATACGAGAAATATGCAATTCGTCGTTACGGTTTCCATGGAACGAGTCATCGTTACGTGAGCGCACGTGTTTGCGAGTTCTTGGGTGTTGACCCAAAGAAACAGAAAATCGTTACTGCACATATCGGCAACGGCGGCAGTTGCGCAGCTGTGCTGAACGGCAAGAGTGTAGATACCAGCATGGGTCTGACACCTGTTGAAGGTCTGGTAATGGGAACTCGTGCAGGCGATTTGGATCTAGGTGCTGCTACCTTCATCATGGATAAAGAGCACTTGAATACGGCAGAGTTCAATAATCTCGTTAACAAGAAATCCGGTTTGCTGGGCGTTAGTGGTGTTTCTAGCGATGCACGTGATATAGATGCAGCTATCAAAGCCGGCAACAAACGCGCAGATCTGGCACGTAAAATGTTCATCTACCGCGTTATCAAATACGTAGGTGCATATGCAGCAGCTATGAACGGCATTGACATCCTTGTCTTTACGGCCGGCATCGGAGAGAACGATCCGTTTATCCGCGCAGAAGTGATGAAAGGTTTGTCATTCCTCGGCGTTGAATTAGACGAGGAAGCCAATAACGTTCGCGGCGAAGAGCGTATCATTTCTAAGAAAGGCTCTAAAGTAACTGTTTGCCTCATCCCGACAGACGAGGAATTGATGATTGCAAGTGATACCGAAGCGCTCATTTGACATGAACAAACCTATTATCTACCAACTCTTTCCTCGACTATGGGCGAACTATAACGAGACTCGCAAATACAACGGATCGAAGGAAGAGAATGGCTGTGGGCGTTTTGCAGATATCAACGAACGTGCACTCAAAGCGATAGCCGAATTGGGTGCTACGCATGTTTGGTACACCGGAGTCATCCGGCATGCCACAGCCGAATATAACAATCCTGCCATCACCAAAGGCAAAGCAGGTTCGCCTTACGCCATCACCGATTATTATGACGTAGATCCGGACTTGGCGAAGAATACATCGAAACGAATGAAAGAGTTCGAGGACCTGGTCAAACGGACTCATAAAGTTGGTTTGGATGTACTGATTGACTTTGTGCCCAACCATGTATCGCGTGAATACAAAAGCGTTTGTAAACCTGCCGGCGTGGAAGATTTGGGTGAAAAAGATCATCCTGAATGGGCATTCTCGCCTCTCAATAATTTCTATTATCTGCCCGGAGAGAAATTCTCGATGGATAAAGATTTGATGGGATATGAAGAAATGCCGGCAAAAGTGACGGGCAACGATTGTTTTAAGAGCCATCCTAATCAGAATGACTGGTACGAAACCGTCAAACTGAATTATGGTGTTTATTATAGCGGTGGTCGAGAAAAGCAGTTCAATCCTATTCCAAGCACCTGGATTAAGATGCGGGATATATTACTTTTCTGGGCAGACAAGGGAATTGACGGTGTACGCGTAGATATGGCAGAGATGGTGCCTGTGGAGTTTTTCGCTTGGGCCATTGAGGCTGTCCGTAAGAAGCATAAGAAATTCCTATTCATCGGAGAATGCTACGATCCAAAACAATATGATGCTTATTTAGCTGCAGGATTCGATTATCTGTATGATAAAGTAGGCATGTACGATTATTTGCGCGGAGTAATGAGCAAAGGCTGGTCAGCAGAAGGCATCACTAACCAATGATGCAGCATGGCGGAGAACGGTTGAAGCATATGCTCTATTTCCTTGAGAATCATGACGAGCAACGAATTGCCAGCGGATTTTTCTGCGGAAGCGGTCGTTGCGCCGAGCCGGCGATGATTGTTGCTGCCACTCTCAACCAATGTGCTGTGATGATTTATTCCGGTCAGGAGTTAGGCGAACGAGGTATGGATATGGAAGGTTTTTCCGGTATCGACGGACGGACAACTATCTTCGATTATTGGGGAATGAAGAGTATCCAAGCATGGGCAAACAAAGGTAAGTTCGATGGTGCTCATATGACGGAAGCACAGCATGAGATTCGAGCCTTCTACCAACGCCTGCTAACACTTGTGCGGGATGATAAAGCTATCCAAAAGGGAGATATGTACGATATCACATATGCACAAGGAGATGGATTTAACAAACATGAGCATTTTGCTTTTTTGCGGCATGTCAAGGGCGAGACATTGTTGGTAGTTGTTAATTTCCATGATCGAGAGCAAGATATCAAAGTACGGATTCCGAATGATGCTTTCGTCTATCTGGGAATGGACGAGAAACCTCAAGCAACGGCTACGGACTTGCTAAGAGGAGACAAAATCAATCTTGATTTTACTCCCGATAGTTCATTTGAACTGACCCTTGAGGCATGGAAAGGAGTAGTGCTCAAAATTAAATAATTTTGACTAATTAGCGATTTGGAATTTTTTAAAGACATACTGCGTTTGGTGAGGTGGAGCAATTTGCTCTTCCTCACCGCGTTGGTATGGCTTATGGAAAAATGGGTTGCCGTACCGATATTGGATAAAGCAGCTTTTGGCGAGCAATTACCATGGTATGTGCTGGTGTTGCTCATAATAGCCACTGTCTTGATTGCAGCCGGAGGGTATGTCATTAATGATTATTTCGATGTGAAGATTGATCGAATCAACCGACCGGACGAAGTAATTGTGACGCGTTCCATCAGCAAACCCGTTGCTATGCAACTAAGCCTTTGGTTAAGCGGTATCGGTATCGTCTGCGGAATAATCGTTGCTATTCTTTTGCGTAGTTGGACGCTCGGCATCTTATTTATTCTCGTTCCGGGTTTACTATGGTTCTACTCCAGCAGTTATAAGCGGTTGTTTATGGTAGGCAACCTGATTATTGCCTTGCTGGCAGCTTTGACGCCGTTGCTGGTTGCCATGGCAAACATGGCCATCTTACGACTGCGTTATGAGACCATTTTGCCATATATCTCTCTGCCGCATGATTTATATGCCTGGTTAGGCGGATTTGCATTATTTGCTTTTCTGCTTACCTGGATACGCGAAATCATCAAAGACATGCAAGATCAAATGGGCGATCGGGAATTAGAATGTCATTCTATGCCTGTCGTTTGGGGCGAAAAATGGACCAAGGTTTTTGTCACATTTCTTATCGTACTTACGCTTGCTATCATCGGTCATTTATGGTGGCATGTGCTTCCATTTCCAACTAATTGGAATAGTTTAAGCACACGGTATATCGCTTTGGGAATTATCATTCCTATGCTAAGCATTTTATGGCTTCTTTGGGCAGCGAAGATTCCATCCGATTATAAAACATGCCAGCAGGTAGTAAAATTTACTATGCTGCTGGGCATGCTTTACTGTATCTGTATTGTCAGAGGTCTCTGATTACAGGCTCTTGATATATTTATCTGCTTCGATAGCGGCTTTTGCTCCGGAACCGGCAGCCACAACGGCTTGTCGGTAATGCGGGTCTGCGCAATCTCCTGCGGCGAAAACACCCGGCACGTTCGTTCGCGGGCTATCTCCATCTACGATGATATATCCTTCAGCGTCGCGATTAAGATAATCCTTAAAGAGTTCGGTATTCGGATGATGGCCAATCGCCAAGAAGAAACCATCGATGTCGATATGGCGAATTTCTTCATCCGGTTCGCCTTTTCGGTAAATCAAGTCCGCACCTTGCACTTTTCCTTCACCTGTCAATTGAAGCGTATTATGCTCGAAAAGCACTTCGATTTTTGGATTATTCAGGACTCTTTGTTGCATGATTTCGGACGCGCGAAGATAGTTCTTGCGTACGATCATATACACCTTCGCACATAAGCCGGCCAGATAATTTGCTTCTTCACAAGCGGTATCTCCACCACCTACGACTGCTACTGTTTTCTTGCGATAGAAGAAGCCATCACAAGTAGCACAAGCACTTACTCCGCGTCCGCGGTAGGTTCTTTCTGACTCCAAACCTAAATATTTGGCAGACGCGCCCGTTGCTATAATAACTGCATCTGCTTCGTATTCTATTTCATCTTCTACGATTATTTTCTTTGGGGAAACGGAGAAATCCACTTTGGTAACAATACCTGAGACGAAAGTCGTACCAAACCGCTCAGCTTGACGACGGAAGTCGTCCATCATCGTGAATGGCTCTACGCCATCTGGGTATCCCGGGAAATTCTCCACTTCGGTGGTAGTGGTCAATTGTCCGCCTAACTGCGGTCCTTCAATCAGCACAGGCGCAAGATTAGCACGCGAAGCATAAATAGCCGCTGTGTAACCTGCAGGTCCGCTTCCTATAATTAAACACTTGGTTCTCATTTATGATTTTAAATTTATAATTTATAAACGCATGTCGTTTACGTATGTATCTTTTTCCGGAGTCAGGACAAAGTCCTGTTTAGAAGTGATGAACTTCGGATTTTTCATCTTTAGCGTAGATGTTTTTTTGCCTTCTTTTATCTCTACGGACAGCGGCATTAAATCGGCCGTTCGTACGCGCAAAGTGAAACGATTGATTCCAATGGATTGGTCTTTGGGCGTTAATGTAATGATAGTTTGCTCATTGCTTGTTCGCTCAGTTACGTTACAAACAGGCACAAGTGCCTTTGCATAGAGCAAAGGATTGGTTTCCACCAATTCCTGCTCCGTAGGATTGGAGAGCGTCAGTTCATCCGTTTCTGCGGAATACATGTACATCGTTTTCCCATCATACGCAGCCTCCAGATTAAACATATCCAGACGGAATTTATCGCCAGACATAACAATTGCGCCCGGATAATTCATCGGAGCATTTACTTCTTCGCTTACCGTTACGGTAAAATCCGATTGGAGAGTTTTGTTCTCTAAGTTCGTCAAAAATGACGATAATATCGTTAAAATAACCAACAGCATATGCACATTCTAACAAATATTATGCCATTAAATGACTCCCAGTTCCGCAAGCAGTTTATCCAGTTGATCCAGATCCTGAATGAGCACATCGCGTCCTTTCGGTCCTTTGTTCGGACCAACAATACCCGCCGCTTCCAATTGGTCGCTCAATTTGCCTGCCCGGTTATAACCAATCTCGAAAGCACGCTGTAAGCGTGAGGTTGAACCTTCCTGCTTCGTTACTACGTAACGGGCAACATCGGCAAACATCGGATCCAGACGCTTCATATCTACGCTGCCTGGCGCTAATGTATCGCCATCTCCACCTTCTCCGACATATTCCGGCAATTGGTATGGTTCAGAATAACGCTGTTGTTTGGAGATATGCTTAACGATTTCATCCACTTCGGGCGTATCAACGAAAGCACATTGTACACGCGTGATGGATGCATTTCCTGCGTACAATGAGTCACCACGTCCGATGAGTTGCTCTGCTCCTTTGGCATCCAATACCGTTCTTGAGTCAATAACCGATTGCGTGCGAAGCGCGATTCGTGTCGGGATATTGGCTTTGATGACACCCGTTACGATGTTAACTGACGGACGTTGCGTTGCCAAAATCATGTGCATACCTACGGCACGCGCTTTTTGTGTGATACGCGCGATTGGCGTTTCAACCTGCTTTCCGGCTTGCATGATAAAATCGCCATACTCATCGATAATAATAACGATATACGGCAAGTATTGGTGATGCAAACTATCTGCCACGAGTTTATTCGGATTCAGGCGGCGACGGATAAATTTGTCATTATAGTCTTCGAGATTTCGTACGCCTGCATCCATGAGCAGTTTGTAACGATTTTCCATCTCGATAACGAGCGAATTGAGCGTATTAATCACGCGATCGCAATCTGTGATAACGATCTGCTCCGGATCGGTATCCGGCATAGCCGCCAGATAATGCTTGAGAAGCGGTTTATACGGAGCGAACTCAACCATCTTCGGATCAACCATCACGAGTTTCAACTCTGCCGGATGCTTTTTATAAAGCAGGGAAGTGATAATAGCGTTAATGGCAACGGATTTACCTGTTCCCGTTGCACCTGCTACGAGTAAGTGCGGCGTCTTGGCAAGATCGAACATGAACACTTCGTTGGTAATCGTTCGTCCATACGCCACCGGAAGTTTCATTTTTGTCTCTTCCTGGAATCGTTTGGAAGCGATAACAGAGTGCATGGAGACGGTTTGCGGATTTTCATTCGGTACCTCGATACCAATCGTTCCTTTGCCCGGCATGGGCGCGATGATACGAATTCCCGTAGCGGAAAGTGACATCATGATATCATTCTCCAGGCGCTGGATTTGCGCGACACGGATTCCTGCTTTCGGCACAATTTCATAAAGCGTTACCGTCGGACCGACCGTTGCTTTGATGGATTCAATCTCTATACCGTAATTACGAAGCGTATTTACAATACGCGCGCCATTACTGCGTTGCTCCTCTTCGTTGATAACAGGTGCCGCTTCGTTGTCATACACTTTGAGCAAGTTGAGACTCGGGAACTTATAGAATTCCAAGTCCTTGCGCGGATCGTACGGACCGAGTTTTTCAAGGATTTTGTCGGGATCTTTTGTATATAACTCATCTTCCACGACATCCTTAATTTCCAATTCCGCATCTTGCGTTTCGGGCATATCAGGCGGAAGCGGCTCATCACCAAGCGGACCATCCATCGGTTCTTCTATTTCCTCGGGTTTCGGTTCCTCATTAACCGGTTCGATCGTTAACGCAATATCTTCCGTGTCCGTTTTATCGGGAATATTAACGATTTCCGGATCGTTCGTCACAGGAATATCAATCGTTATGTCCGTAGCCGGCGTTTCAGGCGTTTTAGGTTTGCGTTTGAATAAACCAGCCACCCACAAGCCAAACGCTTTGCATCGATCGATAAAACGCGGATCGGTTACAATCAAGAATATTGCCAAAACGGCAATAAGCACCAGAATAGTACCCGTTATATTGAGATAACTCTCGAGCCATTTTGCCATCCAGCTACCAAAAGCGCCACCCCATCTGAAAACGCCGAGATGCACCATTTGCTGCGCAAAACCAAGAACTGTAGATCCCCAAATCACCCAGAAAGTGCCGCCACAGAAAATCAAGATTGCCCGGATATTTTTGAAAACATGCATCAGGCGCAAAGCATACGTGCCAAGCATCAAAATGAGCAGAATCGACACAAAACCAAACGTTCCATCGATAAGGAATTGCGCCAATCTTGCACCCGGCAAGCCGAGAAGATTACGGATCAATTCGCGGTTTTCCAATCGGCCGGCATGATCCAAAGAGAGGATCGATTGGTCAGCAGTTCCTGTAAATAGGAAACTGACGTACGCCAAAAGTGCAATCACAGCGAGTGTAAGCAACAAAACGCCTGCGACCATTCGCGTCCGGCGGTCCTCAAAAAAACGTTTCGTTGCTTCCCAAGCACTCAATTTTTCGACTTTGATAGCTCGCTCGAATGGGCGATCTTCAGCCATATTTCTTGATTTTGATACAGTTCGGGGCATAATAACTCAATTTAGTGCGCAAAGGTACAAAAAAATATTGGATTAAAAAAATAGAAGTTGTATAATTTTGTATTTTTTGACAAAAAAAGTATATTTTTTAACAAAATGTACGTGCGCGCTTGCGTATGTAAAATTTTATTTGTAACTTTGCATGCTTTTTATGGACGAACTGATTCGACATACGGGAATTGTTTTGAGCACAAGCGGCAATATGGCTCGCGTGGAGATTGTTCAGACGAGCGCTTGTGCTGCGTGCAAAGCACGCACCATGTGCATGTCATCGGAGAGCCAACAGAAAGTGATGGACGCTGTGATGCTGGAGCCGATGAACGTTGGCGATCATGTGGAAGTGCAAGTGCGTGAGCGATTGGCATGGAAAGCGATCCTGCTGGCATATATCATGCCATTCCTTGTGATGATGGCCGTTATTGCCGTTTTGGACATGGCAACCGATTGGAGCGAAGCCATTATTGGCACTTTATCGCTTTGTGCGATTGCACTTTACTATATCGGATTGGGCATTTTCAAACATCGGTTGCAAACACAATTTACCTTTACCGCGAGGAAGCTATAAAATGTACGATTTTTAAGATTTTGACCTTTCATGGTGCAATCGGTATCTTATCGGTATCATGTCGGTATTAAGTCGAGGTTTTTACCTATGCAATACCTATGTAAAAAAGTATACGATTATTAAGATTTATAACTAACAATAAAAATCCAAAAACATGAATTTGATTTTCATTTCAATGGGAGTTCTGGGAGTGACAGCTTTGCTGGCAGCTTGCCTGCTTTATGTTGTCAGCCTGTTCTTCAAAGTGGAAGAAGATCCGCGCATTGACCTAGTGACCGCCGTATTACCAGGCGCCAATTGCGGCGGATGTGGATTTGCCGGATGCCGTAATTTCGCAGAAGCATGCGTGAAAGCCGGCGGAATCGAAGGATTGGCTTGTCCAGTAGGCGGCGATCCAACGATGGAGGAAGTGAAGAAAATCCTCACACCAGCAGCTGCAGAAGAAACCACACCGGTTCAAAGCGGAGAAAAGAAAGAATTTGATCCTGTTATCGCAGCGAAAATTAAAGCCTTGCCAACGCCAAAGGCCGTTTTCCCGAATTTAATCACCATGGTTCAGAAAGTATGAAAACATTCCATATAGGCGGAGTTCATCCGCGTGACAACAAGAAATTCTCCGCACATCAGCCGATTACGGAATGCCCGCTACCCAAGCAGGCCATTATTCCGTTGGTGCAACATATCGGCGCACCTACTCAGGCGGTTGTGGAAGTCGGAGCTAAAGTGAAAGTAGGCGAATTGCTGGCCAAGGCCGGTGGATTCGTTAGCGCGAACATCTGTTCGCCAGTAAGCGGAACAGTTACCAAGATCGGCGACTGGACAGACGCTTGGGGCGCACCAGGACAGGCCATCTTTATCGATGTAGAAGGCGATGAATGGCTGCCGGAAATCAAACGTACGCCAGACTTGGAGTGCCAATGTACCCTTGAGCCGAAAGCAATCATCGACAAGATTGCCGCAGCAGGTATCGTTGGTCTCGGTGGCGCTTGTTTCCCGACGCATGTTAAGCTATTACCCCCTCCCGGAAAGAAAGCCGATGTGCTGATTGTTAATGGTGTAGAATGTGAGCCGTACCTGACTTGCGACCATCAGCTGATGCTTGAACATGGCGAGGAGATTATCGTCGGCATCAAGATTTTGATGAAAGCCTTGAACGTTGAGCGCGCTATCATCGGCATCGAGAACAATAAGAAAGATGCCATTGAACATATGCGGACTTTGGCTCAAAATCATCTTGGCATCGAGGTTATGCCACTTAGACTCAAATATCCGCAAGGCGGCGAGAAACAACTCATCGACGCATGTATCGGTCGGCAAGTTCCGAGTGGTGCGCTGCCCATCGAAGTAGGTGCTGTTGTGGATAATGTGGCTACAGTCTTTGCCATTTACGAAGCTGTTCAGAAGAACAAACCACTTGTATCGCGCGTGATGACCGTAACAGGCAAGAACGTTTCCAAACCTGGCAACTATCTCGTTCGTTTCGGCACGCCGATTGACGAAGTTATCGCGCTTGCAGGCGGCGTTCCTGTTGACACAGGCAAGATAATCGGCGGCGGTCCGATGATGGGTCGTGCAATGGATCATACTGAAGGTATGCCAGCCAACAAACGCCTCAGCGGCTTACTTTTCCTGCCGGAAGAAGAGAGTATTCGTCCGGAAGAAGAGAACTGTATCCGTTGTGGCAAATGCGTTCAAGCATGCCCGATGGGATTGGAACCGTATCTGCTTAGCCGAATGGCGGAATTGGAGATGTGGGAAGATCTCGAGAAACATGACATTATGGATTGCATCGACTGCGGTTGCTGCGTATTCACCTGTCCGGCGCACCGTCGTTTGCTTGACGGAATTCGTCCCGGCAAAGCCAAAGTAGGCAGTATTTTGCGTGAGCGTGCAGCTGCCGCAAAATAAGTTGAAAGTATAAAGTTCTTAGCCCTAGAGGGCACGAATATTTGAAAGTTTAAAGAATAAAGATATGAAACAATTCATTGTAACTCCGGCTCCTCACGCCCATAGCGGCGATAGTGTTCGTCGGAATATGCTCTTGGTCATTCTCGCGCTGCTGCCCGCTTATGTGGTATCGGTGATTGAGTTCGGCTGGGGAGCCCTGATTACGGCCGCCATTAGCGTTGCAGCCTGTGTGCTGACGGAATGGCTTATCAGCCGCTTCTTGCTCAAAGAGCAAAAAACAACAATTGGCGATTTGTCTGCTGTCTTAACAGGTCTTCTATTGGCCTTCAACTTACCATCCAGCATCGATTGGTGGATTGTTCTCATCGGCGCAGTAGTAGCGATCGGCGTAGGTAAGATGACTTTCGGCGGCTTGGGACAAAATCCGTTTAACCCTGCTCTGGTAGGACGTGTGTTCCTTTTGATCTCGTTCCCAGCACAAATGACCACATGGCCATTAGCGAAAGGCTTTGAGACAAGTTATCTGGATGCCGAGACCGGCGCTACCCCGCTCTATTATCTTAAGCACATGGTAAAAAGTGGTGACTTGAGCGTAATGGATCAACTGCCTGCAATCAAAGATGCTTTCTTAGGAGCGATGGGCGGATCCTTCGGAGAGGTTTGTGCACTTGCACTTATTCTCGGCGGCATCTTCCTTATCTGCACACGCGTCATCACATGGCATATTCCGGTTAGTATCATTGCTACCGTAGCATTATTCTCATGGATTGCGACGCCTGCAGGCATGGAACCACATGTCTTTATCGGCTACGAACTGCTTACCGGTGGTCTGATGCTCGGTGCTTTCTTCATGGCAACCGATTATGTTACCAGCCCGATGAGCGCATGGGGTAAGATTATCTTCGGTATTGGTATCGGATTTATCATGATGGTCATCCGTACATGGGGTAACTATCCGGAGGGAATGTCGTTCGCCATCTTAATCATGAACGCTTGCGTTCCATTGTTGAACAAGATTCGTCCGCAGCATTTCGGCGAAAAGAAAAAATAAGGAGGTCTCAAATGGAAAAGCTACAAAGTTCATTTAAGAATATGGTGCTCAGCCTCGTTATCATTTCAGTGGTAGCCGCTGGAGCTCTTGCCGGCGTATATCTGCTGACGTTGGGCAATATCAATGCGCAGAAAAAAGCCAAACAACAGGCAGCTATTCTGAACGTACTTCCTCAAGGGGCAGAAATTGCAGAACCGGAAGAAGTGAACGGATTGCTGGTTTATCGCGCCACGTTGAACGGAGAGCCTGCAGGCGCGGCCGTACAGACCGAAGAAGAAGGCTTTAGCGGTCCGCAGAAAATCATGGTAGGCTTCGACGCCGAAGGAAACATTCTGAATTATGTTGTACTCGAGCAAACGGAAACACCGGGACTCGGTTCGCATATCGAAGAATGGTTTAAGAATGCTGACAAACCGGGTCAAAACATCGTTGGCCGTAAAGCAAC
Source organism: Paludibacteraceae bacterium (assembly GCA_017557345.1). Taxonomy (GTDB): domain Bacteria; phylum Bacteroidota; class Bacteroidia; order Bacteroidales; family Paludibacteraceae; genus Colicola. Next base: position 102,741 of record JAFYZR010000009.1, on the reverse strand, counting down.
AGGTGCTTTCGTGGTTAGTAAGGATGGCGGAGATGTAGATGCAATCACAGCAGCTACCATTTCCAGCCGCGCATTCCTCAAAGCCATCAACAAAGCATATGCGGCTTTCAAAAACGGCGAAGTACAAGCCCACACCGGCGCGAGTCAGTTAAACAAAGAAGTTGAACCTCAAGAGGAAACGGAGGTAACAAATGAATAACGCATTAAAAACATTCACCAACGGTCTTCTCAAAGAGAACCCGACGTTTGTACTGGTGCTTGGAATGTGTCCGACACTCGCCACAACCACCAGCGCCATTAATGGTATGTCCATGGGTTTGGCGACACTCTTCGTGCTCGTATGCTCGAATGTAGTTATCTCGCTGCTCAAGAACCTTATTCCTGATAAAGTGCGTATTCCCGCATTTATCGTCGTGATTGCTACTTTCGTAACCTTAGTTCAACTGCTGATGCAAGCATACTTGCCCGCTATTTACGACGTGCTCGGCTTGTTCATTCCGTTGATTGTAGTGAACTGTATCGTTCTCGGCCGCGCCGAAGCTTTTGCCGCAAAGAACAGCGTTGGTTTGAGTGCATTAGACGGACTAGGAATGGGTTTAGGCTTTACGCTTGCCCTCACTATTCTTGGTGCTCTCCGTGAACTATTTGGCTCAGGAGCCATCTTTGGTTTGCAAGTGTTTAGCGACAATTACGCAGCACTTATCTTCGTTCTTGCACCAGGTGCCTTCATCTGCTTGGCATACCTGATGGCTATTATGAATAAACTCATCAAAAAATAAGCGACTATGGTATATTTCTTGATATTTATCTCAGCGATATTCGTTAATAATATCGTATTGAGCCAGTTCTTGGGTATTTGTCCATTTCTGGGAGTAAGTAAGAAAATCGATACTGCCTTAGGCATGAGCGCAGCTGTTATCTTCGTGCTTACCTTGGCCACGGTGGTAACTTATCTGCTGCAGATGTTGCTGGTAAAATGGGGTTTGGAATTCTTGCAAACCATTCTCTTTATCCTTATCATCGCAGCTCTTGTACAGATGATTGAAATCATGCTGAAGAAAGTAAGTCCTGCGCTTTATCAAGCACTCGGTGTTTTCCTTCCGCTTATCACGACCAACTGCTGTATTCTAGGTGTAGCTATTCTCGTGGCTAACGGCACAGAGAAACTGCCGATGGGCGCTGAGCATGGGATGTTAACCGGCACATTGTTTGCTTTTGCAACGGCTCTTGGTTTTGGCCTTGCGCTTGTACTCTTCGCAGGTTTGCGCGAGCATCTGGCACTCAACAAAGTACCGAAAGCGATGCAAGGAACGCCAATCGCACTCCTTACTGCAGGTCTGCTTGCTATGGCTTTTATGGGTTTTAGCGGAGTTGTATAATTAAAAACGAATCATTATGAAAAAGTTTGCTTTATTGTTCTTCGTATGCACGTTGGTATTTGCATGTGCAGAAAAGAATGCCCCCAGTACTCCAGGCGTGGACGGTGATTTTGGCGATGACGGCGGATATGTTCCCGGTTCAGGCGAAGAAGGCGGTTCAGGCGGCGGAGGCGAAGAAGGAAACGGGCAATCGCATGCCGGCAGAGTGACAGCAGGCGAATGGCGAGACCTTGACAACTGGATGTTCTGGTCTAATTTGATGACCAACAGTCAATCCGACCAGTCCGGCAACAACTATACAGAGTATAGTGCTTACTGGGGTTTATACACCAACAACCGCGTCGCTGTGCGCGTTTTGAATGCAGACAGTATACCACAAAAAGACGTAGCGATTCAATTGGTACGGGTTTCCGGAAACAATCAAAGCACCCTCTATGAAGCGCGTACAGACAATAAGGGAGAAACGAATTTGTGGGTCGGTTTGACACAACAAGAGAAAAGCGTAGATGCAACGTCATTAGCATTAATCGTTAACGGCAAGAAGCAGGAAACACCTGTTTCTGTAACCCATTGGGGAGATGAAGTAAAATGGAATATATGCTCCGCATCCGTTGCAACTACAGCCAATATGGATATCGCCTTTATTGTAGATGCTACCGGATCGATGTACGATGAGATTGCTTTCCTTAAAGCAGATTTGACCGATATTATTTCAAAGGTACAAAATGATCACGGGAAAGCGAATATTCGCACAGCGGCTCTATTCTATCGCGACACCGGCGACGATTACTTGACTCGCGAGAGTGATTTCTCTTCCGATCTTTCCGTAACAACTTCGTTTATCGAGGAACAAAATGCCGATGGCGGAGGCGATTATCCTGAGGCTGTGCATACAGCCTTGGAGAAAGGTCTGCAGAAACTATCCTGGCGCGAGGAGTCAAGCATTCGTTTGGCATTCATGCTCTTGGATGCACCTCCTCACAAGCAAGATGATGTGATTAAGAGCTTGCAAAAATCAATTCCTCAATATGCGAAACAGGGTATTCGTATTATCCCGGTAGCCGCCAGCGGCGTGGATAAGGCAACGGAGTTCTTCCTTCGCTTTACTGCGATTGCTACAGATGGCACTTATGTTTTCCTGACTGACGACAGCGGCATCGGCGGAGAACATATCATAGCTACCGTAGGAGAATACAAAGTGGAATTATTAAACGACTTAATTGTCCGCTTAATTAATCAATATATGGAATAAGATGTTCTACCATTCTTTGCGGAAAAGTCCGCCGAGAAGGCTTATCAAAAGATAGAACGGATACAATATTTCGAGCAATAGAGCCACATGCCATAAGGTTTGTGGCTCACGCTTTTTTATTAGGCTGTACTCTATTGGAAACTTAATGAGAATAATCGGAGGACAGAGGATTTGGAGCAAGTTAGCCATAAGAACCAACGCTCCGCAACGACGGATATCTTTATCCGTATAATGAGGTGCTTTGCCGGCCCAACGCATTCGTTGATGGAAGAATGCGCGCCATGTGTTTTGCGGACGGACAATGGCCGTATAATCGGGTTCATCGATGACGCCTATTTTGAAGCCATGACGTTTAGCGGCTTCCAGCAGGAACATATCATCTCCGCTCGGGATTTCCGGATGAAGCTCGCTCTCACATGCCAGCCAAGCCTCCCGTCTAACGATTAAGTTTGCTCCAGAACACATTACTGCTCTGCCTTTCTTTGCCATACGCATGGTTAATTCTTGTATGGCCGCGTACTCAGCGATTTGGAGTTGTTCCAATAGATTGGGATTTTGGCATTCCATGCGAAGCGGCAAAATCCAAAGATCGCTTTGCTGTAAGACTGCGTTAAAAGACTGTTGCGCTGAAAGATCGCTTTGCTGTAATATGGAAGGCCAGATGACATCATCGTCATGCAGCCAAATATATTCAGAATTGGAGGCATGAATGAGTTTAGAGAGGGCGTGTTTTTTGCCTAACCCATCATCATTTATGCCTTTTTTAGGTATTACGTGACCACTATCAAACCCGCTGTCGTTTACGTCTCGTTTACGTGTCGTTAACGTGTCGTTTACGTGTCGTTTACGTGTTTGGCTCGAAATTGATTCTATTTGCTTAGCGAATTGAGGGTAACTTTTGGCTATGATGGTGTGAAGTTCATTTCTTTTTTCATGGGCGAGGGAATGCCAGTCGATATAGTCAGCCGCTATGAGTGCCATGGCAATTCGATGGTCATTTCGCACTTCATGTAGCCGAACGGCTTCGGGTCGGTCTGACTCTTTGTGCTGCAGGCGTTCTGTGCCTGTCGCTTTCAGGTCGATGCCTAAGCGCTCACACGTTAATGCGATTGCAGGATAGAGGTCGGGAATGCGTGTAAAGTCTAGGATTACCTCGTGATTAACAGGTTGCACTCTCCTGCTGATAAAGACACCTTCCGGCATGAATGTGGTCTGCATGCCAAAATGCTGCGCATAAATATCCGCCACGATTCGGTCGCCTTGGATACTATCGTCTTTCAGTCCTTCGAGGAATAACTCTCCGCCATGAATAGCTATATATTCGTACCAGAATGCTGCAGCAGACCAGTCGGCTTCCAGTAGACCGGCTTCGCCTGAAAGACCGCTACGCTGAAAGACCGTTTCACTAAAAGACCGCTCGCGTTGTTCGCTGAAAGACTCCATCACCTTGCGGGTCATGGTGATGTATGGCGATTCGTCGGGCGAAAAAGGAATATCTTCCCCGTGCATGATTAGAGCCGACGTTGTCTGTGACGTCGGTTTGCCGTCTCGTTCTTTGAGTCGCGGGTCTCCGGTAAGCGTTATGGGCTCGCCGGGATAGCATTTATCCAGATGGACCTGCAGAAAGCGAAGCGCTGTGCCGCAGTTTTTCAAATATAACGTGAGCGGTTCGCCTTTTTTATGCTTGCGCAAAGCTTCCAACGCATCGTGCAGGACTATGACATCATCTGGCATATCCGAAGAGACCCGCATAAGCGGATCTCCATGGATAGCTTGCAATAACAGTATTCTGTTAGCAATAGATTTTGATATCGGCAGTTTAATTGACATCCGGTAGCGGACTATAATCACGCGAATAACGGAGATGCTGCTCCACGTATCCTTCTGTAAAATCGATTTTTACATCGGTGATGTTTCCCTCATCGTCACAAACAGCCGTGTAAACAGGGTTCACAAAGCCTTTATATGGCGCAAGGTTGAGTTTCGCATAACGCTCCAGGACTTCTTTATGCAATTCCGGATTTACCTTTACCGCATACGTTTCCACCATCTCTTTTGCCGCAGGATAATCGCCCTCGGACGTGATACGCTGGATATCAGCGAGCAGTTGACCGAACAATCGGCGCAGTCCATCATAATCGTTCACGCGCAAGAAATGCTTGCCATCACGCTCGATGATTTCCACTTCCGGCTGTACAGGATCAACATGCGCCAGCACCCAATTGGCAATCAACTGACGGTTTCGCATGTGCGCTTCTTCCACATCCTTTCCCGGCTCTATCCGCACGAGTTGTGTCATAGCACCGTTCATCATCTGCTGGTAATACCCAGCCTTGAAGGCTTCCATATTTGGCAGCAAGCCCAGTTCAACAAGTTTCGGGTCTGCCAAGTAATAAAGTCCGAACAAATCAGCCCGTGCCTCCTCAATCGTAGAAGCATGCTCCTTGAGCGCATCTTTCGAAACACCCGGCATCAATTTGCCTGAACCGTGGCCTACGCACTCATGTAAGTCGGTATGTAAGTCTCCGCAAGCCGCTCCGTACTTCATAAAGATATCACGAATCTCATCGTCAATCATGAATTCTTCGTTGAATCCGTTGCCCTTTGCCGCTTCGTTGTAAGCATGCATCAGATTATCGATGGTCACAGATTTCGAACCATATTCCTTACGGATCCAGTTAGCGTTCGGCAGGTTGATACCAATCGGCGTAGCAGGATAACAATCACCTGCCAGTATGGCTGCTGTAATGACTTTTGCCGTCACACCTTTCACTTCCTCTTTTTTGTATTTCGGATCCGTTGTTGAATGGTCTTCAAACCATTGCGCGTTCTCTGAGATCAGCTGCGCACGCTTTGTGGCTGTTAAGTCCTTGAAGTTCACCATCGATTCCCAAGTTCCGGTGATACCCAGCGGATCGGTATAGGTCTCTGTGAAACCGTTCACGAAGTCCACACGGCTGTCAAGATCCTTCACCCAAGCGATGCAATACTCGTTAAACAGCTTGAGGTCGCCTGTCTCATTGAAAGCGATCATCTTCTCTATTACCAGCCGTTGCGCATCGTTTTCCGCATACTTAAGTGCCTCTTTGAGCCAATAAACGATGTGCTCCAACGCCTCGCCGTACAGTCCGCCTACTTTATACACGCGCTCAACAATCTCGCCTTTCTCGTTCTTGACAAGCTGGCTGTTCAAACCGATCCACAATGGTTCGGCTGAATTGTCTTTGTGCGCGTCATACCAAGCCTCAGCCTCTTTTTGCGTCACTCCTTCGCCATAATAATTACCAGCCGAACCCACAACAAGATCTACGCCGTCTTGCGCTGTCATTCGCTTGGCCATTACAGCAGGATCGAACATAACAGGCAGGATGGCTTCATCAAACTTCACGCCCGCTTTCTCACAAGCCGCCACAAACCATTCCTGCGTGAATTCAGGCAAGAACTTGTCCTCCGAATAATGATGATGGATACCATTGGAGAACCAAACCCGCTTGAGATAACGCTCGAAGGCTGCAAATGCCTCATCATTCTTATCATACGGATAATTGAGATACAATGCTTCGCAGGCACGGCGGATACGGAGATTGAAACGACCGTTCTGGTCAAACAATATATCACGTCCCCATAAAGCAGCCTCGTTTAGGCAATAAACCAACTGCTTCTGTTGCAGCGTCAGCTGGTCAAACTCCGGCACATCGAAGCGGAGGATTTCCAAGTCATAAAACTTATCCACGTTATATTGGAAGGTTGCTTCTTTCTTCTGACAGCCGCACAGCAAGCAGCTTGCCAAAAGAAGGAATATTGGTAATTTGTGATTGGTCATTGGAGCTTTTTGATTAGATACGTTCGAGTACTGTTTTCACGAGTTCTTTGATACGCGGTTTGTAGTCGGTATTAGCCGCCTCTATCTTACGTTGTGCGATCACGCAGCAAACGGTCATAGCGCGGTGTCCCATGTGCAAAGCCAAACCGGCGATACACGAACCTTCCATCTCATAGTTCGTAATACGCTGTCCTTCATAGCGGAAAGCGGTGATTTTCTCATTAATGTCTGGCACAGCCAAATCCACGCGCAGTACGCGCCCTTGCGGTCCGTAGAAACCGTTCGCAGCGATGGTGCAACCACGCATCATATCGTCTTTGGCAATACGATCTACCAATTGCGGATTAGCGGCTACTACGTACGGCACAGCGGCTTTCTTAGGATAGCCCACGAAATCAACAAAGGCCTTTTCAAAACCAAGGTCAGCAATCTTATCGCGGTCGTGATAGAAAGCCAGAACGCCATCGAAACCAATGGATTTTTGGCTAACGAGGAATGTTCCCAGAGGAATATCTTCCTGCATACCGCCGCAAGTGCCGATACGAACGATATCAAGTACACGTTTGTTCTCTTTTTCGGTACGCGTAGCGAAGTCGATATTGGCGAGTGCATCAATCTCATTCATCACGATATCACAGTTATCGGTTCCGATACCCGTTGAAATGCAAGAGATACGTTTGCCTTGGAATTTACCGGTTATGGTATGGAACTCGCGGCTTTGTACGTCACATTCAATCGAACCCTCGTCAAAAAAAGAGGCTACCATATTTACGCGGTCCTGGTCGCCAACAAGAATAATCTTATCCGCCAGAAATTCCGGTTTTAGGTGCAAGTGAAAAGCAGAACCATCGGCATTGATGATTAACTGCGATGCTGGAAAAGTTTTCATAGTACTAAAATATTAATTATTCATTATTGTCCTTTATTTATGCTTCACCTCCGGTGAAGGTAAGCGGCAAAGTAGAGCCTTTAGCCGGTCCACCGATTGGCTCGATGGTTCCGAACTTCTGTTCGTACTGACCGATATTATTCTGGAGCGCACCCAGTATTTTCTTTGCCTGATCCGGCGTAACCACTACGCGTGCCACTACATTAGCCTGTTGGATACCGGGCATCAGTTGGGCAAAATCCAGCACAAACTCCGTAGGAGTATGCGCGATAAGCGCTAAGTTTGCAAACACACCCTGCTGTTTATCAGGAGCGATGTTAATAGATAATTGTTTTTGTTCTGCCATAATTATATAATTTTATGATTTACCATTTAACCTTTCTTTTGGGCACGACGAGCATCCACAATGATACCAAAGGAAGAGCGATGTCGAACCACAACACACTTAACATATTTAACTGCTCCACGCCCATTCTGCGTGCGGAGACATTCAATATCAATGTCTGCACCATCAAGCGGACGAAGAACAATCCCGCAGCAGCGGCAAACGGAATACTCAATACCGGATACAGAATGCCGATTAAAAGCACTACCGCATAAAACAATCCGCGCGTCATGGGTTCCAGTGCCAAACGTATTTTGGTATCTTCGCGGTATGCCGGTGAGACGGATAGATGACGGCGTTTCTGCTGCCACCATTCTTTCATCGTCCTCTTCGCCAGCGACCAGGTGTAACTATCCGGGCTGACTACCACGGCCGTGTTCTCTCTGGTTGCCACATGGTTTACAAACAGGTCGTCATCACCCGCTTTCTTATTCATCAAGTGCGTAAAACCTCCCGACTCAAAGAACAAGGACTTCCGGTATGCCAGGTTTCGTCCTACGCCCATATACGGGTGTCCGCACAGCGCTGCGCCGAGGTAATGCAGGCCATTGAATAGTGTATCAAACTGCACAAGCCGATTCACATGCCCTTTCTCAGCGAAATACGGGCTGAAGCCCAGTGCAATCTCTTTGTCGGTAGAGAGAAGCGGTTCAATCATTCTCCGTATCCATTGGTTACTCTCCGGCACACAATCGGCATCGGTCAGCAGCAGATAGTCATATTTAGCAGCCTTTGCACCTAAAGTCAACGCCAGTTTCTTCGTCGATCCCACACGTGCGCCGTAGGGCACAAAAGTCATATGCAGACGTGGGTCTTGCACCATATAACGCTCCACTACCGCTCGCGTCTCATCTTCCGAACCATCATCCACCACAATCACTTCGTACTCAGGCCAATCCTGCGTCAGTAACGCCTGCAAATACTGCGAAAGGTTGTAACTCTCATTATGCGCTGCCAGGATGATGGAAACGCCCGGAGTCTCCGATAGTTGATTGCTTTCGACTGATTGTTTGCGTATACGTCGTGCCACGGCCGCCATATAACGGCTGTACCAATAGATCTGCACCACAAATAGCACACCCAGCGCCCCAAGAAGAATATAATCTGATATGTCTAAATTGCTTAACAACACTTAATTGGTAATTTTTATTTGGTACACATGTTCTGAAGAGCCATCCTCCGCCTTGACGGTGATTACCCACGGTTTGCCGTTCACTTCGCCCGGCACAATCGTCATCTCACTGCTACCCAGTTTACGGCCGTTGAAACGCGCTTTCTCGCCTTTGATGTTCGTCAGCGCGCCTATTCCGCGAAGACCTTCTATCTTCACGTTTTCGCCGGAAAAACCTTTATATACCTGCATCTTGGCCGAGTTCGGGTCAAAGCCTTTCCATTCCTTGCCGTTGATCAGCAGTTTATCGATGCGCGAAGAATAAATCAGTTCTACATCATCCACGAAAAGCGCATTGCCGTCATACAGACCGTCATTGGCGCGGAAGGCAGGATAGTTACCTGCCGAGAAAATGACATTACACATCGTCGGTTTCCCGTCATTCTTGTATAAGATGGGCACTTTTATCTGCGTCCATTCATTATATTTGGCACGTGCGCGATACCAACCTTCTGCCACTTGCTTCACGGGCACATCCACTCCGCACTCATTGCCATCGGTTGCCGAACGGATGTCACTCTCCTCGTTCACACGGTCCGTAGCTGTACAACCGCCCACTTTATTCTTATACTGACTGCTTTTCGCCGTTCCTATCCACGAATAATAGAGCAGGTGAAAATCCTCATCAGCCGTGTTCGGGCCTATACGTTTCACCCATACCGACATTGTATCGGGACGATATTTCCACGGGATGCCACCTTCGGTGCCGGCAGTAGCGCTATTCAGGTTCAAACCCTTCAAATACTGCCACGGATAACCCAATGACATATAACCCGGACCGGTTGCTCCTAAGTTCAGTTTCGGAATACCTATCGCACGATCCACTACATACGCACAGAAACCGGTACGACCGGGTTTTTGGAACATAAACGTAAACTTAGAACCTACTTGACTCACATTACTGCCGTGCCAGTCCGCCAATTGCACATCGCTTTTAAACTTATCTGACCAGTTCTCAAAATGAGGGTCTGGTAATTGCTGTGCCCGAAGTGTCAAACAACCTGCGCTCAGCAGTGCAACAAAACATATTGTTATGCTTCTTTTCATCTTTTCACACAATTTTGCGCTGCAAAATTACTACAAATTTTCCAAATTTGCAAACTTTTCAGTACTTTTTTTCGCCACGAATCGTTAATTCACCCATCGTCAATCGAAAAATCGCAATTTTTCTTGCATATTTGTGATTTTAATTGTATCTTTGCAGCAAATTTAGAATTAACTATAGTTCTTTACCTAAAACAGAAACGACAATGAGAAATTTCCTTTTCGCACTCCTGTGCTTGGTTAGCGCAAGTGCTTTTGCCATCTCCCCGAACGACATCATGGAGCCTATTTTCCTTGAAGAATTCGAATATACGACGCAAGGATATCGTGTTCTTCCCGAAATCGTGCAAAACGTACAAAATGCTTTTGGCATCGAGGATTTCGGACGCGTCAAAGGTTTTGAAATCCAAAATGCACTCTCTTTTACCGGCGAGGGCGATCGTAGTGAGATGGTTGACGCTTTTATGTTTGAGTTCATCCCAAAGAATGGCGGAACATACGGTCACGATGTGTTTGAAGCCTACGCAAAAGCGCTCTGGGAAAAATGCCTTAAAGCGGCTGATGATGGTAAGCTGACCGATGGTTTTGGGGATAGTTCCAAACCTATCACGTTTGAGGAAAGCATCAAAGTGGTGGATAAAAAGCAAGATCGCAAAAAGAGCCAATGGTACTACATCAACCAAGGCGTACAACGCAAAGTGCAAGTGATCGAGCGTGCCGCTAAAGAGGGAGGTTTCTCCGAACTCTACGTCCACCTCACACACAATTAATGTTCAATTTTTCTTTTCGGGGTTTCATCGGTATTATGTCGAGGTTTTTACCTATGCAACACCTAGCAAAAATGTTCTATTTTTCCCTACAATGAATAGTTTCGGAGAGAAATGGAGTTTTACGAGCTTCGGGGAGAGTCACGGAGTAGCGATAGGCGGCGTGCTGGACGGCGTGCCGGCAGGGTTGCGGATTGACTTGGAGATGATACGGAAGGAACTCCTTCGGAGGAAAGGGATGAGAGGATTAGGGGATGAGAGGATTAGTGGATTAGGGGATGAGAGGATTAGTGGATTAGGGGATGAGAGGATGAGGGGATTAGCGGCTGTCGGTGTGTCGCCAAGGGCAGTTCGTGAGCCCGATGAAGTAGAATGGCTGAGCGGGGTGATCGAAGTAACGAATGAGGGAGTTAGTGAATTAGTGAGTTTAGGAACGCCGATAGCTTTTATCATACGGAACAAGGATGCGCGGCCGGAGGATTATGAGTGGTTGAAGACGAGTTATCGCGTAGGTCACGCCGATAAGGTATATGAGCAGAAATACGGTATTCGCGACTGGCGAGGCGGTGGCAGAGCGAGTGCACGCGAGACGGCAGGCCGTGTCGTAGCAGGCTGCATCGCCAAGCAGGAGTTGGCACAGAAAGGCATCTCGATACAGGCTCGTTTGGTGCAAGTAGGCGCAGAGACGAACCCGGAGAAGTTTGCGGAGACGATAGCTTCTTATCAGCGAGAAGGCGACTCGATAGGCGGCATTGTAGAGTGCGTTATCAAAGGTCTGCCTGCGGGAACAGGTGAGCCGATTTTCAATAAGTTACAGGCGGAACTGGCGTTTGCGATGATGAGCATCAACGCGTGCAAAGGCTTCGAATACGGCACAGGTTTTGGCGGTGTGACGCAAGCGGGAAGCGCCATCAACCATATCTCAGGCGGTATAGCAGGCGGCATCTCCGATGGCACAGATATTACATTCCGTTGCGTTTTCAAACCCACTCCATCCACACCGAAAGCGGGTGTAAAAGGAAGACACGACGCGTGTGTTGCCACTCGCGCCGTGCCCATCGTTGAAGCCATGACGGCCTTAGTTCTCGTTAATAGTTAAACTCGTCGAGTTCATCCAAATCATCTAATTCTTCCAGTTCTTGCACCATCTCGATGACGGAATTCAGATCGCCGCCATGCGTCTGTAGTGCCTTATCCACCGAAGCGACCAGGCCTCCCAGCGACATGAACCAGATAAGCAGGCTGATGATCCAGAAGCGCAAGCCCGGATGACGATGCTCGCGGCTGTATTTGACGAGCCAGTGGGTAAGCATGTAGATAGGCATACAGAGGGCGAGAATGACCGAGATGCAGAGCAGCCATGTCCAAGCCACACTACCTCCCATCAATTCAATACCCAATGCCGGCACTAAGGCAATGCCACCGATGGTAACGCCAAAGAATGCCATCAGCAGTCCAAAGACAACCGCCAATGCCGGGAAAAGCAACTGGATGGCGATGATGATGAGAATAGCCTTGAGCACAATCGTCAACACCCGTCCTACACGCTGACGCGAGATAGGTTCACGTTTGATGACAGGCCGTTTGTTCTCTCCGAATTCACTGGGTTCGCCGATACGTGCACGCACATTGCGCACCATCTCGATGGTTACAGAGTCATACTTGCGGTCAAAGAGTGCAGACTGCAGCAACTCGGCAATACGGCTTTCAATATCCTCCATCACATCTTTTTGCTCGTCCGCAGGCAGACGACTCTCGATGTCCGCCAGATAGTCCTTGAGCAGTTGATAAGCGTCTTCATCAATCGTCAGAACGACGCCATGTAAATTTATCGTACGTGTAAGTTTCATTTCTTCGTAATTTTATTGATTGCTTTACTGATGGTGCTCCACTCATCGTCGAGCGACTCTAACATTTGCTGCCCCTCCTCTGTGAGGGTGAAATACTTTCGCGGCGGACCATCTGTCGATTCTTGCCAGCGATACTTGAGCAGACCGTTGTTTTTGAGGCGTGAGAGAAGCGGATAGAGCGTCCCCTCTACCACTAAGAGGTCTGCTTGCCGCAACGCATCGAGGATATCGGAGGTGTACACTTCCTGCCGATTGATGATGGAGAGAATGCAGTACTCCAATATCCCTTTGCGCATCTGACTTTTGCTGTTCTCTACCATGATTAGTTCAGTTGCTCGAAGTCATTACCTTGCGGCATGAGAATCAACATGATGATGTAGAGAAGGATTCCCGGAAAACCGGCACTGAAGATCGTCAACGCTGCGTACGCTACACGTACGAGAGTGGGATCAATCTCAAAATACTCGGCGATACCGCCACAAACGCCTGCCAAAACCTTGTTGGTGCTACGTGTCAATTTCTTTTCTGCCATATCGTGTTAGCTATGGCTCAATACGATTCGTGACTACTTACATTCATCACTCATATGAATTTTCGCCATGCTCCCACTCTTCGGTCTGCAAACTTCGTTTACATCCCGATTTATAGGAGCGCCTCCAAGCTACGAGAGGAATTAAGTTAATAAATTTAAGAGCGTTTTTTTGAAATCCGCTGCAAAGATAATACATTTTTTAGAACTATGCAATACCTAGTAGTAAAAAAGTACAAAAAATCTTCATTTTTTAACGATTTTGGGCATTTTTTGGCAGTTAAGTGTCAAAAAAACGAGAAAAAGTGACTCAGACGAGCCACTCTTTCCTTATTTAATTACGCGTGCGTGGGCGCGTTATTTCACTACGACAGGTTTGTATTTAGGAACAAGTGCCTTCATTACAGTCCAGCCGATGAGATAGGCAACTGCGCAAATGCAGAAGATGATCATGTAACCTGCCGGTTTGCCGCTGAAGCCCATGAATTGGAAGGCTTCTCCCAGACCTGCAGCATGGTCGAACAGCATACCCGAGCCTTTATTGATGAGGAACGAGCCTACTCCACCCGCCATGGCACCGATGCCCGTGATGGTTGCAACAGCCGATTTGGGGAACATATCTCCCGTGGTGGAGAAGATATTCGCACTCCAACTCTGGTGCGCCGCGCCGACGATACCGATGATAATCGCTACTGCCCATGGACCGTAGATGCCACCTAACGGTTGCGCAAAGAGAGCAAAGATGGGGAAGAAAGCGAAGATGAGCATTGCGCGCATACGACCTGCGTAGGGTTCCATTCCTTTTTTCTCCACAAAGATCTTCGGCAGATAACCGCCAAACAGCGAGATGACTGTGACAATGGCATATAACGTGAAGATAAGCGCTATGCCTTGCGGGTCAGAGGCTTTGATGCCAAACTGATCTTGGAAATAAGCGGGTGCCCAGAAGAGGAAGAACCACCAAACGCCGTCCGTCATGAACTTACCGAAAGCGAAAGACCATGTCTGGCGATGCTTGAAAGCCTCCAAGAAGCTCATTTGTTTCTCTTCTTTCGCAGCTTCCTTCGGGGCGTCTGCATCGTCCTGGTGGATATATTCCAATTCCGCTTCGTTGACGTGCTTGCTCTCTGTCGGTTTGTCATAGACAAAAATCCATATACCTGCCCAGACGAAGCCGAGTGCACCGATGATGATAAATGCCCATTCCCAGCCAAGGCTCTTTGCCAGCAAAGGAATAGTAGCGGGCGCTGCCAGTGCTCCAACAGACGCACCTGCGTTGAAGAGCGCCGTAGCAAACGCACGGTCTTTCTTGGGGAAATACTCTGCAGTCACCTTGATAGCCGCAGGAAAGTTACCCGCCTCACCGAGTCCGAGAATCAAACGGCAGACGAGGAAGAGCCAGACACTCACCATGGAAATGGTACTCACAATGGCACCTGTTGCTTCCAGCAAAGCAGCTTTATCAGCAACGCCTACAATCTGCTCAGTTACCCATCCGCAACCTGCGTGCATCACGGCACCCAATGACCATACGATGATGGCAATCAGGTAACCTTTCTTCGTGCCCATCCAGTCGATGAACTTACCTGCGAAGAGACAGAAGATAGCGTACGCGATGGAAAAGACACCTGTAATCGTTCCGTAGTCGGAGTCCGTCCAGTGGAACTCAGGTTGAATAAACTCTTTGAACGTCAACGACAGCACCTGGCGATCCATATAGTTGACTGTGGTGGCGAAGAAAAGCATCGCACACATCACCCAACGCCAGTTGGTCATGACAGCTTTCTTGATATCACTCATTGTTATTTACGATTTGACGATTGACGATTATTTCTTGCAAGCCGCAATGATTTCAAAGCACTCTTTGCACTTGTCGGTCACGTACTTCCAGTCACCGGCTTTCACTTTGTCAGACGGGAAGAGTTTGCTGCCCATGCCAACGCAGTAAACACCTGCAGCGAACCATTTCTCGAGGTTTTCTTTCTCGGGAGCCACACCACCCGTAACCATGATCTTCGACCATGGCATCGGAGCCAACACGCCTTTCACGAGATTCGGACCAACGACATCACCCGGGAAGACCTTCGTGAAATCGCATCCTACTTCTTGTGCCGCGCCTATCTCTGATGGGGTAAGACAACCCGGACAATAGGTCACGCAACGACGGTTGCAGACAACCGCAACATCTTTATTAAAGAGCGGTCCAACCACGAAGTTAGCCCCCAACTGGAGATAGAGTGCAGCTGTCGGAGCATCCACAACGCTACCAATACCGAGTGCCAGTTCCGGGCACTCTACAGCCACCCACTTGCTCAGTTCGCTGAACACTTCGTGTGCAAAATCGCCACGGTTAGTGAACTCGAAAGCGCGTACACCGCCTTCATAACAAGCCTTAATCACATTCTTGCAAACCTCCACATCCTTGTGGTAGAAAACAGGAACCATCGGTGCAGCAGCAATCTTCGCCATCACATGAAACTTATCGAATTTTGCCATAATTGTCGATTTTTTATCGTTGAACACGTCCATTTGCATTACCTCCGGCCAGAGAGAGGACTTCGTCCTCGGAAACGAGATTGAAGTCTCCGTTGATAGTATGCTTGAGAGCCGAAGCGGCTACAGCAAACTCAAGAGCAGCACCTTGGTCGGTCGGATATTTCAACATACCGTGGATGAGTCCGCCCGAGAACGAATCGCCACCACCTACGCGGTCGATGATCGGGTTAATCTCGTAACGCTTGCTTTGATAGAACTCCTTGCCGTTGTAGATCATGGCCTTCCAGCCGTTGAACGTTGCGCTGAAACTCTCGCGGAGCGTCGAAACAACATATTTGAAGCCAAACTCCTTCATCATCTGCTCGAAGATGCCCTTGTAGCCTTCAGCATTGGTCTCGCCTCCTTCAACATCTGCATCGGGTTTGAAACCAAGACAGAGTTCTGCATCTTCCTCATTGCCAATACAAACATCCACGTACTTCATCAGCGGACGCATGATAGAGATAGCTTTCTCGCTGGTCCATAGTTTCTTGCGGAAGTTGAGGTCTACGGAAACCGTCACGCCGTGACGTTTGGCTGCCTCGCAAGCCAGTTTGGTAATTTCTGCAGCCCTATCTGAGATAGCAGGAGTGATGCCACTCCAGTGGAACCATGCAGCGCCGTCCATAATCTTATCGAAGTCAAAATCCTTCGGATCAGCCTCAGCGATAGCCGAGTGGGCACGATCGTAGATGACTTTTGACGGACGCATGGAAGCACCTGTCTCACAGTAGTACAGACCTATACGGTCTCCGCCACGAACGATGTAATCGTCCTTCACACCATAACGGCGCAGCGCATTGACCGCAATCTGGCCTATCTCATGTTTCGGGAGTTTGGTTACGAGATATGCCTCATGACCATAATTGGCGCACGAGATAGCCACGTTTGCCTCTCCACCACCCGGGATAATACGGAAATGGTCTGATTGGATAAAACGGTCTTGTCCTTCAGGACTCAGACGAAGCATAATCTCACCTAAGGTAATAATTTTTGCCATTGTATTTAGAATTTGAAATAATTTTTCGCATTATTGTAACAGATATCCTCTACCATCTGTTGTACACGTGCTTTCTCGTAGCCAGTGTACGGAATCATGCCGTTCTCGATATCATTACCAAGGACGTTACAAAGCGTACGACGGAAATACTCGTGACGCGGATAACTGAGGAACGAACGACTGTCTGTAAGCATGCCCACCATTCGACTCAACAGACCAAGGTTAGAGAGCGCCATCATCTGCTTCTCCATTCCATCTTTCTGATCGAGGAACCACCAACCTGAACCAAACTGAATCTTACCAGGAACAGAACCATCCTGGAAGTTACCCAACATGGTAGCAATTACTTCATTGGCACATGGGTTAAGATTATAAAGGATGGTCTTAGCCAGATGTCCTTCGCTATTCATTTCATCAAGGAAATGGCTCATAGCCTTAGCGGTCGTAAACTCACCGATGGAGTCAAAACCAGTGTCTGCTCCGAGCGATGCGAACATCTTGGAGTTATTATTACGAATAGCGCCATAATGGTACT
Source organism: Paludibacteraceae bacterium (assembly GCA_017557345.1). Classification (GTDB taxonomy): domain Bacteria; phylum Bacteroidota; class Bacteroidia; order Bacteroidales; family Paludibacteraceae; genus Colicola. The sequence goes on along the minus strand of JAFYZR010000009.1, from coordinate 85,582 downwards.
GCTGCGTCCAACCCGAAGCAAAGTCCATCTCGGCCTGTGCATGTAAGTAAGCATGTTTGTATTGACGAATCTCATAAACGCCGAGTTCTTTGCCTGCGAGTGCTTTCTGGAAGATAGTGTTGATCTCCACATCGGTGTACGGCTCATCATAAAACTCCTCGATACCATGGTCAGATAGACGGCAACCCATCGATTCGAAGAAGTCATGGCGTTTCTGCAGAGCAGTTACCAAATCTGCAAAATTGCGAATCTCTACACCTGCCACTTTCGACAACTTAGCGATATATTCACGCCATGTAGCGGCATCAATATTCATTCCTGCATCGGGACGCCAGGTCGGCAACATACGAACTTCTGCCGTCGGGTCATCTTTGAGCATCTTGTGCCATTCGAGTGAATCAGCAGGGTCATCCGTAGTACAAACGAGTTCTACGCCGTAATGCTTCATCAATCCGCGCGGACAGAACTTCGGGTCATGTGCAATCAGATCGTTGCACTTATCGTAGATAGCACGTGCCGTTTCGGGGTTCAAACGCTCCTCAATACCAAAAGCGGTCTTGAGTTCCAGATGCGTCCAATGGTACAACGGGTTACGGAATGTATAAGGAACGGTCTCTGCCCATTTCTCAAATTTCTCCCAATCGGAGGTATCCTTGCCTGTACAATAACGCTCATCTACTCCGTTGGAACGCATGGCACGCCATTTATAATGGTCGCCCATAAGCCAAATCTGCGCAATTGACTCAAAACGCTTATTCTCGGCTACCATTTGGGGAATGAGGTGACAGTGATAATCGATGATTGGCATCTTTGCCGCATGATTGTGATAGAGTTCCTTAGCCGTTTCTGTTTGCAACAGGAAGTCCTTGTCCATGAAAGCTTTCATATTGTGAATGGATTTAAAATTGATATCAGATTTATAGTGCTAAATAATTTACGCGGTTTATCACGCTGCAAAATTACAATAAATTTTGCAATAATATGTAGAAAAATTGACGCAAATTTGCACATATTGCATTTTTTTTGTATCTTTGCACCCGATTTTAGCAAATATGGCTAGTTTGACAGACATACGGCGCCCGATTGAGGCGGAATGGAAGCAATACGAGCGACTGATGGAGCAAAGTTTGCGAGCAGACAATAAATTGCAGCAAGAAGTGCTTCGTTATGTCGGTTCGCGTCGCGGCAAACAATTGCGTCCGCTATTAGTCATGCTTGCTGCACAGATGTGCAATCCGATTACCGACAAGACACTCCGTTCGGCTGTGGCTTTGGAACTATTACATACCGCCAGCCTTATTCATGACGATGTGGTTGATTCGTCAGACACGCGACGCGGAGTAGCTGCGGTGCATACCAAATGGACTAACAAAGTGGCTGTACTTATCGGCGATTATATGTTAGCAAAAGTTATCGGGTTAGTAGCAGAAGTGCGCAATATCCGAATTCTTGAGATTGTATCGAATTTAGGGAAAAGTCTCAGTAGCGGTGAGATGGTGCAACTCCATGTCGGACAGAGTATGTGGATTGACGAGGAACGCTATTTTCAAGTCATCGAACAGAAAACGGCACAACTCTTTCAGGCATGTGCCGAAGCAGGCGCCGAGAGTGCAGGTTGTACGCTTCGGCAACGAACCGCCTTACGCGATTACGGACGTCTTTTAGGACTTTGTTTCCAAATCAAAGATGATATCTTTGACTATAGCGATTTGGAAGAAATCGGTAAACCTACTATGAGTGATTTGCGCGACGGAAAAGTTACATTGCCTTTGATAGAAGCGCTTCGTCGCGCACCACAGAATGAGGCGGAACATATTCGTGAATTAGGCGAGATGTTAGCTGCGCATAGCGAGACGCTGGAGACAGAGAAAGCCCTGCAGGAGATTAAAGCTTTTGTATTGCGATTCAAAGGCGATGAATATGCCGTACAACAGATGCTCGCCTTCAAAAAACAAGCCACGGAAGCTTTGAGCATATTCCGTGACAGTGCAGAGAAAAGCAGTCTGTTAGCCTTACTTGACTACGCCATCAATCGTGTTCAGTAATTGTGTGCGCAGAGCCTCGTCGCCTATCGTTTCCAGCACATCTTTCATAAACGCCCCGACAAGCAATTGGCGCGCTTTTTGTTTATCTATACCGCGTTGCTGCATATAGAAAAGCGCGGTCTCATCGAGTTGACCCGTAGAGGCACCATGTGTGGCTTTCACATCATCCGCATAAATCTCGAGTTGCGGTTGAGTGCGCATCTCGGCTGTTTCAGACAATAGAAGGTTGCGATTAGTTTGATGTGCTTCGGTCTTCTGAGCATCCTTTACTATTTTGAGATCTCCAATGAACCGTCCATGGGCATTATCATCTAACACAAACTTAATCAGTTGATTAGACGTACCACCGCCAATGGCGTGCGTAACATGTGTCTCCGTAGTTACACTTTCATCGTCATGCAAAAAAGCGAGTGCATAAATCTCCGTCTTGCAATCTTTGCCTTGCTGTTGAATAGTAATGTTATTCTGAGCCGAAGAAAAATTAACGAGATGTATTTTGACGCACGAACCGGCCTCCTGTATAATTTGCAGGTCAACAACAGGTTCGTTCAAAAAGACATGTTCGAATATTTCACCCTTATGCAATACTCTCGTAGCCATGTTCTTCGAGTTCAAGGGCTAAAGATTTGTCGCCTGTTTTGACGATTTTACCATCGGCAAGTACATGCACAAAATCAGGCACGATATAATCAAGCAGCCGCTGGTAGTGCGTGATGACGATTGAAGCATTATCGGGTCGTTTGAGGCGGTTTACTCCTTCAGCGACAATTCGCAAAGCATCAATATCCAGACCTGAATCCGTCTCATCCAGAATCGCCAAGCATGGTTCTAACATCGCCATTTGGAAGATCTCGTTTTTCTTCTTCTCTCCACCCGAAAAACCTTCATTAACAGAACGATTATTGAGTTTATCAGGAAGTTCAAGCAGTTTCTTCTTTTCTCTCATCAATGTCAGGAACTCTTTTGGAGAAAGAGGCTCTTTACCTTCATATGCCCGTTTCTCATTGATAGCCACGCGCATAAAATTGGTCATGCTGACACCGGGAATCTCGACAGGATATTGAAAACTAAGGAACACACCCGCGCGCGCACGCATTTCTGGAGCCATTTCCAAGAGATTCTCTCCATGCAGCCATACTTCGCCTTGCGTCACTTCGTAAGCAGGATTACCTGTCAGCACCGCGCTCAAAGTTGATTTCCCGGCGCCGTTTGGTCCCATGATTGCATGCACTTCGCCTTCATTGACGGTAAGATTAATACCTTTGAGTATCTCTTTTCCGCCGATAGAGGCGTGCAGATTCTTTATGACTAACAGTTCTTTCATCTTTACAACAGACTCATAACCACTTCTCCAACCGCTTGAAGGGTAGATTTAGAGATATTGCTCATATCATCTTGCCTGGTATGCCACCATGACGCAAATCCCGTAGCATTACGGATGTCATAATGAATGATATCCACGCACGGTATTCCAGCGATATAATTGATGTAATAATGGTCGTCGGTGATAGGATACGATTGCTGATTATTAAAGAGTGCGCCATATCCCAACTGTTCAGCCGAACGCCAGATTTGCTGCTGGTAGTTAGCCGCATAATTGGTAGAATACATTTCTCGCGGGAATGAAGCATCAGGTGCACCAACCATATCAAGAATAACACCGTATTGGTATTGCGGCATTAAGTTCTTAGCATAGTTCGTCGCCCATAATTGCGAACCGAGGCACCAAGTATCTTCCCGTTCCGAGCCGGTATAGAAATGCGGCGTTCCCATGTCTTCCACATCAAAGAAAATGATATCCACCGGCGTGATTGAGACAGAATCTGCCAAACGCAGTCCAATTTGACGTGCAATCTCCAGCAACACACCTACGCCACTTGCGCCATCGTTGGCTCCCGGAACATTATAATATCTATCGGAATAATTCTCTTCCTCATCGCACCAAGGGCGTGTGTCATAATGTGCGCCTAAAAGAACGCGTGGACGAGATGCCGTTTCGGGTGTGTTAAAATGACCGATGATATTGTATATCTGCTGATTATTTCCGCGATAGTCAGGCATAAAACCTTTTTGCAGTTCCACTTCAGCGCCAAAAGCGCGGAGTTGCTCTATCAGCCACACAGCGCATTGCGTGTGTGCCGCACTATTCGGCACGCGCGGGCCAAATGCCATCTGACGCTCGATATACATATAAGCAGAGTCTCCGGAAAAAGCAGGACGACTAAATTGCGCTGTTTTCTTTCCACAAGAAGAGAACAAGCATAAAATGCTTGCCCCTATCCCTATTAAGAGATATTTAACGTACATTCGTTTCACTAACGGAGGTATGATTTTGGATTGCACGAATCGTTTGAGCGATAGGTAAAGCCAAACTCTCTATATGCAACTTGGAGCAACAAGCGGGATCGATAGGAATTGAGTCGGTGCAAATAATCTCTTCAAGCACAGACTCTTCGATGCGTTGGCAAGCATTACCACTCAAAACACCATGCGTTACGACAGCACGAACAGATTTAGCGCCACCATCGCGCATTACTTCCGCTGCTTTGCAGAGTGTTCCTGCGGTATCTGCAATATCATCAAAGAGAACAACATCTTTGCCGTAAACATCACCCAAAACGCGAATTTCGGAAACCTTATTAAAGTCCGGACGATTCTTATAGCAAATAACCATCGGCACTTCGCGATCTGTCATAATATGCAGTTTTTTCGCAAAGTTAGAGGCTCTTTTCGAACCACCGACATCCGGAGAAGCCACAATCAGTTTTTTGAGATTCAAGGAAGCAATATAAGGCGCTAAGACATTTGAACCATAAATATGATCAACCGGTATATCGAAGAATCCCTGTATCTGATCCGCATGCAAATCAACCGTTATCACACGGTCAGCACCGGCCGTTTGAAGCATATTTGCCACCAGTTTCGCTCCAATCGACACACGGGGTTTGTCTTTTCGGTCTTGTCTTGCCCAACCGAAATACGGGATTACCGCAATCACCTTAGCCGCACTAGCACGTTTTGCCGCATCGATCATAAGCAGCAACTCCATCAGATTGTCACTGTTAGGACATGTCGGCTGAACCAAATAAACAGACTGACCACGAACGGACTCTTCGAAATAAGCACAAAACTCGCCATCGGAAAAGCGATCTACATGCAATTTTCCTAACGGTTTACCTAACTCTTCACAAACGCGATGAGCCAAAGCTTCGCCTTTGGAGCCCGCGAAAATTTTAAACTGATTAGTTTCTTCCATAAACTTTATTCACTAATTTTAGTTATTTTTTCTTCTTTTTGACTCCGTTAGCATTTGACTGCGCCAACATTTGCTCAAAAGCCGGCGAGTCACAAGTCAGTTTACCATCCGACAAGCGGATGATATCCTCTTTCACACGATTCAGCCCCGCTTCCTGGTCACGATTCCACACCAAATTTCTTTGGCGCATACATTGCGCGATATAAACCTCCAAAGAATCGCGTTCCGGTCCTGCAGGCATATTACCTGCATAAGCAATCATATCTTGGACGATGCGTCCGTAATTACGCATCCTAATCGGCGCTGTATTTCGATTTAATTGTAAAGCCATTGATTTTGATTATAATTTATGGTTTCAAATTTATGATTTACTTTTTGCGAATCAGGTAAATCATGGTCGGATAGTGGTCTCCGTATCCATTTTGCCAAACACCGGCTTTGGTGGTACGAAGCGGCGTTCCTTTATCTTTTCCTTCCTGAACAGTCAAGAACGGTTTATTGAAAATCTGGGCTTTCCAGTATATCCATTTGCCGTTTTCCAACTTCTCGTTCATCAGCGGCTCGTTGATGATAATCTGGTCGAAGAGATTCCAACTGCCGTTGTAAGCCAACGAACCGATACCACGATCGAGCATCTGCCACATAGTATTGAAGAAACCTTGCTCTTCTACATCCTCGCGATGTTTGCGTGCCTTGAGCACATCTGCACAACTATGGTTATACGGATCATCGTTCAAGTCGCCCATGATGATGATTTTTGCACGTGGCTCTTTCATATAAATCGAGTCGCAAATCGATTTGCACAGCATAGCTGCCGTGTCACGACCGGGACGCGAAGACAATTCGCCGCCATAACGGCTCGGCCAGTGGTTGACAATGATATGAACTTTTTCCGGTTTGCCATCGCCCATCAGATATCCGGAAACGCAGAGTTGAAGACGCGTTTTGATTTCGCCACCATCAGCATAATGCGCTTTGAGTTCGAAACCATTCACTTTAGAAGGCTTGAACATAACCGTATCATACAGGAAACCGACATCTACGCCACGACGATCCGGACCTTCGAGCAAAATCGGTTTGAAACGACGGCCATATTTGCTGTTCGCCTCAGCACAAAGATCATACAAGCAACCGATATTCTCCACCTCGGCTACGCCGACACATGCAGCACCTCTCGGATCATAATCTGTACCTAACTGAGAAACGGCATATGCCATGTTTTTAACTTTGTTTTCGTACTTTAAAGACGTCCATTTATTACCGCCATCCGGCAAGTATTCATAGTCATTTTTCCCTTCATCGTGAATCGTATCGAAGAGATTTTCAAGGTTGTAGAAAGCGATGCAACGAACATATTGCCCTTCGCTCGCTTGCTGTTGTGACTCTTGCGCATAAGCCGTGCTACAGATAGATAGCATCAGCGCTGCGACCCAAAGCATAGTGTGTTTCATAGAATATTTGATAATTTTATTTGTTTGCACGCATATTTTCGAATTTCGCCACAAAATTACAATAAAAATCGCACATATGCAAATTTTTTTTTGCATAAATAGAAAATTTTTACTAATTTTGCAACCGATATGAAAAAATTCCTTGCTTTTGTGGTTTGTGCCATGTGTTTCGTTGCCTGCAATCATCAAAGTGCAGCTGACAAATACCGTGCCGAGAAACATATTCGAGACTCCGTCTCGCTGATCGAACAGCAACGCAGTCTTGACTTTTATCAAGCGCAACTGGATTCGCTATTGCCTGTTTCGGATAGTCTGTTGACCTTATTTAAATACGAGCGCAACGAGAAATATCAGGATCATGGTTACTATGTAACCACGGGTCAGAACGGATTGCGTATTTTGGTGCGTGATGACGGACGGGATTTGCTGCTTTATCGGAATGGAAAACGGCAGACTTATCCCGACAATAATCTAAAAGGGAAAGATGCCGAACGAGTGGATCGCGCGGAACATCTGAAGATTGTCATTTCCGACATCAAAGAACTTGAGCGCCGAATTGCACGTACTTCATTAGAAGTACAAAAATACCAGAAACGGCTGGAAAAATAGAACATTTTGGGATGAGTTTTTAGGGTTTTTCATAGGTCAAAACCTCGACATAATACCGAGCAAACCTCGATAACCCGTAAAATTGAACATTTTCTCTTTGCAAAATTAGATTTTTGCTCAGTTTTTCAAAAAAATATCACAAATATTTGCATATGTCAAATATTTTTATTATCTTTGCACGCTAATTTGGTTTTCAAGGTATGAGTGAATCGAAATACGAAAGCAAAATAACGTCGGCTCCGTGCTCTGCAGAGCAGATTTATCGCGTTTTGAGCAATATGGAAAGCCTTGAACGCGTCCGTGATCTTATTCCTCAAGATAAGATTCAAGAAATGGAGATTTCTCCCGACCGCGTACGCATGAAAGTAGACGGACTGGGACAGAAAATAACTATCGCCATCGTTGACCGCATCGAGAATGATACGATTAAATTCGGCGCAGAAGGCATTCCGATGCAAGCGAACTTCTGGATTCAGATGAAAGAAGTGAGTCCGGTTGATACCAGACTCAAACTGACCGTCAAAGCGGACATCCCGATGATGTTCAAGTTTATGATAGAAAAGAAACTGCAAACGGGACTGGATCAGGCCGCAGACATGCTGGCACAATTTCCGTATTCCCAATGGGCATAACGAATAAAGACAATATATGAAAAGACCACGCATTCACAGAGAAGGACGGACGATGATTATCGGCATCGTACTGCTGCTATTTATCATCAACGTACCCGTATTTATGTATTTCCCGCATTGGATTTTCGGCATCACGCTGGCGTTAACAGCTTTGCTGTTAGTGTTCGTCACCTATTTCTTCCGTAATCCTGTGCGCGTGTTAGAAATAGACGACCCGAACTTCATCATCGCTCCAGCCGATGGCCGCGTAGTAGTGATTGAGCCGACGGATGAAAACGAGTATTTCCATGAGCGCAAACTGCAAGTATCCATCTTCATGTCTCCATTCAATGTGCATGCCAACTGGTATCCGATTGAAGGAACAGTCCTCGTCAGCGAGCATCAGAAAGGCCGTCACAAAGGCGCATGGTTGCCGAAATCAAGTACAGAGAACGAGCGTTCACTCGTGGTAATCGAGACGCCAAGCAAAGTGCAGATTGCCATTCGCCAAGTGGCAGGCGCTATGGCTCGTCGCATCGTGACCTACGCCAAACCAGGCCATTTTGCACATCGTAACACGCACCTTGGTTTCATCAAACTTGGTTCGCGCGTGGATATGTATCTGCCTCTCGACACAGATATGTTTGTCGAAGTTGGTGAAGCCGTTCGTGGCAACGAGACGATTATCGCCCGGCTGGCTAACGAAGAGAAAGTTGCCAAGAAAGCAACTCCCAAAAAGAAGACCGTTTAACAATTTAACATAAAATATCATGAATTTTGAAGAATTATTTGCGCAGTATCCCTGCCCATTTACCGATGAGCAAGTAAAAGCTCAAGTGGCTGACATCGAAGCAAAACATTTTGCAGAGAACAATAACGTTGAGGTTTGGAAAGAGTGCTTGCACCAAATCGACTACACTACGCTAAGCGCAGACGACACCATCGCAAAAGTAGAAAAGATGGCGAATGCAGTCAATAACTTTGAGAAAGATTTTCCGGGCATTCCTAACGTAGCCGCAATCTGCGTTTATCCTGCTATGGCAGAATATGTGCGCAAAGCGCTTAAGGATCCGAAATTCAATATCGCCTGTGTTAGTGGCGTTTTCCCAAGTTCGCAGAGCTTCCTGGAAGTCAAAATAGCAGAAACGGCACTCGCTCTCAAAGCCGGAGCAACCGAGATTGACATCGTGCTGAGCGTTGGCAAGTTCCTTGAAGGACGCTATCAAGAATGCTTCGACGAGATTTCCGAACTCAAAGCCGTTTGCGGCAATCATCACCTAAAGGTGATTCTCGAGACAGGTATGCTCAATACGGCTGAGAACATATGGAAAGCATCGATTTTATCGATGGCTGCAGGCTGTGACTTTATCAAGACTTCAACCGGAAAGATTGCCGTCAACGCGACTCCGGAAGCCACATTCGTGATGTGCAACGCTATCAAGGCATGGCGCGAGAAGACCGGCATCAAGATGGGTTACAAACCCGCAGGTGGCGTTTCTACAACCGACGAAGCGGTTCAGCACTTCACGCTGGTTAAGGAAATTCTTGGCGAAGAGTGGCTTAACAATGAATCCTTCCGTTTCGGCGCAAGCCGTTTGGCAAACAACCTCCTTTCCTCTATCGTAGGCAAGGAAACAAAATATTTCTAAATGAACAAAATTCTATCTAAGAAATTCTTTTCGGAAAATGTAGCGGAGCTTGTTGTGGAAGCTCCGCTCATTGCGCGTAGCCGCAGAGCCGGACATTTCGTTATTATTCGTGTGGACGCCAACTCTGAGCGCGTTCCGTTAACCATCGCCGCCGCAGATACCGAACGCGGCACAATAACGCTGGTGGTTCAACAAATAGGCGTTTCTACGCATAAACTGCTGGCTCTCAATCCCGGTGATAGCCTGCATGACATCGTTGGTCCGCTTGGCCGCGCGACGCGAATTGAGAATTACGGAACGGTCGTTTGTGCTTGTGGCGGCGTAGGTGCAGCGCCTATGTTACCTATCGCTGAAGCACTCAAGAAAGCCGGAAACCGCGTTATTACCGTATTGGCGGCACGCAACAAAGACTTGTTGATTTTGCGGGATGAATTAGCCAAATGGTCCGATGAAGTAATCATCATGACCGACGATGGCTCAGCCGGCCAGCAAGGCGTTGTGACCGTTGGTGTAGAGCAAGTGATCAACCGCGAGAAAGTGGATAAATGTATCACTATCGGTCCGGCTATCATGATGAAGTTCGTGGCACTTACGACCGCTAAATATAACATCCCGACAGAGGCTTCGCTCAACACCATCATGGTCGATGGAACGGGAATGTGCGGAGCTTGTCGTGTGACGGTTGGCGGCAAAACGAAATTCGTTTGTGTTGATGGTCCGGAGTTCGATGCGCATGAGGTAGATTGGAACGAGATGCTCAGCCGTATGAAGAGCTATAAGACCGAAGAGACGGAAGCACTACAAGCGTACTTAAAGGAACCTGCCCAGATAAGGGTTAAATCGGAGGAATTACCTGGTAATCCTAGACAATACACGTACTCAGAACCTACCAAAGTAGAACCTTTCACAGGCACACCAAAAGACCGCGTGGCTATTCCACGCGTACAAATGCCAGAATTGCGTCCGGAAGTGCGAGTGAAGAGTCTGCATGAAGAAGTGAACCAAGGCTTGACTTTCGAACAAGCCATCACAGAAAGCCATCGTTGCCTCAACTGCAAGAACCCGACCTGCGTACAAGGTTGTCCGGTTAATATCAATATTCCCGGATTCATCAAGACCTTAGAAACCGGAGATATCCTCGGAGCCGCAGCAGTCATCAAAGAAAGTTCGTCTCTTCCCGCTGTTTGCGGTCGCGTCTGCCCGCAGGAGAAACAATGCGAAGCCAACTGCATTCATCTAAAGATGAAACATCCGGCTGTTGCCATCGGTTATCTCGAACGTTTCTGCGCAGATTACGCAAACAGTCATGCGTCAAAAGTTGAAAGCCAAAAGCCCACTGGCGCAAAGATTGCTGTTGTCGGTTCCGGTCCTGCCGGTTTGACATTTGCCGGCGATGCCGCTAAATATGGATACGAAGTGCATGTCTTTGAAGCTTTGCATGAGATAGGCGGTGTGCTCAAATACGGTATTCCTGAATTCCGTTTGCCAAACGCTATCGTGGATATAGAGATTAATGGTTTGCGTGCTTTGGGCGTACAATTCCATACGGATACCATCATCGGAAAAACAATTTCCATCAAAGAACTGGAAGAACAAGGATTCAAAGGCATCTTTGTTGGTTCCGGAGCCGGTCTGCCGCGTTTCATGAATATTCCTGGCGAGAACCTGAATGGCGTTCTTTCGTGTAATGAATATTTGACGCGTGTCAACCTGATGGATGCTTCTAATCCGGAAACTGATACGCCGTTATTGTATGGCAAGAATGTAGCAGTTATCGGTGGTGGAAATACGGCAATGGATGCTGTCCGCACCGCAAAACGTTTGGGCGCAGAACATGCAATGATTATCTACCGTCGTAGCGAAGAAGAGATGCCTGCACGTATTGAGGAAGTACATCATGCTAAGCAAGAAGGTATTGAATTCATGACACTCCATAACCCAATTGAATATCATGCGGATGAGAACGGCCGTGTTTGTGAAGCCGTGCTGCAAGTGATGGAATTGGGTGAACCGGATGAATCAGGCCGTCGCAGTCCTGTGCCTGTAGAAGGCAAGACCATAACCATTCCTGTGGATTTGGTTATTGTGGCTGTCGGCGTTAGTCCAAACCCGCTTATTCCTTCTTCTGTCGAAGGATTGGAGATAAGCAAGAAAGGCACGATTGTTGTTAATGAAGGTATGCAGTCGGCTATTCCTACGATTTTCGCAGGAGGTGATATCGTTCGCGGAGGAGCCACAGTTATCTTGGCTATGAGCGACGGACGCAAGGCTGCCAAGGCAATGCATGAGTATCTTTCTTAACATATTACTCTCCATCAGTTTTCTAACCAGCCATCCTATCACGGGACAGGCAAACATGTCTGTGCTGGTTAAAAATCTCACGACAGGCGAAGTGATTGAGAGTTATCGTCCGGAGCACGTAGTGCCTCCTGCTTCCGTCATGAAACTGCTTACAACAGGAGCGGCACTCGAAACTCTCGGACCTGATTTTCGTTTTCCTACTACGCTTGAATATTCCGGCACGATCGAAAATGGCGTGTTGAAAGGAAACTTGTATGTTCATGGCTCTTGTGATCCTTCATTGGGTTGGCAAGGTAAAACGGCCTTTTTCAATCAATGGATAAAAGCCGTTAAGTCTGCCGGTATCCAACGCATCGAGGGAGGAATTGTAGCTGATATGACGATGCTGGATGGCGAAGCGCAAAACCCCGCATGGCTTTGTGAAGATGCAGGAAATTACTATGCCCCGGGAATTTTTGCCTTGAACTACTACGGCAACACGATGAATATCGTGCTGAAGAGTGGAGAACCGGGAAGTATAGCCACCGTGGTAAAAACCGAGCCGCAAGTAGAAGATGTCTATTTCATCAATCATATCCGTTGTGACAAGATTAGTTATGATGGAGCGTTTGTAAGCGGATTGCCCTATAGTCGCGAACGCTATTTGACCGGTGTCGTTCCGTCTAATTTAGGCACCTTCGGAGTAAAAGGCGATTTACCGAATCCCGGTCTGTTACTGGCACGGCATTTCACAAGCCGTTTACGCGAAGCGGGTATAGAAGTGAAACGTGATGCCACATACGAAGCGGATTATAATCCTTTAGCCCCTGCGCGCACAGAGTTATATATCCATTATTCGGAACCGCTTTCAGAGCTGATTAAGGAAACCAACGTTAACAGCAATAACCTATACGCCGAAGCCATATTCCGTTATTTAGGCACGCGCTATACCCTGCCGGGAAGTATTCACAACAGCCAGGATTTATTGCGCGATTATTGGCGCCGCAGAGGCGTAGAGATGCAGAGTGCCATTATCAAAGACGGCTGTGGTTTGGCGCCACAGGATGCGGTAAGCGCAAAAGCTTTCGTTCAATTATTGACTATCATGGCACGAAGCAGCAACAAAGATGCATGGATGGCTTCGTTGCCCACAAGTGGTCTAACGGGAACGTTAAAGACTTTATGCCCCGGTACTGCGTTGGAGGGACGGATTCATGCCAAGAGCGGCACTATCGCCGGCACAAAGAACTTCGCAGGCTATATTGACATGCCAAATGGAGAAACATGGGTCTTTGCGATATTGATTAACTCTGCTCCGGGCAAGGCAAAAAAGATACAAACGGTTATTCAAGATTATCTACTCGATGTATGTGGAGCAAACCGATAGTACCAACAATCTGCTCAAACAACTGATTGCGGAAGGAAATCCACCCGAGTATATCTATACCGGATTTCAAACAGCAGGTCGCGGGCAGACAGGAAATAAATGGGAGAGCGAAGCGGGAAAGAATCTGCTCTGTTCCGTTTTGTTGGAGCCGGATGATGAGCCGTTTTATCTTACAGTAGCCGTTAGCGTGGCATTGCATAAAGTAGTAGCAGATGCCATCGAAGAGGCGGCGCGAGTAAGCAAAAATGAGATATATGCCAGGATAGCAAATGATTTATACGGAATTGCCTCTTATGGCCTAACCATCAAATGGCCGAATGATATTTACTTCAAGGAGAACAAATTAGCAGGTATCTTGATGGAAGGCGGTATAAGCGGAAAAAGAATGGATTATGCGATTGCCGGTATAGGTCTTAATGTCAACCAGACCAGATGGCGTTCGCTGGCACAGAATCCTATCTCGCTGAAGACAATTTGTAACCATTACTCAGATGATGTGGCGGAGTTTGATATAGACCGGATTATGACGAAACTATATCAAGAGATACAATCCGTCCTGCAACTGCCGCGCAGAGGCGTTTGGGAGTATTACAAGAGAAATCTCTTCCGTATAGGAGAAGGGCCTTGGCCGTTTGTTGAGCGCACCGTCGATATGGCGCCTACCATGAACGCGCCAAAAGGCACTAAAGGTGCTTTTAAGGCATGGATCGTAGATGTTAAACCGGATGGAAGGCTGGTTCTACAAGATGAGAATGGAGACATGCGGCTTTACCATTTCAAGCAAATACGTTACGTCCTATAAAATCAGATAAAAATTCAACCATCGATATGAAACATACCATCATCATTACCGGCGGAGCCGGATTTATCGGAAGCCATGTAGTACGTTTGTTCGTCAACAAATATCCGGACTATCGCATTATCAATGTGGATAAGTTGACTTATGCCGGCAATCTGGAGAATTTGAAAGATATAGAGAATAAACCCAACTATCGCTTCGTGCGTGCCGATATTTGCGACTTTGACACAATTTATGCTTTGATGCAAGAAGAGCATGTGACGGGCATTATTCATCTGGCCGCAGAAAGTCATGTGGATCGGTCTATCAAAGACCCGTTCACTTTCGCTCGCACCAATGTGATGGGTACACTTTCTTTGCTGCAAGCAGCCAAACTGTACTGGGAAAGTCTGCCGGAGAAATACGAAGGCAAACGGTTCTACCATATCTCAACGGATGAGGTTTATGGCGCTTTGCAACTGACTCATCCGGAAGGTATAGAACCGCCGTTTACCACTAAAGCTTCATCTGGAGAACATCATTTGGCTTATGGCGAGGATTTCTTCTACGAGACTACAAAATACAATCCGCATTCTCCTTATTCGGCATCCAAAGCTTCTTCGGATCATTTCGTGCGCGCGTTCCATGATACTTACGGAATGCCGACTATTGTTACCAATTGCTCGAATAACTACGGCCCATTCCAATTCCCGGAGAAACTCATTCCGCTTTTCATCAATAACATCCGTCATCGCAAGCCATTGCCTGTTTATGGCAAGGGAGAAAATGTGCGCGATTGGTTGTATGTAGTGGACCACGCACGAGCTATTGACGTCATTTTCCATAAAGGAAAGATTGCAGAGACATATAATATCGGTGGATTCAACGAATGGAAAAATATCGATATTATCAAGACCGTTATTAAAACCGTAGATAGATTGTTAGGCCGTCCGGAAGGCGCAGACTTGGATTTGATTTCTTTTGTAACAGACCGTGCAGGACATGACATGCGCTATGCCATCGATAGCACAAAGTTACAGCGCGAATTAGGATGGGAACCCAGTCTGCAATTCGAAGAAGGAATTGAAAAGACCGTCAAATGGTATTTGGACAATCAAGAATGGCTTGATAACATCACTTCAGGCGAGTACGAAAAGTACTACGAAGAAATGTACAAAGGACGCTAAAAATAAAGGACGCTAAAAAGCGCCCTTTATATTATCCGTTCCGATAAGCCTTTGGCGTAACGCCTACATGCGCTTTAAAGAAGCGGTTGAAGAAAGCCACATTGTCAAAACCAAGATTTAGCGCGATTTCTTTTATCTGCGTATTGGTGATTTTCAATTGCGACTTAGCGTCGGTCAAAATGGCTTCTACTATAATATCACCCGCTGTTCTATTTCCTACCGATTTAATGGTAGAGCATAAGTGCGGCAATGTGATGCGTAGCGCGTCTGCATATTGATTAACATGATGCCACTCATGATAATTCTGCAATACCAAGCGGCAATATTCTTGGTATATCTCCGTTCTTCTATCCTGTGGTTTTACCAGATATTCATCCTGGCTATGCGCATATTTGGCGTAACTGGTTTGCAACAAATTGAAGATATGCACCATTTTCTCGCTGTCTAACATCGTCGGTTCGGCATTTAGAGCAGCAATTATCGTGTCATACATCGAGCATAGCACTTTCGCATGATTTTCACTTACGGATAGTTTCGGAGAATGAAGCTGCAACGCGGAAAGGGACATGCGGTTGTTGAATGTATATTTCTCCAAGAAACTGCTCCCAAAAACAATCCAGTAAACAAGTGCATCATCCGAACAGCTACGGATAAAGAAGAAACTGCCCGGTTCCAACAACAAAACATCATTTTGCTTGAAATCATAGTCCGTCACATTTATCGTTGCATGAGCTGTTCCGCGTACAAGCAAGGCGTACACACCACACGTGATTTTACACGGATAACGGCCATATTCATTCATCAGTTTGCCACTTGCGTCACCAATCATATAATCGCCATACGGGCAATCCACAATAGGAATATTATTCTCTTTCATCTTAATAATTGTATCAAATTTGGTGCAAAATTACTACAAAAATTGCACATATGCAAATTTTTAAGCATTTTTTACGAAAATGTTCAATTTCGGAAACGATATCTCATCGGTATTAAGTCGAGGTTATTACCTATGCAACACCTATGTAAAAATGTTCTGTTTTTCTCTCCCGGGATTGCCGATTAAACAAAAAAGAAGAACCACGATTGTGATTCTTCCGTTTGACCTAATGCGTATTTCAATTATGCCAACTTATTTACGAAGCGAGCTAATTTAGATTTGAGATTAGCAGCTTTGTTCTCGTGAATAATGTTACGCTTTGCCAATTTATCGAGCATCGAACTAACTTTTGGCAGAGCAGCAGTAGCTGCAGCTTTGTCAGTTTCTTTACGCAAGTCACGAACAGCATTACGAGCTGTTTTAGCATAATAATGGTTGTGCGCTTTGCGTGCCTCTGTTTGGCGGATACGCTTTAAAGATGATTTGTGATTTGCCATCTTGTTTGTTTTGTTTATTGCCCGACTCGCGGGCGGTTAAATACTGTTCCTTTGGGCCTTGAGAGGATCAGCCGAGGAACGTGACTTTAGGGAAGGTCATTTGTAGTGCCAAGGGGAATCGAACCCCTATTGCAAGAATGAAAATCTTGAGTACTAACCGTTATACGATGGCACCCGGAGGTGTCCCCGTCAATCGGGGAAACCGGCCTCCGCCGGAAGGGGCATTTGCATGCGCCCTGCTAAAAAAAACATGCTTTCTTTCAAAAGCGGCTGCAAAAGTACTGCTTTTTTTTGATATACGCAAATATTTTTGCAAAAAAAACACCAAAACCGGTGATTTTTGCGGAAAGAGAGGGATTCGAACCCCCGGTACCTTTCAGTACTTCGGTTTTCAAGACCGACGCAATAGACCACTCTGCCATCTTTCCTTCAAAAGCGGCTGCAAAAGTACTGCTTTTTTTTGAATTGACCAAATTTTTGTGCAAAAAAGCATAAAATATTTGCAAGAATGAGATTTTTTTTGTATTTTTGCAGCATATTTAAACAACTGAGACCAACAAATCAAAATATCTAAACATTATGCGTAAGATTTCTTTTATTCTGGCAGCGGTGCTGATAGCAGCTATGCCAATGAACGCCCAATTGTTCAGAGCCATTGGTAACGCAGTTAACAATGCCTCTTCGCAAAAAAGTTCCAACACTCAAAGCACTCAAACGCAACAGCAGTCGCAAGACCAAAGTAGTGTTCAGCAAAACAACGGCAAGATTTATTATGTCAGTTCGATGGGTAAATCCCGTGGCGCGGACGGCTTAAGTCCAGAGATGGCAAAGAAAGATATTCAGGCTGTTCTGAACATCATCAAAGAGAATAATGAATCAGGCGCTATCGTTCGCGTGACAGAAGGAAATTTCCTGGGCGCCACCAATGCCGGATATATTGAGATAAGCAACTGGATTACGCTTGAGGGCGGATGGAATATGGATTTCACGGAACGTGACCCGCATAAATATATCACCCGTATTCAACCTACGCAAGAGCAACTCGGCACAAACGGTAGTAAAGGATTGATTACCATCAGCGGCTTGGACGACGTGATGGCTAAGAAGCCTAAAGGCACACTTATCATCGACGGTATTATGCTGGATCAAGGTCTGGAAGCTTATTACATGCCAAATGATCCGACCGACGAGCGCAACGGTTGTCCTGCTGCAGAATTCGAAACCGGACGTATGGTAGATGCTACTCCTCCTCAAGTGCAACACCAAGGAATCTATTCGCAGGGCTGGATAGCAGGAAATGTGATTATTCGAAACTGTCTGGTAGCCAACTGTACAATGTTTGGCATGCAGTTCAGCACACGTTGCGGCGAAGTAGAAATTTATAACAATGTGATTATTTCTAACCGCTATAGCGGTGTGCGCATCCAAGGCGGAGACAAGAACGGCGAGGCATCGCATATCAATTTCCACCATAACACAGTCGCTTTCAGCTGGTGCCGCGACAAATATATGGAGGATATGGGTTATGGATATGAGTTCATGACTTTGGTAAGCGCTGATGTTCACCACAACTTATTCATCGGCAATAACTATGCAGCCGTTGCACGTACACACGCTTTGAGCGGTCCGGATGCGCCGATTGAAGCAAAACGCATTACCAATCTTTACGATAACTATTATTACATCAACGCTGCGGACTTGCAGTTACCCTCCAAGGGAGGAGGCAAATGGACGAACGTAAAGTGCACGGACATCGAAGATATGGTTGATGAAAAAACTCTACCACGCGCAGAAAATAACCTGCGTATGTCAGACGAAGACCCGGCACTTGATTCTTTCGACCAATTGTATCTGGCAGGTGTGGCCAATCTAAAAGTGATTTCCAGCAGCCAGAGTTTCAATCGCAATTCCGCAGCTAACCAGTTCCGTGCTGCAACGGGTCAAAACATGCAAGGCTCCGAGACTCGCCGCGTATCGATGTACGGTAACCGCTATAACTTCGACAAAGCGATGCAACTCTTCGGCGCCAAAGCCAATTACGGCGCACAGAAAGCGAAATAAGTGAAGGAATTTTCATTCATAGCAAAGACCTTCAAAGGTCTGGAAGAAGTGTTGGCGCAAGAGTTAATCGCTCTGGGCGCCAACAATGTCCAAATAGGGCGTCGTGCTGTTTCTTTCACAGGCGACAAAGCGATGCTTTATCGGGCTAATTTCTGCTTGCGTACCGCTTTAAGAGTGCTTGAGGAGATCAAACAAGCCTCGCTTCGTTTCTCCCCTAAAGGGAAGAATGTGAAGCCGGAAGACCAATTGTATGAGATTGTCAAATCTATCGAGTGGTCGAAATATATGAAAGTGGATTCGACTTTTGCCATCGATGCTACGGTTTATAGCGAGATTTTGCGGAACAGCCGGTTTGTGACTTACCGTGTCAAAGATGCGATTGCAGACTATTGGAGCGAGAAAGCGGGAAAGCGGCCAAATGTGGAAGTGAACAATCCTGATCTGCGCATCAATGTGCATATCGCCAACGAACAAGTGACGGTCAGTTTGGATAGCAGCGGCGAGAGTTTGCACAAGCGCGGTTATCGTGTGGCTACAACAGAAGCGCCGATAAATGAAGTGCTGGCGGCAGGTATGTTGCTACTGGCCGGATGGAACGGGCAAAGCGATTTCTATGATCCCATGTGCGGCTCTGGAACCATTCCGATTGAAGCGGCATTAATAGCCAGAAATATCGCGCCAGGCGTATTCCGCAAAAGTTTTGGCTTTGAGAAATGGCCGGATTTTGACGAAGATTTATGGTGCGAGATTTATAATGATGACAGTCAGGAACGAGAGTTTACGCATAAGATTTATGGCTCCGATGCCTCATTCTATGCCATTCAGCAAGCGCAGAAAAACGTCAAATCCGCGGGAGTGGCAAAAGAGATAGAATTACGGCAGATACGCTTGGAAGAACTAAAAGGCGGAGAAGGATTAGTGATGATTAATCCGCCATATGGCGAACGCCTGGCAAGCAATAAAGATATGGAAGAACTATACGGCAAAATCGGTACGGCATTAAAACATCAGTTTGCCGATTCTACCGCTTGGATTATTTCTTCCAACGAAGCAGCCATGAAATGTATTGGACTCAAGCCAAGCAAAAAAATGAGATTGTTAAACGGAGAATTGGATTGCCAATTTAACAAATACGAACTTTTTAATGGAAAAAGAGCCGATTTATATCGCTGATTATAATTACCCATTGCCGGATGAGCGCATCGCCAAATATCCGTTAGCGGAACGTGATCATAGCAAATTGCTGGTTTATCGCAACGGACAAGTGAGTGAGGACCATTTTTATAATGTGGGCGATTATATTGTGCCAAATTCTCTCCTTATCTACAATAACACGCGCGTGATACAGGCGCGCTTGGAATTCCATAAACCTACCGGTGCTAGGATTGAAGTATTTTGCCTGGAACCGCTAACGCCTCACGACTATCAGTTATCGCTCGGCAGCACGACCGGCTGTACATGGAAATGCATGGTAGGAAATGCCAAGAAATGGCACATGGAAAGTTTAGAGTTTAAAGTTGAGAGTTTAGGAATAACTTTTCGGGCACACAAAGGCGAGAGTATTGGAAACACATATGCTGTTCGATTTGATTGGGACGGAGAAAATGTAAGTTTTGCAGAGATATTGGATGCCATCGGCGAATTACCTATTCCGCCCTATTTGAACCGTAAAACCGAAGAGAGCGACAAGACGACCTATCAAACGGTTTACTCGCGGATCAAAGGTTCGGTTGCTGCGCCTACGGCGGGATTGCATTTCACGGAACGCGTTTTGGATGATTTGCGAAACAGAGGCATTGAAACGGAAGAATTGACATTACATGTCGGCGCGGGAACATTCTTGCCCGTTAAAACCGCAGATGCCAATGAGCATGTGATGCACACAGAGATTATTGCCGTTCCGCGTGAGACAATTGCGCATATTTTGCGCAAATTAGGAAAGATTGTTGCCGTTGGAACAACCAGCATGCGAACGCTGGAAAGCTTGTATTTCATGGGTTGCAAGCAAGCAGCTTTTGTCGGGCAGTTTGAACCTTATGAGTGCGAATATCCGATGAGTGCGAAAGAGGCTTTACAATCGCTTTTGGATTGGATGGATGCGACGGGACAGGACACTTTGCATGCAGAGACGCAAATCATGATTAAACCGGGTTATCAATTCCACGTAGTGGATCAACTAATCACCAATTTCCATCAGCCGCAATCAACATTATTGCTATTGGTTAGCGCCTTTGTCGGTGGCGATTGGAAATCCATTTATGACTACGCGTTAGATCATGATTTTCGATTTTTAAGTTACGGAGATAGCAGTATTTTATCCCGATAAAACCCCGACATAATACCGATAAAACCTCGACATAATACCGATTACCCCCCGATAAAATACCGAGAGACAACTATGATAGATACTCATATACATTTGGACGAAGAAGAATATGCGACAGATCGCGAAGAAATGATCACTCGCCAACGCGAATCAGGCGTTGAGGCGATGATTGTTCCAGGTGTAAACGCTAAGTCGATTGACGGCATTTTGGCTATTTGCCGCCGCCATCCGGGCTTTTGCTATGCCGGTTTGGGCTTTCATCCGCAAGATGTAAAAGAGGATTGGCAAGAACAATGGGCAATTATTGAGCAGGCCATTCGCAAAAATCGGCAAGAACTGGTGGCCATTGGCGAAATCGGCTTGGATTATTATTGGGATACTACTTTTAAGGATGCTCAGCAAGAGGTTTTTAAACGTCAGATAGACTTAGCGCAAGAATTGGATTTGCCCATCATGATTCATAACCGCGATGCGACAGAAGATACGTTAAAAATATTACAATCTAAAATTGATTCTTCCCATCGTCTCCGCGGAGTTGTTCATTGTTTTAACGGAAGTCACGAGACCGCACAACAGATTTTGGACATGGGTTTGTATCTTGGAATCGGCGGCGTTCTGACTTTTAAAAATTGCAAATTATCGGAAGTTTTAGCGGGCAATGAACGCTTTGCCCGAGTGCCTTTGGAACGCATCGTTTTGGAAACAGACGGTCCCTATCTGGCTCCTACTCCACATCGTGGAGAAAGAAATGAGAGCCGACTGATGATTCTTGTTGTTGAGCGTTTGGCGCAAGTGTACAAATGTAGCGCAGAACGGATTATAGAGGAAACAAGCGCAAACGCACGTCAACTTTTCGGCATAAAATAAGGCAAATTGTAAAAAAATTGCATATAAATTTGCGTATTTGAAAATTTTATAGTAACTTTGTGGCCGATTTTGATAAAAAGCGCTTGTTGGCGCGAAGGAGAGATGCTCGAGTGGTTGAAGAGGCACGCCTGGAAAGCGTGTAAACGCCAAAAGTGTTTCCGGGGTTCGAATCCCCGTCTCTCCGCAAAAACACAAAACACACAAAATAACTTAATTAACAAATTTTTTATCTCATGAAAAAAGTATTTGCAACCCTTACAGTGCTGGCTATGCTGACTTTTGGCAGCGCAGTTATGATGGCACAAGAAGAAGCAGCTGCTCCTGAGGAAGCTGCTGTTGAACAAGTAGATGAAGCTGCTCCTGCAGCTGAAGAAGTAGCAGAGGCTCCTGCAGAGGAAGCCGGTGGCTTAGTAGCTCTTCACAAGACCTTGAAGACGAAGTTTATTGAAGGTGGCGCAGGCTTTATGGCGCTGACTCTCATTACTCTTGTATTCGGTCTCGCTCTCTGTATTGAGCGTATTATCTATCTGTCTTTGAGTAAGACAAACACGAAGGAGTTGCTCGCAAATATTGAGGCTGCTCTGAAAGAAGGTGGAATTGAGAAAGCATTGGATGTATGCCGCAACACGCGTGGCCCTGTGGCTTCAATCTTCTATCAAGGTTTGAGCCGTTATGATGAAGGCATCGATGTTGTTGAGAAGACTGTTGCTTCCTACGGTGGTGTTCAACTCGGTCTTTTGGAAAAGAACCTTTCCTGGATTACACTGTTCATCGCTATCGCTCCGTCTCTCGGATTCTTGGGAACCATCATCGGTATGATCGAGGCATTCGATAAGATTCAACAGGTTGGTGATATTTCTGCAACAGTTGTTGCCGGCGGTATCAAGGTTGCCTTGTTGACCACGTTGCTCGGTTTGATTATTGCTGTCGTTCTGCAGTTGTTCTACAACTACATTCTGAGCCTTGTTGAAGGTCTGGTGAATGAAATGGAGGACAGCTCGATTAGCCTGCTTGATATCGTAGTAGAGTTCGATGCTGCCCAGAAGAAAGGAAAGAAATAATAGCTGACTGCTGAAAGCTGATAGCTGAACACTAATTTCTAAAATTCTGAGCAATATGAAAAACTATAAATTATTACCTAAAATTACCCTTTGGTCACTCTTGGCATTGGGCATCGTGTTTATCGCGTTGTTCTTCCTTGGTGGCTCAAACGGTAGTTTGGAGGTTGCGGGTGATTTCCTGGATATTCCTCGTTTCACCAATGCATTCCTCATCTGGGTTTACATCCTTTTGGCGATTGTAATCCTAGTTACTCTGGCTGTGGTAATAGTAGAGTTTGCCAATAACTGGAAAACGAACCGCCGCAAAGCGTATATGACACTGGGTGTTGTTTGCGGTTTTATCCTTTTGGCTTGCCTCTGCTGGTTCCTCGGAAGCCCGGAGAAAATCAACATCATCGGCTATGAAGGCACCGATAACGAGGGCGCATGGGCACAACTCGCTGACGCGGTTATCTATGCTTGCTATTTCCTCTTCGCTGCAACAATCGCTACGATGATTTGGGGATACATACATACTAAAAAACTATCGAAGTAAAACACATTTATCATGGCAAAGAAAGTCCCACAGATCAACGCCAGCTCCATGGCCGACATCTCGTTCCTGTTGCTGATTTTCTTCTTGGTTACCACCTCTATGGATGTTAACCAAGGACTGGCTCGCCGTCTGCCTGCTCCTATTCCTCCAGACCAAAAGATTGAGGATAAGGATATCAACAAGCGAAACCTGTTGGTAGTGAAGATTAACTCCGCTAACCAATTGATGGTGCAAGGCCAGTTGATGGATGTGAAGCAACTTCGAGAAAACGCCAAGAAGTTCATACTGAACGAAGAGAATGCGGACTATTATCCAAAGTTGTTTGAAGAGGATTTCGGCGCTCCTTTTGGTGTACTCAAATACACGAAAGACCACGTGATCTCCGTTCAAAACGATGTGGATACACAATATCAAGCATATTTGGACGTTCAGAACGAACTTGTAGCGGCGTATAATGAATTGCGTGAAGAATGCGCGCAAAAGTATTTCCATAAGTCATACAACGAACTCGATGAGGATCAACAAAAGCAGATCCAAAAGATCTATCCTCAAAAGATTTCGGAGGCTGAACCTAAAAATTACGGTAATTGATATGGCAAAGATACGTAGAAATGAGAAACGTGAGATGCCGGCGCTGAATACGTCGTCTCTCCCTGATATTATCTTCATGCTGCTGTTCTTCTTCATGTCGGTTACATCCATGAAAGAGGTCAGCTATAAGGTTCAATTCAAGAACCCGCAAGCTACTGAGCTTACGAAGCTGGAGAAGAAATCACTTGTGCGCTACATCTACGTTGGTACACCGACGGCAGAGTTCCGCAAACAGTATGGTGCAGAAACACGTATCCAACTCGATGACGCTTTTGCAGAAGTAAAAGAGATTGGCGAGTATATCGTTAATGAGCGTTCTTCTATGAAAGAGTCAGAGCAAGGTTTGATGACTGTTTCTATTAAAGCAGACAAGGAAACCCGCATGGGTATCATCGCTGATATCAAGCAGGAACTTCGTCGTGCTTATGCACTTAAGATTAGCTACGCTGCAACGCAGCGAACAAGTTATTAAAATAGGTATTTTTGATAGCGGATATGGCGGGTTGACTATTCTTGAGTCAATCCGCCGTGTGTTACCCAAGTATGATTATTTATACTTGGGCGACAACGCACGTGCGCCTTATGGCACGCACTCGTTTGACGTCATCTATCAGTACACGTTAGAGGCGGTCAAATATCTTATTGAACAAGATTGTGCACTTATTATTTTGGCCTGTAACACAGCATCCGCTAAAGCACTTCGGACGATTCAGCAACATGATCTGCCTATCATTAATAGCGAAAGATTAAATGCGAATCGCGAAAAAGTCAATGTACTTGGCGTTATTCGCCCAACAGTAGAAGCTGTACCGGGAATCACAAAGACCGGACACGTAGGCATTTTAGGAACGCCAGCTACTGTTTCTTCGGAATCCTATGTGTTAGAATTGCAAAAAATAGCGCCAAATCTTACTATTTCGCAACAGGCATGCCCAATGTGGGTTCCGTTGATAGAAGCTGGTGAACATGACAAGCCGGGCGCAGACTACTTTGTAGATTTATACTTGCGAGAAATCCTATCCAAGGATTCAAAAATAGATACACTCGTATTGGGATGCACACATTATCCACTCTTGGCTAAAAAAATAGAACAGGTCGCCGGATCTATTCAAATCATCGCACAAGGTGCTCTTGTGGCTGAAAGTCTAAAAGATTATCTGGCTCGTCATCCGGAATATCGAAAACAGTTATCCGAGAACAGCACCTGCACTTATTTAACCACAGAAAATGCCGACCGTTTCTCACAATCGGCATCTACATTTCTTTCTGCGCCCATCCATGCGCAACACATCGATCTTATAACCGTATAGTATCGAGGTTATTACCTTATTAATACCTATGCAATAGCTATCCAACACTTCCTTCAAGACTAACTTGAAGCAGTTTTTGTGCTTCTACTGCAAATTCCATCGGCAGTTTATCCATTACCTCCTTGGCATAGCCATTCACAATAAGACCTACAGCATCTTCCACTCCAATGCCTCTTTGCCGGCAATAAAAGAGTTGATCCTCATTGATTTTGCTGGTTGTAGCCTCATGTTCCACCGTCGCCGTAGGATTAGAAATTATCATATCCGGAAAAGTATGCGCTCCGCATTTATCGCCTAACAGCAAACTGTCACATTGGCTGTAGTTTCGTGCATTCTCAGCATGAATGCCCATTTTAACAAGTCCACGGTAAGCATTTTGACTGTGACCGGCAGAGATTCCTTTGGAAATAATACGCGAACGCGTGTTACGGCCGATATGAATCATCTTTGTTCCCGTATCTGCTTGTTGGTAATTATTCGTGAGCGCCACGGAATAGAACTCTGCAGATGAATTATCGCCGCGCAAAATGCACGAAGGATATTTCCATGTTATCGCGCTTCCTGTCTCTACTTGCGTCCAACTAAGCCGCGCATTTTCATGAGTAATACCGCGTTTGGTAACGAAATTATATATTCCTCCCTTCCCGTTTTTGTCTCCCGGATACCAATTCTGTACGGTTGAATACTTCACCTCTGCATCTTTATGTACCACTATTTCCACTATCGCAGCATGCAATTGATTCTCGTCACGCATTGGCGCAGTACATCCTTCCAGATAAGACAAATAAGCACCCTCATCTGCAATCAATAAAGTTCGCTCAAACTGACCGGTTTTTCCTGCGTTTATACGAAAATAAGTGCTTAACTCCATCGGGCATCGAATGCCTTTGGGCACATAAACAAATGAGCCATCGGAGAAAACAGCAGAGTTCAAAGCAGCATAGAAATTATCAGTTGGCGGAACAACAGAGCCTAAGTATTTTTTGACCAATTCAGGATGTTCGCGCACGGCTTCGCTAATAGAACAGAAAATAATTCCTTTCTCCGCAAGCGTTTCCCGAAAAGTAGTCTTGACAGAAACCGAATCCATAACCGCATCTACCGCCATGTTCCCGGCTAACGCAGCTCTCTCTTCCAATGGAATACCCAGTTTATCAAAGGTCTTCATGATTTCAGGATCTATCTCTTCTGTCGTTTTGTTCTTGGCCTTAACGGTCGGATCTGCATAGTAAGAGATAGCCTGAAAATCTATTTCCGGAATGTTAAGATGTGCCCAAGTCGGCACTTGCATCGTCTGCCACTTACGAAATGCTTTTAGACGGAAATCCAATAACCACTCCGGCTCGCCTTTCTTAAGAGAAATCAAACGAACAATATCTTCGTTCAGCCCGGCTGGCACAATATCCGTTTCCACATTTGTCGTGAAACCGTATTTGTAATCCTGAGAGGTTATATCCTTGATCAGTTCATCCATCTAAATTCTTTTTTTCAATGAAAAAAGCCACTCGGTTGGAGTGACTCTTTCTGGAGGCCGGTAGCGGAGTCAAACCGCTCTATACGGTTTTGCAGACCGCTGACTAAGTCGCTCATCCAACCGGCCATTTCTTTTAAAGCGGGTGCAAAGGTACTGCTTTTTTTTGAATTGTGCAAATTTTTACTCATTTTTGTCTGTTTTTTTTGCATAATTGAGAAAATTATTGTAACTTTGTACCCGTTTAATTAACTAACTTAACTAGATTTATTATGTCAAGTGTCAACAAAGTAATTTTAATTGGTAACGTAGGCGCAGACCCAGAAGTACGTTACCTGGACAGAGGCGTAGCTATTGCAAACTTCAATTTAGCAACAACCGAGCGCGGTTATACCATGCAAAACGGCACACAAGTGCCGGATGTAACAGAATGGCATAGTATTGTTCTATGGCGGAATTTAGCAGAATGGGCACAACAGAACTTACGCAAAAGCATGAAAGTGTACGTAGAAGGAAAGTTAAAAACACGTGCATGGGAGAAAGACGGACAAGTGCGCCGTAAAACAGAAGTGATTGCTGAAAATATTCAAATTTTGTATCGACCGGAGCAATATAGGAAATCAAATGACGAAACGAGCGCAACTGAGCAACTCAATGATGCTCCGGAAGGACCAAATGATGAAGCACAACAAACACCGGAAGCAGATAACGGGTTTTTTAATGGACTGTTTAGATAACAACGCTCATGTCTAATAAAGAACGATATATCACTTGGGTGGATGAGCAAGAGTATATACCCATTTTCATGATGCCATGGTGGATGGATGCCGTGTGCGCAGGAAAAGAATGGGATGTTTTGTTGGCTGAAGATGAAAAAGGGAATATCATTGGCGCTATGCCGTATCTGCTCCGTAAACGCGCATGGTTCAAATATATCATCATGCCTCAACAGACGCAGATTGGCGGAATTTGGGTAACTGCAGAGACAACCGCTGACAGATGGAAAACGGCAGAAGCTTGTCGACTCATCAAAGAGCAATTAGACGCTATGGGTCTTGCATACTATTACCAGCAGTACTTGCCCGGTAGTTTATGCGTAGATGCCATGCATGGATTAGGGTTCAAAACGCGAGAAAGAGTAACCTATCGTGTTGAGGATTTAAGCGATTTGGATTCACTCATTAATTCTTTCAGCAAGAACAAAAAACGTCAGTTGCAAAAGGCGTTAAGTCTACATGCCGAACGAAAAATGGAAGTAGAAGATTTCTATCGTTTCCATTGTGGATGTATGGCCGCTCGTAAACGCAAAATCAGTTACAGCCGTGAGTTCTTATTGGTTTTGGAGCGTAAAGCACGCCGTCTGAAACAATGTGAGATTCTAAGTATTTGCAACGCCGATGGTGTGCCATATGCTGCTGCCTTCTTGGTATGGGATAAACATTACTTATACTATTTAATCCCTGCTTTTGACCCGATTTACCGGGAGTCCGGAGCCAGTTCGTTATTGGTTCTCGAGGCGATGAAATTGGCACGAGAAAAACATGTGCGCTTTGATTTCGAGGGTTCAATGGACAAAGGTGTTGCTAAGCATTACAAACAATTCGGATCTACTCCTTTTACTTATTTCTCCGTCGAGAAATATTATAAACCTTTATTTCGTTTGGCTATCTTTGGTCAGAAGTTGCGCGAAATAGGCATGCACTAATGAAAGTTCTCTACCTCACACCCTGGTATCCATCCAATAAGGATGCCATGTCCGGTCTCTTCGTACAAAAGCACGTGGAGGCGGTTCGTGCGCAAGGTGTGGATGTACGAGTGATAAGTTCTGTGACATGGAGAGAATTGCTACATGAATGGCGCTCATTTAGAAAAGAAGGTTGGCTGCCGGATGTTGTGCAATTGAATGTCATTCAAAAACAAGGTTTATTGGCTCTGTGGCTCAAAAAGCATTATAGCATTCCATATATCATTGTAGAACATTGGAGTGGTTATTTGCCCGAAAGCGGCATATTTAATACAATGCCTGCTTTCAAAAACAAATTATATAAATTCATCGCATCACAAGCCTCTGTTATTCTAACAGTTAGCGACCGACTCGAAAAAGCGATGAAAGATTGTGGCATTCAAAATGCGCATTGGGGTAGAATCAACAATGTAGTAGATGATTTCTTTTTTGAAGAAAAGCCGAGAATAAAAGACAAAAAACAAAAGACACTCCTGCATGTAAGTTGTTTCGACGAGCGGGCAAAGAATGTTAAAAGTCTTCTTCGAGCCGCAAAGATGTTAAGCGAAAAAAGACAGGATTGGAGATTAGTATTAGTTGGAACAGGTGTTGATTATAAAGAAGTGCGCGACTATGCAGAAAGTTTAGATATTCCGGACGGATTATTGAAATGGACAGCAGAACTACAGCCGAAAGAGGTTGCAGAATGGATGTATAAAGCTGACGCAATAGTACTAAGCAGTCGTTATGAGACATATGGCATTATATTAGCAGAAGCCGCTGTAACAGGTCTTCCTGTTTTATCAACGCCTGTGGGTATTGCAGAGGAGATTGCAGATCTCATCGTACCGCAAGAGATTGTTCAAAACAAACCTGGTCGTTTTGCTGAATTTATAGAAACCATACTATGGGGCAAAGTTAAAAAATCAAAAAGCAATGGCGTAAAAGCACGTTTCTCTCCAGAAATGATAGGAAAAACACTGAAAGGAATATATGCAGAAATTCAAAACCTATAATTATGAAGCGGATGGGTGCTGCCTAAAAACCTTCGGTGTATTACTTGAAGCGGATGCCCCAGAAGAAGCCATACGTCGTTACTTAACTGGCGAAACTGTTTTTTGGAGCAATTGGAGAGGTTCCTTCTTTGGACTTTTAATCGACACCATTAACGGCATCACTCTCCTTTTCAATGACCATATAGGGAGTAAAATGGTTTTTTATACGCAGTCTGCAGAAGGACTGGTATGGGACACTAATCTCTTTGATTTAGCGCAAGCGATAGGTGCTAAAGCCGATAATGAAAATTATCTCTGGCAAATGCTCATTTATGGATATTCCCCTGTCGGAGAGACTGTTTTCAAAGCTATTCATCGTTTACAGGCGGGAGAATATGTATGTGCTAAAAAAGGAAAAGTTGAGAAACATATTTACCATCGCTTTGACAACACACCGAACTCTCTTTCTATAGAAGAAAATATCGAGCGCATTGACACTGCTTTCCGCCATGCTATTGAAAGGGTCATACTTAAGAATGAAGAGTACGGATACACCCATTTCATTCCTTTGAGTGCAGGACTCGATAGTAGGATGGTTAATTGCGTAGCGCATGAAATTGCCAAAACTCCTATACACACCATTACATATTCTCAATCAAATTATTACGACGACACAACTCCTAAAGAATTATCCGCTTATTGGAATTACATTAACCATTTTACGCCTTTAGATAGCGGAGAATGTCTGCTGCTATTAGATGAGGCAAGCCGTATAACAAGCGGTCTCGTCCAATATAGTGGTGCTGCCGAAACTCTTTATGGTCTGCCAGAGATAGCAAAACAGCAGGCGGGGATTTTCCTTACGGGCATGGCGGGTGATATCATTGTTGGAACAGCCTATACACGACATAAGTCAAATCAAACTTATCATATCGGTGACGGAGCGTTGCTCCCCATAATGCATTTGAAAACATTACGTCGTGCTTTGCCTTCCGATTTCGAACAGCTTTACTCTAATCGAGAGATTTTTTATTTATATGTTAGAGCCTTCAACTGTGCGAACCTTGGTTCTCCATTAATCCATCAACAATTTGGAGAAAGTTATTCCCCTTTCTGCGATGTAGATGTACTGAAAGCTGCCTACGCGGCACCACTAGAACAACGATGGAATCATCGGCTCTACGACCAATGGATACTTACCAAATATCCGGACATTGCGAAATGGAAACATAACGGAGTTTACACGATTGGCCATCGTCCATATATGGTTAGCATTTCAAATCATATGCTTCCTTTGCAAGATTTGCCCAAACGTGCAGCAGAATATATACTTAAACGACTAAATCTCCTTTCTTCTCAAAAAGAGACAATTGGTCACTCCATGAATCCTGAAGATGATTGGTTCATGCAAAATGAGACTCTCAGAACTTGGGCGGAAAAATATATTCAAACAAACTTGGAGTTGCTGAATAATTATCCGGAAGTACAGCAAATTGCACAGCAACTAAGCAAGGGAAATGCCAATGAGAGGATGCAGGTTATGTCTTTACTTGCCTGCTTGCGCCAAGCACGTTAATTCATATTTCCGAAGAAAATGGATATATAAGCATAGTTGGAGTAATAACACGAGTACTCCTGATGCAGAAATAAGGATGATTGCCAAAGCAAAACTATTCATCCATATTCCTATTACCATTGCGCTTACACGAAGTCCTAAATAAACAATCTCAATGATTAAGAACAATTTCTGTTGACCGAAAACTTCGCTAATAAACGCCAAAGGGGCGATTAAAAAGACACACGTAAGCCAAGGCATCATATAGCGAATCAGTATTGCTGTTTCGTTCCAACCAGAACCGAGGAGCACCTGCACAAGCCATGGCATTACTATGGTTAACAATAACATAATAGGAACAACTATTGCTACCAGTTGTAACCATCTTTTACTTAGCCATCGCCAAACACTTTGTCCTTCACGAACAGATTGTGCCACTCGCTCAAATAACACTTGGTGCAGAGATGCTGTAATCATTGTTATGGGTCTAAATGCCAAAGTTATTGCCATTGCGAAGAAACCTAATTGGTTTAGGCCGAAATAAGGAGTCAGCAATAAAGCTGGTAAATTTCCGCTTAAGTTATTGACTAAAGCACGAGGCATACTAAACAAGGGGAAACGGCGATAACGATTTGCTAATTCTCGTGATCCACATTCACATGGTTGCCATAATGACCGGAATGCCTCCCTATCACGAACAATAGATGTGCAAATTGCAATGAAAGGTGATAATACCGATGACACAATAAGTCCACTACGTAACCAACATATCCAACCAAAAAGCAATTTAGTCAGTACTCCTGTTATACTCTGATTTAACTGATACGCACTAATACGGCCAAATTCTCGCCTGCGGGTAAGCCACGCATTATAAATAGTCCAACATCCCATAATGCCCACATATGGCACCAGCAACCAGTAGTAATTAGCTAAAGCAGGCGCATCAAAAAGGTGGGCTATTGGACTTGAAAAAGGAATGGTAATAGCAATGACGAGGAGACATATTCCTACCACTCGTAAAGTAAGGCGAGCCACTCCTGCCGCTTCTCTTTCTTGTGATGGGAGAAGAATGGCCGATTGAAGTTCGCACGTAGAAAGCAATACCAATATACCTCCAATACTCATGAATAGATTAAGTAATCCGAAATCTTCTGGAGTATACAGGCGTGTAAGAATGGGATAGACGAGTAATCCAATAACTTGCGCAAGCACATTCGCGGAAAGTAGTTTGCCTACATTCCTCACGGATGGTGATGACCATATTTGCGACCATCTATTGTTCATTTGCGGGTGCAAAGGTACAAAAATATTTGTAAATACACAAATTTTTCTATTTTTATTTGCATAAATAAAAAAAATGTAGTAACTTTGTAGCCGATTTTAATAATACGACCTAAAAAACACGAGATATGCATATCAAGAAATCAGAAAAAGCCAGTTTAGAGAAGGATAAACTCATCTATGCCTTGATGGGTCTTGTTTTCGTGCTAAGCCTTGTCTATGTAGCGCTGGAATGGACGGAGAGAGAAGTTACCAAGTACGAGGTAACAGACACGGAGTTCCTCTTTGAGGAAGAAGTGGAAATTCAGCAAACAAGTCAAGAAACACCTCCTCCCCCTCCACCTCCTGCTGTACAAGAAGTGGAAGTGCTGAATGTGGTAGAAGATAACGTGGAGACCGAGACAATTGAGGTTTCCACAGAGGAGACTGAAACTGAGGTCGTTATCGCAGCCCCCGTAGAGGCACCGGTTGAAGAAGAGGAAGAAGAAGTTGTCTTCGTAGTTGTTGAATCGATGCCGGAATTCCCGGGTGGCCAACAGGCGTTGTTCAAATATCTGAGTGAGAACGTAAAGTACCCTGTTATCGCACAAGAGAACGGTATCCAAGGTCGTGTTATCTGCCAATTCGTGGTAAACAAAGACGGTTCAATTGTTGACGTTGAGGTTGTACGTTCTGGTGGAGATCCATCGCTGGATAAAGAAGCTATCCGCGTCATCAAATCGATGCCGAAATGGAAACCGGGTAAGCAGCGTGGTAAAGCTGTACGTGTAAAATACACCGTTCCCGTTAATTTCAAACTCCAATAAGTGGATTTAGCTTATCGCGATATAACGTATTGTAAGAATGTCGGTGCCAAACGTGCCGACATTCTTCGTAAAGAGCTTGGTGTCAATACTGCGCTAGATATGGTGCGGCAGTATCCATATAAATATATTGATCGCAGTAGATTTTATCGTATTGCTGAACTGGAAGACGAAGATACTTACGTGCAGATTATAGGTGAAGTAACTGAATGGCACACAGTTGGTATCGGAAAAGCGCAACGGTTAAGTGCTACCTTCTTTGATGGCACACATCAGTGCGAATTGGTATGGTTCCAAGGAGTGAAATATGTCAAATTGCAACGAGGTGTTAAGTATCTTTTATTCGGCAAACCATCACGTTTTCAACACATCTATAATTTCGTACATCCTGAGTTAACTCCGTGGAATAAAGTAACGCCCGAGATGACGCAAGGTCTCGAACCATACTACAACACAACGGAGAAAATGAAGCGTCATGGGCTTAATTCAAAGGCAATGCGTAGCATTATAGCAGAGTTATTGCCTGACTTGAAATTAGGCGTACCCGATACCATTGGGGCGGATGTTCTGCAGCGCTTCCGTCTAATGTCGCTAACGGATGCTCTTATCAACGTGCATTTCCCAAAGGATACTATCTCCATGCAGAATGCACGGGCACGACTGAAATTCGAGGAACTCTTCTATATCCAACTGCAGATTTTACGGCAAATGAAACGTCGGGAACAAAATCCCGGTTTTGCAATGCCATTAGTTGGTAACCGTTTCCATGCGTTATATAAAGCGTTGCCATTTGAGCTGACGGGGGCACAGAAACGCGTGATTCATGAAATACACGATGACTTAAAATCCGGTCATCAAATGAACCGCCTTTTGCAAGGTGATGTGGGTTCAGGGAAGACTTTAGTGGCATTGTTATGCTGTTTGTTAGCGGTGGACAATGGTTTCCAAACCTGCATCATGGCACCAACAGAGATTCTCGCGAACCAACACTACGAAACCCTAAAGGCATTCCTTGCTCCGCTTGGCGATGCCGTACATATCGCTCTGCTCACCGGTTCCACAACCGCCAAAAACCGCGTGCCTATTCATAATGGTTTGATGAATGGTACTATTCATATACTTATTGGTACACACGCGCTAATAGAAGATACCGTTCAATGGCAAAATCTAGGACTGGTTGTTATCGATGAGCAACATCGTTTTGGTGTGGCCCAACGTGCTAAACTCTGGACCAAAAATCAAACAGCGCCTCATGTATTAGTCATGTCTGCCACACCTATTCCGCGTACGCTTGCCATGACCGTTTATGGCGATTTGCATGTGTCCATCATTGATGAATTACCACCCGGACGCAAACCGATACAGACCTTCCATTATTCGATTAAGCGTCGGGCGCAAGTCTATGCTTTCATGCGTAATCAAATAGATTCCGGGCGGCAGATTTATGTCGTTTACCCGCTGATTAAAGAAAATGAAAAATTAGACTTGTTGGACTTGCAGAATGGTTATAATGAGCTATGTGATGCCTTCCCGGAATATCGGATTTCGATGGTTCATGGCCAGATGAAAGCGGCAGATAAAGATTTGCAAATGCAACGCTTTGCAAGCGGGGAAACGCAAATTCTCGTTGCCACAACGGTTATAGAAGTGGGAGTGAATGTACCCAATGCGACCGTCATGATTATTCAAAATGCAGAGCGTTTCGGCTTGAGTCAGTTACACCAGTTGCGAGGCCGAGTAGGTAGAGGTGGAGACCAGAGTTATTGTGTGTTGATGACTGATCTTGAGTTAAGCAAAGACACACGCAAACGGATGGATATCATGGTTGCCACGAATGATGGTTTCCGTATTGCAGAAGCAGACTTGCAGTTACGCGGAGCAGGAGATATTGAAGGCACTCAGCAATCCGGTATTCCTTTTGATTTGCATATTGCGAATCTGTCCACCGATGGTCCCACTCTGACTCTGGCGCGGCAAGCGGCTATGGATATTTTGGATGCAGATCCCCTTCTTGAGGATGAACGCAATAGAATATACAAACGCCAGCTTGACCTATTGCGTGGCAAGCCGGCGTTCAATTGGGGAGATATTTCTTAACTTACTCCGATAATTACATATCGTCGTGAGCGTGCAACGATTGCACATACTTAGCATGCGCCATCTTAACTCGCTTCAACTCACTCGGTTTGTCGAATTGTTGACGACGACGGAGCTCCTTAATGACACCCGTCTTATCGAATTTGCGTTTGAATTTCTTAATCGCGCGCTCGATGTTCTCACCTTCTTTTACAGGAACGATAATCATTGCATACACCTCCTTTCTTGTACCCAGGGCCGGGATCGAACCGGCACGGTTTCCCACTGGTGTTTGAGACCAGCGCGTCTACCAATTCCGCCACCTGGGCAACGCTTATTCGCTTTTTGGGGCGAAAAGCGGGTGCAAAAGTACTACATTTTTTTGAATTGACCAAATTTTTAGGCGATTTTTTTGCATAATTGCGTCTTTTTTTGTACTTTTGCAGTCGAATTTGAAAAGAAATGGACGAAAAATTTTCCAGAAGTACCGCTTTATTAGGTTCGGAAGTGATGGAAGCCTTGCGTACTAAACGCGTCATTATCTTCGGCGTTGGAGGTGTAGGTTCTGTTGCTGCAGAAGCCTTGATTCGCACAGGTTTGATACATCTAACGATGGTAGATGATGATGATGTACAGGCAAGTAATATCAATCGGCAAATACAAGCGATTCCATCTGTTATCGGTCAACCGAAAGTGGAAGCTTTGAAAGAAAAGTTGATGCAGATCAATCCGGAAGCAGAGATTGTGACGCGATGTGAAAGAGTAAATGAGGACTGGCTGAAGCAAAATGGATTAGAAGGATTTGACTATGTCATTGATGCCATCGATAGCGTCAGCGACAAAACAGACCTTATTATATACGCGTCGCGCGCGCGAAAGATGAAGATTTTTAGCAGTATGGGAGCGGCTTTCCGTTTTGATCCCACTCAAATTCGCGTAGCTGAACTGTTTGATGTGAAGGGCGATGCGCTGGCAAAAGCCGTTCGGGAAAGGATGAAGAAAATTGGCATGAAGCCAAGAAAGAAGATAAAGTGCGTTTATTCGATGGAGCAAAGCCAAAAACCGAAGGTCGAAAGCACAGAGCCTATAAAAGGAAGTTTGATGCAAGTGACTGCGGTATTTGGGTGTACTTTAGCAAGTTTGGTGATTGAAGATATTCGGAAATTTTAAGCCATTTTTGCCGAAAATGTTCAATTTTTCCAATCGGTATCTCATCGGTATTAAGTCGAGGTTATTACCTATGCAACACCTATGCAAAAATGTTCTATTTTTCCAAGAACCATAAAACAAGTGTGTGACCCAAATTAATTGAATCACACACTTCTCACGCAATAGAAATATTGTACTTAGTTATTCAGCAGAGCACAAGATTCCTCGTCATTGGCATCTGCTGGTTCATATGTACCGGATCCTCCGGCCATTTGGGCTGCAGAGATTTGAGCCTGTATCGATGCTTCAGGCGCCCAAGTGTAAACCGTCGTAGACTGTCCGCCAACCGTGAGTGTTACTTTCCAGCATTTCGACTCAGTCGATGGATTCTCGGGATCAGTTGGCTCTTCTGGATTTAAGGCGTCGCAGGCGTCCGGGTCGTTAGCATCTGCCGGTTTGTATTCATGCTGCAATCCTCTTTCTACATAATGGTCATGCCGTTCTTTCATATTCTCCTCCGGCATCCAACCATACTCAGTTTCACTCTCTCCATTTGGGGCTGTTATTGTTTCTTCCCAACAACGAGCACCTTCCCATACCATTGCGTCACAAGCATCCTCATCGTTTGCATCTGCCTCAAACCATTTTACTTTCTTGGTATTGTAGCCAAACACTTGATAATCGAGCGTTAGGATCAATTTAGCCGCAGAAGCAACTTCTGCTTCAGTTAACCATGCAAATTCACGGCCAATTGTCGTACCGTCGCACCAAATATCAATAGCCCAGCATTTTTTGTCTTGTTGGTCAAAATCAGTCGGGTCTATTTGAGAAGCGGATGTATACCATTTGCCATCTTTCTCAGGATTATTCGTTCCTCCTTCACATGCTGTAAACATGGTAATGCCTACGAGGCACAGAAGTGCAAAAAATAACTTTTTCATAAATCTTATTCTAATAATTTGTTTACTAATTAGAGACCGAGTGATGCTTTAATAGCCGGAACGCGTGCTTCTGCTTCAGCGGTGCAACGCTCGTAGTCTGCGCCGGTGAACGGTTTGCCTGACTTAACCGGAATCTCAAAGTAGAACTTGATCTTCGGCTCGGTACCGGAAGGACGAACAGAAACCTTGAGGCCACCTTCGGTGAAGTACTGGAGTACGTTCGAAGTAGCGTTCAAAGGCATTTCGATTGGGGATTCAACCCACTTGCCGTCCTTGAGTTCTTGTTGCTTGAGGAGCTTGAAGTCTTTGATCTTGATAACTTTCTCGCCTGCGATCTCCTTCGGAGCATTAGCACGATAGTCCACCATCATTTGAGCAATCTCTTCTGCACCTGACTTACCCGGACGAACAACATTAATGGTCGTCTCGCGTTGGAAACCATAG
Source organism: Paludibacteraceae bacterium (assembly GCA_017557345.1). Lineage (GTDB taxonomy): Bacteria > Bacteroidota > Bacteroidia > Bacteroidales > Paludibacteraceae > Colicola. Next base: position 47,766 of record JAFYZR010000009.1, on the reverse strand, counting down.
TCCTCATAAATCTTGAGCAGATAATCATAAAGCGTCATACCGTTATCCTTAGCGTAAGCAGCTATCTCGCAGATCAAGCAAATAGCCGATGGTGAGCATTTATCGCGTACAGCATCATATGGCAGGAATCCGAAACTCTCTTCTCCACCACCGATGTATTTGCGTTTGCCTTCCCACATGCGGATACGATTTGCAATCCACTTGAAACCTGTATATTCATCGGTAAGTGTTACACCCAGGTTGTCTGCAATCTTACGAATCAGTTCGCTGGTCACGATGGTTTTTACTACATACATATCCGGACGCAATTTGCCCAGACGTTTCATATTATTGATGATGTAGTAATGGTACATGATGTTGGTCTGGTTACCATTAATGATAACCCACTCGCCTTTATCATTACGGCAAACGATGGCGATACGGTCAGCATCTGGGTCAGAAGCGATAACCAAATCCGCACCAAGTTACGTACCGAGTTTCATACCAAGCGTCATAGCCTCAGCATTCTCAGGATTCGGGCTTACAACAGTCGGGAAGTTACCATCAATAACCATCTGTTCAGGCACTACATGGATATTCTGGAATCCCCAGCTGCGGAGACACATCGGCACAATTTGACGACCGGCACCATGCATCGGCGTATAAACGATATTAAGATCTTTTTGACGCAGAATGGAGTCTTGGTCAATCATGACAGATTTAACAGCCATCATATAATCGTAGTCCATCTCACCACCGATAATCTCAATCAAATCAGGATTAGCTTCCCACTTTACATCTTCCATGCGCACTTTGTTCACCTCGTTGATGATACCTTGATCGTGCGGTTGGAGAACTTGTGAGCCATCCTCCCAATATGCCTTGTAGCCGTTATACTCTTTGGGATTATGCGAAGCGGTAACGTTCACACCACCTTGACATTTGAGATGACGAATAGCGAACGAACACTCAGGAGTTGGCCGCAAGCTTTCGAATAGATAAACCTTAATGCCGTTAGCGGAGAAGATGTTAGCCACCGTCTCTGCGAACAAACGGCCATTGTTACGGCAGTCATGACCAACAACAACCGCTACTCGTCCGTTCTGTACATTCTGGAATCCACCTTCACGTTGTACTTTCAGCAGATAGTTTGCATAACCTTGCGTAGCTTGAGCAACAATGTACTTGTTCATTCGGTTGGTGCCTGCACCCATGATACCACGCAGACCACCGGTACCAAACTCAAGAGTACGATAGAAAGCATCGATGAGTTCGGTCTTATCCTCCGCCTCCATCATCGCTTTTACTTGCGCGCGAGTCTCTGCATCAAAGGGTTCTTTGGTCCAAACCTCAGCAACCTCCATTACTTTTTTCAATTCTTCATTCATAATGGTAAAATTTTAAAGTTAATATTTTTATTTCTATTGTTTCACTTTATAAATGGCATCCAAATTTCTCTGGAAACCGTCAAAATCCAACCCATAACCGATAACGAACTCTTCAGACACTTCTCGTCCGACATACTCGGGTTTGGCATCATTATACTCCAGTTTCGCGGGCTTAAAGAGCATAGTAGCGACGCGTGTAGAAGTAGCGCCATGCGCGCGCATATGCGCTTTGAGCTGATGGATAGTAAGTCCTGTATCTACGATATCTTCAACTATAATTACATCGCGGTTTTCTACCACTTGTTGCAACGGCACAATGAACTCTAGCTTTCCGGTAGATGAAAGTCCCCAATAGGAACTGACGCGAATAAAAGTAACCTCGCATCGCACATCTTTGAGAGCACGCAATAAATCCGCCGCAAAGACAAAAGCGCCATTCAGCACAACCACAAAAAGCGGTTCTTTGTCCTTATAATCGGCACTAATCTGATTAGCCACTTGCTGCACATCCTTCGCTATCTGTTCAGGAGTCAGCCATTCTTCAAAATGATAACCTTGTTCGTCAATTGTTCGCATAATTCTTAGCCTTATTGGCTCGATTTATTCGTAATTCTGAAACAAAAAATCGTTATACGGATAGCGCTTTATATGTATGGCTTTTATACGGTCATACATAAGCGCGCGTAAAGCATCTATGTTCTCTTTTTGCTTCGCAGAGATGAAAATACAATCGTCCCCGAGTCGTGCCATCCATGATTTTTCAAGGTCTGCCAGCGAAAGGTTTTCGCGCCGAATAGGTGTTAAATCATCTTCTTCTTTCGGCACATAGGTAAAATTATCAATCTTATTGAAGATGACAATAGTCGGTTTGTCCTCTTTACAAATATCAGCAATCGTTTGTTGCACTACTTCGTATTGCTCCTCAAAATTCGGATGGCTGATATCAACCACATGGATAAGTAAATCCGCCTCGCGTACCTCATCAAGCGTCGACTTAAACGACTCTACTAAATGGTGCGGCAATTTACGAATGAAACCTACCGTATCGCTTAATAGGAACGGAAGATTCTCTATGGTAACTTTGCGAACAGTGGTATCCAACGTAGCAAAGAGTTTATTCTCTGCAAACACATCAGACTTGGAGAGAAGGTTCATCAATGTTGATTTGCCTACATTCGTATATCCGACCAGAGCCACTCGCACCAACTTTCCTCTATTCTGGCGCTGTGTGGCCATTTGTTTATCAATTGTCTTGAGTTCCTCACGCAACAACGCTATGCGTTGCCCGATAACCCGTTTATCAGCCTCAATCTGTGTCTCACCCATACCACGGTTCGTTCCTCCACCGCCACGCTGCCTATCCAAGTGACTCCACATTCGCGTCAAGCGAGGTAACATATATTGCAGATGCGCCATCTCGACTTGCGTTTTTGCATAACTTGTCTGCGCACGCTGTAAAAATATCTCAAGGATCAGTATCGTTCTATCTATAACACGTATGTTTGCCGGATGCTTTTCGCGATGATTGATGGCTTTTTCGAGATTACGTATTTGACGAGGCGACAGTTCATCATCAAAGATAACAACATCGATTGGCGCTTGCTCTTCATTGGTCGGTAACTGCTCGCGGCTGATGATAAACTGACGAATCTCTTCCAATTTTCCCTCTCCGACATAAGTAGCCGTATTGGGTTGATCAAGACGCTGGGTAAAACGCTTAACAGGAACAATACCATGCGTGTCAGCTAAGAATGCCAACTCATCGAGGTATTCTTTTGTGCGTTCTTCAGGTTGATTAGGCGTTATCAACCCCACTAACACCGCGTGTTCTATGTAGGGTTTTATCTCTATCATATAATTTTGCATGCAAAATTAGTAAAAAAATCGCATATATGCAAATTTTTTTTATGATTTTCGATTTTCGAGTTAGGGATTTTTGAGTTAAGGGCAAAAAAAAGAGTCCAAACGGACTCCTTTTTTTTCATTTACGAATACCAAGTTCTTTAATGATAGCACGGTAACGCTCGATGTCTTTTGCCTTCAAGTAATCCAACATACGACGACGTTTTCCAACAAGTGCTGTCAAAGCGCGCTCTGTTCCGAAATCCTTACGGTTTTCTTTCAAGTGCTCCGTCAAGTGGTTGATACGGAAGGTAAATAAAGCGATTTGGCTCTCTGCAGAACCGGTGTTCTTTGCATCGTTGCCGTATTTAGCGAACAACTCTGCTTTCTTTTCAGCTGTTAAATACATAATTTAATGTACGATTTGACGATATACGATGTACGATTGATCGTCGGGTTATACAATCACCACTAAAGCCGAATATATCATCACAACTTCGTGGCATTAATGCTTTTCCTCAAAAGCGGGTGCAAAATTACTACAAAAAATTCACATACGCAAATTTTTGTGTATTTTTTTTATTTTTTCGGTTGGAACGGGAAGGAGCCAATGAGGTTTCCATCGCAGAAGAAATCGATCGTATAAAAACCTTTCAGCACTTCCTCTTTATCCGCCAAAGCACAGAAACAAGTGCCATTGTATGCCTCGCCGCTATACTCTATCTGTTGCATCATCGAATACGGAATCTCTCCGCTCTCGAACTCAAAAACTTTCGTCTCACTCTCAGCCATCAAGTTTCCCTGTGGATCCATGACACGAACATAGAGATTCTTCATTCCGGGCGTGCAAGTAATATTTTTCGCTATCACGTAATCAAACTGAAACTTGCGAACGTTGCTCGCCATTTTAGTCTTCTTATCGTTCTTATTTAGCATACTCAAGGTGCAAGAAGTGATTTCGAGCATGGATGCTCTCGTAACGGTTTCCGTCAATTGAGAATTAATCGTCGATAATTGAGAGTTTTGCTCTTTGACCTGTTGATTCTCACGACGCACTATCTGATTCTCTTCCGTTAGACGGGCGTTCGTGGCGTTGAGTGAGTCAATCTGTCTCACATAATCTTTCATCACCGCACGTACGGTAGCTAATTCCTTTTTCAATTCAGCTATTCGGCGAGCGTTAGAAGCCTTCGTTTGGCGTAACTCTTCCAACAAATCCTGCACACGTTGTTGCTCGCGGCTTAATAAATCCTGCAGACTGTCATTTTTAATATCCATCTGCTGGTAACCATCGAACTGAATAGCCAAATCCTCGTATTCTTCTTGCAGCTCTTCTTTCTCTATCGTCATCTGCTCCACCAATTCGGTCAACTCGGTTCGTTGATTCCAATACAGATAAGCCAACCCACCGATGGCGGCGAGCAAAAGAACGACTATTACCCAAGCTATTTTCTTACTCATAATAACGGTATCACTTTCTCTAATGTATTACTGCGACTGCCTTTGAGCAAAATCTTAAATCCTTTCAACGGCTCTTTTTGCAGCTGTTCGCATAACTTCTCTACGTTGTCAAAAACCGGGTAAGGCGCAGTAGTATCCTTATATTCCTCACCTACCAGCAATACTTTATCGGCCTTGCGTTCCAATAACATATTGACAATATTCTGATGCTCCAGGTGGCTATATTCGCCCAGTTCACGCATCGCACCAAGGATATAACAATTGCCATTGAACGAGTTGATAGCTGCCTGCATCGATGTAGGATTTGCGTTATATGCATCCACCACAACGGTATTTTTCTCCGTTTGCAATAGTTGCGAGCGATTATTACTTGGCACATAGGCACGTATGGCCGCCAAAGCCGCCTTTTCGTCAATACCAAAATATTTTCCTACACAAATTGCAGCAGATATATTCTCTGCATTATATGCTCCTACCAAATGCGTACCTTCCGGCATCGTTCCGGTTGTATAAGGAACAGTCTGTAAGTCGCCTGCCATCTGCGCCAAATAGGGATTGTCCGTATTCCGGAAGCAGAAACCGCCATGTTCACGCAAATAGTCGTATAATTCTGCTTTGGTACGCATTACTCCCTCAAAAGAGCCGAATCCCTGCAGATGCGCATGGCCGACATTGGTAATCAGACCATAATTCGGCTCCGCGATTTCGACGAGTTCTTTAATGTCCCCGGGATGACTGGCTCCCATCTCTACAATTGCCATCTCATGCGCGCGGGTGATACTTAATAAGGTAAGCGGCACTCCGATTTGATTATTTAGGTTGCCTTGTGTATAAAACAAATTGTATTTTGTACTCAGCACAGCTGCGCAGAGTTCTTTGGTTGTTGTTTTGCCGTTTGTACCGGTAATTCCCAAAATAGGAAGGCCTAATTCTCTTCGCCAAGCACGAGCTAAATCCTGTAATTCAGCGAGGGCATTTTCGCCTGAGATGATATATTCTGCGCCAGCACGCTTTGCCTGCTCAACGAAGTCATTGCCGTCAAAATGCTCGCCTTTGAGCGCCACAAAGATACAACCGGGCGTCACCTTCCGGCTGTCTGTGGTGACATTCAGCGCGTCTTTACCTTCTATCAAAAAACTCCAATCCATTCCTAAAACAATTTTGCGGGTGCAAAATTACTACAAAATAATCAAATATGCAAGATTTTAGACTTAAATTTTCAAATATGCTCGCATAATTTGGAATTTATGGATAAAATATTGGAGATGTTACTACATTTTCCTCCTTTTTGCACTAACTCTCCAGTATTATATACATAGTATATAATACCAACAAAATCACACACTAAAATTAGTGCGTGATAAGTGCGCGATTAGTGCGCGATAAGTGCGCGGTAAGTGCGTTATTCTCGGGGGCTCATTGAACTTCTGCACCTAACGCATTAAACGTCTTGCCGTCGCGGATGATGAGAAGCTGGCCGTCACGGATGACTTTAGAAGCCTCTCCCATTTTCCCTTGAAGCGAAGGAGTACCAATTCCTGTGGCATCTTCCGGCGCAGCTTGAACCAGACGGACACTGTAACCATTGTTGATGATGAAATCATTCGCAGTCGGATAGATCTCATCTATAAAAAATAAGAATCCATATGCATGCCACTCATCAAAGGTAGTAGCAGACCAATAGCCGCCCATCACGCCCAGGCGTTCAAAACCAGATGATATATTAATATCACCTGCCGCCGGCAAGAAAACGGCACCGGCTTCTTCCATTACGGCCCATTGTTCTATTGTGTATTCGTTGTCAGTCCAACTACTACCATTAATTGTGTAATACCCATCATACTCAGTTTGTAACTCATAACCTTTTGCCGAAACGGAGACAAAAGCAGCACCATCAGGCAGCGTCCAATTATCCGGAAGAAGAATAGCTCCATGCATCGTTCCTATTATTCCAACTCCAAAGAAATCAGTCGAATTGGTACGTGATTCAAACAAATAACGCCACTCCTCCTTGGTCAGTGTACGCCAAGCGTTGGCAGTATTACCGCCGTTGGTAATGGGATTAGCTCCCCAGTCGTGGAAAGTAGCATAATCTTCACAGATGGTACTAACTTTATTTGGCGCATCACCTGTGCCCCAACCGAACAGGTCGCGGTTGTCATCTGCCTGTGCTTCATCACCGATACAATCCCACTGGTTGGTCGCAAACTGCCATGTACCCACATACTGAAGATTGCCTTTGGAGAAAACAATCTGGTCGCCTTCGGCGTTGATGGTAAACTTTCCGTTTAGCGCACCTTCGGTGGCGTTAGCGGTTAAAACACTTGCGCACAATACGCACAAGAAGAAAATCTTTCTCATAATAATTACTAATATTTTTGACGTTACTTCTTAACCCTAAAGGGTACGATTATCTCTTTTTATTCGGGAGTTCGAGGCCATAACCTTTGCGACGATCTTCGACCTTAAGTGCCAAACTCAGCAAGAAAGCAAGCACTCCGAAGGATGCAAAGACAATCATCGGCACAAGATAGCCATTTGTAGCCACGCGCAATTTACCAATCAACAGCGGCACAAGGCACAATCCTACATTCTGAACCCAGAAGATAAGACAATAAGCCGAGCCAAGCACTTTCTCGTCAATAATCTTCGGAACACTCGGCCACATAGAAGCAGGAACGAGAGAGAAACTGACACCCAACACCAGAATCGTAGCAAGTGCCAATCCTTTGCTTGGATAAGCCGGAAGCACAAACGCAAACACGCTATGACAAATAATCATGATAACCGCTCCGAGAAGCATCATGGATGCGCCTTTGCCTTTATAGTCTATAAAGGCACCAAGGAACGGCGTGAGCACCATCGCCAGAATCGGGAACCATTTGAAGAGTCCTGCAGCTTCTGCATTACTAATCTGCAATGTTTCCTCCAAGAAGTTCGTCGCGAAACGCTGGAATGGGAAGATGGCGCTATAATAGAGCACACAAAGTAGTGCTACAATCCAGAACATCTTAGAACTGAAAATCTGTTTAAGGTCGGATACATGAAATTCGTCTTCCGGATCTTTTTCTGCCGTTGCTTCTCCAATAGCCACCAGTTGATTGTCAAACGATTTGTCCATAATGGTGAAAACAAAGAAATTGAGCAATCCGACAACAAGCAAAAGTGTTGCGAAGAGTAGCGGAGCAATAACAGAATTCGTTCCGTTGACAGCAAAATGCTCACTAAACATCGGAGAGAGCCACATAGCGGCAAACACGCCCAGACGAGCGATTGCCATTTCCAGACCCATGGCCAGCGCCATCTCTTTGCCCTTGAACCATTTAGCAAGAACCTTACTTACCGTTGTTCCCGCCATCTCACAGCCGCAGCCGAAGATCATGAAACCGAACATGGCAATCTTAGCGCTACCCGGCATCGATGGCCACCAAGCATTCAGCCATTCTACCGTGTTAGCGTCTGCCCATGAGATGCCCCAATACTTAATGCCCGCACCAATAACCATCAAGCTCGCCGAGAGCAAACCGGTAAAACGAACTCCCATCTTATCAAGGATAATACCCGCTAAAATGAGGAATCCGAATACATTCAATAGAAATTCACCTGCCGCATAAGTGCCGAAAACTCCTTGATCCCAACTTAATGTATCATTCAACAACGATGCCAGCGGAGAAAGAATATCCACGAACATATATGCAAAGAACATCATCGATGCCACAAGCACCAATACTGTCCAACGTGCAATGGCACTATCTCGTAGTGTCTTTTGAATCTTTTCTACCATGATTGTAGGAATATTTAGATTTGCGTTTCAGCCATTCTGCTTTTTTCTTCTCATATTCAGCATAATGGCTTTCCAAATAACCGTCTGCCATTATTTAATGCCCAGTTCTTTTTTAACGGCAGGAGTAGCATCCAGAGCGTCTGCGCCGATATGCACCATAGCCTGACTATCGAAGATATAGGTATAACCCTCGCGCTCACCGACAGCTTTAATAGCTTTCGCCATCTTCTCGTGAACAGGAGCCAGCAATTCTTGCTGTTTCTTTTGGATGTCTTGCTCTGCAGTCTGATAGAAGAGTTGAATACGTTGGTTCATCTCTTGCAGTTCTTGCTGACGAATCTGCTTGATAGCATCAGCCATCGTAGCCTCCTGCGCCTGATAGTCCTGCATTTTCTTTTGAATCTCCTCGTTCATCGAAGCCAATTGATTCTCATATTGGCTTTGGATGGTATCCATTTTAAGACGAACTTGTGCTACCTCCGGCATTTGAGCAAATACCTCTTGTGTGTTGATGTGACCAAATTTCTGTGCGCTGACAGCCATAGGCAAAATCAGCAGCATTGTAATGATAATCTTTTTCATTTCAAATTTATGATTTATAATTTATAATTTTCAGTTTTATTTTGCTCCAAGTTTATGCAATACTTGATCGGATATATCTAATTTAGATGACATATAAATCAAAGCCGGATCAGATGAACGATCCTTGACGATATCAATGCGCTTCTCGCTCGCTAAATCTTGAATGGCATTATATATTTCATCTTGTATGGGCTTTATTAATGCTTCGCGTTTCTTATACAACTCACCGTCCTGCCCGAAATACTTGCGCTTCAGTTCCAGCACTTCCTGCTCTTTCTTCACGATCTCTTGTTCACGTTCCGTGCGCATTGTTTCGCTCAAGAAAATCTGCTCTGTCTGATAGTTAGTAGCCATGACACGTGCTTCTTGCTGTGCCGCATCTACCTCTTTCTGCCAGCGTTTCGACAACATCGTCAGTTGCTCATTCGCCTGCTCATATTGCGGCAGATTCTTAAGGATATACGACATGTCTATATATGCTATCGACTGATCTTTAGCAAATCCCGTGCCACATACCAGCACGGCGGCAAATAATATAATTAGTTTTTTCATATTCATTATAACTCTTGACCCAAAACAAAGTGGAATTGACTTCCTCCGTATTGTTTGCTGCCATTAATCTCATCAAATCCCCATCCCCAGTCAACTCCGAGCAAACCGAACATAGGCAGGAAAATACGCACACCCAAACCGGCTGAACGCTTGAGGTTGAATGGATTATAATCCCGAATATCGGAGAAACAGTTTCCTGCCTCAAGGAATACATGTGCCCAAATAGTAGCACTTTGCTCCAAGGTTATCGGGTAACGCAATTCCATCGTAAATTTATTGTACAGATAACCCATATTTCGTCCCGTTGCTACGTCGTATGGCGTCAACGAACCCGATGAATAACCACGCATCGCCACATATTCGGTTGCATAACTTGTATATGCCGACATACCGTCACCACCCATATAGAACGACTCAAACGGCGATTTTGCATACTTGTTATAATGGCCGAGATAACCAAATTCAGCACGAGTCATGAGCACCAGTTTGCTATCCTTGCTGAGCGGAGTGAACACTTTGCCCGTAAACTTCCATTTATGATATTCTATCAAATGATACTTCTCAGAAGTGGTCATTTGTGAATAATCCTTACCGTTAAATACGGACCAAGGTGGAGTTATTTTCAATCCTATTGAGAACTGGCTACCGCGACGCGTATAAATCGGGTTATCAATAGAAGAACGACTCAACTGCAGATTCAATGCCAAGTTATGGCTCGTACCATCCGAAATCAACAGATATGGCCAGTCTTTCATCATATACAACTGGTAACTCAACTCGCCGTAGAACGAGAAATAGTCATCCGGCCAACGAAGTCGCTTTCCATAGCCGATTGACACACCAAGCGTGCGCAAATATTTATCTTTATCCGCTTCACTCTCCGCCAATTGTTGATAATAATTGCTGTTTCCGGAGTAGTAATAATAGCTCGAATAAGTATTATACAGGTTCTGGTAAGCCTTCATATAACGGCTTGAATAACCGGTCTGATTCGCGAAATAGATGCTGGCACTCAAACTATTCGGACGCTTACCTCCCAACCATGGTTCCAGAAACGAAATCGATGCAGAAGTATAGTAAATACCGTTGGTTCGAGCGTTTATAGAGAACGTCTGGCCTTCACCTTGCGGCACGATTCGATAGCTTTTTTTATTGAAAAGGTTTTGGATAGCAAAATTGGTAAATTTCAATCCCAACGAACCAACCAAACCGGTAGCACCCCAACCGAGCGAGAACTCGATCTGATCGCTTGATTTGGTTTGTAACTGATAGGTAATATCTACTGTTCCTTCTTCAGGATTCGGCTGGATATCCGGCACAAGTTTCTCCTGATCAAAATGCCCCATTTGCGCCAATTCACGCAACGAGCGCATGATATCCGACTGAGAATACAGCTGTCCGGGTTTGGTATACAATTCACGACGAACCACATGCTCATACACACGCGTATTGCCGACAATCTTTATCTCGTTTATCGTAGCCGGCTTGCCTTCGTAAATACGCATTTCGAAGTCAATCGAATCGTTTTCTACATTCACCTCAACCGGTTCGACATTGAAGAACAAATATCCGCGATCGGTATATAACTTACTAACTGCATCGTCATCATCCGTCAAACGATCCTTTAAGGTTTTGAGGTTATACACATCACCCGGTTTGACGCCAAGCGTTGCATCCAGATAATCATACGGATAAACGGTATTTCCAACCCATTTAATAGAGCGAACATAGTATTTATCGCCTTCGCTGATGGTCATATAGACATCTACACGGTTCGGATCTTCGGGATTTGGGACAACACTATCTGCTACGATATATGCGTCGCGATAACCATGCTCATTGTATTTCTCAATTACCGCCTGCTTGTCTTTTTCATATTCGGCAGTAACGAATTTTTTTGTACGGAAGAGATTGACGATGTCGTTATCATTCGTCTTCTTCATCGCTTTGTTTATCTGGCGATCGGTTAAGTTTTCGTTTCCGGTCAGGTAAATCTTTCCTACTTTGGTCTTTTCTTTTTTATCCACAGCCACCAGCACTTTGACATAGCCCGGATGATCCTGATCTTGACGCTGAACTACATGCACTTCGGCATTATGGAAACCTTTTTCCGCCAAATATTTCTTAATAACCGTCTTACAATGATCTTCCAGATTCGGAGTCATCTGACTGCCTTGACGAATTCCGGCCTTTACCTCAACATCCTCTTTCTCGCCTTTCTTAAGTCCCTCATACTTCACTTCGCTGATACGAGGACGCTGTTCCAAAGCAATAACAAGCCATATCTTATTGCCTTCTATTTTGCTCGCGCGTATCTGCACGTTTGAGAAAAGGCCTTGTTTCCAGAAGCGCTTGATGGCTTTCGTAATCTGGTCGCCCGGCACTTCTATCTTATCGCCTACAGCCAAGCCGGAGAAGCCTATCAGCACAAAATCCTCGTAACTATCCGCTCCTTCTACAGCTATACCCGCAATCTCATATGTCTTGCGAGTCATACCATACTCAAATTCCTGAGCAAAAATGCTCAGGCTAAAGAATAGTAAAAATAATATATTCCAATAACGCTTCAATTCTTCGTCAGTCTCTCACAAAAAGTTCTCGGGGGGTAATCGGTATTATGTCGAGGTTTTATCGGTATCATTACCTTATCATTACCTGGTCATTACGTATGTTCTACCCATTTACATTCTCAACTTGTTCAGATGTCTTGCCAAATCTTCGTTCTCGTTTCTGATAATCCACGATGGCTTTATAGAACTCTTCTTCTGTAAATTCCGGCCAGAGGCAATCTGTAAAATACAATTCGCTATATGCCAATTGCCATAGAAGGAAATTGCTAATCCGATATTCTCCGCTTGTGCGAATCAACAAATCCGGATCCGGCATCTCGCGAGTTGTCATAAGCGATGAGACAAATTGCTCATTTACATCTTCGGCACGCAAAGAACCCGATTGCGCTTGGCGAACCGCTTTGCGAACAGCCTCTGTAATCTCCCAACGAGCCGAATAACTAAGCGCGATCACCATCGTTAATCCCGTATTTTTACTCGTCTGCTCGATACATCCCAAGAATTTCTGCTTTGTTCCATCGGGCAAACGGTCAATATCGCCTATCGTCTGCAGACGAACGTTGTTATTCATCAGCGTTGGCGTTTCTTTAACGATGGTATCTACCAGTAGCGTCATTAGCGCATCTACTTCCTCTTTCGGGCGATTCCAGTTCTCTGTGCTGAAAGTATAAAGCGTAAGATACTCTATGCCTAACTTGGTAGCTGCTACAGTAATATTATGCACGGTTTCAACACCTTGCTTATGACCGAACATGCGCGCCAGACCTTGTTTCTTAGCCCAGCGGCCATTGCCGTCCATAATAATTGCCACGTGACGTGGCAAACGCTCGTTGTCTATTTGCTCTTTATAATCCATATCAATTATTACAAATCCTACACGGCTTTGGCGCTCTTGCAAATTCAAAAACTATGCCAATCGTCATCATTCCCGTTAAATCACAGTTCATCCAGTTCCATCCGTTCATATGGAAACGGTCATTTAAGTCTTTTTGCGCTTCCAGATCATCCGCCCAATAAATGTTATGCTGCCAAGCGATATCCAATCCCCAGCGCTCTGCAAATTTCCACTTGAATCCAATACCCAATGGCACATATCCCGAAGCGGTAAGAGGCTTGTCCATATCACCATACAATCCACATCCCAAACCAACAAAGATATACGGAGTATAAGGTTTGATGCGCTTGTCAAATCTGTTGGCTTCTCCAAAACGGAAGAAATTGAACTCAGCCACAGCATCCATATTCCATAACTGGTTTGTCCACAGCTCATCCAAACGTACCGGACCTTGATTTACCGGGAAGTCATATTTATGTCCTGCTATCCGCTGACCGGAAACTTTCGCCTGAACAGCCCAGCGTTTCGTAAACTTATACCGGAATTGCACTCCATAAGCCTCGCGAGGATTCATAAATATATGATGAGCAGCATCACCCACATAGTAACCTATACCTCCTTGAATACCGAATTCACAGAGGTATGGTTGACTTTGCGCCATAACACCTGTACTCGCGCACGCGAGCAACAAAAATACTATGCATGATTTAACTCTGCACATAAAATGCGTGCAAAGGTACTGCTTTTTTTTGATATATGCAAGAAAAATCGAAGAAAAAGAGCCATAAAGGCTCCTTTTTTATAATACTTATACTCTCCGAATTTGTACTAAATGATGCGAATATTTTCCAGCTTCTGCGTTAAAAATGCCGATTTCATCGAGCTTTTCTACCTTCACTCGGCCCGAACAATGAATCACTCGCTCTGAATCAATCACTATACCGACATGACTGATTTTACCATCTTCATGATCAAAGAAAACCAAATCGCCAGACTGTGCTTGACTGAGATTGGGCACTTCTTTTCCTTGGGTAAATTGTTCGCTGGCGTCACGAAGTAGATCCCGGCCGAAAAGACTCATGATAACTTGCGAAAAACCGGAACAATCCATTCCTAAAGCATTCTTTCCTCCCCATAAATAAGGCGTATTAAGGAAGAAACGAACAGTTTGGAGAAGATTTTGTTGATTCAGTTCAATTGGTTTTGTAATAACCATGGATGGGTCAATACGAAAACCGACACCCAGCACTTCAAAACGTCCGTCTTTGTAATGGGCAAGACGAGTTCCGGCAGACAAAGGAATCGTTTGATTATTGTTTTCGCTTACGGCATAAGCCACAGGAAATGCCACCATCGCAAATGTTTGAAGAGATTCCTTATAAGATGCATATTCTTCCGATTTCATCGAGGAAATCATCTTCGAATCCACCCATCCTTCTTGACCATCCGACTCCAATTTTACACGATTCCATCGGGGCTTTTGTTCCACAATAGTACACAACTCGCCAAACAACATTTGAGTGCTCTGTTCTGCACCTTCTCTCGCTTCCGTTCGAACAGGAACGACACTATGTAATGCAATTGCTTTCATTACCATACTTCTTGCGGATGATTATTTTCCGTCCTCGGATAATCTATCGAATAATGCAGTCCTCTACTTTCCTTGCGTTCCAAAGCCTGACGAGTAATAAGATAACCGACATTTATCATATTACGCAATTCACAAATCTCTTTATCTGCCTTGACGCGTTTAAAGAGATCTTCGGTTTCTTCATAAAGTAAATCCAGACGTTCCCATGCTCGACGCAAACGAAGATTTGAACGCACAATACCCACATAAGTGGACATTATTTGTCCGACCTCTTTAACATCTTGTGCTATCAGTACGCGTTCCTCATTACTCAAGGTTCCTTCATCATTCCATGCCGGGATTTTCTCGTTGAAATCGTAACTTTCTATCACACTCAAGCTATGTTTAGCCGCAGCATCTGCATAAACCACAGCCTCAATCAGAGAATTTGAAGCCAGTCTGTTTCCGCCATGCAACCCTGTGCACGAACACTCGCCAACCGCATACAAACGATGAATGGATGATTGTCCGTCTAAATCAACCTTTATTCCTCCGCACATATAATGCGCACACGGAGCAACAGGAATATATTGTTTGGTTATATCAATTCCTATACTCAAACACTTGGCATAGATATTTGGGAAATGATGTTTGGTTTCTTCAGGATCTTTGTGAGTAACATCCAGACACACATGATCAATGGCATGAATCTTCATTTCATTATCGATTGCACGAGCCACAATATCACGAGGCGCCAAAGACAAACGAGGATCATACTTCTGCATGAATTCCTCGCCGTTTGGCAAACGAAGAATACCGCCGTAACCACGCATCGCCTCGGTAATCAGGTATGCCGGATGAGTTTCCTTTGGATTGAACAGACTCGTCGGATGGAACTGGACAAACTCCATATCTTTGACCATGCCTTTGGCACGATAAACCATTGCTATTCCATCTCCTGTAGCAATCTCAGGGTTAGTAGTAGTCGCATAAACGGCTCCTGTACCGCCAGTGGCCATCAGCGTGATACGACTTAGATACGTATCTATCTTCTGAGTCTTTGGATTGAGGATATATGCACCATAGCACTCAATATCGGGAGTACGACGCGTCACACGCACTCCTAAATGGTGCTGTGTGATGATTTCAACAGCAAAATGATGCTCCAGTACCTCGATATGAGGGTTGTTGCGTACAGCCGCCATCAATCCACGCTGGATCTCAGCTCCCGTATCGTCCGCATGATGAAGAATACGAAATTCAGAGTGACCTCCTTCGCGGTGAAGATCAAAGTTTCCGTCTTCTTTCTTATCAAAATTGACTCCCCAATTAACCAATTCTTGAATGCCTCTCGGCGCATTCTTCACCACTTGTTCAACGGCCGCAGGATCACTCAACCAATCACCTGCCACCATTGTGTCGTGAATATGTTTCTCAAAATCATCCACCAATAAATTGGTCACAGACGCAATACCTCCTTGTGCTTTTGCCGTGTTCGCCTCTTCTAATGTAGTTTTACAGCATAAAGCTATCTTATACTTACCTGTTCGCGCAATTTTGAGCGCAAAACTCATACCGGCTACTCCGCCACCGATAATCAGAAAATCATACTTCTTTGTCATATTATCTTGCTTTGCATAGCGCAAAGACACTAAAAGTTGCTCCTCTAAAACGCTTCATTGCTTTTAAGCAACTACGCATCGTCTCCCCTGTTGTTATCAAATCATCAACCAATAAAATATGCTTGCCGTACATCTGTTCGGGATGATTTACCGCAAATGCTTTATCCACATTATGCATACGTCCCTCACCACTTTGTAATGCTTGTTTTGGCGTGTTCCTAACGCGCAGCACATGAGTTGTATCTACCGGTATTCCCGTAATTTCACTTATTCCCCGTGCAATATATTCAGATTGGTTATAACCTCTTTCTCTGAGACGTTTCGGATGAAGGGGCATAGGTATAATTATGTCGATTTCATCGAAGAAATCTGAATATTGAAAATCCATTGCTGCCTGTCGCCCGAGTTGATAACCAATCTTTGGCTGGTCGGCATATTTCATTTTATGTATTGCCTTTTGAATAGGATGATCTTTCTCATAAAATAGAAATGCTGCCGCTCGATCCACATGCATACTTTTAAGTGACGCCACTACATCCGTACACTTGCCGGCCAGATCCATCTCCGTGCCATTTTGACGCACTTCTGCCTGTTCTGTACGAGGTAATGTTCTCAAACATTCATCACATATTTTTCCCCGTTCTGTTTGCTCTCCGAGATACGCACCACATATGGGGCATACCCGTGGGAAGAAAAGGCTAAAGAGTGACGCCATTCTTAAAGATTGCTATTTCGTGGTATCCGTTTTTCTCGTTGTTGGTCTTTGCTCCATTAGCCACCTCTATAACGAAATCAGCAAAACGCTTCGCCACCTCTTCCATCGGTTCGCCCTCGGCGATAACTCCTGCATTAAAGTCAATCCAGTTCGGCTTGTTATTAAACAAGTTGGAGTTAGTAGAGATTTTCATCGTCGGGACATATGTTCCGAATGGTGTACCTCGACCGGTAGTAAACAGAACCATATGACATCCGCAAGAGGCCAATGCCGTAGAGGCCACGAGATCATTACCCGGTGCAGAAAGAAGATTCAGTCCTTTCACCTGCAATCGCTCTCCATATGCCATCACTCCGCGTACCAGCGATGCGCCACATTTCTGTGTACAGCCAAGGGCTTTGTCCTCCAATGTCGAAATACCACCGGCTTTGTTACCCGGAGACGGGTTTTCTCCCACAGGTTCGCCATGACTCAAGAAATAATCCTTGAAATCATTGATGAGATGGACTGTTTGGTCGAATAATTCGCGACTTGCACAACGATCCATGAGAATGGTCTCTGCTCCAAACATCTCCGGAACCTCGGTAAGTACAGTCGTACCTCCTTGTGCTACGAGCCAATCGCTAAAGCATCCGAGTAATGGATTAGCCGTGATTCCGCTAAAGCCATCTGAACCACCGCATTTGAGGCCTACGCGCAGTTCGCTCAAAGGTACAGGCTCGCGTTTGTCATGTTGCGTTTTGGTGTATAGCTCACGCAGAATAGGCATACAATATTCCACCTCATCGCCCTCAATTTTTTGCGTTACGATGAATTTAACGCGATCTTCATCAATCTCTCCGCAGAACTCTTTAAAAACATCCGGTTGGTTATTCTCACAACCGAGAGAAACAACCAAGATAGCGCCTGCATTTGGATGATGAATCATGTCGCGAAGGATTTTCTTCGTGTTCTCATGATCATCGCCGAGTTGCGAACATCCATAATTGTGAGGAAAGGCAAAAATATTGTCTGCTCCTGTTTCTTGACGCAAACGCTCTGCACATTTCTGAATGATACCGTTCACGCAGCCTACCGTCGGAATAATCCACACTTCATTACGAATGCCCACCTGTCCGTCTTTGCGGCGATACCCCATAAAAGTTCTGGATTCATCGGGAATATTCAGTATCACTTCCTTTGGATGATACTCATATTCAAGCAATCCCGCGAGGTTGGTTTTGATGTTATTCTCGTTCATCCACGAACCGGCTTTCTTTGCCTCTTTTGCATGACCTATCGGGAATCCGTATTTGATAACATTCTCGCCTAATGCCAGATCTTTGATAGCTATTTTGTGTCCGGCAGGCACATCTTCCAATACGGTAATGCGCTTGCCGTCCACTTCAATAATTGCTCCTTTCGACTGCGGTTGAATGGCTACTACCACATTGTCGACAGGATTAATTTTCAAAATATTGGTCATTGGTAATTGGTGATTTACAAAATCGTCTTAACCGTTTCTAACATACCTTTTTTCTCGATGGAATCGAGGAAATCAACAACCATGTCAGTAAGTCCCGGAATCTTATTGAGGTCTTCTTTAGACTCCTTCCAGATGATATCTGTTGCTCCAAGCACTCCTTCTGCCACTTTGCGTTTATCACCTGTTGCCCAGAGTTGTTTAAGCAAATCCATAATCTCTTGTGCGTCGTTTGGCTCAATAGAAGCTCCATCAGCACGAACGCCACCCTTGTAATAAGTAATGATGGCTGCGAGACCAAGCACTAAGCCCTTCGGCAGTTCGCCCTTCCGCTCCAAATAAACTTTCAGACCCGGCAAGTCACGTGTCTCAAATTTCGGGAACGAATTGAGCATGATGGATGTTACTGCATGATCTACGTATGGATTGTTGAAACGCTCTAGTACACTTTCTCCATATGCCTTCAGTTCGTCTTTAGGCAGATTGAGGGTTTCCAACAGTTCTTCAAACATCACTTTATTGATGTATTTACCCAAAATCTCATGGTTACAAGCGTCACGCACGATGTTCACTCCGCTGAGGTAGGTAACAGGACTGAGCACAGTATGCGGGCCGTTGAGTAACGTCACTTTACGCTCGTGGTACGGTTTTTCGCTTTCAGCGATGAGTACGTTTAAACCTGCTTTGTTTGCCGGGAATTCTGCCTCCAGTTCTGCAATAGACATATTCTCCGGTTTCTCGATTACCCAGAGATGGAAGATCTCTGCTTGAACAACAAGATTGTCATTGTATCCCACTTTTTCTTGAATAGCGGCAATGTCCTTACGTGGGAAACCCGGAACAATACGGTCTACGAGCGTTGCACATACATAGTTGTATTTTTCAAACCAGTCTTTAAAGCCCTTGTAGTCTGCACCGAAATCCTCTTTCCATAACTCAATATATTTTCGAATACAATCTTTGAGATGATGTCCGTTAAGGAAGATCAACTCACAAGGCATAAAGATGAGACCTTTCGTCGGATCACCATTAAAGGTTTTATAACGACGGAAGAGAAGTTGCACCAATTTGCCCGGGTAAGCACTTGCAGGTGCATCTGCGAACTTGCAAGAAGGATCAAACGTAATACCTGCTTCCGTGGTATTCGAGATAACAAAACGTATCTCCGGTTGCTCTGCCAATGCCATGTATGCCGCATTTTGCGTATAAGGATTGAGAGCTCGGGAAATAACATCAATACGTTCGAGAGAATTAACCGCCTCTCCCTTGAGACGGCCTTGCAAGTTAACGTGATACAAGCAGTCCTGACCGTTAAGCCACTCCACCATTCCTTTGTCAATCGGTTGTACAACAACTACCGATCCATTGAAATTGGTTTTGGCATCCATATTCCATACAATCCAATCCACGAATGCGCGGAGGAAATTTCCTTCACCAAATTGGATGATTCTTTCGGGCATTACGCTTTTCGGCGCAGTCCACTTGTTTAATGCTTTTTTTGCCATAGTGATTTTGTATTAAATGATTAATATTGTTTATTCATGGGTTATTTCAGGAGCTACCATTTTCAGGAAATTCTCCGGCAACGGCAGACGATTCGGGCCGGTAGAGTGACCATAAGGATTTCGTTTAAACATACCGTTTTCCTCTTTCCGTTCTTGCCCGTCAATAAATTTAGTGATTAAGTATATATACAGCCTCTGCCAATCTGCCACTAAGTTCTCTGCCTGCGAGCAGGAATAAGAAGTTAGGAACGCACGAGCATCTTCCTCAGGCATTTCCGCCACTTTCTCATCCACTCCGGCTATTTGGGTATTAAATTTATCATCCCATATCTGTTGCATTTCGCGAATATGAGGATACATGCGACTATATTTCGTGTATGCCCAGTTAGCTACCATATTAAATGTCCACCAAGCGCTGGTCGGCGAGAAGGTATAACTATCGCCATTTCCTTCGGCAAAACATTCCGGCACATGGTTAATACAGCAGTACATTGGAGCATAGCATGAGCATGCTGCATCATCTACACCAAACCAGAAAATTCCGCGTTTGTCAGGACGCATTTGAGAAACATAAGACCATGCTGTCTGTTGGGTAGCCGTCGGACGCTCATACCAATATTGCAGTGTGTCTGTACCTTCAAGAGCCAATTTGAATCCAAGTCCGCCAAAACGCAGTTTGCTATTCCATGGACCAGCATCAGTACCTTGAGTGATATCCAGTGGTGTACCTTTATATTCATCACGCATACACTCCTTCAAATCTTGTGCACTCACTTTGCGATTCGGAATAATCCAAAGCGGCATATGCTCTCCCTCATCCTTACCGCCTGACTCACGGAATGTTTTGCCTGTAGCATAGTCAAAATACTTATCCATGTCATCGGAGAAATGGCGGAAGAAAGACCACACACGCGCTTCGCACACATAAAGACCGCTGAAATCAAATGGATTATAGGCAGCCTGGAAACTGAAATCTTTATCTGCACCAGAGAAATAACCCTTCTCACGAGCAAAGGAGATAAGATTCTTATCATACATCCAATCTCCATTGCAGATACAATTCAGTTTCTTTTGTAATTGCTTTTGTTCTTTAGTCAATTTGGCTTTCCCTTGCGGAATAGTAGTAATACGCGCCTGATTAGCATGTGCAGCAATTGCATTATCAGGAATACGAACCGCTACCCAGTTAGCACCTTTCTGTCCGGGTCCTTTACCGATCAGATCCATTATCCATACTTCATTCGGATCTCCAAATGAAAATGACTCACCTTCGGAGGCATAACCGTATTCATTAACAAGCGTGATAAACCATTCGATGGCTTCGCGAGCGGTTTTAGAGCGTTCCAATGCGATATAAATGAGTGAACCATAATCCACACCGACTGTGTCCCATAGTTCTTCTCGTCCGCCCCAAGTAGTCTCACCTATCGTTACCTGGTTCTCATTCATATTTCCCACCACGGTATAGGTATGTGCCACTTGCGGGATTTGTCCTTGCGGACGACCGGTGTCCCAATCATTCACATCACGCATTGCTCCTTCCGGATAATCTGCGGCAGGAGAAAAATGCAAGAAACCGAACATGCCATAAGAGTCGGCTGCATACGAAATCATCGTGCCGCCATCTGTAGAAGCATCTTTGCCTACAAGGAAATTGGTGCAAGAAAAGACAACGGAACAAGGAACAAGAAGTAAGGACAATAATGTACCAAATAATTTTAGATTTTTCATTTGTTATTGCGTTTTTGAGATTTCTTTAATGCTATGTTATAGGCTTTGCGGTAATATTGGAAGAAATGTTTCCAATCGGCTTTCTTTGCCACAGCCGCAGCTTCCTTTCTTGCGCGCTCGACCTGTTCAGGAGTAAGGTGCGTAAAACGCAAGATGTCATCGGCGATATGTTCCGCCACCTCATCAAAGTTCGAGTCATTACGGTCAATCACAATTACACCGTAGCGCTCTTTCTGTCGAGCCGCCCACTCGCCAAAACCGGCCAGCGAAGTAGTTATTGTCGGCACATGGAAGGCACAAGACTCTAAAGGAGTATAGCCCCATGGTTCATAATACGACGGGAATACCGTAACATCCATTCCAATGAGTAGATCGTAGTATGTTTTTTGGAAAAGCGGGTCATGTCCATCCAGATAATAAGGAACAAAGACTGCACTCACTTTGCCTTTACGAGACGGTGCTCGGTCAAGATAAGGAATCATCACAAATGCTATCACTTCCCGCTCTTTCTTATCGCTATGATAAATCTTTTGTGCCAGTTTGTCAAGTGCCGAAGCAAAGACATCTATACCTTTGTTTTTCCATTCCTGCCGGCCGGAAATAGCCACAAACAAAGCATCTTGCGGCACTACTCCGCCTAATTTCTTTCCTGCAACTTTTCGCAAGGCTTCACGAGCCTCTGCGCGCTTCCCATCGAAATCCTTGCCTTTCGGCACATAAGTCGGCTCAAAACCATTCGGCGTTTCAATATCCACTTTCTTATCCAGCAGTTGCGCACACTCGCGAGCCGTGATATAACTAACTGTTGTGAAGCAATCAGCCACATGTGCTGCTTGCTTTTCCACCGAATGTTTGGAAACCATATTTAGTTCCACCGCCATTTGATCGCCGTTATATCCATCAAAATAATCATAAAGCGGTTTGCCGTTTCCAGCTATCGAACGACCTATTCCCGTTGCGTGTGTAGTAAAGAGTGTGGCTATTTCTGGGCAATGGTCACGAAGATAAAAGATAGAGAATGCCGTTTGCCATTCATTGGCATGTGCGCAGACTTTACCTTTCGGCAAGAATTTATACAGGCTCTCCATTGCCTGTCCGGCAGCATAGCCGAAGAGACAGGATTCATCATAATCACCATACGCGGCATGGCTCTGCACTTTGAATTTCTTCCATGCCCAAGCATATATCTCGTCCTTTTTTGCCCACAACGCATCATATTTCAGTAGAATAGCAATCGGTTTGCCGGGAACAAGCCAACGCCCAATGCGAACGGGCATTTGCGGTTTCCATCCCTTCAACAGACTCTTGTCTTCTTTGAAATAGATGTCGCTATGTTCTCCGAAATCTACACCGAAAAAGAACACTTTATCCGGATGTTCAGCTTGCATCGAAGCCGCACGAGTGCTTAAAACGGCATAGATACCGCCTACGCGGTTGCATACTTCCCAAGAGGTCTCAAAAATAAAATCAGGAGATAGCATTTAATTGGTATTTTTATTTCAGGTCATAATCTGACGCCATGTTAGTAACGTCCGTTAATGTATTTAATTGCGTTGGAACGGTAACAAACTTATTATTATCCGAGCCGACAAACGGCATAAACCAAACGCCGTTTTCGTTTGCCCAATAGATGCGATTATCATATGTATCAAGCGTCATCGCCGGACAAGCCGCCGTGTCAATCTGCACGGGATTAGCACCATCTATATTGGCTACCCAAAGACCATTAGCACGATAATATATCTTGCGGTTGGCAATATGAAAACCTTCTATGCCGTCAAAAGTAGAACTAAGGGTAGTGAGCGTAAATTCTTTACCGTTATACGTCTGTGCGGTATCTTGCGCTGCATCCAAAATGACCTTGGCTGTTGCATCTACTTTTGCGTTCTCAGAACGTGCACCGAAGATACGCTGACGATAATCGGCATATGCAGTTCTTATCACTATCGAGTTAGTCGGTTTATCTTCGATGACAAAGGATTTCTCAACGTATGTTGTATCTCCGTTAAAAATAATTTGCAATCCGATTTTCGCATTATCAAGCGCCCGCGTGAAGAAGAGATGCAATACTTCCCCCGTCATATTGTCGTCCATCACCTCGGCATCGGATGAGCAAGACCACAAATATTCTACGTCGTAATTATAGGGATTATAAATATTGGCTGTGAATGTATAATCCTGATAGATATAGAACACGCTGTCCTCGCACACAAAAGTAGGAATGGTATCGTAAACCGTCAGTTGCTTGGATACCGTCCAACTTTTCTTATTATCTACTTTCAGCATCACGATATAGGTTCCCGGATTGCGGAAAGTATGAGTCGGCGCTTTGAGCGTAGAGGTAGAGCCATCCCCAAATGACCATTCCCATTCCTCTCCGGTCGTTGATTGATTGCCAAAAACAACCGGTTGCCCCGCACGCGGCTCTAACGGACTATAATTAAAGTCCACTTCGTTCTTCTTACAAGCTATCAGCGCGCAACAAAGTGTCAATAAAAGCAATATTTTTCTCATTTGTTTCTTTGGCATTAAGCCAATGTATTTCGTTATCATGTCTAAACCACGTCAATTGTCGTTTGGCGTAATGACGGGTGTTTTGTTGAATTAGTTCGATTGCTCGATTAAGGTCGTACTCTCCGTCAAAATGAGCAAATAATTCTCTATATCCCACAGTTTGAAGGCTATTGAGTTTACGCTTCGAATAAACCGCTTTTGCCTCCTCCACCAATCCGTTTGCTACCATCTGATTCACACGCTCGTTTATGCGCGCGTATAATTCTGCACGTGGACGATCAAGCCCCAGTTTGATGATTCGGAATGACCGTTTCTTGTTTGTCTTTGTGCGAAGCGACGAATAGGGTTTGCCGGTTGTCAAGCACAATTCCACACAATGTGCCAGCCGTGCAGGATTGCTTTGATCCACTTCGTTCCAATAATCCGGGTCTAATCGCTGCACTTCGCTTTGCAGCCATGTCAAACCATTTTGCTCGTAATTCTTTTGCACCTCTTGGCGGATGTCAGCCGGCACATTTGGCAAATCATCCAGACCATTACAAACGGCATCGGCATACAACATCGAACCTCCGGTCATAACAACCACCTCATTCGACTCAAAGAGTTTATCCAAAAGCGCTAAGGCATCTCGCTCATATTGGCCAGCATTATATTCTTCCTCCAATTCACGCGTTGCTACGAAATAATGTTTCACTCGCGCTTGTTCTTCCGCCGTAGGCGCAGCCGTGCCGATAGGAATATTCCGGTAAACCTGTCGACTGTCACAATTGACAATAGGACATCCGTAATGTTCCGCTACCCGAAGCGACAATTCCGTCTTCCCGACGCCCGTTGGACCTAATATAAGAAGGAGAGTATTCAGTTTTCGGCCTTCAGTTAGAACATGGTGCCATCGTCGAACGAGAGATCCTGGAAGCCTTCTGCATCCAAATCACCGAGATCGTATTCATCTTTGAATTCGTCGTCCAGCATAAAGTCATCATCATTTCTCTCAATGCCAGCCAACGGATCTTCCGATTTGAGCTGCTTTGGCGCCTTACCTTTGCTCTCCACGCACTCCACTCCGTTCATTGTGCCCGGTTTGATTTCCTTTAGACTGCCGAAGAAATAGCGTTCGAACATCGGATCGAAGATGTAAATCAGGCGTTGACCTTGCTCTTCAATCAAATCAGACAAGCGTGTCTCATTCATCACCATGTTGTCGTACTCGAAGTTCGAATCCATCTCCACAAGCGTTACTTCCTGCTCTTTCTCCCACTCATCGTTGCACAAAAAGAACGAAGTCATCTGATCATCGGGATAGCCAACACTCTTTAGAATTGCTTCATGCAACTCAAGGAAAGTAGCATCGGGATCCGCTTCAAATACCCTGCGAAACTGAGGATCTCCCTCCTCGCAAGAAAACGTAAATCTGTAAATCATTTTATCGTTTTTTATTTTGTTTTTCTAAGATGCACACCTTTGCGGGTGCAAAGGTAGTAAAAAAAAATGACATGTGCAAGAAAAAAAACGCCTTTAGGCGATTTTTTGTACAATATGGTACGATAAAACCTCGACATAATACCGATGAGATACCGATATAATAACGTTTAGATACCGTTAGAAAACGAAAAGAGCGTCCAAAGGACGCACTAATCGTATAAGATATAATAATCTTTGATATCCCTCAAATTTATTGAAGCTTTTCCAGCGTAGACAAGTAATTATCGTCAATTCCAAACACAAACGCCCTAACATGACCAGCATCTACTTGCATAAGGTATTTATCCAAGAGTCTCTGATCGTCCGCGTTAAGTTTTCCCTTTATGCTTTCAAGAGAAATGGGCTGATAATTAGAAGCGAAGAACAGACCCTTTGAATCCTTATCCGTTGCCCAAAAATGCTCCAGCGTACTATTTGGCTCTGTAGTTTTGTAAGTGGTGATATGCACTCCTTCATTCTGCCACGATTCTTTCCAATTGATTCTGTGCCGCATCGTCAAATCCAAGATTCCTGTATAAACGGATGCATCATCATGAATTCTGAATAAGAAACAATCCATATTTCCGTTTTTCAAAAGAGGTCCGCCCGACTTTACATTCCACGTATCACCATTTTTTTGAACGCCAAAAGAAGCAACAAAAGATGTATTGTTTAGTCCGCAATACAAGTCGACATATTGTGTAGAATCCTCAACTTGAGGAACAATCAGAGGTAACTCACTCTTTTTAGACTCACAAGCAGTCAAAATACAGAAGAATAAGAGGCTTGCAGCCATCAATAGATTCCTCGAAAAATTCGATTTTGTTGTAGCCATAATTTTCCTTTCTTTTTAGTTGTTTATAAAGTTTGCGCAAAGGTAATACAATTTTTTCACATATACAAATTATAGAGCAAAAAAACCAAAAATTTTTGCACAATTCAAAAAAAAGCAGTACTTTTGCGCTCGCAAAAGTTTGACGGAGTGAAAAGTAGCGAAAAAATAGTACAAAAGTTCCATAAGGCATGCGCGGAATATGGGTTGATTGCTGACGGCGACCATATATTGGTCGGTTTGAGCGGCGGCAAAGACTCGTTGGCTTTGGTGGAATTATTGGGAAAGCGTGCACAGATTTACAAGCCGCGTTTTCGCGTGACGGCATTGCATGTGCGGGTTAAAGAGCGGGATTATCAAACCGATCTGAGTTATCTGGAACAATTTTGTGCAGAAGCGAAAGTGCCACTCATTGTGCGAGATACGATGATTAACGATGAAAAAGTCGAGAGTCGAGAGACGAGAGACGAAAGTCGAGAGACAAATCCTTGTTTTTTATGCTCGTGGTATCGAAGAAAAATGCTATTTAATGTGGCGCAGGAATTGGGATGTAACAAGATTGCGCTTGGGCATCATCGGGATGATTTAGTGGAGACGATGCTGATGAATCTGATTTTTCAAGGTGCTTTTGCTACTATGCCTCCGATCCTTCAAATGGACAAAATGCCGTTACAAATCATTCGTCCGCTATGCATGATTGATGAAGCGGAGCTAATCGCTTATGCCGAAGAACGAGGTTATCAGAAACAGCAAAAATTATGTCCGTTTGAGCATGTGAGTTCACGGGAAAAAGTGAAAGAACTATTGAAACAAATCAAAGATTTGAATCCCGAAGCGATGGATTCTATCTATGCCGCTATGACAAATATAAAAACTGAATATTTACCAAAATTATGAA
This sequence comes from Paludibacteraceae bacterium, assembly GCA_017557345.1. Classification (GTDB taxonomy): domain Bacteria; phylum Bacteroidota; class Bacteroidia; order Bacteroidales; family Paludibacteraceae; genus Colicola. The sequence continues at coordinate 20,463 of JAFYZR010000009.1, read as the reverse complement.
CGCATTATATACCATTTTATTATTATTAGCGTCGAACATTTTTATGACGCTTGCATGGTACGGGCATTTGAAACTGCAGCAAACCGGTTTCTTCACCAATGCCACACCTTTGATTTTCGTAATTCTCCTATCTTGGGGCATCGCATTTTTTGAATACTGCCTGCAAGTGCCGGCCAATCGAATCGGTTTTGAAGGCAACGGAGGTGTTTTCAGTTTGATGCAACTGAAAGTGATTCAGGAAGTTATCACGCTGGTTGTTTTTGTGGCCTTTTCCGCGATTGCTTTTCACATGGAATTGCGGTGGAATCATGTGGTAGCATGTTTGCTTTTGATTGCTGCTGTGTATTTCGTTTTCGGATTTAAATAAAAGAAAAAAACATGAATCCGTATCTTCAATCATTACGTTTGCGGACTTTGCCGCTTTCCATGTCCGGTATCATTTTAGGAACGGGATTGGCAGGTTTTGAACATTGGGGCGTTTTCGCTCTTGCTATCTGCACCACGCTTAGTTTGCAGATTCTGAGCAATTTATGCAACGAGTTGGGCGACGCACAAAAAGGAACAGATAATGATCAACAAGGCAGAACCGCGTATGGATTGCAATCCGGCACGATCACAGAGAAACAAATGAAAGGCATGATCGGGTTGTTTTTGGGCCTATGCGTTTTATTTGGTATTTCGCTGATTTACTGTGCTTTCGGAAGTTTATGGAATTTACAAAGTCTAGGATTCATCGGTTTAGGTCTGCTGGCCATCATAGGTGCCATTACTTACACGCTCGGCAAACATAGCTACGGTTATTTAGGTTTGGGCGATTTGGGTGTTTTCTTGTTCTTTGGTTTGCTGAGCACGATGGGTGGCTATTATCTGCAAGCGCAAACGATGAGTTGGGAAATTTTTGCATGTGGTGCGGCTATAGGTTTTCCGTGCGTAGGCGTGCTAAACCTTAATAATATACGCGATATGCAAAATGACTTGGAGCATGGCAAACGCACTTTTGCCAGTTGTTTAGGCCAGCAAGGCGCAAGAAATTATCATACGCTTCTTTTGGCTGGCTGTTTAGCCATTTTTGTGACTTACGGCCATTATTGGACTTTGTGTATTTTGCCTGTATGGGCATGGCATCTTTGGTATGTTTGGACGCATAAGGAAAAACTCGACAAACAGATGCCTGTTTTAATGTTTTCCACATTAATAGTGTCAATTTTAGCACTATTTTGACAAAAAATACACATTTCTATCTTATTTTCGACAAAATTCTTGCATATGTAGAAAAATTGTTGTACCTTTGCGACCGCAAAGGTTTTTTAATATAATACTATGAAGGGAATCATTTTAGCCGGAGGAAGCGCAACGCGTTTGTATCCGTTAAGTAAAGCGATTAGCAAACAAATCATGCCGGTTTATGACAAACCGATGATTTATTATCCTCTGAGTACATTAATGTTGGCCGGAATTCGTGAAGTTCTGATTATCAGCACGCCACGCGACCTGCCGATGTTTGAAGAATTATTGGGTGACGGCAGTCGAATCGGTATGAAATTGGCCTATAAAGTGCAGTTGGTTCCAAACGGTTTGGCGCAAGCTTTTGTATTAGGCAAAGAGTTTTTGAATGGCGAACCGGGCTGCTTGATTTTAGGCGATAACATGTTCTACGGCCAGCATTTTATGTCGATGCTCAAAGATGCCGCAGCAACTGCTCAAGCCGGCGGAGCTGTTATTTTCGGCTACGAAGTAGCAGATCCGCGCGCATATGGTGTAGTAGAGTTTGACGAACAAGGAAAAGTGCTGAGTCTGGAAGAAAAACCGGCAGAGCCAAAAAGCAATTATGCCGTTCCAGGTCTATATTTCTACGATAAGACCGTTTGTGATAAGGCCGCTAATTTGAAGCCGAGTGCTCGTGGCGAATATGAGATTACCGATTTGAACAAGCTTTATCTGGCGGAGGGAACGCTGAAAGTAAAACTCTTCAGCCGCGGTTTTGCATGGCTGGATACCGGTAACTGCGACAGTCTCTTGGATGCTGGTAATTTTATTGCGACAATCCAGAACCGCCAAGGATTTTATGTCAGTTGCATCGAAGAGATTGCTTGGCGTAACCATTGGATTAGCACAGAGCAGTTGGCCGCTCTCGGCAAAGAGATGAAAACCAATTATGGCCGTTACCTCGAGAGACTGGCTGCGACAAAACGCTAATTTGGAAAAGTTTACTATTTTTAAGATTTGACCGAATTATTTACATAGGTATTGCATAGGTAAAAACCTCGACATAATACCGATGAGACACCGAGAGGTATCCTACCATAGAAAAATATACGATTATTAAGATTTGACGCTTTATGAAACGCATAGCCCTTTTGACTTTTCTCCTGATTCAGATGTGCCTTTTAGGTGCAAAGGAACACTATGTAATTCAGCATTATTCCATCAAAGATGGAATGAGCCAGAATACCGTAATGGCTATTTTGCAGGACAAACAGGGTTTTATGTGGTTCGGCACATGGGATGGACTAAATCGCTATGACGGATATGAATTTGAGACATACAAAGCGATGGATCAAGGCGTAGCAGCGCAAGTGAACAATCGCGTTGTAACGATTTATGAAGATGCGAAAGAGCAAATCTGGTGGTCAACGTACGATAACCATTATTACAAAATGGATGCCACCCGCAAAGTGACAACTGAGCAACCTTATGACAGTTTGCCGGAGGGCATGTTGAGTAAAATGGCAGAGACAGAAAAGCACACCAAAGTGGATTCGCGTGGTATCATCTGGCAAGCGGACGACAATTATGGTATTCTTCGTTACCGTTACGGCCAATGGAAACGTTTTACACCTCCTTTGGATAGCCGTTATGCGGGACGTTTGCGTCAACATTTCTTCCTATTAGAAGATAATCAAGGCCGTACATGGGTAAACCCAACCGGTGGCGGATGGAGTTATTACGACTACGAAAAAGATGAGTTGGTTTATCCGATTGAAGGGCTGACAAACATGATTCACACGGCCTATGTGGACCGCGACGGTCAGATGTGGATTGCTACATATGATGGCGGAGTGGATTGTGTGAACATGGACCCGACGCCATACCAATTGCATGATATGCGTCATTCGGAGAAAGATAACGGTGAGGTTCGCGCGTTCGCTCTCACGAAGAAAGGGGATGTGCTGACACCAGCTAAATCGGAAACGGGTGTCTATTGTGCGCTGGATAGTTCGCACGGTTTATTATACGGCACGAAAGGTAAGGGTTTGAAAGACGTAGCTACCGGCAAAACAATCCCAACAAATCATCCCGATATCTACGATTTGGAAGAAGGACCAGATGGCACGCTGTATGTCGCCACCTATGGCGGAGGCGTAAATATCCTCCGTTGGAACGGAACGAATTGGGATAAGCCACAGATTTTCGGTCAAGGCATGAAAGTGCGAGACATCGAAATAGTGAATAATATCCTATGGTGCGGTACAACAACAGGTATTTTGCGTGTCAATTTGGATAACGGCGAGAGTACGGTTATTCCGAGTTATGACATCCGTGCTCTCCATTACAGTCATGAACGCTTATGGTTGGGTTCTTTCGGCGGCGGACTACTGACCATAGATATCAACGATCCGACTTATCATATTCAGCATCTGGAGACCTATCATGATATCATCATGAGTATGACCGGCGATGGCACGAACCTTTGGTTCAGTTCGGAAAGCGATATCGCACAATACAACCTTGACACCCATTTTCTGTATTATTATGATGCGTTAGACGGCGAGCATAATACCTATTTCACAGAAGCAGAGGCACTTCGTCTGCCGAGTGGTACAATTCTTTTCGGATATTCCAATGGCTACTGCTCGTTTGATCCATCCCGAATTGTTCATTCCAATTCCGTTCCTCCAATACGCATCACGCGTATTCTGGTGCAAGATAAAGAATTGGAAGGCGATACAATCACCGTGGATAACGGCAGTAACGTGACTATTGATTATGCGGCCATGGAATATGTGGGCGCGGACAAGATAGTTTATTATTACAAAATGGACGGCATCGACAAGGATTGGAATCGCCCAACCGACCTACGACGCGTCACTTATAGCAATCTATTGCATGGCGATTATGTTTTCCATGTTCGTTCAACCAATCGAGAAGGCGGAGATGTAGATAATGAAAAAACACTCGTGATTTTCGTGAGACGTCCGCTATGGCTGTCTTGGTGGGCGATATGCCTATATATCATAGGCGTTATGCTCTTTATCGCCATTGTCGTATTTGGCGTAGCGATGTACAATGGCTTGCGCCAGAAAGTGAAAGTTGAGCAACAGGTAACAGATATCAAATTGCGTTTCTTTACCAACATCAGTCATGAGTTGCGCACTCCACTCACCCTAATCATCGCCCCTGTTGAGAACATTTTACAGAATGAACGTATTAGTCAAAACGTACGCAGTCAACTGGAAATTGTTCAAAGTAACAGCCAACGCATGCTTCGCATGGTTAATCAATTGCTCGAATTCCGCAAAGTGCAAAATCAGAAGATGAAACTGAAAGTGCAAGAGACTTTATTGAGCGAGTTGGTCGAGGAAACGAGCATGAACTTTAAGAAAGAGGCTTACGACAAACATATTCATTTTGAGATAGTTAACAAAGCCTCCGACTCGACCGTTTGGGTCGATCGCGGACGAATGGATACCATCCTTTGGAATCTGCTGAGCAACGCATTTAAGTTTACCCCTGCAGGCAAGAGTATTCGCGTAATTATTGATAATAAGCCGGGCTTTGTGATGTTATCCGTGCAAGACGAAGGAATCGGTATTGCGCCCGAAAAACGCAATATGCTCTTTGAACGGTTCTCAAGCAATAATGAGATCAATAATGCCAACACAACAGGAACCGGTATTGGAATGAATCTCACCAAAGAATTAGTGGATTTGCATCACGGATATATCGAAGTTGAGAGCGAAGTGGGCAAAGGAACAACAATTACCGTATTACTACACACCGGCAAAGAGCACTTCGGTTCAGAAGTTGATTTTATTGATGCGGCAACCATCTCGCCGTTGGCACAAACTGAACCTACGCTGGAAGATAAATTGCAATCCATAGAACAGGAACAACAGGATAGCAAACGAACTATCCTCATCGTAGATGACAGTCAAGATATGCGACATTTCCTGACCACCATTTTAAGTCGCGATTACAATGTAGAGAGTGCGTGTGATGGTGCCGAGGCGAAACAGATTATCCGTACCAAACCGATTGATATGGTAATAACGGATTTGATGATGCCGAATGTGGATGGTTTGGAACTGACGCAGTTCATCAAGAAGAATCCGGAATTGGATTATCTGCCCGTTATTCTTCTTACCGCAAAAACGGCTATTGAGAGTCGTTTACAAGCGCTACAATTCGGTGCAGATGATTATGTGACAAAACCGTTTGAACCGGAATACCTGCGTGCGCGCGTTCATAATATATTAATACAGCGCGAGCAATTGGAGCAAAGTTATCGGCAACGCCTAATGCGTCTCGAACCACAGAAAGCGGAAGAACAAGTGCCCGGTGATGCATTTTTGGCAAAACTGCTTGATGTGATGAATAGGCAAATGGATAACAACACGCTTACGGTCGACGAATTGGTAGAGGAAATGAGCATGGGACGTACCGTTTTCTTCAACAAGTTGAAGAGCATGACCGGTTTAAGTCCTGTAGAATTCATCCGAGAGATGCGTATTAAACGCGCCGCACAACTGCTGGAAGAACGTAGGTATAACATCACCGAAGTGACCTATATGGTAGGTATGAATGACTCGCGCTATTTTGCTAAATGCTTTAAGAATACTTATGGTGTAACGCCTAGCGAATATAGACGGGCGGCATTAGAAAAGAACTAAGAATGAAGAATAAACTCGGATTCATATTAATCATTGCTGCTCTTCTCTCGGCCTGCGGGCATCAAGCGCCTCAGCGGCCAAGCCAACGCAGAGGAGAAACGCCAAAAGCGGATAGTGCTTCCATCGCATTAATGGAATTAAATTATCAGTTGGCAGTAGCAGCAGACAAACAATTGGCACAACTTGCACAAGCGCAAGACGAACCTTACGCACTCTACGAAGCCGGCACATGGATGCGGATTATTGACCGCGGTGAAGATACCGAGATATCGCCCTTATTTGGTGAATCATGGACGGTGCATATGCGAACGTATGACTTAGACGGAAAACTTCTTTTGGATAGCGAAGGATATTATCAACTTGGCAAGCAAGAACTGCCTCTTGCCGTTGAAATGAACATCGGCGAGTTACATAGCGGTGGAAAAGCACGATTGCTTGCACCTTGGTATGCAGCTTACGGATTGCAAGGAACAACACATGTTCCGCCTTATACAAATGTAATTATAGAAATAGAATTGAAATAAATGAAAAAAGTTATCTTTTTCGGGATTATCGGCATTGCATTATTAGTGACCGGTTGTAACAATAACACGTATTCTAACCTCCGCAAACAAGAGGACAAATTAATTGCGAATTATATCAGTCGTAATGGCCTCCAAATTGTGTATGATGAACCTACAGAGGATCATGTGTGGGGAGAGAAAGAATACTACAAAGTAAGCGGAGTAGATAATTTCTATTACCACCAGATTGAGAAAGGAGACACCTCTCAAACGATTGTGGCAAATGATCTGATTGTGGTTCGGTATAAGAAATTCGGGCTCACAGAGCATGCTGACACACTCAGCTATTGGAGCACTTTAGACCAAGCATATCCGGTAGAGTTTCATTATCTGAATTACAGCGAATGTGATGCAGTAGGATGGCACTTAGCTATTAAGCAAATGAAGTATGCTGATTCGCAATGCGAAATCATTTGTCCAAGCAAACTAGGATTCGAGACGGACAACAGTTCCGTTACTCCGTATGTTTATATATTAAAAATAAAGGTAAAACAATAATATGAGTTTAGTAAAAAGTATCTCCGGAATCCGCGGCACAATAGGCGGTCGCGTAGGCGAGGGACTTAATCCCGTGGATATCGTTCGTTTTACAGCGGCTTATGCTACGCAACGACGTGCTGCCATGCCAAATAATAATAAGATAGTAGTAGGTCGTGACGCGCGTCTAAGTGGACAAATGGTAGAACAGATTGTTTGCGGAACACTTATGGGCATGGGCTACGATGTAGTGAATATCGGTTTGGCAACGACTCCTACAACCGAATTAGCCGTAACCGGTGAAAAAGCTGCCGGAGGCATTATTCTGACAGCCAGCCATAACCCCAAACAATGGAATGCGCTCAAGTTACTCAACGAACACGGCGAGTTTTTGAATGATGAAGAAGGAAAAGGTGTACTGGCTATTGCAGATGCGGAAGACTTCACTTTTGCAGAGGTAGATGCATTAGGACATATAACAAATAAGGATTATCTACCTTATCATATAGAGCAAGTGCTAAAACTAAAATTAGTCGATGTCGCTGCCATCCAAAAACGTAATTTCACTGTAGCTATCGACTGTGTAAACTCAGTAGGCGGACTTGCTATTCCTGCTATTCTACGTGCCGTTGGAGTAAAAAACATTATTGAATTAAACTGCACGCCCAATGGTCATTTCCCCCACAATCCTGAACCTCTGCCACAGCACCTTACGGAGATAAGTGAACTCCTCAAGTTGGGAAAAGCAGACGTTGGTTTTGTAGTGGATCCTGACGTGGATAGATTGGCTATTATCTGCGAAAACGGAGAAATGTTTGGAGAGGAATATACGCTTGTAAGTGTAGCAGATTATATATTACGACATACTCCCGGCAACACAGTTAGTAATATGTCCAGCACGCGTGCTTTGAGCAACGTTACTCTCGCGCATGGCGGAGAATATAGCGCAAGTGCCGTTGGCGAAGTAAATGTTGTGGCAGAAATGAAACGCGTTGGTGCTGTGATTGGCGGCGAAGGAAACGGAGGTGTGATTTATCCGGAATGCCACTATGGCCGTGATGCTCTGGTTGGGATTGCGCTATTCTTGAGTCATCTGGCACATCTCAATATTAAAGTGAGTGAATTACGCCGCACTCTACCCGATTATTGTATCAGCAAAAATCGTATTGATCTAACCCCGGATACCAATGTAGATGCCATCTTGGCACGCGTGAAAGAATTATATAAGGATGAACGCGTTAATGACCGCGATGGCGTAAAGATAGATTTCGCTGATGGTTGGGTGCATCTCCGTAAATCCAACACAGAACCTATTATTCGCGTTTATTCAGAAGCAGCGACCATGGAAGAAGCCAATGCTTTGGCTCAAAAAGTGATTGATGTTGTTAATTCCTAATTGGTAATCATTATCGCTAATCGATATTTCATATTAGCCGGCGAAGCGTCAGGAGACCAACATGCAGCTGCTCTAATAGCACAAATCAAGCAACGAGATCCAGAAGCGCAATTTGCAGGATTGGGTGGCGATTGTATGGCTACTGAGGGATGCTATCTATATCGGCACATACGTCATATGGCGTTTATGGGTTTTGTTGCAGTCATTCGTCACTGGCGCGATGTAAGCGAGAATTTTCGCATTGCACGCAAAGCACTACTAAAAGAGCAACCTAATGTATTGATTCTCATTGATTATCCTTCTTTCAATTTACGAATGGCTGCTTTCTGCCGCAAGCATCTCCCACAGACAAAGATTATCTATTATATTCCCCCGAAGGTATGGGCATGGAAGCGGAGACGCATTCATAAGATAGCACGCTTGTGTGACAAAGTGCTTGGAATCTTTCCTTTCGAACCTGCATTCTACGCGAAATACGGCTATCAATGCACCTATGTCGGGCATCCCACGGTAGAGGCCATCGAGTGTTTCTCCAAAAAAGGAATGGGTGATTCCATAAAAGAAGACATAATTGCAATTCTTCCCGGTTCGCGTCCTTCTGAAATCTCAAATTGCCTTCCACGTATGTTAGAAGCTGCACGTCGATTCCCTAATTATAATATCGTTGTCTGTGCCGCTCCCGGAATAAAAGATACTTTCTATGCCCCTTATCTGCAAAATGGCGAAAAATTGGCGCGTGATACATACCAAATAGTAAAAGCAGCCAAAGCAGCTATCGTGAATTCCGGAACTGCTACGCTTGAAACAGCATTGTTAGGATGCCCGCAAGTAGCAGTGTACCATTTAGCATGCAACTGGTTCTTTGCACTGACGCGTAAAAGATTACAATCGTTCTTTTTTTCTATCCCCTATTTCACACCGGTAAATATCATTGCCGACAAAGAAATTATCCGAGAATGCTTAGCAAATGAATTTACGGTAGACAATGTAGCTGCGGAGGTAGAGCGTATATTGACCAATAAAGCATATAAAAAAGAGATGCTGGCTTCATACCAACATCTCCGTTCTATTTTAGGTTCTCAATCTGCTTCGGTAACAGCAGCCGATATCATTACATCGATACGATAAGTGCAGCCAAAACATATGGCATCGCACCTGCAAGAACTCCTTTGGCTAAACGCCATGTGTCCGTCGTATAGAATACAAAGAGCAATGCCAAATCAGGGAAAACACATACCAACAGCAACTTGCTCAATACTCCTCCGGCTTGAAATTGAAAGGTTTGTAATGGATACCAAAGATTCATTACTTCAATATAAGTCAACCCGAATAGAGCAGGTATAAGAAGTCCTATTAAGATACCTATCCAATAGCGATCAAAGCGATCCATATGCCGTCCAATCAATAGTTAATGGGGTTATGGCCAGCAATTGATGATCCATCGCCCATATATCTGTATCCGTAGCAGATGGTTCATCATTAATGAACTCCCCAGCTAATCTCCAACCCTTCTGTACTCCTTCAGGCAAAGGTTCATTTATCGGTGCCAATTCTTGCGACCAATGGCCAACACATTGCCGCGTCCAGCGAATACCTTGTATCTCACCTACAGGTGCATTAATATTAAAGATTGTCCGTGAAGCGATCCCCTCTTCATATAAATGCTGTGTCACTTCCACCAAGAAAGGTTGCAACCAATGCAAATCCACATCCATATGATGGTCATTGATAGACCAACCTATAGCCGGTATGCCTTTCTCTGCCGCTACGAAACACGCACCAATAGTTCCCGAATACATCGCATTGATAGAGGCGTTAGAACCATGGTTAATACCTGATACGACAAGATCTATCGGTGTATCCGGAAATAGAAACTCACGCGCTATCTTAATACAGTCAGCGGGAGTTCCATTAGTTACGTACACCTCAGCTCCATTTAGATCATGATCCTCAACGCGACGCAGATAAATAGGATTTGCAGCACTAATAGCTGCTGCAAATCCACTTCGTGGGCCATCAGGAGCAATGACTGTCACATGACCTAGTTTGGTCATCTCTTTGGCGAGTAGTCGGATTCCTGCTGTACCCCAACCGTCATCATTGACTACTATGATGTTTTTTGGTTCACTCATTGGCTGCTTCGGGGAACATAACTACTTCAAACATATTGCCGGCAGAAACAAGTTGCTTAAGCGTAGTCTGAACTGTTTCTGCGGTGATAGTTTCAACTGCTGCCTTGTATTCCCGGATTTTATCCGTGCCATACATATAATAGAAGTACAGCGCGCTACGCCAATAGGTATTTTTTTCCAAATCTTCTTGGAAATCCTTCAACATTGATTCTTTCTCTTTCTGGAGATCAGAAGCCAACGGACCGTTATCCACGATAGTCTGTACCTCTTCATGGATAATTTCCATCAGTCGTGTCTGTTTCTGTGGATCTGTATCGAATTGCATCAAAAGGCCGGCCTCCGGTGTCGGAAGAATATTGAGATATCCGTATGTACCGACGCCATAAGAACCACCTTCGCGTTCACGTATCGACTCCAAATAGCGGGTACGCAAGATTCGTCCGATGATCTCCATATTCAAATCATTAGCCAGCGTATAAGGAATATCATATGAAGTGTATTGAATACGGTTGGAGGCGGTTGTTGTCTCCATTTGACGGCTGAAATAGTTCTTCTGTTGACCAAGAGCAACGGTTTCATGATGATCGATTACATCTTCACGATTTTTCTTCGTTTTCAGACCGCCAAGCCATTGACAAACAAGATCTTGAACTTTCGGATCGTCAGGATTGATGTTACCCACGAATACAAAAGTAAAGTCTGCAGGGTTGGCGAAACGAGCCTTATAAATCTCCAATGCTTTATCCAGACTTACGCGATCCAATAATTCCAACTTCATCAAAATCGTACGTGGCGAGTGATCAGAACTCATCATCTGGATCGAATCCGAGAATGTAGCCTTCGGGTTCTTGTCGCGATTAGCTAACTGGTTGCGCAGCATCGCCTGAAGTGTTTCGTACGCTTTCTCGTCACGACGAGGAGCGGTAAAATAGAGATACATCAGTTGCAGCATCGTCTCAAAATCTTTTATAGAAGATGAGCCGATAAGTTGCTCGATGTTATCCGATATCTCTGGACTGACGGAAACGGTCTTTCCCGCCAATGCCTTCTCTAATTCCGTAGCGTTGAAACGGCCTATACCGGAAAGTTGCACCACAAATGTTGCCATCTTTGCGGAAGGCAGATCTTCCGTCTTCACTTGTGACAAACCACCTTTCGAGAATGCGCGCATCAATATTTCATCTGCCTTAAACTCTGTCGGTTTGAATACGACTTTTATTCCATTAGCCAATGTCCACTCGGTGATGCCTAATTCTTCATCGCGAGTCGTGCTCTTAATCTTACCTTTATGCGGCAGTTTTTTCACAAGTTCGGAATCGATAGTCTCCTCTTTCGGAGCTTCGATAGCCAAATCTTTCTGACCATTGAGGGCTGCCAGAATGGTTTCTTCTGATGGAAGATTTACACCTTCTTTCTGCGGACCGGAAACAGCCACAGACGGATTAGCATGAATAAGTGCCATCGCCACATTGTTCACTGTCTCCAGACTTACCATCGGAAGAACAGCCTGCACAAATTCATATTCCCATTGAGCACCCGGCATGGACTCATTATCCTCAAAATGACGGATACACTCACGAGCTAATGTGATATTTCTACGGGTATTACGCTCGTTGTAGTATTTCTCAATCGAGTTCAGCTTCTCGCTCTTTACACGCTCTAATTCAGCATTTGTAAAACCATAGCGATGCATTTTCTCTAATTGGAAAAGAAGATCATTATAAGCCTCTGTCTCACGCCCTTCTTTAGGGATGATAACGGCCATAAAAGCATCCATTTTCTTTGCCACTTGGGAATAGTAACACCCTGCGCCAGTAAACGATGCGTTCGGATCAAGTGCCAGTTCATCTAAACGATTGTCCAATATATCGCATACCAATTCGCGTACAAGATGAATCATGTATTCCTGTGCTGTCCCTTGGAAAATTTCGGGCAATTGATCAAACTTATATTGTATCGTTATACGGCTATATTGAGCCTCCGGATCCGTTACAAGAGCAACTAACGGTTTGTCGTTATGATTAACCGTGTATATAGGGCGTTCACCGAAGTTCTCACGGCGTGGCACATCTGCCCAAAGTGCTTTGACTTTTGCCTCCATCGTATCCACATTGATATCACCGACAATGATAATAGCCTGATTATCAGGACCGTACCATTTGTGGTAATAATCACGAAGCGCCTGATACTCAAAGTTATTAATGACCGCAGTATCTCCTATCACATCACGCTTGGCATATTGCGTGCCGGGATACATTTTCTGCTGCATTTGCGACCAGATACGCCAATCTGCTGTACGGCGGGTACGCCATTCTTCGCGAATAACTCCACGCTCGGCATCAATCTCTTCTGGTAACAGCGACAAACCGCAACTCCAGTCACGCATCACGAGCAACGCGCTATCCAAGATGCCTTCGCGGTAGGTCGGCACATCAGAGAGACGATAAACGGTCTCATCAATGGAAGTATAGGCATTGATATTCCCTCCGAAATTAACACCAACGGACTCAAAATAATTGATAATTCCCTTGCCTTCGAAATGCTCTGTTCCGTTGAATGCCATATGTTCCAGGAAGTGCGCCAAACCATTCTGATGATCCTCTTCAAGGATAGCACCTACTGCTTGAGCGATATGGAACTCGCAGCGTTGCTTTGGCTGTTCATTATGACGGATATAATATGTCAGTCCGTTGTCTAACTGACCATAACGAACCTCTGGATCCATCGGCAGTTTCTCCGGCGCTTCTTGCGCCGAAATCATCGTAGCTGCGCAGAGCAGCAGGATGTTAAGCATTATTTTCTTCATTATTCTCTGTTTTTTGTGAGTTATCATTTTTCTTGGAACGGCTTCGACGCGTTTTCGGTGCTGCCTGTTCCTTTGATGCCTCTAATTTCGCATTGGCCTCTAATACTTCATCGCCACGACTCTTCCATGGGCGCGGACCGAGAATAGCAGCCACGTCTTCTGATGTAATCACCTCGCGTTCGATGAGCAATTGAGCTATCTGATGATGACCGTCTGCATGATCAGCCAGTATCTGCTTTGCACGAGCCATCTGGTCGGCAATGATACGTTGTGTCTCTTGGTCAATCAATGTCGCCGTATCTTCCGAATAAGGTTTTACAAATCCATAGTCATAACGTCCGGTGGAATCGTAAAAACTTACATCTTTCAGCTTATCACTCATGCCATAGAAAGCCACCATCGCATATGCCTGTTTTGTCGCACGCTCAAGGTCATTCAGAGCGCCTGTAGATGTCTGATCCAAGAATAATTGCTCAGCTGCACGACCGCCTAAAAGCGAGCACAACTCATCAAGAATATGTTCCTCGTTTATCAACTGGCGCTCTTCCGGCAGATACCAGGCTGCGCCTAAAGCCACACCGCGGGGTACAATCGTCACTTTCACAAGCGGATTAGCCCAACGCAGCAGCCAGCTGATCGTTGCATGACCGGCCTCATGGAATGCAATCGACTTCTTCTCCTCTTCGGTCATGATTTTGTTCTTACGCTCCAAGCCGCCCACTATTCTATCCACGGCATCCATAAAATCTTGTTTCGTCACTTTCTTTCGTCCGCCGCGGGCTGCTATCAGCGCTGCCTCGTTACATACATTAGCGATGTCGGCACCCGAGAAACCGGGAGTCTGTTTGCTCAAGAAATCTACATCTACGCTGTCATCTAACTTAATCGGGCGAAGGTGAACGAGAAATATCTCTTTGCGTTCCTGCAAATCAGGCAATTCCACATGAATCTGTCTATCGAAACGACCGGCACGCAGCAACGCCGGATCCAGCACATCTGCACGGTTTGTTGCAGCCAGAATAATAACACCGGAGTTTGTGCCGAAACCATCCATTTCTGTCAATAACTGATTGAGCGTACTCTCGCGCTCATCGTTACCGCCCGTCATCACATTTTTGCCTCGAGCACGGCCAATTGCGTCGATTTCATCGATAAAAATGATAGCTGGTGCTTTCTCTTTTGCTTGACGGAAGAGGTCGCGAACACGACTTGCTCCGACTCCGACAAACATCTCCACAAAATCACTACCGCTCATCGAGAAGAACGGCACATTAGCTTCGCCGGCTACAGCTTTTGCCAATAAGGTCTTACCCGTTCCCGGAGGACCTACTAACAACGCGCCCTTGGGAATCTTCGCGCCTATCTCAGTATATTTCTTCGAGTTTTTGAGAAACTCTACTATTTCTTGCACTTCTTGTTTCGCGCCATAAAGACCCGCAACGTCTTGGAACGTCACTTTATCTTTCTTGTCTTTGTCAAAAAGTTGTGCTTTCGCCTTGCCTACGCCAAAGATTCCACCAGCTCCTCCGGCTCCGCCTATTCCACGGCTCATATAGACGAAGAAAAGAATTATCAATACGAACGGAAGAATATTGACGAGTATCAAATACCAATAATCGCGCGATTTGGTGAACGTCACATCGATTGATGCCTCGCCTTCTGCCTTACGTTTCGCGTTCACGGTATCCATAAACTTGGAGAACTCCTCCATCGAAGGAACTTGAGTCTTAAGTATGCCTTTTGCACGCTCTCCGTCGCCCTGCGTACCAAACACCAAAGTATAACTTTGAGGCTTGACAACAGCTTTTGCCATCAAGTCGTCGGACACGGAGATCTTCTCTATCGCACCTGCCTCGACATAAGCCGTTAACTTCGTGTAACTCAAATCTTTACTTGGACTCTGACCGTCTCGGTCACCGTAAATCCAATAGCCCAACAGCGCAAATGCCGCCACATAGAACAGCATGCTCAACCATCTACGCGGACCACTTGGCTGCTTACCTTTTTTAGGTTGAGGCGCATGACGCCTGTTATCATTCTTTTCTGCCATTTCTCTAAACGCTAAACTCTAAACTACAAAATTTCGGGTAACTCAGTAATCTTCCCGTCCGCCCACAGATGTTCTATATCATAGAACGCCCGCGGCTCGCGTTGCATTACGTGCACAAAAATCGTGCCGTAGTCCATCGCTATCCATTCTGCGTTCTCCTCGCCGGCTACACTCAACGGGTGAATATGCGTCTCTGTACGCACAAAATCGTCGATTTCATCGGCAATTGCTGACACTTGCGTGTTACTCTGACCCTCACATAGAATCATCATCTCTACTGGCGCATCTTTAATCTTGCGCAGGTCTATCGTCACGATGCGCTGACCTTTACGATTGCGGATCCCTTCTACTATCGTATCCGCTAATTTCTTCGTACTAATCTCTTTCATGAATTAAAAAACAAATTTGGTGCAAAGGTACTAAAAAAAAATAACATATGCAAGATTTTTATAAAGATTTATAAAAAATGAGTATTTTGTTTGCATATTTGCGAAACTTTTCGTATCTTTGTCCTCGATTTTAAAATACCCACTTATGAAAAAACTCTTTTTGGCTTCCTTACTGCTCGCAGTCGGAACTATCTGTTATGCGGACGTTAAACTCGTCTCTGGTAACCTCAAGGCTTTGACGAACAAAGGCGAATATGCTTATGTCGAAATCGATTGGTCGAAAGCCAAAGTGGTCGAATTTGACCGGAGTGGCAACGTAGAAAAGAACCGCGGTTCTATCGATGCATATAATAAATCGCAAGGCTCTGATTGGGTGCGCGATTGGCCTTCGGTTAAGCGGTTCATCACCAACTGCACCGCCTGGGAAAAATATCCCGGAAGAGCTTGTTTTAACAGGAAAAACAAGAACGGAGTTCTTATTACCGTCAATCCCGAAGTCTGGCGTGCTTACCAAAACTGCAAGGATGAAGACGAACGGGAAGATATGAAAGACCATTGCATCTGGGTCAATCCGTCCAAAGCAAAATACAAATTCGTTCTTACGGTCAATCAAGTCGACATGGGAAGTGGTACTGCATCCGCCTTCGGTGTGGGTGTGTCAAGCGGAGGTGCTATCATCAACGGCAAATTGCAACTCATTGAAATCAGCACCGGCAAGCAACTGGCTTCCATGACTGTGAACCAATGCAAGGGATACGGCAATTACTCCCAACGCACTCGACTGATGGATGTTGTCGTGGGCGAAATCTTCGGTGACCTCACCGATCTACTGCCATAATAATCAGCTTGCTTGCAAGCCTTGCAATCCGTGTGCCATATTATCCCATCCGCTTACTCTACTCCGATTATCATAGCACAAAATGACCATTGAGGAATTTATGCATAAAGCGCAAGCCGTGCATGGGGATAAGTACGATTATTCCAAGGTAGTATATAAGAACAACAAGACTAAAGTTTGCATAATCTGTCCCAAACATGGTGAGTTTTGGCAAGTCCCTAATTCGCATCTACGTGGAATAGGCTGTTCCAAATGTGGTAAAGAACGTATGGCAGATTCGCGAACAAGAACTAAAGAATGGTTTTTAGAAAAGGCCAAGCAAGTTCATGGCGACAAGTATGATTATTCAAAAATACAATATAGTAACTTAAAAACAAAAATTTGTATAGTATGTCCAGAACATGGCGAGTTCTGGCAACAACCTAGCGCCCATCTCAATGGTCAAGGTTGTCCGCAATGTGGCACAATAAAAATGCGGGAGAAACGAGCTTACTCATTTGCTGATTTTTTATCCTTAGCTAAAAAGAAACACGGAAATAGATACGATTACTCTAAAGCAAACTATATCAACTACAAAACAAAAATTTGTATAGTATGCCCGAAACATGGTGAGTTTTGGCAGAAACCAACTGAACACGTTCAAGGGAAAGGATGTCCGAAATGTGGTGGAAGTGTAAAATCAACAGCAGATGATTTTATTGAAAAGGCAAGGAAAGTTCATGGGAACAAGTATGATTATTCTAAAGTAGTATATAAGAACAATAAGACCAATGTTTGTATTATCTGTCCTGAGCATGGCGAATTTGAACAAATTCCAAATTCTCACTTAAGAGGTGGTGGATGTCCAATATGTGCTCAGCAAATGAGAATCAGAAGTGTCAGAGACACTCTGCAAGACTTTATAAAGAAAGCAAAGCAAGCCCACGGTGATAAATACGATTATTCAAAAGTAAACTATATAAACAGTACAACAGAAGTATGTATTATATGCCCAGCACATGGTGAGTTTTGGCAAAAGCCAGTGAACCATATACATGGAAGTGGGTGCCTTAAATGTGGTGGTAAGTATATTCTTGATAAAGAGGCATTTTACGAAGGAGCTCGTTATTTCCATGGCGACAAATATGATTATAGTAAGGTCGTTTTTCGAGGCTCGGCACATAAAGTATGTATTATTTGTCCCAAACATGGGAGATTTTTACAATTACCTGCTACCCATGCACATTTAGGGAAAGGATGCCCAAAATGTAGTTTTGAAGATAGAGTTGAGGGACGCAAGATACCATCCGACTATATCCTTAAAGAAGCCAGAAAATATAAATTCCTTAAAGATTTTGTGAAAGGGAAACCCTCTCTCTACAGCATCGCCCTTTCCCGAAAATTAGATCTCAGCTTCTTACAAAGGGAGCGTCACTCTGATTACACATATGAAGAAGTAATGGCAATTGCCAGATCCTGTAGATATGCAAGCGAATTTGAACGTCTGCATGGGGGTGCTTATAATCGCGCAAAAGCAATGGGATGGTATGATGACATTACATGGTTTGAAGTACCAGAACAATATAAAGGAGATTTGGGAGCAAGTAAGCATGTTGTATACGCTTATGAAGATGTTGAAGCAAATGTAGTATATGTGGGATTAACTAACGACATAAAAAGAAGACATAGAGAGCATTCACATCCACATAAGCACAAGAAGAATAGTCCTGTATATGAATATTTTATATCAAGAGGTATTGGTGTGCCGGGACCAAGAATATTAGCAGAAAACTTAACTCCATTAGAGAGTAGAGAGGTTGAAGACAATTGGTTGAAACGATACAAAGAAGAGGGGTGGAATGTTATAAATTCCGCAAAAACGGGGCGTGTTTCTGGTTCGATTGGCTCATATACGAGAATATGGACTGATGAGGCTCTTAGGGCGGAAGCTGCTAAGTATCGAACAAGGAAAGAGTTTTCAGATGGGGCGCCCTCGGCATATTCTACAGCATATAATAGAGGTATATTGGATGATTTAGGCTTGATTGATGAGCACCCATCCAAACGTCCTGTTAGGAATATTGAAACGGGAGAGATTTTTCCTTCTCTTTCTGCTGCGGGTAGAAAATATGGTGTAAGTCCCGATTATATCAGTTGGGCTGCACAAGGCAAAAGGGAATCTTATATTGGATACCATTGGGAGTTTGTAACTAACAATAACAAATAAAAGATACCATGAAACTATATCATTATACTACATTCACAAATTTTTGCGCAATCTGGATACAACAGAAACTAAAATTCTCGCCATGGACAAATTGTAATGATATTTATGAAAGGGAGAAGATATACCGTTTTACTCAGCAGAGTTTAGAGTATAACGGAAAGAAATATTCTGCCGGAGTATTCAAACAATTCAGAGAAAATGTCTTTAAAGAGGTAGAGCAATATAGACAAATTAGTTTTTGCGTAGATAGCAAAGATTGTGAAGGCTACGCATCTCCGATGATGTGGGGGCACTATGCAAGGGATTACCAAAGAAGCGGAGTATGTATAGAGATTGACAGTTCCAAGATTAACTTCCCCAAGGGCGTTTATAAAAGCAAAATATCCTATAAAAAGAAATTAGAGCCGACGCATATCTATGGAGTGGACGCAGAAAGAGAAGATGCTGCTCGAACTTTTGTGGTAAAGAATAGAGATAATCTTTTCTATAGAAAGCATTGGCATTGGGATCACGAAAACGAGTATCGGATGGTGACAAAAAACAAGGAATGTGAGGCACTTGATATTTCTGGAGCTATAACGCATGTATATATCTTGGGAGAAGACGATATTACAAGACAAGCAATTAGAAGTATTATAGGTGACTCGAAAATGATTTCTTATGTGTATGTGGGAGGTTTGAATGGCCTTTCTTTGCTCCCAATGAATCTGCATGATAGAGAGGAAATGCAAGAAATGATGAGAACGTACAGATTCTAACGCGACACTATGCCGCGTTTTTCTTCTTTGTATTACAGGCGCTTGGTAAACGCGCTCAAAAGTTTCGTTTATTTGCAGAGATATTATCCTGCACTTTCGTGATCACCTAATCACGTGAGCACGTAATCAGGTCCCCACACTCACTTTGTCCATTGCGTCCAAATTGAATTTGGACATTGGTCTAACTTTTCCATTGACCATGAAGAAGTGCTTTGACTTGGCGATTCGAAATAATCGTAACCTTGTAGTTAAGAAATTATACCCAGTTCAAGCATCGCTTCGATGGTGCTTTTCTAAAAAAATGCCTATTTTCATATATTAAGTGCACAAAAAATACACTTTCTACGCTATTTTTGTCAAAAATATTTGCATATATCCCTAAAAAGCACTACCTTTGCATCAAAAATAACTATTTGAGTAGGTGATTAGTAGGTGATTAGTAGGTGATTTGTAGGTTATTAGTAGGTTATTTATAGATTATTTGTAAACTATATATAGGTAATAATTAAACTCTTCTAAACTATGGCAAAAATTAAGTATTCTCCGGGAATTGAAGAAGTGATCGGTTCTGTAAACAAAGCCCATAAGGGTATTGTTCAGCGTCGCAAACATTTCCGTGGACCGAATGGAGATGTGACGAAAATCGGACGAATCGAGGCGTACATCCTTGATAATCCCCGGAATTTCAAGATCAATCCGGCACAAGGAGCCGAACTTGAGCACCAAACGGCTTTCGGAAAAGCTTCCAAAGAAGCTAATTCACTTATTCAAGCTGTTAAAAAAGGCACGGCGACTCCTGAGCAGCAAACCCGTTATGACTCTTTCGTCCAGCGGTATTATGCGCAAAGGGAAGGGATCCCGGATCCTTCAGCTCCTTTGGATGAAAAGGGCAAGGGCAAAATCTATGGTTCTTTCAACTGTTTTGTCCGTATGATGATATACTATGAATCCCTAATT